>NZ_BAAILL010000050.1:286456-299571 GCF_054589215.1 Paraburkholderia sp. 2C | reverse complement strand
CCCCCCCCCCGCGGCAGCATCGACCGGAAAACTCGTGTGATCAACATCAGGCAAATCTTCCAGGCAATCACTGCCGTCACCGTAGCGCTGGCACTAGGCGTCAGCGCCGTTGCCGCGAAAGCGGCGACGTCTGCCGACGCGTCCGCATCGGCGGCGCGCGCGGCCGTGCTTGCCGCGTTCTGCGCGCAGGACGGCGACAAGGCCGCCGCACTTTCACGACTCGTCGAACGCGGCGTGTCGTCCGATGCGGGCGAACAGGCGTGGGCGACACAGATCGTCGACGCGATGCGCAACGGCGCACTCGTGTGCGGCGAGAACGGCCACGCGACGATCGCCGGCAATCCACCGCTCGATGCCGCAAGCATCGAGCCGGCAACCGGCGCAGCGTCGTCGGCTGATTTGCCTTACGTGCCTGGCATTCTGATGATGCGCAAGCTGGCCGTCGCGTCCGCGGAAATCAGCCTGTTTTCGCACGACGAGGACAAACGCGCATCGGCGGCTCGTCAGGTCGACAAGTTTTTCACGCTGCTCGATCCGGCCATCGTTGCGCGTGCAAGCAAACAGGAACACAACCCCGACATCGCCGCGACGCTGACGCTCGCGCTTGCCAAGCGCGGCCTGAACAGCGACGTCAAAGCCGACCGGCTCGCTGCAATCCGCGCGGTTGCGCAAGTGCCGAGCGAAACCGCACGCACCGCGCTCGCGAACCTGGCCGCACAGGATGCCGTGCGAAACGATCCCGATCTGCGCGCCGCGGTGCAAGCTGCGATTCACGACATCGATACGTGGCTCTCGTTCGGCAAGGCGCTGTCGATACTCTTCAGCGGGCTCAGCTACGCCGGCGTCTTGCTGCTGACCGCGCTCGGCCTCTCGATCGTGTTCGGCCTGATGGGCGTGATCAATCTCGCGCACGGCGAATTCATCATGATCGGCGCGTACGCGACGTGGCTCGTCGAACGCTTCATGCAGGCGCATCTTCCCGCGCTATTCGATGCATACATCTTCGTCTCGATTCCGGTCGCTTTCGTGGTGTGCGCGGTGTGCGGCATGCTGCTCGAATTCTGCGTGATCCGTTTCCTGTATCGCCGCCCGCTCGAAACGCTGCTCGCGACCTGGGCAGTCAGCATCGCGCTGATCAAGCTCGTGCAAGTGCTGTTTGGCTCGCAGAACCTCGAGTTCGTGACGCCGGCCTTTCTGAACGGCGGCGTGCAGGCCGCGCCCGGCTTCTTCGTCACCTATAACCGGCTCTTCGCGATCGGCCTCGCGCTGCTGATTTTTGTCGCCACGTTCGCGGTCATCCGGCTCACCAAGCTCGGTCTGCTGATGCGCGCGACCACACAGTTACGCGATATGGCGAAGTGTCTCGGCGTGCCCGCCGAACGCGTCGACCGTATCGCCTTCGGCCTCGGCGCGGGTCTCGCCGGTCTCGCCGGCGTCGTGCTTACGCAGATCGCCAGCGTGAATCCGTCGATGGGCACGGGCTTTGTCGTCGATTCGTTCATGGTGGTCGTGCTCGGCGGCGCCGGGAGTCTGGTCGGCACCGCGGTGTCGTCGCTCGCGCTTGGCGAGATCAACCAGTTCATCGAACCGTTCTATGGAGCGGTGGCCGCGAAGGTCGCGGTGTTGCTGCTGATCGTGCTGATCATCCAGAAACGGCCGCAAGGACTCTTTGTTTTGAAGACCCGCGTATGAACACATTCCCCGACCCTCACACCGCCTCGCGACGCTTCACGTTATCGGGTCTCGCCGCACGATGGATGGGACCGGCAACGGAAGCGTTCGTCGCGCCGGTGCTGATTCTCGTGGCGCTCTATTTGCCGTTCGCCTATTTCATCGTGCCCGAATCGAGCGCGCTGCATCTTTCGCTGTTCGGCATCAACCTGATCGGGCAGATCATGTGCTTTGCACTGCTTGCGCTGGCGCTCGATCTGGTATGGGGCTACGCGGGCATTCTGAGCCTCGGGCACGGCATCTTCTTCGGCATCGGCGGTTATCTGATGGCGATCTACCTGCTCAACGGCGCTTACGAGCAGACCCATGTGTTGCCCGACTTCATGCAATACATGGGCGCGCACGACTTCCCGAAGCTGTGGACCGTGCTCGCGAGGCTCGACGTCGCGGTGCTCGCCACGGTCGCGATCAGCGTCGTCGTGGCCGGCGTATTCGGTTTCGTCACGTTCCGCTCGCGGATCAACGGGGTCTATCTGTCGATCATCACGCAAGCGTTGACGTATGCGTTGATGCTGCTGTTATTCATCAACGACGTCGGCCTCGGCGGCAACAACGGCATGACCGGTTTCACGCGGCTCGCGGGTCACCCCGTCGCGGCCACGGGCACGCAGATCGGGCTGGCGGTCGCCTCATGCGTGCTGCTGGTGGTGGCGTACCTCGCGGTGCGCTATCTGACGCGTTCCGCGTTCGGCCGCGCGTTGATCGCGGTGCGCGACGACGAAGCGCGCATGCGCTTTCTCGGCTATCGCACGCATACGCTGAAGCTCGTCGCGTGGTGCCTCTCGGCGGTGCTTGCCGCGTTGGCCGGCATGCTGTACGTGCCGCAGGTCGGCATCGTCAATCCGACGATCGTATCGCCGCAACTGTCGGTCGAAATCGCGGTGTGGGTGGCGATCGGCGGGCGCGGCACGCTGGTCGGCGCGATCCTCGGCGCGATTCTCGTGAACGGCATCAAGTTCTGGCTTACCGCGGAATTGCCGGCCGTGTGGCCGTTCATCCTGGCAGGTGTCACGTTGCTGATCGTCGTGTGTTTCAGCCACGGCGTGTGGGGCACGTTCAAGGCGGCGATCGAGCCGCGCCAGGATGGACAGCGATGAGTCCGACACCGCAAACGGCGATCTACATCAGCGGCCTGTCCGTCACGTTCTCCGGTTTCGCCGCGATCACGAACCTGTCGATGGAATTTCGCTACGGGGAAATCCGCGCCATCATCGGGCCGAACGGCGCCGGTAAAACGACCCTGATGGATGTGATTACCGGCAAAACGCGGCCGGCCGCCGGCGAAGTGTTCCTCAACAAGACGACGAATCTCGCGGTACTCGATGAAACCGCGATCGCCCGTCTCGGCATCGGCCGCAAATTCCAGAAGCCCAGTGTATTCGAGGCGCTGTGCGTGCGCGAAAACCTCGAGCTCGCGATCCGCAACGGCCGCGGCTATGCGGATATGGTGCGCTCGCGTCTGACGCCGCGGCAGCACGCGCGTATCGACGAAGTGCTGGAGACGATCAATCTCGCGGCCGAAGGCGGGCGCATGGCGGGCACGCTGTCGCACGGGCAGAAGCAATGGCTCGAGATCGGCATGCTGCTCGTCGCCGACCCGCACGTGATCCTGCTCGACGAACCGGTGGCCGGCATGACCGATCACGAAACCTCGCGCACCGCGGAGCTGATCGCACGGCTCAAGGCGCCCGAACGCGCGGTGGTCGTGATCGAGCACGACATGGACTTTGTCGGCGAGATTGCCGATCTCGTCAGCGTGCTGCACGAAGGCAAGCTGCTCGGCGAGGGATCGATGGCGAGCGTGCGTGCGAATCCCGAAGTGATTCGCGTCTATCTGGGGCGCTGACCATGCTGACCATTTCATCGCTGAACCAGTACTACGGCAGCAGCCACACGCTGCGTGACGTCTCGCTCGACGTGGCGGACGGCGCCTGCACGGTGGTGCTCGGCCGCAACGGCGTCGGCAAGACGACGCTGCTCAAATGCCTCGTCGGCCTGTTGCCGGCGAAGGCCGGCGAGATTCGGCTGAACGGCCGTGAGATCACGCGTACGCCGTCGCACCGGCGCGTTGCCGCGGGCTTGGGCTATGTGCCGCAAGGCCGCGATATTTTCCCGCTCCTGAGCGTCGAGGAAAACCTGCGCATCGGCGCCTATGCGGGCGAGCGCAGCGTATCGCGCAACGGTAGGCAATTCACGTTCGCCGACGTGTTCCAGACGTTTCCCGTGCTCAAGGCAATGCGCCGGCGCATTGCAGGCAATCTCTCCGGCGGTCAGCAACAGCAGCTCGCGATCGGCCGCGCACTGCTGACGAACCCCACGCTGCTGATTCTCGACGAACCAACCGAAGGCATCCAGCCGTCGATCGTAATGGAGATCGAAGCGGTGATCCGTTCGTTGAAGGGTTCGCTGTCGATTCTGCTCGTCGAGCAGTTTTTCGATTTCGCGCAGGCGGTCGCCGACGACTACGTCGTGCTCGTGCGCGGACAGGTGGTGTCCGCCGGCCGCGGCGACGAGATGGAGGCGAACAACGTCAGGGCGCTGATCTCGGTATGAACATGTCGCTCACTTCCGATCAACCTCACAGGAACACACGTAGATGAACTGGCTTTCACAATCGATCATGTACACACGCGGCGTCGCGCGCGGTCAGGTCGGCACGACGCACGAACTGACCGAAGCGCGGCAGGGCACGTTTCACTACACGATGGGCCCGTATTCGGAGCCGGTATTGAACATCGCGCCGGGCGACCGTGTCGTCGTCGAAACGCGCGACGCATTCGACGGCAAGATCCGCACGGAAAAAGACCTGCCGAGCCAGCACCTGAAGGTGCCGTTCCTGAATCCGCAGAACGGTCCGATCATGATCGACGGCGCGGAGAAAGGCGACGTCGTCGCGGTGTACATCGAATCGATGCAACCGCGCGGCGACAATCCGCGCGGCACGTGCTGCCTGATTCCGCGTTTCGGCGCGCTGACGGGCACCGAATACACGGCCACATTGAACGAGCCGCTGCCCGAGATCACGCGCAAGATCGATCTTGACGAAGACGGCGTGTACTGGAGCAAGCGCATCAAGCTGCCGTACAAGCCGCATATCGGCACGTTGAGCCTGTCGCCGGAAATCGATTCGATCAATTCGCTGACGCCCGATAACCACGGCGGAAACATGGACGTGCCCGATATGGGTCCGGGCAGCATCACCTACCTGCCGGTGCGCTCGCCGGGCGCGCGACTCTTTATCGGCGATGCGCACGCATGCCAGGGCGATGGCGAAGTGTGCGGCACGGCGGTGGAGTTCTCGAGCACCACGACGATTCACGTCGATCTGATCAAAAGCTGGAAGATCGACTGGCCGCGCCTCGAAACCGACCGGCTGCTGATGACGATCGGCAGCGCGAGGCCGCTCGAGGACGCGACACGCATCGCGTATCACGAACTCGTGCGCTGGCTCGAACTCGAGTACGGATTCGACCGTTGGGATGCCTACATGATGCTGAGCCAATGCGGGAAGGTGCGTCTTGGCAACTTCGTCGATCCTAAGTATTCGGTGGGCGCGGCGATCGACAAGAAGTATCTCGCGCCCGCCGCCGACTAAAGGAGATCCGTTATGGATTTGAAACTCAACGGATTGAAAGCGATCGTCACGGGCGGCACGCGCGGCATCGGGCTCGCGATCGCGCAGGCCTTCGTCGACGAAGGCGCGGACGTCGCATTGTGCGCGCGCGATGGCGCGGCGGTCGAACGGACAGTGACCGACCTGGCCCAACGCGCTGCGGGAACCGTACGCGTGACCGGCTCGGCCGTCGACGTATCCGACGGCGCTGCGTTACGGGCGTGGACGAGTTCGGTCGCCGAGTATTTCGGCGGTCTCGACATCGTCGTCGCGAACGTCAGTGCCTTGTCGACCGCGGACGAACTTGAGTCGTGGCAAGCGGAATTCGAGACCGACATGATGGGCACGGTGAACCTCGTGCATGCGGCGATGCCGTTTCTCGAGGCAAGCAAAGCGCCTTCGATCGTCGGCATCTCCAGTGTGTCGGCGCGCGAGATCGATTTTGCGGCGGGGCCATACGGCACGTTCAAGGCGGCCGTCGTGCACTACCTGCAAGGGCTCGCTTATCAACTCGCCCCGAAGGGAATTCGTGCGAATACGGTGTCGCCGGGCAACACCTATTTCGCGGGCGGCCTGTGGGAGCACATCGAACGCAACGATCCGAAGCTGTTCGCGGATTCGCTTGCCTTGAATCCGACCGGCCGCATGGCGAAACCCGAGGAGATTGCGAATGCGGTGGTGTTTATCGCGAGCCCGGCGGCAAGTTTCGTCAGCGGGACCAACCTCGTGGTGGACGGTGCGCTGACGCGCGGGGTGCAGTTTTAGTACGCGGCAAACGGCTGGACTGAAACGGTATTAATCGAAACGATCATTACAAGGAGCCATACAACAATGAAACGCATCTCTTATGCGGCAACGGCAGCCGCATTGCTTCTGACGGCCCACGCGGCGTTCGCCGCGGACCCGATCAAGATCGGCGTACCGGTCGGCCTGAGCGGCGCGAACAGCGTCGTTGCCCCCTCGGTCGTGCAATCGGCGCAACTCGCAGTCGACGAAATCAACGCGAAAGGCGGTATTCTCGGCCGTCAGGTGAGCCTCGAAGTGGCCGACGACGGCAGCGGTGCCGCGGGCGCGCAAAAGGCCTTCGATTCGCTGATTTTCGACAAGAAGGTCAATGCGCTGATCTCGATGGAAACGAGCGCCGCGCGCAACGCCGGTTTGCCGATCGTCTCGCGCGGCAAGGTGCCGTTCATCTACACGTCGTTCTATGAAGGCCGCTCGTGTAACCGCTATATGTACGTCGACGCGTGGGTGCCCGACCAGCAGGTCGCACCGATCGTCGACTACTTCATGAAGCAGCAGCATGCCAAGACGTTCTTTCTGATCGGCAGCGACTACGCATTCGGCCGCGGCATGCTCGACTTTACGAAGAGCTACATCGAGAAGAAGGGCGGCAAGGTGGTCGGCAACGAATATCTGCCGATGGACGGCTCGGACTGGACGTCGATCATCAGCAAGCTGCAGGCGGCGAAACCCGACGCGATCATCACCTCGACGGCCGGCGGCGCGCCGAACGTCACGCTGACGAAACAGCTGCGCGCAGCCGGCGTGAAGCTGCCGTACGGCAATCTCGCCGTCGACGAAGGCACGGCAAAAAGCATGGGCGCCGACGCGGAAGGCATCTATATTTCCGGCTCGTACGTGACGAACATCGACACGCCTGCCAATCATCAATTTCTCGCGGCGATGCAAAAGCGCTTCGGCGCCGATCTGAAGACGCCGAACGATCTGTCGGTGCCCGAATACGAAGCGATCTATCTGTACAAGGCCGCGGTCGAAAAAGCCGGCACCGTCGATACCGCGAAGGTGATACCCGCGCTTGCGCAGGTTTCGTTCGACGGTCCGCGCGGCAAGATCCAGATGGACAAGGAGCGCCATACGCCGCTGACGATGTATCTGGGCCAGGTGCAGGCGGACGGTTCGGTGAAGGTGATCCAGTCGTTCAACAACGTCGATCCGGGCGCGCAGTGCCCGGCGCTCAAGTAAGCGCAGCGAGGCGACCGCGATGTTGAACCTGGGCCTCGATATCGTCACGACGGCAGCGATCCTGTTTATCGTATCGACCGGATTGCTGCTCGTATTCGGCGTGATGAAAATCATCAACTTCTCGCACGGCGCATTCCTGACGACAGGCGGTTACGCGAGCGTGATCGTCGCACAGGCGGGGCTCGGCTGGTGGTGGAGCATTCCCTGTTCGCTCGCGATCGGCTTTGTGCTCGGCATGGCGGTCGAACGCTTTATCGTGCGGCCGCTCTATGCGCGTCCGCTCGATGCGATTCTCGCGACGTGGGGCCTCGGCATTATCGTCGGCCAGTTGATCACGCTCGCGTTCGGGCGCGGCGTGCAGATGGTCGCGAGCCCGCTGACCGGTGCGGTTCACTGGCTCGGCGCGCAGTACTCGGCGTACCGGCTCGTGCTCGTCGGCGTCGCATTGGTCATCGCGCTCGCGCTTGGCTGGCTGCTCAACGGCACGCGCCTCGGCCTGCAAACACGCGCGGTCATTATGAACGAGGCGCTCGCGCGCGGTCTGGGCATCAGCAGCGCGCGCGTGCGTTTTATCACGTTCTGCACGGGCGCCGCGCTTGCTTCGCTGGCCGGCTGCCTGATCACGCCGCTCGCGAGCGTCGATCCGAATATGGGCGTCGCGTGGGTGGTCGGCGCCTTCATGCTCGTCCTGGTGGCGGGCGCGTCGCTCGTCAATCTTGCGGTGGCAAGCACGGTGCTCGGCGGCGCGCAGGTGCTCGTCAGCACATATGTCAATCCGGTGCTCGGCGGCCTGACGATCGCGGTGCTCGCCGCATTACTGTTGCGTATCCGGCCGGAGGGTTTTGCTCGTGGCTGATCCTGTTTCGACCATGCCGTTGCGCGTGCCGGTCGCGCCGGCGTGGCGCATGCCGCTCGCCGTGGGCGTCGTCGCGCTCGCGGTGCTGGCGGTGGGCAGCGTCGTGCTGCCTACCTTTCTTGTCAACAACCTGATCCGCTCGTTTCTGTATGCGGCGCTCGCGTTGACTGTCGATCTGCTGTGGGGTTACACAGGCATCCTGACGTTCGGACAGTCGGCGTTCTTCGGTATCGGCGCCTATGCGGCGGGGCTTGTCTTCGTGCACGCCGGCTATTCGCCGCTGCTCGCCGCCGGCGCGCTTGCCGCCGGGCTCGTTGCCGCGTGGCTCGTGTCGCGCGCGATCGGCTGGCTCGCGTTTTACCACGGCGCATCGCCGCTCTACGCGTCGGTCGTCACGCTGGTGTTGCCGATCGTGCTCGTGCAGGCGATCTATTCGGGCGGCGAGTTCACCGGCTCGAGCAGCGGGCTGTCGGGCTTCGACAGCATCGATCTGCCGCTCGAAGCGTGGTTCTTTATCGCCGGTACATTCCTCACGGTGCTGGCGGTGATCGCGTGGCTCTTCGTACGCAGCGACGCAGGCCGGCTGCTCGTCGCGATTCGCGAGAACGAGTCGCGCTGCGAGTATCTCGGCATCGACGTGTCGCGCTACAAGTCTCGGCTGATGGACACCTGCGCGCTTGTCGCGGCCTTCGCGGGCTTTCTGTTCGCCTGCGTGCAGATGGTCGTCGCGCCCGAGTATGCGGGCTTCGTGTTCGGCACCGAACTCGTGATCTGGGTCGCGCTCGGCGGACGCGGTTCGCTGCTGGGTCCGATCGTCGGCGCGCTGCTGATCGATACGGGCAGCGCGTATCTGAGCGGCGACCTGCCATATATCTGGACGCTGCTGATCGGCATCGCGTTCGTCGTCGTGATCGTCGCGATGCCGCGCGGGCTGGCGCCGCTGGTCGCCGATGGCGTGCGCCGCGCGCTGCCGCGCCGGAAAGGCCCCGCGCCGGTTGCCGTCACGTTTGTCGCGGCGCCCGCACGCGAGCGCGATGACGCGACCGACGGAACGCCGCGTCCCGCGCTATCGCTGCGCGGCATACACAAGCATTTCGGCAGTCTCAAGGTGCTCGACGGCATCAGCTTCGATGCGCATGCCGGCGAACTGCTGAGCCTGATCGGACCAAACGGCGCCGGCAAAAGCACGCTGATGCGCTGCATCGCCGACGGCGCGCAGCGCTCCGGCGGCACCGTCGAAATCGGCGGCGCCGAGATCCGGCGGCTTGCGCCATACGACTGCGTGGCGCTCGGTGTCGGACGCAAATTCCAGACGGCGACCGTATTCGATTCGCTGAGCGTTGCCGAAGCATTGCGGATCGCGCGCTATCGCGTGGCGCGGCCATCGAAATGGCAGCGCGCGACGACGCTTGAATTACCTCAGCCCGCGCTCGACGTGCTGCGGCTCACCGGCCTCGATCGCATTCCGGAGCGGCCGTGCCGCTATCTGTCGCACGGCCAGAAGCAGGCGCTCGAGCTCGCGATGGTGCTCGCGCTCGAGCCGCGCACGGTGCTGCTCGACGAACCGACCGCGGGCCTCACGAAGCAGGAACGCACGCAGATCGGCTCGATCTTCGTATCGCTCGCGACGCGCTACCGGATGTGCCTGCTGCTCGTCGAGCACGACCTCGATTTCGTGCGGCAGATCAGCTCGCGCATCGTCGTGCTGCATCAAGGGCGCATCGTGATGGATGGCGGCGTCGACGAGGTCGTGAACTCCGACCTCGTGCGCGCCGTGTATGCGGGCGAATCGCATACGGGAACGGCCAGCACGGAGGACGGCGCATGAGCACGCCAGCGGCAATCGAGATCGGCGCGCTGCAAAGCGGCTACGGCGAAGCGATGGTGCTCAAGGGCATCGACCTCACGCTCGCGCGCGGCGAGGTCGTCGCGATCATGGGCAAGAACGGCATGGGCAAATCGACGCTGCTGAAAACGCTGATGGGCTATATCCGCCCGAAGAGCGGCGATATCGCGCTGTTCGGCGAGCGCATCGCGGGCCTGCCGCCGAACCGCATCGCGCGGCGCGACGTCGCGTATATCCCGCAGGAACAGGCGCTGTTTCAGGATCTGTCCGTCGAAGAAAACCTGAAGCTCGCACTCGCGCGCGACCGCGATTTCAAGCCGCTTTTTGCGCGTATCGAAGACCTGTTCCCGTTTCTGAAGCAGCGTTTGCGGCAGAAGGCGGGCACCTTGTCGGGCGGCGAGCAGAAGATGTTGCTCGTCGCGCGCGCACTGATCCGCGAACCGAAGCTGATTCTGATCGACGAAATCACCGAGGGCATGCAGCCTTCGGTGATCGAACGGCTGGTCGGCATTCTGACGCGCGAGCGCGATCGCTCCGGCACATCGATGCTGCTCGTCGAACAGCATGTGCACTTTGCGTTTGCCGTCGCGAATCGCTATGCGGTGCTCGAACTCGGCGAGATTCCAGCCGCGGGTTCGACAGCGGACCCGGCGGCGCACGAAACCGTGGCACGTTTTTTATCGCTTTAGCTTTGTTACCGCACCAGCTTTTTTCCGCATTAGCCACGGAGACTGTTTTTCATGACATTTTCGATTGTCGCGCGCTGCCCGACGAGCGGTGCGCTCGGCGTAGCGGTCAGTACCGCGGTGCCGGCCGTCGGCGCAATGTGTATCTATGCGCGCGCGGGCGTCGGCGCGGTGTCGACGCAATCGTGGGTGAATCCGTATCTCGCGCTGAGCGCGCTCGAACTGCTCGAACGCGGCGCCGACGCGGAGAGTGCGCTGGCGCAGGCGCTCGGCGGTGATCCGGCCGCCGATTTGCGGCAGATCGGCCTGATTGGCGGGCGCGGGCACGGCGCGGCATGGACCGGTGCGCAATGCACGGGCTGGGCCGGGCAGCGCACCGGTGCGGCGTATGCGATTCAGGGCAACATGCTGGTCGGCGCCGCCACCCTCGATGCGATGCAGGCCGCGTTCGAAGCGACCCCGGATCTCGCGCTCGAGGAACGCCTGATGCAGGCGCTCGAAGCCGGGCAGGCCGCCGGCGGCGATCTGCGCGGCCGCCAGTCGGCGGCGCTCAAGGTCATGCGCGATGAAGCCTATGCATGGGTCGATTTGCGCGTCGACGAACATCAGAACCCGGTGCCCGAACTGCGGCGCGTATTCGAGCTCGCGCGACACCAGCTCGTGCCGTTCGTCGAAGGCATGCCGACGCGCGACGATCCCGGCCGGGCGCCGCCACCGGCAGTGACGCGGATGCTGCTGACACCGCCGCCGTCCCGGCCGGGCGCGACGCGGCACGCGCAGGGCACGGCGGATGAACGCGTCGATGAACTCGCGCGCTGGATCGGCGTCGACTTCGCGGACAATCGCATTGCACACAATCTGTCGGTATACCGAACGATACTCACCGAGATCGACAAGCTGCGCACGCTCGACCTGGCGGAGCGTCATCCGGCGATCGTGTTCGACCTGACGCGCGTTTCCCGCCCAGCCGGGCGCGCCGCCGGGGAGCGCCCATGAGCGACGTCGACGATCTGACTTCACTTGCGGCACGCATTGCCGACGGCGGCATCTCCCCCGTCGATGTGATCGATACACTGCTCACCGGTATCGAAGCCCTCGACACCGACGTGCTCGCCTACGAATGCCTGAACCCGCATGTCCGCGCGGACGCACTGCGCTGTGCGGAGGAAATCGCGCGCGGCGAGCGGCGCGGACCGCTGCATGGCGTGCCGATCGCGGTCAAGGACAACTACCTGACAGCCGATATGCCGACCACCGCGGGCAGCCGCGCGCCCGGCTATGCGTTCCCCAACGAGGACTCGGCCGCCGTCGCGCGTCTGCGCGCGGCGGGTGCGGTGCTGATCGGCAAGACCCGCACGCACGAATTCGCGTGGGGCACCGAGACGCCGCCGACGCGCAACCCATGGGATCTGTCGCGCATCCCCGGCGGCTCGAGCGGCGGCTCCGGCGCCGCGCTTGCGGCAGGCCTCGCGTTCGGCGCGCTCGGCTCGGACACCGGCGGCTCGATCCGCATTCCGGCGAGCCTGTGCGGTGTGGTCGGCCTCAAGCCGACCTTCGGCCGCGTGAGCCGCGCCGGCATCGTGCCGCATAGCTGGTCGCTCGATCATGCGGGGCCGCTGGCCTTGTCGGTGCGCGACGCCGCGTTGCTGCTCAACGTGCTGGCCGGTTTCGACGCGCGCGACGCCGGCAGCGCCGACCTGCCCGTGCCCGACTTTACCGCGCAGCTCGATGCGGGCGTGGCGGGCTTGCGCATCGGCGTGTGCCGCAATCATTTTTTTGGCGCGAACGAAGTCGATGTCGAAGCGCTCGTCGAGAACGCGATCGCCGATCTCGCCGCGCTCGGCGCGCAGATCGTCGATTTCGAAGTGCCGAATCTGCAATACGGCCTCGGCGCGATCTATGCGATCGAGCTCGCGTCGTCGAGTGCTTATCACGACCGCGGCCTGCAACGGGGCGCGACAGCCGCGATGAACGACGACGTGCGCACGCTCGTCGAAATCGGCCGCATGGTGACGGCCGCCGACTACCTGAAGGCAGAGCAGTTGCGCACCTTGCTGATTGAAGACTTCAACGCGGTGTTCGAGCGCGTCGATGCGATCGTCACGCCGACGTCGCCGGTGACCGCATGGTGTCGCGGCCAGGCGTCGGTGAGTACCGGCGGACTCGAGGAAAGTCCGCTGGCGGCGTCGTGGCGGCTCACGTATCCGTTCAATCTGACCGGCTTGCCGGCGCTGTCGCTGCCGTGCGGTTTCGATGCGCGCGAATTGCCGGTTGGCCTGCAGATCGTCGGCAAGGCATTCGACGAGGCCACCGTGCTGCGCGTGGCGCAAGCCTATGAAAACGTGCATCGCTGGAACACGATGCGCTCGCCGATCGCAAGGAGTGTTATTCGATGAC
>NZ_BAAILL010000050.1:266149-286334 GCF_054589215.1 Paraburkholderia sp. 2C | reverse complement strand
GGAGCCGGAAGTCGGCGCGAAGGCGCGCAACGTTGCGCGCGCAACCGGCTTGATCGAAGAGGCGCATGCGCGCGGCGCGCGTCTGATCGTGCTGCCGGAACTGTGCAATTCGGGCTATGTGTTCGAGACGCGCGAAGAAGCGTTTGCGCTGTCCGAGACGCTCGCCGACGGCGAGACGATACGCGCATGGGCAGCCATTGCCGCGCGCCTGAACGTGACGCTCGTCGCCGGCTATGCGGAACGCGACGGCGACGTGCTCTATAACTCGGCGGCGATCGTCGGTCCGCGGGGCGTGCTCGGCAATTACCGCAAGCTGCATCTGTGGGGCGACGAGAATCTGTTTTTCGAGCCCGGCAATCTCGGCGTGCCGGTCTTTCATACGCCGTTTGGCCGCGTCGCGTGCGCGATCTGCTACGACATCTGGTTTCCCGAGGTTTTCCGGCTCGCGGCGAACGGCGGCGCCGACATTCTGTGTGTGCCGACCAACTGGGTACCGATGCCCGCCCAACCGGCCGGCCTGCCGGTGATGGCGAATCTGCTCGCGATGAGCGGCGCGCATTCGAACGGGCTGTTCGTCGCCGCGGCGGATCGCGTGGGCAACGAGCGCGGCCAGCCGTTTCTCGGCTGCAGCGTGATCGTCGACGCGCATGGCTGGCCGGTTGCGGGCCCGGCGAGCGCGACCGACGAGGAGATTCTGGTCGCGCAGGTGAATCTTGCCGATGCGCGCCGGCATCGCCAGCTCAATGCGTTCAACCATGTATTGCGCGATCGCCGGCCGGAGGTATATGGGTTAGCGCGCGAAGGATGATGACGCGTGGCCCGGCGCGATTCGCTACACTGGAGCGAGTCGAACGCATCAGGGGAGACGTCATCGATGGCAGCGCGCAAACCGGCCGCGAAGGCGGCGAAATCAACGACGGCTGCTGCGAAAGCACCGGCGAAACGCGCTTCGGGCGCGGCGGGTAAGACGGCGGATGGGGCGGTGGCCGGGAAGGTAGCGGCCACGACGACAGCGGCCGCGAAGTCGGCCGCTAAAAAGGCGCCCGGTACGAAAGTAGCCGCGAGGCAGGTGCCGGATATAAAGGCGCCGGCCAGGAAAACATCGGCCGCAAAAGTGCTTGCCGTGAAAGCGCCTGCCGCGAAAGCGCCTGCGAAGAAGACAACGGCAGCAAACGCGCCTGCGAAGAAGACAACGGCTGCAAAAGCGCCCGCGAAGAAGACAACGGCCGCGAAGGCGCCTGCGACAAAGGCCACTGCCCGCAAACCCGCGCCTACACCAGACGCCCGATCCGCCACCGCAAAGCCTGCCGCTGGCGCGGCGCCGACAACCTCCACCATCCGCGTCGGCATTGGCGGCTGGACCTTCGCGCCGTGGCGCGGCGTCTTCTACCCCGAAGACCTCGCGCAGAAACGCGAGCTCGAATACGCGAGCCGCCAACTCACGTCCATCGAAATCAACGGGACGTTCTACGGATCGCAGAAGCCCGAATCGTTCGCGAAGTGGCACGACGAGACACCCGAAAACTTCATCTTCTCGCTGAAAGCGCCGCGTTTCGCGACACATCGCCGCATTCTTGCGGAAGCGGGCGAGTCGATCGAACGTTTTATCGCAAGCGGCGTGCTCGAACTGAAGAGCAAGCTCGGGCCGATCAACTGGCAGTTCGCGCCGACCAAGCAGTTCGACGAACAGGACTTCGACGCATTTCTCTCGCTGCTGCCGAAAGAGTCCGGCGGCCGCGCGCTGCGTCACGCGGTCGAGGTGCGGCACGAGAGCTTTCGCAACGAGGCCTTTGTCGCGCTGGCACGCAAGCATGGCGTGGCCATCGTCATGGCGGGCGATTCCAGATACCTGCAGATCGCCGATGTCACCGCGCCGTTCGTCTACGCACGCATCATGGGCACGTCCGACGCGTCCGGGCAAGGCTACGATGACGCGGCACTCGATCTGTGGGTCGCGCGGATGAAAACGTGGGCGTCGGGCGGCCAGCCGGCCGGCCTCGAAACCGTCGCGAAACCAGCCGACGCCGGCAAAGGCCCGCGCGATGTGTTCCTGTATGTGATCAGCGGTTTCAAGGAGCACAACCCGGCAGCCGGCATCGCGCTGATCGAGCGCCTGAAACGCGGCTGAAACGGCGCTTGAGACCACACCTGACACCGCGCTCGAGACCGGGCTTGAGACCACACCTGAGACCGCAGTTGAAACAATCTGCGGCCGCGTCGAGTCGAAGCCGTCACCGATGCATCGATGACCGATCGATGCGATGACGCATCCCCCGTAACCGCGGCGAAGCCTTATGTTCTGGAAAACGAAAGAATTCACTGGCGCGCGCAAGCGCATGACCGTATCCGCACTGTGCACCGCTGCGCTGCTTGTCACGCAGAGCGCGTTTGCCCACGTATTCCCGGCGACGCAGGAGCCGGCATCGGGCGCAACGGTGTCGGCACCCGCGCAAGTCAGGATCACCTTCGACGGTCCGCTCGAACCTGCATTCTCGACACTGACGGTCACCGACGCGGCCGGCAAGCCGGTGACGACCAGCAAGGCGAGCGTCGACGCGCATCAGCACGCTGTGATCAGCGTGCCGTTGTCCGAGCTTGCCGCCGGACAGTACACCGTGCATTGGGTCGCCGTCGCATCCGATGGGCACCGCACACACGGCGACTACACGTTCGACGTGAAATAGCCGTGACAGATCGCCATCGTCCTTAAACCGGTATCGCGGAAAGCGGCGGCAAGCCGGCCGCATCGCGCAGCCGCTGGCAATCCGGATTGGGCGAGCCGTCGTCGGCCCAGACACGGAATTCGCGGCACGGCGAGGGCCGCTGCGCATAAATCGCGCAATGGATACCGGGTTGTCCCACTTCGCCGCGCAATGCGATGCAGCGGCCATACCCCGCTTCAGTGCCCTTCATGCAAACGATATACGGGTTCACGCGGCTCACGAGTTCGTCGGGCACCGTGCCGCCCGCGCCGGCCATTTCGCCCATATACATCGATACACGAAAGTACTGGCAGCACGCGCCGCAAGAAAGGCACGGATTAGCGCCGTCGTTCGCCATATCGGCAAAGATCCGATTATCGTCCTGTATATCAAGCATTTGAATGGCGTGATTACTTTGCATTTGAAAAACCGTCAAAAATCTGCTTTGTCGATAGCGAAAAAGTTTATTGCGTTTAACGCGGTTGCGGCGCAGCTTTGCCGCAAAACCTGTGGCGATAAATCTAAAAACCCTGCAAACAAGGGCCTTTGGCAGAATGTAACGCACTGCGGCGCCGACGCGACACACGCCTGTCGGTCAAGTCAGCTTAATGTTTTGCTAAGAATCCACTGCTAGTATTCACTTGCGGATTCATTTGCCGCGACATATTTTATTTGAAAGAAATAATTATCGGTTTCGTAAGGACGGCTGTGCCGCGACCTGACGGAATCGCACAAGTTCTTTTGCGCGCGTTGTAGCCAGATCGATGAAACAAACAATGCTTGAGACACCCTGCACCTGCCTTTCGGCTGACGGTGCACTGCTCCGTTTCCAGCCACGCGATCACCATCGCGGTTGCGGTTCCTCGCGTCGGAAACCGGAGCGCCCCATTCGGCCTGGAGGCTCGACTGCGCTTGGTTTGCGCGAGGTCGATGCACGTGCGTCTTTATTTGGATAACCTTTTTTCCGACGCCGGTAACATCTGCGCTTCACACGCCAACCTTACGCTCGCATTCGATGACATTGAGCGGAGTGCCTCCAATGTTAAACAGACCAATTAGTCCAAGCATGTCTTGTCTGTCGACGTTATCGCCCAGTCGGCGATTCTCCGGGGAGGCTCGGGTTCGATGACCGCGAACTGGACGTCTTATGCGCAATGGCTTCTCGCGGCGATCTGCTGCGGCGCGACGGTCTATGCAGGATTTGCGGCCGGTCTGCTGCGACGCACGGCGCGCAGGCCCTCACGTAAACGGCAGGCACGGCCGGCGGTGCCTGAAGCGATCGGCGCGGTCAGCATTTTGAAACCGTTATGCGGCGCAGAGCCGCGGCTCTACGAGAACCTCGCGTCGTTCTGCGAGCAGACGCATCCATGTTTTCAGTTGCTGTTCGGCGTCTCGTCCGCGCACGATCCGGCAATCGGCGTCGTGCGCAGGTTGCAGGCCGCGTATCCGCATTGCGATATCGCGCTCGTCGTCGATGGGCGCGTGCACGGCAGCAATCTGAAAGTCAGTAATCTGATGAATCTGGCCGAGCACGCACGATACGATCTGCTCGTCGTGGCGGACAGCGATATCGCCGTTGCGCCCGACTATCTGCAGCAGGTCTGCGCGCCGCTCGCCGACCCGCGCAACGGGGTGGTGACGTGCCTGTATCGTGCCACCGGCATCAAGGGATTCTGGTCGCGCGTCGGCGCGCTTTTCGTCAACGAATGGTTTCTGCCGTCGGTGCTCGTTGCGCATGCAACCGGTTCGCGCGAGTTCGGCTTTGGCGCGACGCTCGCGCTGCGCCGCGATACGTTCGAGAGAATCGGCGGCTTCGAGCCGTTGAAGGATTGCCTCGCCGACGACTACTGGCTGGCCGGGCACGTGCGCAAGCTGGGCTTGCGCACGGTTTTGTCCAAAGTGATTGTTGCGACCGACGTGATCGAGACGGGCCTCGTCGCGCTCTGGCATCGCGAAACGCGCTGGCTGCGTACGATCCGTTCGGTCAATCCGGCGGGCTTCGCGTTCCTGTTCGTGACATTCACGTCGCCGTGGCTGCTGCTCGGTGCGCGGCTCGCAGGCGCCTTTCATGCAGAGGGAACGCAACCGGTCGCCGCGATGGCGATGACGGCGATCACGCTCGCCGGCTGCCTCGCGCGGCTGTCGATGCATATTCACGCGACACGCAACGGGCGCACGTTCTGGCGCGACCTGCCGCTCGTCCCCTTGCGCGATGCATTGCTGATGTTACAGTGGCTCGCCGGTGCGTTTGGATCTTACGTGATCTGGCGCGGCGCGCGGGTTCCCGTCACCACGCGGACCGAGGCAAGCGGAGCGACCAAGCTGGATGCGGTCGAAGTGCTCGAAGTCTCCGATGGCCGATAAACGTTAAGCGTGCAAATATCTGATAATTCCATGACTGAACGCAACGCCGGCACATTGCACGGCGGAGGGAACGCGAAAATGAGCACAAAAATGAGCACGGACATGAGCATGAAGACATTGTTCTTGCAGGCGCCGTCGTATGACGGATTCGATGGCGGCGCGGGGTCGCGTTACCAGGCGAAGCGCGAGATCCGCTCATTCTGGTATCCGACGTGGCTCGCCCAGCCGGCCGCGCTCGTGCCCGGCAGCCGCGTGCTCGACGCGCCGGCCGACGGCCTCTCGGTCAAGGAAACGCTGCAGATCGCGGAGCAGTACGACCTCGTCATCATTCACACGAGCACGCCGTCGTTTCCCACCGATGCTCTCTTTGCCGAAGACCTCAAGAAGCACAAGCCGTCGATCGTCGTCGGCATGGTCGGCGCGAAGGTGCAGGTCGATCCGCACAACTCGCTCGCCGCGACCGAGGCGATCGATTTCGTCTGCCGCGAGGAATTCGACTTCACCTGCAAGGAACTCGCCGAAGGCAAGCCGTTCGCGGAAATCAAGGGCCTGTCGTGGCGCGCGAAGGACGGCTCGATCGAACACAACGAAACGCGTCCGGTCCTCGAGGACATGGACTCGCTGCCGTTCGTCGCCCCCATTTACAAGCGCGATCTGAAGATCGACAACTACTTCATCGGTTACCTGAACTACCCGTACGTGTCGCTTTATACGGGCCGCGGCTGCAAGTCGCGCTGCACGTTCTGCCTGTGGCCGCAAACCGTGAGCGGCCATCGCTATCGCGTGCGTTCGGTCGAGAACGTGCTCGAGGAAGTCAAATGGATCCGCGACAACATGCCGGAAGTGAAGGAAGTCATGTTCGACGACGACACCTTCACCGACGACGCGCCGCGCGCCGAAGCGATCGCGCTCGGCCTCGGCAAGCTCGGCGTGACCTGGTCGTGCAACGCGAAGGCCAACGTGCCGTACAAGACGCTCAAGATCATGAAGGAGAACGGTCTGCGTCTGCTGCTCGTGGGTTTCGAATCGGGCGACGACCAGATTCTCGTCAACATCAAGAAGGGCGTGCGCACCGATTTCGCACGCCGTTTCAGCGCCGACTGCAAGAAGCTCGGCATCAAGATTCACGGCACCTTTATCCTCGGTCTGCCGGGCGAGACGCAGGAGACGATCCGCAAGACCATCGAGTACGCGAAGGAAATCAATCCGCACACCATTCAGGTGTCGCTCGCGGCGCCGTATCCGGGCACGACGCTCTATAAGCAGGCTGTCGAGAACGGCTGGATGGAAGAGAACAAGGTCATCAACCTCGTCAGCAAGGAAGGCGTGCAGCTGGCGGCGATCGGCTATCCGCACCTGTCGCGCGACGAGATCTATCACCACCTCGAGCAGTTCTACCGCGAGTTCTACTTCCGGCCGTCGAAAATCTGGGAGATCGTGCGAGAAATGCTGATGAGCTGGGAGATGATGAAGCGCCGTTTGCGTGAAGGCGTCGAGTTCTTCCGCTTCCTGAGGGCGCACGAGGCGTGACGTCCGCCATGCCAACGTCAGGCCGCGCGCTGATTCTGACCGCCGACGATTTCGGTCTGCATGAGCGCGTCAACGACGCGGTCGAGCGCGCGCATCGGCATGGCGTGCTGACCGCGGCGAGCCTGATGGTCGGCGCCCCGGCCGCGCGCGATGCGGTCGAGCGTGCGCGGCGTCTGCCGCAATTGCGCGTCGGTCTGCATCTGGTGCTGGCCGACGGCGCGGCCACCTTGCCGCGCAGCGAGATACCCGCGCTTGTCGATGCGCACGGCCGTTTCGGCGACAACATGGTGCGCGACGGTTTCCGTTTTTTCTTCCTGCCTCACGTGCGCGCGCAGCTGGCGCGTGAAATTCGCGCGCAGTTCGAAGCGTTCAAGGCGACCGGATTGCCGCTCGATCACGTCAACACGCACAAGCATTTCCATTTACACCCGACCGTGCTGTCGATCATTCTTCAGATCGGCCGCGACTACGGCATGCGTGCGATGCGGCTGCCGTACGAAGCGCATTCCCCTGCATGGATCCGCCCGTGGATGGCGAGCGTACGGGCGCGCCTGAAACGCGCGGGCATCGCGCACAACGATTACGTGGTCGGCATCGCGCATACGGGCGGCATGGACGAAGCCGTGCTGCTCGAGACGCTCGCGAATCTGCCGCACGGCGTCGGCGAAATCTACTGCCATCCGGCGACGGCGGGCGAGGGCGCGCTGTCCGGCGGCATGCGCAGCTATCGCCATGCCGATGAACTGAAGGCACTGCTGTCGCCGCGTGTCGCGGCGGCGCTCCGCGCAGCGGGCGCCACACGCGGCGGCTTTAGCGATGTGTTCGGCGATCGATGGCCGGATGGCGCGTCGCATGGAGCGTCAGGCGGGGCGCAAAACAAGGCGCAAAACGGGACGGTGCTGTCATGAAGTGGCTGCGTTTCGTGGGCTGGCCGGTCGGCATCGCGATTCTGATCGCGCTGACGCTGCATCTGCGCGTCGGCGACGCGATCCAGATGATCCGGCAGGCCGGCTGGGCTTTGCTGCTGCTCGTGCCGCTGCATCTGCTGCCGCTGCTGCTCGACGCGCAGGCGTGGCGGCTGTTGCTCGACCGGCGTGCAACGCTTGGCTTCCTGCTATGGGTCGCGACGGTGCGCGAAGCGGTGAACCGCTTGCTGCCCGTGGTGGGGATCGGCGGCGAAGTGATTGGCATCCGGCTTGCCCAATGGCGGGTTGCCGACGGAAGCTTCGTGAGCGCGAGCGTGATCGTCGAAGTGATCGTGACGCTGGCGGTGCAGTACGCGTTCTCGGCGATCGGCATCGTGCTGATCGTCGCGTCCGCGCAATCGTCGGGCGCCTGGCATGCGATTACGCTCGGCCTGCTGCTCTCGTTGCCGCTGCCGGCCGCGGCCATTGTCTTCTTGCGGCGCGGCGGCATTTTTCATGCGATCGAGCGCTGGGCGGGGCGGCTGTTCGGCGAGTCGCATCCGCTGTTGCAACGTATCGACGGCAAGCGTCTCGATGCCGACATCGACGCGTTGATGGTGCGCTCGGGCCTGCTGCTGCGCGCCTTCCTGTGGCAGCTCGCCGGCTATGTGCTCGGTGCGCTCGAGGCGTATGTCGCGCTTGCGCTGCTCGGCCATCCGGTGTCGGTCGGCGGCGCGGTCGCGATCGAGGCGATCACGCAGGCGGTGCGGCACGCGGCGTTCTTCGTGCCGTCGGGTCTTGGCGTGCAGGAGGCGTCGGTCGTGCTGCTTGCGCAGATGTTCGGGGTCAGTCACGACGCGGCGTTATCGCTTGCGTTCGTCAAGCGGATCCGCGAGGTGATCTTCGGCTGTCTCGCGCTGATCTCGTGGCAAGGCGCGGAAATGCTGCGGCGTATGGAAGACGAGCGGCAAGGGCGGCTCAGCGCGTCGGCGCCGGTTGCGAAAGCGCGTGTCGAGCGGCCCAATCCGGTGACGTCGGAAAGCTGAGCCGCGCTTAACTGCGCTGACTTGCCTGCGCCGAGCTGCGCTCACAACTCGAGCCGCGCAACATACCCCGTGAGTTCCAGATAGCCGCGTGCGAGCGGCTTCTTCTGCGCTTCGGTTGAACTGGCGGCGGCCGCCGCCGTAGCGGCCGTTGCGTTTTCGCTTCGCGTCGCCGGCGCGGCCGTCACCGTCACCGCGCCTTCCCAATACACCGCGCCCGTGCTCGCACGGCTATCCACTTCCTGATCGTCGAAAAGCGGTGTCAGCGTCAGATGCAGATCGCCCGCATCGACGCGCATCGCCACCGGATAGCGCGCATCGGTATGCGGCGAGCGCCACCAGCGCAGCGGCGTGAACACGACGTCCCCCGGCGCCAGTTCGCGCGACGAACCGTCCGCTTGCCGCAGCGTGCCGCCTACCCAGAACTTGCGCCCGGCCTTGTCGCGAATCTGGAAGGCCATCAGCGCGGCGCCGTCGTCGAAATTGAGGCCGATCCAGTCCCAGCCGATTGCCTCATCCGCGAGATACGCCGACGACCATTCATGATCGAGCCACGCCATGCCTTGCACCGGCTCGGCCTTGCCGCCCGAGGCGCGGTGTCGCGTGAGCAGGCCGGTCACGTGCAGTGCGGGTTCGCTGTAGTAGTAGCTCGCCTCGCTCGCAAGCGGCCCCTTGCGGCTATAGCCTTGCGCGCCGTTGAGCAGCACGCGCTGCGTCGGCTGCATCGTAAAGGCCATCACAAAGTTCGCGGCGTCGATGTCGACCTTGTACGCGCCGTCGTGTGCGTCGCGCACCAGCGACCATGCGCCGATCTGCACGCTCGTGTCGGCTTCGCTCGCCTGCGCGAGGCCGAAGCCGCTGCGCGCCGAGCGCTGATCGTGCTGCAGCGCGCCGGCTTGCGGATCGCTGAGCGCGACATTCGCGAATAGCAGCTGATGCGGCGCGAACCGGCTTGGATTCGCGTCGTCGAGCGCGGGCCGCGAGCGGAAGAACGTCACCTGAAAGCCGAGCGCGGTGCGATCGGCGGTGTAGAGCCAGCCCGTCGCGTACCACCATTCGGTGCGGTACTGCGGATGCGCGCCGAAATCGCGCGGGAACACGAGCGTGCGGCCCGCGGTGACAGGCGGATAGTCGGGTTCTTTCGCCGACGCGCGCTGCGGCCGCATCAGCGGCAACGAGGCAGCAAGCGGAACAAGCCGAACCAGCGGCCTGAGCGCCGCCACCGGCAGCAGGCAAGCCAGCGCGCGAGGTAATGCGAGAAAGGTGCGTCGTTTCATCGTCATCGGCTTACCAGTCGTCTCGCACTGCGCGCACCGCATCGACCGATAGCGCGGACCTCGCGCTCCACAACGCGGTGAGCGCCGCGGCGAGTATCACCGCTGCGGCGAGCGTCAGCACGAGTGCCCACGGCATATGCAAGCTCATCGTCCAGTGAAACGACTGCGGATTCACGACATAGACGAGCACCGCTGCGATGCCCGTGCCGAGCAGGAGCCCCGACGCGACGCCGACGAGCGCGACGAGCGCGCCTTCGATCACGAGCAGCGCGGCGATCTGCCCGCGCGTGACGCCGATATGACGCAGCACGCCGAACTCGCGCGTGCGCGACAACGCCTGCGCGCCGAAGCTCGCGCCGATGCCGAACAGGCCGATCAGCACCGCGACCGCTTCGAGCAGATACGTCACCGCGAAACTGCGATCGAAAATCTTGAGGCTTGCCGCGCGAATCTCGCCCGGTTCGGAGAACGTGAGCCGTTCGCCGCCCGCGACGCGCGCGCGTAGGCGCTCAACCGCCTGCGCGGCGGACACGCCGGATGCGGGCCACAGGGCGGCGTCGCTTGCGCGCGTGTCGTTTGCGATTGCCCGGTAGTCCGCTTCGTCGATGACCACCGCGCCGAATTGCCGCGCGTAATCGCGCCAGATGCCGGCGACCGTGAAGGTCGCGGCGTGCCCGCCGACCGGCAATGTAACGCGATTGCCCACCTGCAGACGATACAGATCGGCCATCGCCTCGCTGACCCACGCGAGCCGCTCGGCATGGTCGTGAGGAACCAGCGGCGTGCCCGTCAGCGGCAAGCGCGCGGCCGGATCACGCGGGTCGATCGGGCGTGCGATCAGTGCGACCGGCGGCAGGTGCGTATCGAGCGTGATCTGCGTGGCGCGCAGAAATTCGGCGCGCGCGATGCCGGGTGTCGACGCGATCGCGGCCTGATCGGCGGCGGATAGAAAGCCGCTGTCGCCGGCCGGCGCCGCGCGCAGATAGAGCGGCGCGGGCAACAGCAGTTGCAGCCAGTCGTCCACGGCGATGCGGAAGCTCGACACCATGATCGCCATCGCCACCATCAGGCTGAAGCTCGCGACAATGCCGGCCAGCCCGATCGCCGCGCGCCCCGGCGCGTGCGCGAGCTGCGCGAGCGCAAGTTGCGGCAGCGCATGCTGCGTGCGCGGCAACGCATCGAATACGGTGCGCGCGATAGTCGGCATCGTGAGCACGCCGCCGATCAGCAGCAACGCGACGGACGCGTAACCGAACAGCGGCAGACCATTGACGGCCGGCAGCCGCGCGGTCGCGATACCGGCGCCGATTGCCGCGAGCGCGCCGATCAGCGTGCGCGCTCGATGCAGCTTCCTGAGGCTCGTTTCTTCGTCGCCGGCTTTCAGCGCTTGTGCAGGCTGTGCGCGCGCCGCTTCGAGCGCCGGCGCGACGCTGCCGAGCACCGCGGCGCCGATGCCGAGCGCGACGAACAGGCACGCGGCCGCGCCGTCGAAATGCACCTGTGGGTGCACGCCTTCGAAGTAGCCGCCGCCCAGATCGCCGCCGGCGAAATGGAGCACGGCGGCCGCCACCGCATAGCCGAGCGCGACGCCGATCAGCGCGCCGATGACGCCTTGCACGGCGCCTTCCGCGACAATCAGCCCGACCACACCACGGCGCGTCACGCCGAGCGCGCGCAGCAGGGCGAATTGCGTGCGGCGCCGCAGCGCGCCGAGCGCCTGGATCGTGAACACGAGAAACGCGCCGGTGAACAGGGCGACAAGCGCGAGCACATTCAGATTCGCGCGATACGCGCGCGACAGTTGCGAGGTGCGATGGGCGTTGTCGTTTGGTGAGACGGCCGCGACGCCGGCCGGCAATTGCGCCGCGATGTGCTGTGCAAAGCGTGCGGCGTCGATGCCGGCCTTCAGCTTGATATCGATGCGTTGCAGCGTGCCGAGCCGATCGAGCCGCCACTGCGCGGCGCCGATGTCCATCACGCCGACGCGCACGCTCGTGCCCGACGCGGGCAGCGTGCCCGCGATGCGCAGCGCCACTTGCCGCAGGCCGACCTGCACCGTCAACGTGTCGCCGATCGTGCGGCCGCTCCATGCGAGCGCGGCGGGCGACAGAAATACCGTGTCCGGTGCGAGCAGATCGAGCCGGTTTCCGCCCGGGTGGCCGTCTATCGAATCGACGCGCCCGACCAGGTCCGGCGTGACGCCGCCTGCACGAAACACGTCGACGCCGAGCAGCTTCAACGCATCGCTGTGCCCCGCGACGCGCGCATCGACTTCGACGACGGGGCTCGCCACGGCGACTTCGGGCAGGCGCGCGATGCGCGAATACAGCGATTCGTCGAAGCCGTTGCGTGGGCCGCGGATCGTCAGATCGGCGTCGCCCGTCAGCGAGTTGACGGTTGACGCGAGCTCGGTCAGTGCCGCGCCATTGATCAGCTGCACCGCATAGCCCATCGCAACGCCCGCCGCGATTGCGAGCACCGCGACGAGCGCGCGCAACGGATGGCCGCGGCTTTCGCCCGCGATCAGCGCCGCCGCGGTCGACAGGATCGCGCGCGCGGAAATGGACCGCATAGCGGATGCGCCCGATAAGCGTGGCCGGAGGTCGGCGGTGGTCATCGCGCGCGGCTCATAACGTGCGCTCCGCAGGCGGCAGATGCAGCGGCGCGTGCGGCGCGAGCCCATCGCGCGTCAAACGCAACACACGATCCGCGCTTGCCGCGGCCGCCGCGGAATGCGTGACGAGCAACACCGCGGCGCGCGACTCGCGCGTCATATCGAGCAGCAACTGCAGGACGCGCGCGGCGGTGTCGTGGTCGAGATTGCCGGTCGGTTCGTCGGCCAGCACAAGGCTCGGCCGATGGACGACTGCGCGCGCGATCGCGATGCGCTGCAGTTCGCCGCCCGACAGCTCGCGCGGCAGCGTGTCCGCGCGATCCGCGAGTCCGACCGATGCGAGTGCGGCCGCGACGCGCGCGGCGACGTCGGCGACGGGCACGCCATTCAACCGCAACGGCAACGCGACATTCTGCGCGGCGGTGAGATTCGGCAGCACGTGAAACGCCTGAAAGACGAAGCCCATTCGCGCACGGCGCAGCCGCGTCGCGCGGTCGTCGTCGAGCGTGGCGAGATTCGCGCCGTCGAACACGATTTGCCCGGCATCGGGCTTGTCGAGGCCCGCCGCGAGGTTGAGCAGCGTCGATTTGCCGCTGCCCGACTCGCCGACGATCGCGACGCACTCGCCTTCCCGCAGGTCGAGCGATATGCCGTTCAACACGGTGCGCGGCGGATGGCCCGGATAGCGCTTGATGACATTCGACAGGCTCAGCATCGGATCCCGGTTCAGACCGGTCGCTTGAGTAATGGGCATGACGTGCGGCGAGTGGCCGGTTCAGGTGTGTCGGGTTGTTGCGCGCAAGAAGTCAGCGGAACAGAATAATCGGGCTCCCTGGCAGCGGCCGAAGCCGGACAGAACGCTCGGACAGCGCGGAACGAGGCACGCGAAGTAGATCACAGCCTGGGTCACAGCGTGGACCACAGCGCCGATCACAGCGTGACTTGCAGCGCGGCGCGCGGCGGGAGCACGGCGCGGACGTCGCGCGGCCATGGCGCGCTCGCCGCACACATCGCGATGCATCGTGAGTACAGGAGGCGGTATGCGCATACTGGTCGTCGGAGCGACAGGGCTCCTCGGTAAGGAAATCATCCAGTTGTTGTCTCCGAAGCATGACGTGATCGGCGCGAGCCGTAACGGTCCGGCACTGAAAGTCGACCTGTCGGACCAAGGGTCGATTGTCGCGATGTACGACGACGCGGGGCCGCTCGACGCGGTGATCTGTGTGGGCGGGACAGCAAAATTCGCGCCGCTCGACGAGCTACAGGATAGCGATTTTGCCTTCAGTCTCGCTAACAAATTGATGGGCCAGGTGAATCTGGTGCGCTGCGGCACGCGGAAGATCAACCCGGGCGGCTCGATCACCTTGACGAGCGGCACGCTCGCGCAGCATCCGATGCCGGGCGGCGCCGCGATCAGTCTCGTCAACGCGGGCGTCGAAGCGTTTGCGCGCGCGGCGGCACTCGAATTGCGCGGCATGCTGCGCGTCAACGTCGTGAGTCCGGGATGGGTGGCCGAATCGCTGCAACTGATGGGACGCGATGCGTCGGACGCCGTGCGCGCGTCGGTTGTCGCGCAGGCGTATCGCAAGTGCGTCGAAGAAAACCTCACCGGGCAGATTGTGACGGCGGCACGCTGACGGCCGGGCCCGCCTGCGCCGGCCGCGGCGCGCGCGCCGTGCGGATTGTGCCGGTGGTGCTGGCGGTGGCGGAGGTGCCGGTTGCGCGAGCGCGCGTGCCTCACGCATCGGTCGAATGCGGACCACGGAGCAAGCGTGATGAATGGGCTCGCGGACGCCGTACTCGTCGTGCATGCCGCGCTCGTACTGTTTATCGTCGGCGGGCTGCTTGCGATCTGGCTTGGCGCGGGGTTCAACTGGCGCTGGGTGCGTGGCCGTGCGTTTCGTGGCGTGCATCTTGCGGCGATCGGCGTCGTCGCGTTGCTCGCGCTGCTCGGTGTCGCGTGCCCGCTGACGGTGCTCGAAGATGCGCTGCGCCGCGACGCAGGCGCGACGCAAGGCTTCGTGCAGCGCTGGGTGGGCCGCCTGCTGTATTACGAATTACCTGCGTGGGTTTTTACGGTCGCCTATGTCGCCTTCGCGGCGCTGGTTGCGCTGACATGGCGGCTCGTGCCGCCGGGCAGGAACGCGGTGTGCAAAACAGCACCGGCAGACGCAAACTCTCAATGGAATGCTTTTCGGGAGGTCATCATGAAATCTGAGGGCGGCAACGGCAATCTGCGCGCGTTCGTGCAGACCGCGGAGCGTGCGGGCGGGTTCGTGTGGGTGATCGCGCTGGTCGATTTCGACGCGAAAAACGTGCGCCGCGCACTGGTCTCCGACGATTCGTTCAGCACGGCGGCCGCGGCGAAGGACGCGGGCGAGGCGCGTCTTGCGGGAATGACCGGGGACCGCTGAGTCGGACCCGCCGGGACAGGAAGTTCACACTTCGCCTACACCTGGTAGCGCGCCGACTGCGTGCGCCGCTCGGCCAGCAGTTTCAGCGCTTCGCCGGCGCTCATACGGGTGCTGTGGAGATTGCGCGCATCGAGCACGAGCACCTCGAACAGTGCGCGGTCGTCTTCGGCGCCGCGCTGGTAATGCTCGGCGGTGTCCAGCAGCAACTGCAACATGGTCTGCTGGCTAAGGCGCGCTTCGTTGCTCGCCGGCGGTGCGCGAAGGATCGTCGCGGCGATGGAGACGAGCGTTCGAAACTGATTGACCGTCTGGTCGCAGTATTCGAAAGCCGATAGCGCGGCTGCGGGGTACGACGAATGTTCGCGTTCCGCCAGGGCCCGGGCTGTGCGGCGAGGCTTGCGTCGGGACGCGGCGCGTGCGTGCACCACGAAGCGTCCGACGCCGAGATCTGCGGCGCGCTCGAGCGGCCTGGTTGGCGTAGTGTTGCGGGTCATGTTGCGTCCTCCCTCGTTCGATGAAAACCCACAACCTTGAAGGGAAGGCGAGCGGGCACGGTAGCGAGGCTGGCAGACCGGAAGCATGAAGGAACCGGTAGACCCGGAGGTCTCCTCGCCACGGCCCGCCCATTGAGATACAGACGTGCAGCGGCTGCCGCGGTCGCTGCTTGCGCAGGATTCGCGGGTTCGATGCTGATCAGGCTGCCAGACCCATCCGTCGCTGTTTCGACGGCAAGGCAGAGTATAGAGTGGCGCAGGGCGCCGTGGATCAATTGTTCAGGCTATAAGCAGGCGACGAACAGGCTATAGTCAGGAACCCGATTCAATCCGTCATCCGCGCTTTAACAGCAGCTTTCCCGCCGACACATAATGCCGCGGATGCACGGCGGCATGCTGTGCGGCGACGTGCAAATCGCGCAGGCGGCGCTGCAGCGGCGAGTTGTCGTAAATCGCCGCGCCGCCGCCTAGCGTGAAGCATGCGTCGCCGATCTGCACGCAGGCCCTCGCAATCCACACTGCTGCCTGGGCGGCCTGCGCATACAGCACGTCGTCGTTCAACGTGCCTTCGAGCGCGTGATGCCACAGCACGCGAACCTGCGCATCGTGCAAGGCGCGCGCTGCGCGCAGGTCCGCTTCGATACGTCCGAGATCGTGCAGTAAAATTTCCGAATCGCGCATCGCCGTCGCGACGCGAAATTGCTGGCGGCCCGTATTCGCGAGCGCAACGAGTGCATCGAGTGCGCCTTCGGCCATGCCGACCATGGCCGCCGATCCCATCGGCGCGAGCAGGGGCCCCACTGCCTGGTAAAGCGGCCCCGCCACGCACGATTCACCGTTGATGTGATCGAACAGATGGCTCGCGGGAACAGGTGCATTCGTCAGCGAAATATGATGGCTGCCGGTGCCTTCGAGCCCCGCAACGCTCCACGTATCTTCAATGCGCCACGCGCCGGCCGGCAGCATCATGCCGCGCATCGCCGGTGGTCCGCTCGCGCCGTGTGTGCCGCTTGCCGGTTGGCCGTTCGCCATGAGGACGCCGATGCCGAACATCCAGTCCGCGTGCATGCAGCCGCTCGCAAACGACCAGCGTCCGCTGCCGCGCCAGCCGTCGGCCGTTTCCTCGAGCGTGCCGGTAGGCTGCACCGCGCCCGCGATGATCACATCCGGGCCGCGGCTGTACATCGCGTCGAATGCCGTGCGCGGCAAGCGCGTGGCAAAAAGCGGCGCCGTCGAGCCGATGCCGGCGAGCCATCCGATCGAACTGTCGATGCGGCTGAGCGCACTGACCACCGCCATCGCGCTTTCGATATCGAGTTCAAGGCCGCCGTGGCTGCGCGGCACATACATGCGGAACACGCCGATCGAGCGCATCGTCTGCACGACATCGGCGGGCAGGCGGCGTTCCGCTTCGATCTGCGCGGCGCGTGAGGCGAGGTCTGACGAAACATCCCGGATGTCGGAAAGCATGCGTTGCGCAACGTCGTTCATCGAATGCTCCTGCTCGTGGCTTTCATCAAAAGAACATTCACCGCGTATCCGCTATTCCGTTTCGAAAGCGCAATCTGCTTTCGATTGTATTTTTTATGGAATAGACGAGTCACGAAAACGTCTACGTTACTTCTCGACCAGGCGAAGCAACGAGGTGTGACCGATGAACGATCGCATGAAATCGAATCAAGCCGCGCAGGACGATTTGTCGCCGCGCGTGCCGTCGAGCCTGCCGAAGGCGAGCGGGCTTTACTGGGGCGGCAAATGGCATACGCCGTCGGGCGCCGCGACGCTCGCCTGCATGAACCCGTCGACGGGCAAGCCGCTGCGCGACGTGTTGTGCGGCGGAACTGAAGAGGTCTCGGCCGCGGTGGCCGCCGCGCGTGCCGCGCGCGAAACGTGGGCGCGCACGCCGCCGCTCGAGCGGGCGCGCTGCCTGCGCGAGGCCGCGTCGCGCGTACTCGATCATGCACAGGAACTCGCGCTGATCGATGCGGCGAATTGCGGCAATCCGGTCAACGCGATGATGTTCGACGCGCAGGTCGGCGCGAAACTGCTCGACTACTTCGCGGGTCTTGTGCTCGAAATAAAGGGCGAAACGATACCGACATCGAACGGCTCATTGAATTACACGATGCGCGAGCCACGTGGCGTCGTCGCCCGTATCTTTCCGTTCAACCATCCGTTCATGTTTGCCGCAGGCAAGATCGCGGCCCCGCTTGCCGCGGGCAACACCGTGATCGTGAAGCCGCCCGAGCAGGCGCCGCTGTCGACCATTCGCCTGATGGAACTGCTCGAAGACGTGTTCCCGCCGGGCGTGCTCAATTGCGTGGTCGGCGGCCGCGATACCGGCGCCGCGCTCGCGAGCCACCCCGGTGTCGATGCGATCGCGCTGATCGGCAGCGTGCAGGCCGGCAAGGCCGTGTTGCGCGCGGCGGCCGATACGATGAAGCACACGGTGCTCGAACTGGGCGGCAAGAACGCGATGATCGTCTACCCGGACGCGCATGTCGACAAAGCCGTTGCGGGCGCGATCAAGGGGATGAATTTTGCGTGGTGCGGCCAGTCGTGCGGTTCGACAAGCCGGCTCTTTATTCACGATTCGATTCACGACCGCTTTGTCGACGCGCTCGTCAGGCAACTGCCGTCGCTCTATCGCCCGGGCATCGCCACCGACATGCGCACGTCGATGGGCGCGATGATCAACCGCACACAGTACGAGCGCACGCTGCACTACATCGACAAGGCGCACGAGCAAAAAGCGACGCTTGCGCTAGGCGGCAGACATCCGGCCGACCCGGCGCTCGCGAACGGCTTCTTTATCGAGCCGACCGTGTTTGTCGATGTCGAGCCCAGCATGGCGATTGCGCGCGAGGAAATCTTCGGACCGGTGCTGTCGGTGTTTCGCTGGCGCGACGAAACGGAGATGCTCGCGGCAGTCAACGGTCTCGAACTCGGCCTGACCGGCTCGGTGTGGACGCAAAACCTCGACACCGCGCACCGCGTCGCGGCGGCGATCGAATCGGGCTATGTGTGGATCAACGATACGTCGACGCACATTCTCGGTGCGCCGTTCGGCGGCTACAAGCAATCGGGACAGGGGCGCGAAGAGTCGAAGGACGAACTGCTCGAGTTCACGAAGCTGAAGAACGTCAATGTGCTGCTCGGAGGAAACTGAGGGTGCCGGCAGCTTTAAAGCCGCTTTAAAGGCGCTTTGAAGCGACGTTGAAACGCCAATGAAACGATTTTGTCAGCTTATCTAAAGCTTTATCGCGCGTTTGCAAAAGAAGCGTCACAAAAGAAAAAAGCGCGGCCAAAGCCGCGCAAATGCGTGGATATCCGCTGTCTACGGATATTGTGAAGCGACTGCACTCTAGCCGCTTCAATTTCTCGCGGCTATTCGTTCCGCGAAATTACCTATTCTATTTTCCGCAATGATCCCCGATGAGGCTTGATGAGGGTCGGGCGGATGTCCGTTTTCAGCTAAATCGACCGGAACATTCGCGGAAAAGACCTCTATTGTTTCTGTTTCTGTCGTTCTATATTGATGGAAGGGGAATAATGCGCGAATTGCCCGTGTCGTACATCCGAGACGTGTCTTTTTGCCATTTTTTACATTAATTCTTTGCACAGGTAGTCTGCGCTTCGCGTCCACTTAACTACAAGCGCAAGGAGAAATAATGAAACGCACGACCTCCCTCTCGGTCATTTCGCTGGCGATGCTAGGTGCCGCCGGGGCCGCGCACGCGCAAACGAGCGTCACCCTTTACGGCACGATCGACACGTCGATCACCTACGTGAACCATGCACAAGGCAGCCAGAACCTGTGGGCGCTCGGCAACTCCAGTAACGGCAACCTGTCCGGTACGCGTTGGGGCGTCAAGGGCAACGAAGATCTCGGCGGCGGTCTCGCGGCGATTTTCCAGTTGGAAAACGGTTTTAACCCGTCGACGGGCCAGCTTGGCCAGGGCAGCCGTCTGTTTGGCCGCCAGGCTTACGTCGGCCTGACGAGCACCCAGTTCGGCGCAGTGACGCTCGGCCGCCAGTACGATCCGCTGATCGACCTCGTGCAAGGCATCACCGAAGACAACTATTTCGGCAGCGCATTCGCAACGGCGGGCGACGTCGACAACTACGACAACAGCTTCCGCGTGAACAATGCGGTCAAGTACGCGTCGCCGGTGTGGTCGGGCTTCCAGTTCGAGACGATGTATGCGTTCGGCGGCATCGCCGGTACGACCGGCTCGGAGCAGTCGTACGCCGTCGCGGCAGCCTATAACACGGGCCCGTTCTCGTTGGCGGCCGGTTACTTCTATGCGTCGAACAGCCAGGCATCGGCTGCGGCTCGCACGACATTCACGAGCACGTCGGACGGCACGTTCGACGGTCCGATCAACTCGGGTTACGCAACCGCTCACTCGCTCGCTATCGCACGCGTGGCCGGCCAGTATGTGTTCGGTCCGTTCACGGTCGGCGCGGGCTACAGCAACGCGCAATACCGCCGCGACGATTCGTCGGTGTTCGGCGAGGACGAGAAGTACAACACGGGGCAGGGCTTCTTCAACTGGCAGGCTTCGCCCGCGATGCTGCTCGGCGTCGGCTATAGCTACACGAAGTCGACCGGCGATTCCTCGGCGACTTACCATCAGGTATCGATCGGCGCCGACTACTCGCTGTCGAAGCGCACCGATGTGTACATGACGGCGGCTTATCAGCACGCAAGCGGCGAAACGGGTGACGGCAACGGCGGAGTCATGCCGGCGCAAGCGTCGATCGGTTCGTACGGCTACGCAGGTACGTCGACGCAAACGATGGTCAACCTCGGCCTGCGTCACAAGTTCTAAATCGCGC
>NZ_BAAILL010000050.1:154306-265997 GCF_054589215.1 Paraburkholderia sp. 2C | reverse complement strand
CCCGCTTTTTTGTGGTGCGCGCGAGTTAATTTTGCATGCGCACAATGCCGGTAGAATGGCCGCGTCTGGAATCGTGCCGGCCGCACGCGAAGCGCGCGGCCGGCTGCGGCAGGCGCGGTTCATCTCAAGCGCGAGGTGCGGCGATGCGAACGGTCAAGGTTCAGCAGTTCACCGAAGAAGACGAAGAATTTTATGAGCTCGGCGACGAGGCCGAGGTCATGGTGACGGACGAAGAATGGCGCCGGCTCGAAGAGGCGCAGGAAATTATCTGGATCGACCGGTTGGGCGGGTTTTACTGTCTCGCCGAATAGCGTTCGGATTCAGGGTTCCGGGCGTTCGGCCGCCCGGCGCGGCGTAGGCGCGCAAACAAGAAAAGGGCGGCACCTTGGCCGCCCGGACTTCGTCCAACGACAAGCGGCGCCTGGGCCGCCCGCCGCGTTCAACCTCTACCGCCTGTCGAACGAATACTTCCCAGGCCCCGTCACGGCCAGCAGCAACAGCCCGCCGATGATGCTGATGTTCTTGTAGAAGTTGACCATATTCGCGTACTGCTCCATGCCGGTCTGCGTCCAGAAGTGATGGCCGATCAGCGCGGTGCCGAGCGTATAGAGCGCGAGCAGCAACGCGAGCGGCCGCGTCAGCAGTCCGACGGCGAGCAGCACGCCCACGCCCAGTTCCATCACGACGGCGATCGCCGCGGCCACCGACGGCGCCGGCGCACCGGTCGTCGCCATATACGCCGCGGCGGCGGAAAAACCGGTCAGCTTGCTCCAGCCGAATACGACGAATAGCACCATCAGCAGCACGCGAGCGACGAGCAGAATCGCGTCGCGCCGTTGGTCGATCAGGTTGTTCATGCTTTTTTCCTCTCTTTATATAGCGTGGCGAATGACGATCGCGGCGCGAGCGCTCACGACCACAGTTCCGATACTTCGTTGTTGCGCAGGTCGAACACGAGCACTTCCGCGTCGTCGCCAGCGCTGAAGGCGAGCTTGCGTTCGTCGCGGATACGCGCGCCATCGCCTTCGGCAAGACGCACGCCGTTCACGGTGACTGCGCCGCGAGCGACATGCACATACGCGTAGCGGTCCGCCGCGAGTTCGACGTCAGCCGTTTCCGCTCCGTCGAACAGCCCCGCATGGACGCGCACGTCCTGACGCACTTCGAGCGACCCGTCGGCGCCCTCCGGCGAAATGACGAGGCGCAGCTTGCCGCGCTTCTGTTCGGCCGCGAAATGCTGCTGCTGGTAGCGCGGGGTCGCGTTTTTCACCGACGGCACGATCCAGATCTGCAGGAAATGGACGAGTTCGTTGGCCGAATGGTTGAACTCGCTGTGCGCGACGCCGGTGCCGGCGCTCATCAACTGGATATCGCCGGGGACGATCACCGAGCCGGTGCCCATCGAGTCCTTGTGTTCGAGCGCGCCTTCGAGCACGTACGAGAAGATTTCCATGTCCCGGTGCGGATGCTTGCCGAAGCCGCGGCCCGGCGCGACCCGGTCGTCGTTGATCACGAGCAGGTCCGAGAAGCCGATCTGCTTCGGGTCGTAGTAACTCGCAAACGAGAACGTATGGTGCGAATCGAGCCACCCGTGATTGGCGTGGCCGCGTTCGTTGGCATGTCTGATTTCAATCATGGCGATCTCCGTAAAGGTGGCGGCTTCGATGTCAGCGACGAAGCCTCACGCGTTGAATCGAAGTTTAGGTCAATTCAGATGGCTATAATCACGTTGAAACGGGATTGACTGTCATGTTCAAGTTGACAATGGGGCACCCTACCGATGCAACTCGATGACCTGAGAATCTTTGTCGCGACCGTCGATGCACGGAATTTCACGGTTGCCGCGGACCGCCTGCAGTTATCGAAGCAGTTCGTCAGCCGCCGCGTGATGGCGCTCGAGGCGAGCCTCGGCGTGCGGCTGCTGGTGCGCAATACGCGCAAGCTCGCGGTGACCGACCTCGGCTACGAGTTCTACGAGCGCGCCACGCGAATCCTCGCGGACGTCGCCGACGCCGAACTGGCGATGTCGTCGCAGCGCGCGTATCCGCGCGGCCTGTTGCGCGTCAGTGCGCCGTTATCGTTCGGCATGGTGCATCTGTCGCCGCTCGTCGGCGCGTTCCTGAGTTCGAACCCGGAGGTGCGGATCGATATGGAACTCAGCGATCGTGTTGTCGATGTGGTCGGCGAGGGCTATGACATGGCGCTGCGCATCGGCACGCTCGCCGATTCGACGCTGATCGCGCAAAAGCTCGCGGAATTCCGCATGATTGCGTGCTGCAGCCCGCTGTACCGCAACACGCGGCGCCTGCCCGTGACGCCGGCTGAGCTCGCGCGTCATCCGTGCCTGCTGTACGGCGAGGAAGCGCGTACCGGCTGGGCGTTCGGGATCGACGGCGCGGTGCGGCATATCGAAGTGCACGGGCCGCTGCGCGCGAACAACGGCGAGCTGATTCGCGATGCGGCGATGGCCGGCATCGGCATCGCGCTGCTGCCCGAATTTATCGTCGCGGGCGCGCTTCAGAGCGGGCGGCTCGTGCCGTTGCTCGAAGCGTTCGCCTCGCCGCCGATCACGCTTTATGCGGTCTATCCGCAGCACCGGCAAAGCTCGGTGACGATACGCGCGTTCACGCAGTTTCTGCGGGAGCGGTTCACTCAGGAGCCGCGTGCCTGATTGGCCTCGGGCGCTTGCGCCCGCGCCATCCGTCGTATCGCCAGCCCGATATGTCGATGTGCAGCTTTGCGCTGCGTGGTCACGATGCGTTCCTCCGTGCGTGAGTCCGGCCGTCACCGTAGCGGTAGCCGTGAAAACGCGGCGGCAGGCTTTATTCCCATGCGCCTCGCGCGTCGCGCGGTCGTGGAACATCCCTTGCGCGTCGGTGATACGAGCGCCTTCGAAGGCGCCGCGAACGCGCCGTCGAGCGCCTCGCGAAGCTGGGGGTATGCCTTCGCGTATGCCCCGACACCGACCCCACAGGAGCCACGATGAGTACTGCCACGCCCACCAAAGCCACCGCCCAGGCGGCCACCGATGCGATCGCGCTGCTGACGGAAGACCACCGCGCGGTCGACAAGCTATTCGACGCGTTCGAGCGCGCCGCCGACGACGACCACGACGCGAAGGGCGCGCTGGCGCAGCGCGCCTGCGAGAAGCTGACCGTCCACGCGATCGTCGAGGAAGAGATTCTCTATCCGGCCGCGCACGACGCGCTCAACGTCCGCGACGTGATCGATGTCGACGAGGCGTATGTCGAGCATTTCCTCGTGAAAACGCTGATTGCGCGCTTCGATACCTTAAAGCCGGGTCAGCGCGGCTTCGATGCGACGTTCAAGGTGCTGACGGAGATGGTCCGCCATCACGTCGAGGAAGAGGAGAAGAGCCTCTTTCCGGAGCTGCGCAAGAGCGGCGCCGACCTCGGCGCGCTCGGCAAGAAGCTCGCGGCGCGCATGGAGGCGCTCGAGCAGAAACTCGAGGCGGCGGGCAGCCGGATGGTCGGCGACAAGACGTAGTGCGGAAGGCGTCGTGCGATCGGGCGGGCCCGTAGACCGCGCCGCGGGCCCGCTCCGATCATGACGCACTGCACTAAACCGTCCCTGTTCTAAACATAGGCATTGACGAACAAATTCCTGGATAATGCGCGTACCTTTGCGCGGGGGCTGACCGAACGGCAAGGCTCAGACCTTGCCGCCGACGCGGGGAATATTCGTTTTTCCTATATAAATCAAGAGGGACAATCGTGGAACAATCAGATCAGGCCGGCCGTTCATGGCTCTGGCTTATATTGCTGATCCCCTATGTCGCGCTGTTGTGGTTGCCTTTCTATAACGACACGCGTCCATCTTTCGCCGGCTTTCCGTTCTTTTACTGGTATCAGTTCCTGTGGGTTCCGCTCACGTCGCTGCTGATCTACGTCGTCTACCGAGGTATCCGATGAGCGACCTGAACCCCGTCAACCCGGTTGCGATGACCGTCTTCATCGCCTTCTTCGTGCTGGTTACGGCAGTCGGCTTCCTCGCGGCGCGCTGGAAGCGCGGCGACCTCACGCAGCTGCACGAGTGGGGCCTCGGCGGCCGCCAGTTCGGCACGATCATCTCGTGGTTCCTCGTCGGCGGCGACTTCTACACCGCCTATACGGTGATCGCGGTGCCCGCGCTCGTTTACTCGGTCGGTGCGTACGGCTTTTTCGCGCTGCCGTACACGATCATCGTCTATCCGTTCGTGTTCGCCGTGATGCCGAAGCTGTGGAAAATCGCGCATGCGAAAAACCACATCACGGCGGCGGACTACGTGCACGGCGAATACGGCGGCAAGTGGTTCCCGGCGGCGGTCGCGCTGACCGGCATCGTCGCGACGATGCCGTATATCGCGCTGCAGCTCGTCGGCATGCAGGTCGTGATCAAGGGTCTTGGCGTATCCGGCGAATTGCCGCTCGTCATCGCATTCGTGATCCTCGCGCTCTACACGTACACGAGCGGCTTGCGCGCACCGGCGATGATCGCCTTCGTCAAGGACATCATGATCTATATCGTCGTGATCGCGGCGATCTGGCTGATTCCGCAGAAGCTCGGCGGCTACGGTCAGGTGTTCGATGCGGCGGATACTTACTTCAAGGCGAAGGGGGGCGCGACCGGCATCATCCTGAAGCCGACGCAGTTCACCGCGTACGCCTCGCTGGCACTGGGCTCGGCGCTCGCCGCGTTCATGTACCCGCATACGATGACGGCGGTGCTGTCGTCGTCGTCGGCACGCACGGTGCGCAAGAACGCGATTTTCCTGCCCGCGTACACGCTGCTGCTCGGCCTGATCGCGCTGCTCGGCTATATGGCGATCGCCGCCGGCATCCATGTGAAGTCGGCTTCCGACGTCGTGCCGACGCTGTTCGGCACGCTGTTCCCGTCGTGGTTCGTCGGCTTCGCCGCGGCCGCGATTGCGATCAGCGCGCTCGTGCCGGCCGCGATCATGTCGATCGGCGCCGCGAACCTGTTCACGCGCAACCTGTGGCGTCCGCTCGTGTCGCCGAATATGGCGCCCGCGCAGGAAGCGTCGACGGCGAAGTTCGTGTCGCTCGTCGTGAAGTTCGGCGCGCTGCTGTTTATCGTGTTCCTGCCGACGCAATACGCGATCGACCTGCAACTGCTCGGCGGCGTGTGGATTCTGCAGATCTTCCCGGCTATCGTGTTCACGCTGTACACGCGGCGCCTCAATACGGCGGGGCTGTTCTTCGGCTGGCTGGTCGGCATCGTGCTCGGCACGGGACTCGCGATCGCGCAGGGTCTGAAACCGGTGTTCACGGTGCATATCGGCGATGCGAGCTGGCCGCTTTATATCGGCCTGATCGCGCTCGCCGCGAATATCGTCGTGACGTTCGCGGTGTCGGTGGTGACGCCGAAGCGCGCAGTGGTGCAGGCGAACGCATAAGCGCCAGCAACCTAGCCTGTTGAAACACAGCCGCCTGAGTGACATTCAGGCGGCTGTTTTCGTTTTGCGCATGCCGTATCGCGCCGCGACCGTCGTTTCAACGCAAAAACGCCGGCCTATGCGCACTGGTTTGGTACGATGCAGCCTTTTCTGCCGACGGTAAGCCTCGCGTGAAACGACCCATCGCGCCGTTCGTCCGTAGTCTCTGCGCGACGACGCTCGACTTCCTCAAGCCCTACGCACTGCGCGCGCTCGAGCGCGCGCGTCATCCGACACGGCGCGGTGTCGTGTTGACGATCGCCGCGGTGCCGGCGCTGATGCTGCTGTACGTGCTGATCCTGATTCCGTTTACGCCGGGCATCGGCGACATTCGCAAGGCGAAGGTCGAACAGCCGGCCCAGGTGCTTTCCGCGGACGGCAAGCTGCTCGCCACGTTCAAGCCGTCGAACCGCGAATGGGTGAAACTGCAGGATGTGTCGCCGCACGTGATCGACGCGCTGATCTCGACCGAAGACCATCGCTTCTACGAGCATCACGGCATCGATTTCAAGCGCACCGCGTCGGCGGCGCTGCATACGTTTTCGGGCGACCGCCAGGGCGGCTCGACGATCACCCAGCAGCTCGCGCGCAATCTGTACCCTGACGAAATCGGCCGCGCGCCGACGCTCACGCGCAAGATCAAGGAAGCGATCACCGCTTTCAAGATCGAAGCGGTCTATACGAAGAGCGAGATTCTCGAAACCTATCTGAACACGGTGCCGTTCCTGTACAACGCGTACGGGATCGAAATGGCCGCGCGCACTTACTTCGATAAATCGGCGCACGACCTGACGGTGATCGAGAGCGCGACGCTGATCGGCATGCTGAAGGGCAACAGTTACTACAACCCGGTGATCAATCCCGAGCGCGCGTTGCAGCGCCGCAATATCGTGCTCGCGCAGATGGTGAAGTACCAGCGGCTCACGCCCGCTGCGTATCAGACGCTGCAGCGCCGGCCGCTCGGCGTCGATTTCGAGCGCCAGACCGAGCCGCCCGGTCCGGCGCCGCATTTCGCCCAGCAATTGCGCAAGTGGCTGATCGCGTGGGCCGACGCGAACGACTACAACATCTACTCCGACGGCCTGATCGTGCGCACGACACTCGATTCGCGTCTGCAAACGATGGCCACGCAGGCGCTCGTCTGGCAGGGCAACCAGCTGCAAACGGTCGCGAATTCGGTGTGGGGCACGCGTAACGCGTGTTCCGCGCACAAGGATGTGTTCGCCGCGTTCGTGCGCGAGACGCCCGAATATCGCGCGGCAAAGCAGTCGGGCCTCGCCGACGACGTGGCGCTCAAGCAGGTCGAAGCGGACCGCCATCTGATGCAGTCGCTATGCGACGACAAGACGCGCGTGCAGGCGGCGTTTATCGCGATCGATCCGCGCAACGGCGAGATCAAGGCCTATGTGGGCAGCCGCGATTTCAGCGACGATCAGTACGACCATGTGCAGCAGGCGCGGCGCCAGCCGGGCTCGACGTTCAAGCCGTTTGTGTACGGTGCCGCCTTCGAAAACGGCGCGAAGCCCGACGACACGTTCGTCGATCAGCCGGTCGAAATCACGCTCGCGGGCGGTGAAATCTGGAAGCCGACCGACGATACGCCGCCAAGCGGCCGACCCGTCACGCTGCGCGACGCGCTCGCGTATTCGAAGAACCGCATCACCGCGCAGCTGATGGAGGAAGTCGGCCCGTCGAAGGTCGCGCGGCTCGCCTATTCGATGGGCGTGCGCGACAGCCGGCTCGACGCGGTGCCGTCGCTCGCGCTCGGCACGAGCCCGGTCACGCTGAAGGAAATGGTCTCGGCGTACAGCACGATCGCCGATCGCGGCGCCTATATTCCGCCGATGTTTGTCACGCAGATCGAAGATCGCGACGGCAACGTGCTCGCGCAATTCCGCCCCGCGCGGCCGGAGCAAACGCTGCCGCCGGCCGCCGCGCAGACGCTGCTCGACGTGATGCGCGACGTGGTCGATAAAGGGACGGGAACCGCGATCCGCACGCGCTTCGGCATTCGCGGCGATGTGGCGGGCAAGACCGGCACGACCCAGGACGATGCGGACGGCTGGTTCATCCTGATGCATCCGCAACTGGTGGCGGGCGCATGGGTGGGCTTTAACGATAGTCGCGTGACGCTGCGCAGCGATTACTGGGGGCAGGGCGCGCATAGCGCGCTGCCGATCGTCGGCGATTTCTTCCAGCGCGCGCTGCGCTCGCGGCTGGTCGATCCGCGCGCGAAGTTCGTCGAGGAGAAACAGACGGGCGTGTTCGATTCGCTGCGTACCACGATCAGTACGTGGTGGGGGCATCTGTTCGGCGCGGAGAACAAGCCCGCGCCGGCGTCGGCGCCGCCGCGCGCGCCGCGACGGGCGCCCGCAACGGTGGCTGTCCCCGCTGGTCCGGCGCCGGTTGCGTCATCGGCTGAGCCGCGCGATGTCGAGCCGCCGCAGGTCGTTGCGCCGCACGGTGCGTCGGTGCCGCCGCTGCTGTCGCCGCCTGGCGCGGCGAACGGTAACAGTGCGCAAAGTGCGCAAGGCGCGGCATCCGCAAGCGGTGCGGCCGCGGGCGGCTTGCTGCCCGGTTCGGCGTCGGCGGTTCCGAGTGCGCCGGGTGGGGCGTCGTCGTCCGGGCAGACTCCGCTCGATCAATGGATCAATCAGCACACGAACGGGGCCGCCGCGCCTTCCGGTGCGGCGAGTGGCGCATCGCAGTAACGCGCCGCAGTAACGCATCGCGGTAATGCATCGCAGTAACGCATCGCCACAACGCGTCGCCGCGCTATGCCGGCGAAGTTGCCGGCTCTCCCATGCATCGCCATAACGCGCCGCCGCGGTACGCCGGCGAAGTTTGCCGGCTCTCGCTCACCCAAACTCGAACCCGGACCCCGCATAGCGCTGCCCGAGCAGCCGCATCATGGACAGCCCGTTGCGTTGCGCCGAGTCTTCGAAGCAGTTGTTGAACACGACATCGGTGCGATCCACCCTTCGCGCGATCTCGCGAATCGGAATGATCAGCTCTTCGAGCTCTTCATCGCTGTAGTCGTAGTTGAAACGCCCGGACGCAGTGGTGCTGCCGGACCATGTCTCGGCATTGCGGCCATGCAAACGCACGATCGCAAGGCGCGGCGACGTCGCTTCCCAAACGGTATGGGCACGCGTCGCCACGTCGGGCGCATCCATCACCACATGCACGAGCCCGTGCTCGCGTTCGAACGCGAGCGTCGACGCGCGGTGCCGCTCGTCGAACCAGCTTGCGTTGCGAAACTCGAACGCGGTCAGATACGGCGCCATGCGGTCCGCGCAATGTGCGACGTGCGCCTTGTCGCGCGGCGCGGTGGTGATCCATGGCGCGAACTGGAACAGGACCGCGCCGAGTTTGCCCGCGGCGCGCAGCGGCTCGAGCGCTTCAAAAAAACGCGCCCATAGCTCGTCGATGATGTCGGGCGGAATGTCGCGGTAGTAGAGGTTCTTTTTGCCCGTTTGCGGCAGCGCCTGCTGGATGTCGGGCGGAAAGAACCTCGCTTCTGTCTGGTGGCCGGTGAAGAGCCGGAACGCCTTCATGTTGAACGTGAAGCCCGGCGGTGTGCGCTGCGCCCACCGCGCGCTATTGGCCGCGCTCGGCATCGCGTAGTACGACGCATCGACTTCGACCATCGGGAAATGCTCCGCGTAAAAGCGCAGCCGCGCCTCGGCGCTCGTGCAGCCCTTCGGATAGAACTTGCCGGACTTGATCAGCGTGGCGTCCGTCCACGACGCGGTACCGACTTCGATCGACATGTTGCACTGCTCCATAGGTCCGGTTATGCCCCGGTGACCGGTTATCGCTTTTACAGCGTACTGCACAGCGTGCCCGCGCGGCGCGAGGCCAGGTTTGTCAAAGATGGTTAGCCAACGCTGACATCACAGTGATTGTTGCTAGAATTCGACAGGCTATTCAATGGCTACCCGCGGCACGACGATCAACAAGAACGGAGAGGCGCATGAAGGGCAGCACCATTGCGGAACGGGAAGCCGCTGGCCGGACCGCACGCGAGCACTCGAAACGCTCGAGCCATCGCAGCATCGGCGAGATTCGCCGCGACCCGCTCGATCTGCTTGCGCAAAGCAACGCGGGCCGCATCGAGCGGCTCGTTGCGCTGCGCTACGGCCGCATGGCCGCTTCGCCGCTCGCCTTCTTTCGCGGCAGCGCCATTCTGCAGGCGCACGATCTGGGCCAGCTGCCGCATACCTCGCTCGTGCAGCCGATCTGCGGCGATAGCCACCTGCTGAACTTCGGCGGCTTTGCAACGCCGGAGCGGCAACTGATTTTCGACGTCGACGATTTCGACGAAACCGCGCACGGTCCGTTCGAATGGGACCTGAAGCGTCTCGTCGCGAGCTTCACCGTCACCGCGCGTCAGCTTGGTTTCAGCCGCGGCGCCGCGCACGATACGGCGATGTCGGCGGTGCTGCAGTACCGCGACCGCATGGCGCACTACGCGCAGTCGGGCGCGCTCGAACTCTGGCACGAGCGCATCACGTTCGACCGCATGATCGAAGCGGCGTTGACGCCCGAAGCGCGCCGCCGGATTCGCCGCGGCATGGAAAAGGCGGTGACGCGCACGCCGGAAAACATGCTCGACAAGATCGCGGAGCGCGTCGACGGCCGCTTCGCGATGCGCGACATGCCGCCCAGCCTGTTTCATCCGGATAGCGCGGGGACGCTTTTCACCCCCGGCGACGACTGGTTCGGCATCGACGACTGGCACACGCTGGTCGACGGCATGCTCGCGGGCTATCTGCAGACGGTGCCGCCCGACCGGCGCGCGCTGCTCGACCGGTTCGCGATTCAGGACCTCGCGTTCAAGGTGGCCGGCGTCGGCGGCGTCGGTGCGCGCTGTCTCATGCTGCTGGCCGTCGACCCCACCGAAAAGCCCCTGTTTTTGCAGCTGAAGGAAGCGCAGCCTTCGGTCGTCGCGCGCTACTTCAAGTCGAAGGAGCCGCGTCACGAAGGCGAGCGCGTCGTGCGTGGGCAGCAGATGCTGCAGGCGGCCGGCGACATTTTTCTCGGCTGGGCCACGGGGCCCGGCGGGCGTCCGTTCTACGTGCGGCAAGTGCTCGACATGAAGCTGTCGCCGAATATCGAACACGTCGACGCGGAGCTGCTCGATGGTTACGCGCGCGTATGCGGCTGGGCGCTCGCGCGAGCGCATGCGAAAGCGAGCGGCCAGGCGATCGGGATCGCCGCCTATATTGGCCGCAACGATCAGTTCGCCGAGGCGTTGGCCCAGTACGCCGCCGCCTATGCGGACCAGGTCGAGCGCGACTACGATGCATTCCTGAAAGCATGCCGCAGCGGCGCGCTCGACGCGCGCACCGACGAAGACTTTGCCGCCGATTTCCGCATCTAGATTCCGTATGCGGACGCGCTAACCGGTTGTTTCACGGCACGCCGTGCCATCCGGCCACGACACGTGGCTTCACTAAAGAGGGAGGTGCATATGCTTTCATTCATCGGGACGTTGATCGTCGGCCTGATCGTCGGCCTGATCGCGCGCGCGATCAAACCCGGCGACGACAAGATGGGTCTCATCATGACCATCATCCTCGGCATCGCCGGCTCGCTGATTGCGGGCTACGTCGGGCGTGCGGCCGGGTGGTATCAGCCGGGACAGGGTGCGGGCTGGATCGCATCGGTGATCGGCGCGATCGTGCTGCTCGTCATTTACGGCCTGATCCGCAGACGGATGTAATCGCGCCTTAACCGCTGCGGCGCGCAGTTGCCCGCGCGGTTGTCCGCGCAGTTGTCCCCGCAGTTGTCCCCGCAGTTGCCTGCGCAGTCGGCCGCGCGGTTGCCTGCGCGGTTGCCCGAACCCGCCGCGCATGCTTCTTCATGTGTTGCCGGCCCGACTGCGCGGCGCGTGCGAATCGGTCATCATGGGCCTCGTCGGTGCCCCCGGTTTGCGGCCATCGAGCTGCAACCGGGGGCGCAAGCATGCGCGATGCGTTTCTCGCGCCAATTCCACGCATGCATTGCGGCAAGGCCGTGCGCGTTCAGTGGCGTCATGATGTTGCGCGCATGATCCATGCATCAGTCGAGCACCGCGTGCTCAACCGAAGGAGGGCACAGTGGCTGAACATAGCGCGGACGATGTCCGCGAAGCACAGATGGCGTTCGGCGCGCAGGATGCGCCGAGAACCCGGCAAACCGCGGTCGGCAAGGTGGCGCTCGTTACCGGCGCGGGCAGCGGCATCGGCCGCGCGACCGCGCGCAAGCTGTTCGAGCACGGCTATAGCGTCGTGCTGACGGGCCGCCGGCAACAGCCGCTCGACGAACTCGCGGCCGAGGCGCTCGCGAGCGGCTTCGACGCGTGTGCGCACGCGTGCGACGTGGCGGATGCGGACGGCGTCGCCGCGCTGTTCGATGCGATCCGCGCGCGCTACGGACGTCTCGACGTGCTGTTCAACAACGCGGGACGCGGTGCGCCGCCGGTCGAAATCGACGCGCTTTCGATCGAAGACTGGCGCGCCGTCGTCGATACGAACCTCACGGGCGTGTTCCTCTGCACGCGCGCCGCCTTTGCGATGATGAAAGCGCAGATGCCGCGCGGCGGGCGCATCATCAACAACGGTTCGATCTCCGCGCATGCGCCGCGTCCATACAGCATTGCGTACACGGCGACGAAGCACGCCATCACCGGGCTCACCAAATCCGTATCGCTCGACGGGCGTCCGTACGACATCGTGTGCGGGCAGATCGATATCGGCAATGCGGAGACCGAGATGGCCGCGCGCATGGCCAGGGGTGTGCCGCAGGCGAACGGCCAGGTGGCCGTCGAACCGCTGATGGATGTCGGGCATGTGGCCGATGCGGTGCTGCATATGGCGGATTTGCCGCTCTCGGCGAACGTGCAGTTCATGACGATCATGGCGAGCAAGATGCCGTTTGTCGGCCGCGGGTGACGGTGGCTGCGAGGGTGCAAGGGTGCATTCGAAGGTAGCGGGTGACGATGACGTGAGCAGGTCCCGGCGCAGGGACACGCCGGCCGTGCAGGACGATCCGCGCCCCGAGCCGCCGGTTCGGCCTTCCGCCGACGACTGCTGCCGCAGCGGTTGCGATCCTTGTGTGTTCGATCTGTACAATGAGGCGCTGGAGCGCTATCACGCCGCGCTCGCCGCGTGGGAAAAGCGGCGCGGCTCGCGTGCGCGATAGTGCGTGTGCGATAGCGTGTGCAAGTCCGAGCAGTGCGGTTTGAACGCCGTGCATCGTTCGCGCTTTGCTCGCGTTTTGCTTGACAGCCGCGCTTTATGACTCAACTTGCCATCCCGCCGATCGAACCCGACACGCTCCACGCGTTGCACGACTTCGTCGTGCGCTATCCGCGCCTGTTCGTGCTGACGGGCGCCGGCATCAGCACCGACTCCGGCATTCCCGGCTATCGCGACGAAAACGGTCAATGGAAGCGCTCGCCGCCCATCACGCTGCAGGCGTTTCTCGACGCCGATGCGTCGCGGCGCCGCTATTGGGCGCGCAGCATGGTCGGTTGGCCCGTCGTCGGCGAGGCGCAGCCGAACGCGGCGCATCACGCGCTCGCGCGGCTCGAAGCGGCCGGGCATATCACGGCGCTCGTCACGCAAAACGTCGACGGTTTGCATCAGCGGGCCGGCAGCACGAAGGTGATCGAACTGCACGGCAGCATCGGTGCGGTGACGTGTCTCGATTGCGGTGCGCAGCATACGCGCGCGTCGATTCAACGGATACTCGAAGCGGAAAACCCTGCGCTGCTTGATGCCGAGGCCGAACCGGCCGCCGATGGCGACGCGCATCTCGAATGGCACGCGCTCGATACGTTCCGCGTGCCGGCGTGCACGCATTGCGGCGGATTGCTGAAACCGTCAGTGGTGTTCTTCGGCGAAAGCGTGCCGCGCGCGCGCGTCGACGCGGCCGCGCGCGCGCTCGATGAATCGGATGCGGTGCTGGTGGTCGGGTCGTCGTTGATGGTGTATTCGGGTTATCGCTTTTGCGTGTGGGCGCAACAGAAGGGCAAGCCGATTGCCGCGATCAATCTGGGGCTCACGCGCGCGGACCCATTGCTGTCGCTGAAAATCGCGGCGCCATGCGCCGACACATTGACCGCGCTGGCCGCGCAGCTGGCGATCGACTGAAGTGCAGCGATTCTTGCAAGAACGACGCACGCGAATGACGCCAATACGGGAGATCAAACCATGTCGACGGTGACGACGATCGAAGCACTCGAAGCGATTTACGGCTCGCCGCACGAACGCTCGGTGCGCAAGGAAATCACATTCGTCAACGAGGACTATCGCGCGTTTATCGAGTACGCGCCGCTCGTCATGCTGGCGACCAGCGGCCCCGCGGGGCTCGACTGTTCGCCGCGCGGCGATGCGCCGGGCTTCGTGCGCATCGTCGATCATCACACGCTCGCGATTCCGGACCGCATCGGCAACAACCGCATCGACAGCCTGCGCAACATCGTCGCGAATCCGCATGTGGGCTTGCTGTTTATCGTACCCGGCGTCGGCGAGACGCTGCGCGTCAACGGCCGCGCGCGCATCAGCGTCGATGGCGAACTGCTCGACAGTTTTGCGGTGAACGGCAAACGGCCTCGCGCCGTGCTGATCGTCGATATCGACGCGGTCTACTATCACTGCTCGAAAGCGCTCGCGCGTTCGAAACTGTGGGATCCGTCGCATCATGTCGAGCGTTCGCGGCTGCCGTCCGCCGGCGAGATTCATCGGCGGCTGAACGGGCCGTCGTTCGATGCGCAAGCCTACGATCTCGACCTCGCGGAAAGACTGCGCACGAGCCTCTACTGATGTTTATAGAAACCGAATCCCACGAGGCATGACAGTCATGACGAGCACCGATTCGACCCACAGGACTTCCGATTTACGCGAGCACTCGCCGTCGGCCGAGCGCAATCGCGACGCGATTCTCGCCGTGCTGCGCACCGTGCTGCCGCAACGCGGCACCGTGCTCGAAATCGCGAGCGGCACCGGCCAGCATGCGATCCACTTTGCCGCGGCGTTCCCCGAGCTCGACTGGCAGCCGAGCGACGCCGAAGCGGGCGCGCGTGCCTCGATCGAGGCATGGACGGCGCTTGGCGGTCTGACGAATATCCGCCCGCCGCTCGATCTCGACGTCTGCCGCAAGCCATGGGGCATCGATAGCGCGCAAGCCATGCTCTGCCTGAACATGATCCATATCTCGCCGTGGGCGGCCACCGAAGCATTGATCGATGGCGCATCGCATGTGCTCGGCGAGCGCGGCGCGGTGCTCTTTCTGTACGGCCCTTACCGGCGCAACGGCGCGCATACGTCGCCGTCCAACGAGGCATTCGATCAGCATCTGAAGAGTCGCAACCCGGCATGGGGCGTGCGCGATATGGAGGCGGTCGTGCAGCTTGCCGACGCGGCGGGTTTCGCATGCGACGAGCCGATCGCGATGCCTGCGAACAACTTCAGCCTCGTGTTCCGCAAACGCTGATGCGTGCCGCACGTCTCGCGCGTCGCGCAGGCTGCGTGCGCCGTGCCGGAAGCGGTAGTTCGAGCATCGCTCGTTCATTTCTTTTATTCTTTCATCCTCGACGCCGCGCGCGCCTCGCGCAATGCAGGCTCGCGCGGCTTGACGTCACCCGGAAATCTGGAGAACTCACATGGGCAAACAGGCAATCGGCGTAGTGGGGCTAGCGGTCATGGGCCGCAATCTGGCGCTCAACATCGAAAGCCGCGGTCACGCGGTTTCTGTGTTCAACCGGACGCGCGAGAAAACCGACGAGCTGATCGCCGAGTTTCCCGACCGCAAGCTGGTACCGGCTTTCACCATGGAAGAATTCGTCGCGTCGCTCGAAAAGCCGCGCCGCATTCTGCTGATGGTCAAGGCCGGCGCGCCGACCGATGCAACGATCGCCGCGCTGCAGCCGCTGCTTGAAAAAGGCGACATCCTGATCGACGGCGGCAACACGCATTTCACCGACACGATCCGGCGCAACCAGGATCTCGCGAAAGCGGGGCTGCACTTCATCGGCACGGGCGTGTCGGGCGGCGAGGAAGGCGCACTGAAAGGCCCGTCGATCATGCCGGGCGGCCAGCGCGACGCGTACGACCTCGTGGCGCCGATCCTGACCGAAATCGCTGCAAAGGCGCCCGACGACGGCGAGCCGTGCGTCGCGTACATGGGACCGGACGGTGCGGGCCACTTCGTGAAAATGGTGCACAACGGCATCGAATACGGCGACATGCAACTGATCGCCGAGAGCTATGCGGTGCTCAAGCAGGTGCTCGGCCTCTCGAACGAGGAACTGGGCCGCGTCTATACCGAGTGGAACAAGGGCGAACTCGACAGTTACCTGATCGAAATCACGTCGAAGATCTTCGGCAAGAAGGACGACGCGACCGGCAAGGATCTCGTCGACATCATTCTCGATCGCGCCGCGCAAAAGGGCACGGGCAAATGGACGAGCCAGAACGCGCTCGACCTCGGCGCGCCGCTGCCGCTGATCACCGAAGCCGTGTTTGCGCGCGTGCTGTCGTCGCTGAAGGTACAGCGCGTGGCCGCGAGCAAGGTGCTTGAAGGGCCGAAGCCGAAGCCGTTCGCCGGCGATCGCGAGGCGTTTATCGAGTCGGTGCGCCGCGCGCTGTACTTCAGCAAGGTGATTTCGTACGCACAGGGCTTCGCACAATTGCGCGCGGCGTCCGAAGAGTACAAGTGGGATCTCGACTACGGCACGATCGCGAAGATTTTCCGGGCGGGCTGCATTATCCGCGCGCGTTTCCTGCAGAAGATCACGGACGCCTATACGAAAGACAAGGCGTTGGCGAACCTGCTGCTCGACCCGTACTTCCGCGACATCGCGGCGAACTACCAGGGCGCATTGCGCGACGTCGTGACGGCGGCGGTCGCGGCGGGCGTGCCGGTGCCGGCGTTCTCGTCGGCGATCGCGTACTTCGACGGCTATCGCTCCGAGCGGCTGCCGGCGAACCTCGTGCAGGCGCAGCGCGATTTCTTCGGCGCGCATACGTTCGAGCGCATCGACAAGCCGGGCAGCTTTCACGCCGAGTGGGCTTGAGCAGGAGGCAGGTTCGTTGGCCGGCGTGTGTTTCGCGGCGTGAAGCGTAAAGACGGCGGCGGTGCCACTACACGGTGGCGCCGCCGTTTTTTCTGCTGCGGGCGGCTTGGGCCCATTATTGTTGCGCCGCAAAATATAGGATAAGAAAAATCATTATTTGACTGCGCAATTATTGTTGAAATAGAAATGGTGTATCGCCTGACTAGGTATTTACCCTAGGGGAGCCCTCCCGTAGACTTCTGTCAACGCCCCGAACTTCATGTTCCCGGCATACCGACAACAAAAAGTCTCGGAGGTTATAAGTCATGAAAACGCTGATTCCGGCAGTACTGGTCGCCACGCTTCTGGCCGCTCCGCTTGTTTCGTTCGCGCAGTCTTCGCAGTCGAACCAGCCGCTGACGCGCGCGCAAGTGCGCGCCGAACTGATCGCGCTGGAAAACGCCGGCTACGACCCGCTGAGCGACCGTCAGGAATATCCGCGCAACATCCAGGCGGCCGAAGCGCGCCTGCAGGCGCAAAAGGCGCAAAACGCCGTGGCTCACGGCGACACGAGCGGTTACGGTGCGCAGGAAGGCGGCACGTCGCAAGCAGGCCACTGAATGCCGAGGTAAGCGGCGCGGCGGGCGAATGCCGCCGGGTCGACGAAACAGAACGAAGAACGACGCCGGCCAGAGCGATCTGGCCGGCGTCGTTTCATGTGCGCTCGCCGTGCGCTTGCCGGCGCGCCCGCGCGAGCTAGCGGCTTGTCAGATGCGGCACGCCGTCGTGCGCGGCCAGATCGAGTTGGTGGATCTGCCGGTGCGCCTTGTTCAACTGTGCTTGCGCCGCGACGCGCTGCGCTTCCAGTTGCGCCACCTCGCGGCGCACCTGATGCTGGCGGCTCGTTACCGCCTGCTCCTGGGTTGACGATCGCTGCAGCGCCTTACGCAACTGCTCGGCCTGCGCCTCCGATTGCGCGATCATCTTCGTCAACTGCTCGTTCTGCGCTTCGAGCTGCACGCGGCGCGTTTGTCCGTCGGCAAGGCGCATCGCCTGCTGCTCGAACTGGAAGAAGATGCCTTGCGCCGCATCGAGGTCGTTCGCTCGCAATGCGCGCCACGGTGTGCCGTCCTGATATAGCGCGACGTAGTACTTCAACTCCTTCGCGTGAAACAGCAGACTCACCGAATAGTCGAACGCGCGAAATACGCGAAACGGCGTCAGCGCGCCGGCTTCGACAAGCCACTCGATCTCCCTGGGATCGGCGAAATGGGCGATGCGGCCGTTCGATTGCGACGGCATCGCGGGCATCGGATGCAAGGTCGCCACTGGCCGCACGGGCCGTTCGGCCGCCTGTCCGGACGCGGAGGACGCAGCGGGCGGCGCATCGTGCACAGGCGCATCGACGATCGCATCGGCCGATAAAGAGGCGTTGCGATCGATACGCACCAGATGCGTAATGCCATCGGCGGCGGGCACCGTACGGCGCCGGTTCAGAAGCAGCTTCAAGGCATCACCTCCATATTCGTGCGGATAGCTAACTAATGGGTCGATGCTGCAACGTAAGGAGACTTTTTCTGGTTCAAGCGGGGCCGATGAAGCGGCGGGCTAGTGCAGCGTGCGTTGCGGGCGCGTAATTTCGTCGAATAGCGCGTGGCTCGGTTCGAGTGCGAAGAGCCATGATTCGTCGTAGCCGCTCAATGTGTCGAGCGCATCGCGCAGACGTTCGATCGCAACAGCGGGAATCTCGACGGTCGGTTCGACGCCGCTCGACAGGCGCGACACGCTGGCAAGCTGCACGAGTGCGTCGGCGGCCTCGGCGACATCCGCCGCGAACACGAGATGCGTGTTCAACAGTTCGACGAGACTGCGTGACGACGCAACATCGTCGACACTGAGCTGCACAGCCAGAAACATGGCTTTGTTCATGCTCGAACTCCTCATGGACAGGACATTGCGGCGGCTTGCTCGCCCGCTGTGCATTGCGGCAGCTTGAACCAGTATAGGCGAGCGGTGGTGGGAAGCAATGGTCGCACGAATCCGCAGGCGGCGGGCGTCGAGCTTTGCGGCCCCTATAATGGGTGGGCTTGCAACATCATCGTCAGGCCTGGCTACCATGAAGATCATTCGCAGCCGCAGCTTTACCGCTGAACGTCCTTGGGGCGCACTCGATATCGCGACCATGAACGGCATCACGACGCGCCTGCATTGGACCGATCGACCATACACGTGGCATATCAACGACGGCGAAGAAGTGTTCGCCGTGCTCGATGGCCGCGTCGAGATGCGCTACCGCGAAAACGGCGTCGAGCAGTCGACGATGCTCGAAACCGGAGATGTGTTTCATGCGTCGGTCGGCACCGAGCATGTCGCGCACCCGGTCGGTGAGGCGCGTATTCTCGTCGTCGAATCTGAAGGCAGTGTGTAGATTGTGAAGGTGTGTGAAATCCGACACGTAAAGCGGTGCCAGGTAAAGCATCAACAGGTAGAAGCGACCGACGCTAATTGATCTGCAATGCAAACGATGCAAGCTGATCTGACGAGTCGCCCCGCCCGGGATTCTCGACATGCGCGAGAAACACGTCGGTCTCGCGACGCATGCGCGGCAAGCATGTAGGAATGCCCGACACGACACCGCTAAAGTTCATGAAGTTCGTGCGCCGCCGCGCGTGACGACTCCCATCGAGCGACGGCATAATGGTTTTTCAACGTTTGTTTCGGACCGTGTCGAGGATCATTAAAAATGACCGGCAAGTGGCATACCGCACATACGCAAGCCTGGATTCTCCTTTCGCTGGCGACCATGCTCTCCGCATGCTCGTCGTTTGCGCCGCCATGGGAGAGCACTTCGCCGCCGCCCACCACCATCGGCGCGCGTCCGGCGACCGGCGGCGCCGCGTCGACCGGTGTGCCGGCGGGGTTCTACCGTGTGAACCCCGGCGATACGCTGCAAAGCATCGCGGGCGCGTTCGGCCAGCGTCCACAAGACATCGCGACCTGGAACGGCATGAGCATGGAGACGTCGGTGACGCCGGGGCAGGTGCTGCGCGTGTCGCCGCCGTCGCTCACGCCGGGCGCGGCCGCGGTGCCGCCGGTCGGCGCGCCGCAGCCGCCTTCGTCGGCCGCGGCGCAGCAGGGCGTCCTGACCTGGCCGCTGCGCGGGCCGCTACTGAAGCGCTTCGTGCCCGGCAAGACGAACGGCATCGTGATCGGCGCGCGTGTCGGCGAGACGGTCAGGGCGGCGGCGGGAGGGCGCGTCGTCTATGCGGGCACCGGTATTCCCGCGTACGGGCCGCTCGTCATCATCAAACATAACGACTCGCTGATCACCGCTTACGGCCAGAACAGCAAGCTGCTCGTGCAGGAAGGCGAGGCCGTCACGCAAGGGCAGCCGGTTGCCGAGGCCGGTCAGGACAGCAATGGCGTCGGGTCGATCCAGTTCGAAGTGCGTCAGGACGGCCGTCCGGCCGATCCGCTGGCGTGGCTGCCGCGCTAGGCGGCGCCCGTTGCTTCGCGAACCGCACGGGCTTACGTGCGGTTCGCATCGTTAAGAATTGATACACTCGCGCATTCAAATCATGTTCGCGGCGCCCCGTGCGCGCCGCGACTTCCGCCATCCTTACAGGAAAAGCCCATGATCGATTTGCGCAGCGATACCGTTACCCGGCCGGGCAAGGCCATGCTCGCCGCGATGGCGTCCGCCGAGGTCGGCGACGACGTCTGGGGCGACGACCCGACCGTCCTGCGCCTGCAGGCGACCGTCGCCGAGCGCGCCGGCAAGGAGGCGGGCCTGTTCTTTCCGAGCGGCACGCAAAGCAACCTCGCGGCATTGATGGCGCACTGCGCGCGCGGTGACGAATACATCGTCGGCCAGGCCGCGCACACGTACAAGTACGAAGGCGGCGGCGCGGCCGTGCTCGGCAGCATCCAGCCGCAGCCGATCGAAAACGCGCTGGACGGGTCGTTGCCGCTCGACAAGATCGCCGCGGCGATCAAGCCGATCGACGATCACTTCGCGCGCACGCGTCTTCTTGCGCTGGAAAACACGATTGGCGGCAAGGTGCTGCTCGCGGGTTATGTCGCCGAGGCGACGCAGTTCGCGCGCGAGCGCGGGCTCGCGACGCATCTGGACGGCGCGCGTGTCTGCAACGCGGCGGTCGCGTCGCAAAAGCCGATCGAGGCGCTGTGCGCGCCGTTCGATTCGGTCTCGATCTGTTTTTCGAAGGGGTTGGGCGCGCCGGTCGGCTCGGTGCTCGTCGGCAGCAAGGCGCTGCTCGAAAGCGCGCATCGCTGGCGCAAGGTGCTCGGCGGCGGCATGCGGCAAGCCGGCGTGCTCGCGGCCGCTTGCCTGTACGCGCTCGAGCATCAAGTCGAGCGTCTCGCCGAAGATCACGACAACGCCGCGCATCTGGCCGCCGGTCTGGCGCAGATCGGCGCGATCAAGGTTCAATCGCAGGCCACGAACATGGTGTTCGCGCACGTGCCGCAGGAGCATTGCGCGCCGCTCGAAGCCTTCCTCAAGGAGCGCGGCATCCTCACGCAAATGCTGTACGCGTCGCGCTTCGTCACGCATAAGGATGTTTCGCGTGCCGATATCGACACGTTCATTGCCGCGGTAAAGGACTATTTCGCGCGCTGACCGAGCGGTTTCACCGGCGGCGCAGCGTGCGGCTGCGGTTCGGCGCCTTCGCGCTGCTTCGTGCGATGCGACGGCGCGAAGAGCCGCAAGCCGCTGACGATGCTTGCGGCGCCCGCGAATACGGCGCCCGTGGCGAGCGCGAGCGTCGGCCCGTGACGGCCGGCAATACCGAAGCTCAGCGCGACGAGCGCAGCGCCCGTGGTCTGTCCGAGCAGGCGCGCGGTCGCGATGATGCCGCTGGCGCCGCCGCTGCGCTCGCGCGGCGCGCTCGCCATGATGGCCTTCAGGTTCGGCGACTGGAAAAAGCCAAAGCCCGCGCCGCATAACGACATTCTGAGCGTGATGTCGAGTACCGACGGATGCGGCGGCAGCAGCGCAAGCGACACCATGCCCGCGCTCAACACCGCGAGCCCGATCGCGCCGAGCAGGCCCGGCGGATAGCGGTCGGACATCCGGCCGGCGAACGGCGCTGCGAGCGCCACGACGACCGACCATGGCGTCATCAGAAAACCTGTTTCGACCTGACTGCGTTGCAGAACCGTTTCGAAATAAAACGGCAGCGACACGAACGCGAGCCCTTGCGCCGCGAACGAACAGACGGCGGTCACGGCTGAAAGCGCGAACACCGGCCGCTTGAACAGATCGACGGGCAGCATCGGCGCCGGATGTCCCGCCTCGCGCTTCACCATCAGCAAGCCGAATACCAGCGCAATGGCCGCCGCGGTCAGCACGAGCGGTGTCGACGCGCGCTGCGTGGCTTCCGCGAGCGCGAAGATCAGCGCGGCAAACATGATGACGTTGAGCACCGCCGCGACGGGATCGAACTGATGCTTGCCGCGCGCGGTTTTCGGCAGGCCCGGCAGCGCAAACGAAATAGCCAGGATGCCGAGCGGCACGTTGACTGCGAATAGCCAGGGCCAGTTCGCCACCGAAAGAATCAGCGAAGCGACGGTCGGCCCCGCGGCGAACGACACGCCGACCACGAGCGCGTTCAGACCGAGCCCGCGCCCAAGCCGATGCGGCGGATAAAGCGTTTGAATCAGCGCCGAATTGACACCCATGATCGCCGCGGCGCCGACGCCCTGCGCGACGCGGGCGACGGCGAGACACGCCAGGGTCGGCGACAGCGCGCAGCCCAGCGAAGCGACGGTGAAGAGCGCAATGCCGCTGATGTACACACGCCGATGGCCGATGATGTCGCCGAGCGCGGCGAGCGGCAGCAGCGTCGAGACCATCGCGAGCTGGTACGCGTTGATGATCCATACCGATGCCGCCGGTTTCGCGCGCAGATCGGCACCGATGGCGGGTAGAGCGGTGTTGGCGATCGCGGTGTCGATCGACGCGAGCGCGACGGACAGCATGATGGCGACGAGCGCGAAGCGCAGGCCGGTGGACATCGGTTGATCGGCGACGCGGGTGAGATCGGGGGCGGGGTCGTGTGCGGACAAAACCGGGGCTCTGCATGAAGTGGCGGGGGCGGCGAACCGGTACGGATCGCGGTACGAAACCGGCGACGCGCGGCAGCGCTGCGCGAACTTTGCAATTGTTGCAGAGACAGAAAATTCTTGCTGGATCACGTGCATGGCGTGCACGAAGCGGTTTACGCGATGAAAGGTCGTTGCAAGCGAAGCCGTGTTCGAGCGGTCGATTTTCGTTCGACGCGATGTGGCGACGTCGTTAAGGTGGTCAGCAGCGGGACTGGCAGTGTCGCAGGAAGCGTTGGCTACGGCGATTCGGTCTGAAGCATCGGCTCGGACCACGCGAACGGTGTTTTCATTTGTGCGACCTCTTCCTTCGGCCCCCGGCCGAACAGGCGCTTGAATTCGCGACTGAATTGCGATGGGCTTTCATAGCCGACTTTTGCCGACGCGGCGGCCGCTGTCAACCCCGTGCGGATCATAAGCAGGCGAGCCTGATGCAGACGCGTCGACTTCAGATACTGAATCGGCGTCGTGTGAGTCATCGCCTTGAAATGGCGGTGAAACGTCGGGACGCTCATGCCGCTTTCCCTGCACAGGGCATCCACATCGATACGCGTGTCGTAGTCGGCATGGATGCGTCGCAACGCCCGCGCTATCTGTGAGAAATGTCCGGTGGCGGCAAGCGACGCGCGCATTGCGTCGCCTTGCTCGCCGTTCAGCACCAGAAAGAATATTTCGCGCATAACGAGTGGCGCGACGATCCGGGCCTCCAGCGTTGAGCCGAGCGCCTCCAGCAGACGCAGCAGCGCGCTCGAAAGCCGACTGTTGAACGGCGTGGAATAGATGCCTCGCGGCGTCGCGCGCGGTTCCGTGTCGGTGGCATCCACGGCCAGCATCAGGTCGGTGGTCATGCCCGGATCGAGACGGAGCGTCACGGCAAGAAACGGCTCGTCAGGCGTGGCTTCGGTTTCTGTCGAGAACGGCAACGGCACGGACAGCACCAGATAGTGATTCGCGTCGTAGAGAAAAACCTCGTTGCCAAGAAACCCCCGTTTGTAGCCCTGGCAGACGAGCACGATGCACGGTTCGTACAGGACCTGCGTGCGGCCGAGCGAACGGTTCGAGCGCATGAAGCTGACGCCTTCCAGCATGGAGGCGGTGTATCCCTCGTTAGGCGCGAGCCGTTTGATCAACCCGACTATCCGTCTTTGTCGCGCAAGCATTCGTCATCCTCTGGTGTCGTTACATCGCGATAGCCGATATTAGCCAATATGCAGCCCCGTTTATTCATTTGATATTTTTAGGCAAGGGTGCGAGAACGGCAGCCATGGCTAGCGTTGCCCGGCACACGTACATTTACTCCTGCTATATCAAGCTGATGCTTAGCTTGCCAAACAATCTGGTTCGAGGAAATGACATGTACGGTATGAACGAAGTCGAAGGTAAGGTCGCGATCGTCACCGGAGCGGCAAGCGGCATTGGACGAGCGGTCACGAAGCTGCTCGTGGCTCGTGGAGCAAGTGTGGTGGCCGAGGATATCGATCCAGCGGTCGAGGCGCTGGCAGAGCCCAACGTCGTGCCGCTCGTCGCCGACATTTCCGCGGACGGGAGCGCGGAAAAAGCGGTGTCGCTCGCGATTGAACGATTTTCGCGGCTCGATCTGCTTGTGAACAATGCGGGCATCATCATCAACAAACTGGTGGTGGATATGTCGCGAGCCGATTGGGAGCGGATCATCGACGTCAACCTGACCGGCGCTTTCCTGCACTCGCGCGAAGCGATGAAGGCCATGATCGGTCAACGTTCGGGCGCGATCGTCAATGTGGCTTCCTACGCGTCGTATTTTGCGTTTCCTGCGATCGCCGCTTACGCTGCGTCCAAAGGGGCACTTGCGCAACTTACGCGGACGCTCGCACTGGAAGCGGTCGAATACGGCATTCGGGTCAATGCCGTCGGCTCCGGCGATGTGCTTACGAATATCCTCAATCCGGTGGCTGCCGAGGGCAATGGCGTCGCAGCGTTAGCCGCCCACGGGCAAGGCGCGCCGATCAAGCGCGCAGCTGAGCCTGAAGAGATTGCGGAGGTCGTGTTATTTCTCGCTTCTGAGCGAGCCAGCTTTATGGTCGGATCGGTCGTGATGGCGGACGGCGGAATGAGTGTCAAGGTGGGCCAGTAACGAACGACCGGCTGGATACTGTGCCCTATACGCTGCTCGAAGCGATATACAACGTGTCCAACCTGCTGTCTGCGGTGATGCCTGGCAAGATGCTCGAGTCGCAATTATTACCTGGCACATCTGGAGAACAGGGTTGGAGCTTGCGTCGGGGCGATCGTGTCAAACCGGGGAGCCGAATCAAGGAAGGCATTCTCTTCCCAAAGCGACCAGGATGATAAAAAAATGCACGGCCATCACTATCACAGCAGTATCGGTTGTTTGACCGATACCGCTGTGATGGCCCACCTGCGAATCTTGTTTTGACGAACCACGGTAAGAGGTTACGCGGACTTTCTCAAACCGAAGATGTTCGCCGTGGCTACAGCGGCGAACGTGCTCAAGAGCGAGGAAATCATGATGCACGACAAAACGGCAATTGAACGACTCTATATTCTCGACGGCGGCATTGCCCAGGTCGACGACGCGTCGATCTATTCTCCGGGTGTCGATGTCGGCAAGCCGATGACACTAAGCTGCAACGTCTATCTGATTCGGCATCGTGGCGAATGGATGCTTTGGGACACCGGTACCCAGGACGATCTGATCGAAGAGCCGGAAGGGCGCGTCATTGCTCACGGCATTCGCGGCACAGTGAAGCGAACGGTGGTGTCGCAATTGCATGAGATAGGTGTGAAACCGGATGAAATCGGCACGCTCGCGATCTCGCACGCTCACTACGATCACGTTGGCAATTGCCGGCTGTTCAAACACGCGAAATGGATTGCCCAGAAAGCCGAATATGATGCGATGTTTGGCGAAAACCCAGACCTCTATGGCTTCCGGCCTGAGTTGTACGATTCGCTACGCGACAACCAGATCGAGCTGATTGACGGCGATCACGATGTATTTGGCGATAGTGCGGTGCGCATCATCTTTACGCCTGGTCATACGCCCGGCCATTGTTCGCTGCTTGTCACGCTGCCTGACGCAGGTCGTATTCTGTTAAGCGGCGATGTCGCCCACAATCGACGCAACTTTCGTTGCCGCTGCGTTCCGGCGTTCAATGCGAATGCACTGCAGTCGATAGCGTCGATGGACAAGGTCGATGAACTGCTGGCGTCGGAGGGCGCGACACTGTGGGTCAATCACGACGTCGCTCAGAACAGGACGTTGCCGCACGCGCCGCAGTCGATAAGCTAACCGAAGACTATCTGGCCGATCGCCCCCCTGAACGTTGTCCAAAACGGAGAGAGGTCGAATATGAATTCCGTTGGCTTGACCGAACTGCAACGTAGACTGCAAATTGTCGAAGATAAGCTCGCCATATACGAGCTTATCGCATCGCATCCGCCAAGTGCCGATACAGGCGCTGCCGACTACACGATTTCCGTTTATCGCGAAAACAGCGTGTTCGATCGTGGTCCGACGCTGGATGGCGCGAAAGGCGCTAAAGATATCGCCGCATTCATCGAGAAACCCGAGCACCACGCAGCGATTCGCGCCGGCCTCGCTCATTTCACCAGCCTGCCTTTGATCGATCTGCGAGGCGATGTCGCCGTGGTGACGTCCTACCTGCAGATCGTTCACCTCGATCACGAGGGTAAAGCGCGCGATTTGCCGAACCATGGTGTATCAAATGGATACAGGATTCACCGCGTTGTTGTGAATCGCTGGGAGCTCGTGCGGTCCGATGGCAAGTGGATGATTGCAAGACGAACGCTTTTGCCCGTCGATGGATCGGCCGGTCATCAGGCGTTACTGCGGAAGGGGTTAGACGAGCTTCACGTTCCTCGCGCCTGAAAAGATGCAACGGTATCGGTCATTCGACCGATACCGTTGCAGCGCCTCGTCTGTGATTATTATCCCGTTGGTGACGACATCCGCGCGCGCCAGGAGATCCGAACCTTATTCTACAAATTGCCAAAGGAACTGAAATGCCAGATCGCAGAGCGGATCTTTCGCGTGCTGAAAAGCAGAGATGGTTAAAACGCTATTACTTTTTGCGGACCGCGTTTTCCGTCGTTTGGGTGGCGCTTGCGTTTGGTGTGGGCAGACGTTCGCCGGACATCGCAGCCGCCCTGTTCGTCGTCTATCCTGCATGGGATGCGCTCGCCAACTACATCGATATGTCGCGTAGCGGTGGATCGCTCGAAAACCGGACGCAAGCGATCAATGTAATCGTGAGTCTTGCGGCGACCGTTGCGGTCATCGTGGCTTTGAAGGCTGGCATGGCCGGCATGCTCGGGGTATTTGGCGTTTGGGCCGTCCTCTCGGGGTTACTCCAGCTCGGCACCGCCGTGCGCCGGTGGAAGGAGTCCGGTGCGCAATGGGCCATGATTCTGAGCGGCGCCCAGTCGGCCCTGGCGGGTGGCTTCTTTATCACCCAGGCCTACGCGCCGGCACCTGAAGCGATCGCCAGGGTGGCAGGTTATGCCGCAGTAGGCGCCATTTACTTTCTGGTTTCGGCGATATGGTTGTCCGTGAGCGACATGCGGCGCAAAGCTGCTTGAGCTTTGATTTAGCCCATGCGCCAATTACCCCCACTCAATGCGCTGCGTGCCTTCGACGCAGCGGCTCGTCAGCTCAGCTTTTCGGCGGCCGCGCAGGAACTGCACGTAACCCATAGTGCGGTGAGTCACCAGGTTCGTCAACTGGAGCAATGGCTAGGCAAAGCACTGTTCGTGCGCCACGCGGGCGGCGTACGATCGACCGCCGAAGGGCAAAAGCTGCAACTGACCACCGACCATATTTTTTCGTTGTTGGAGGCCAGTTGCGCGGAGATTGTGGGGCAGGCCCAGATCACCGAAATCGTGTTGGGCGCGCCTGGCAGCTTTCTGATGAACTGGCTGATCCCGCGGCTCGATCGATTCGAGACGGCGCATCCCGAGGTTCGAGTCCGTTTGCAGACGAGCACGACGATGGACGACCTGCAGCGACAGGTTGTCGATTGCCTGATCGTTAGCGACCGGAGCTGGCCGGCGGATGTCGAGGTCACGACCCTCTTCGAAGAAACCGTCGGACCCGTCTGCTCGCCGGACTGGCCTCATGGCATTGCGACGCCGGCGGATCTGTTGGATCAACCGCTGCTGCATACAACGTCACGCCTCAACGCGTGGAGCGAGTGGGCGTCCCGCAATGAGGTTGAACCGGCATTGGTGGCGGACGGTCGTCGCTTCGACCAGTTGTCTTTGCTTCTCGAAGCGGCGGCTGCCTGCCTTGGTGTCGCCATCGCCCCTGCGCTACTTGTCGAGCGCGAGCTCTCGCAAGGGCGACTGGTCGCTCCACTTGGCTTCGGACCGAGCGGCGCCGTGTTCGCGTTCTGCACGATGAGCGGCCGGTCAGACAAAGCGCTTGGCAGCCTTCGCGAATGGCTGAAAACGGAGCGCGCTCAGTAGGGCATCAACACCCGGACGTTTCAGCGGGCCGCAAATTCCAAGGCCGCTCATGTCAATTTGTCTCACGTCACGGTGCGAAAACGGCTTCGTCGAGCATGCCGAAAAAAATTGAAAAACGTGTGGCACCCCGGCGGTGACGTCGAGGATCACATCGACGTCGGCATCACGGGCGCGTGCCGCGAGTCGCGCGGAGTCGTCAAGTAGCACCTCGTTCGTGCGGGCCTGAAGCAGCATGGGAGGGACGCCGCTGAGATCGGCATGCAAAGCGGGCGCGAGCAACGGACAAGCTGGATTCCGGCCAGCGAGATGCATGGCGTCGGTGTGCCCCATGCTTTCCCGGGTAAAAAAAGGATCGACACCATCCTTCTTGCTCATCGTCGCCCCGGATCGAGTGGGGTCCAGACTGGGCGAAAAGGCGACGATTGCAGCCGGCACTGCTTGGCTCGACGCGGCTGGAATTAGACTCTGCCAATCGCGACGTGGGCAATCGCGGGAAGCGCATGAATACCATTGCGCATGGGAATATCCTTGAATACCTCTTCGAGGCACGGCTGCAACCGCTCTTTATCGGTCAGTGTGAGTCCGCGAAAGGCAGGCACGGAAGCAAACCAGATTTCCAGTTCCTTCAGGAAACCGAACGGATCGGGCAAGGGACAGGAAACTTCCACGGCTTCCACCGCTACCTCGTCGCAGCCGGCGTTCAGCAAAGCCTGCTTCAGCTCCGGCGCTGAGAGGAGCCGTGATACCCCGGGGGAAGTGGGCAGATCCCCATGACCACCCAGCGTCTCCAGGGCTTGTGACAGCACTTTGAACTGGGGGCCGCCGTACTCCGTGGTCCAGTTAACGAGGCAGACCGAGCCACCGGGCCGAGTCAGCCGCACCATCTCCCGGAAGATATCCGGCCCCTCGGCAAAAAACGCAGCGCAGAAGAGTGACATCACCGCGTCGAAGCTGGCCGACTCGTAGTCGAGGTGGTGAAGACTGCGCATTTCTGCCCGACTCTGCGGAAAGGGTGAGAGGCGTTGCCGCAGGCGCCGGACCAGGGTGGGAGCGTTATCGATGGCGACCACCTCGCACCCTCGCGCCGCAGCCAGAACGGCAGGACCGCCCGCGCCGGCTCCAATATCGAGCAGTCGCATTCCCTTAGCCACACCCATCGATTCCAGCGCCGGGACGGCCCATGCGGTCGTGACGGGATCGGCCCAGCGTTCATAGGACGGTGCCATCGCCTCGAAAGGGCTATTACGGCTCGCATCACCTGGTCTGTCTGCCATAGGCGTGGTTCTCTCCAAGTCTGTTAGCGATCAGCGATGCTGGGCGCGCTTCTCTGTACGATACCGATGTGAACGAAGATATAACTGACGGACAACATCTATTTCAATGAGCAACCAATGCCGCGTCGTTGCCGGGGAGCATATGCAAAGAACGCGCCATCCCTCGATTCGCTCTATAGCGTGCTGGCGCGGCTTGCTTCGCGAGCGATTGCGCGGAGGTGGAAGTCGGGTTCAAGGCGCCAAGGCCCTACCGAATTGTTAGTAAACGCGCATTGTTGTTTTTGAAAAGCTGAATGGCAACGGCGTCCGAACGGGTCACATTGCTGGACAGCCGCCTCGAACTGTCGCCGGGTGTTTTCATGGCTAAAGTGCTGTCTGCCAACGCGTCGTCGGAAGTCGCGTTCACGCTTCACGCTTTCGCGCGCACCGGTCTGGCGGCGCATGCTCGTATCGATTCAACTGGGCGCCCTCGAACTTTTCTTCGCTAGACTGGCCGCACGAGCGTCAGATCTGGCTGCAGCGGTGAAACGTCGCTCTCTCGTCTTCCAGCCACTCACGGAGACTGGAAAGTGCTTTGTCCGACCTGCCGCGCATCGTGCAGAAAGCGAAGACGGCATCGCTCGGTCCGAAGCCAAGCGGCGCGATTAGTCTTCCTTGTGCCAGTTCGCGCTTGACGATCAACGTCGGAGCAATCGCAACCCCAAGACCAGCCGCCGCTGCTTCAAGGAGCAACGACGAGTCGTCGAATCGACGTCCCTCAGCAAACATCGCTGGTTCGACCCCGTTCCGCGATGCCCATTCTATCCACGCGTCCGGACGCGAGGTAGTGTGTAGAAGCGCCTGCCCGATCAGATCCGCCGGCGTTGCAATGCGATGAGGCCACGTCGGCGCACAGATGGGGCCGACCGTTTCATCAACGAGTTTCACTACCTCGACATCCGCGGGCCAGTTTCGGTCACTGACAATCGCGCAATCGACGACATGTCGTTGCAGGTCGCCTATCGTCGTAATCGTCTGCAAGCGGACGCGGGTGTCTGGATAGGCCGTCTCGAACCGGTCAAGCCGGGGGATAAGCCAGTTTGACAAGATGCTGCTGGGTGCGCCGAGCACGATTTCGGTAATCGGCGCTTGGGTTGTGATCTCGGCGCAACAGGCTGCCAGCATCGAAAATGAATGATCGACCGCCTGCTTCAGGCTTTGCCCTTCAGCGGTCAACCGTACGCCGGCCGCATGGCGCACAAACAGCGTTTTGCCGAGCCAACGCTCAAGCTGGCGAATTTGATGGCTCACCGCACCGTGGGTCACGTGCAGTTCCTGTGCCGCACCAGAAATGCTCTGTTGACGAGCTGCCGCATCGAAAGCACGAAGCGCATTAAGCGGGGGTAGTCGGCGCATGAGGCCAAGACGTCGATTCAACTCACACCATCTTATTCAAATTCATCACCACCCCAAAGATGGCATGGACGCTACAGCGAGGCCGCATCTCTCGAAACGGGCCTGCCGTAGCTGGCCGATCCATCGATAGACAGAAGGGGCCGCTTTGAAACAACCCACCGGACCCGAGCGTTTTTTGGACGGTAGAGAATGATGGTGTACGGCAGCGCGAATGGCGGATCCTGATTTAGCTGAGGGCAGCCTCAGAGAGAGAATCTCAGGTAAAACGTCGCAAGGGCATCGGTCAAATGACCGATGCCCAAAAGACTACCGCCGTTTATCGGGTAGTCGATAGCTAGCGAAAGAAACCTTGAGCAAATAGCGCGCCAGTTGCTGCCTGTTGCAGGATGACGCGACCTGCAGCCACTGTGTTTGAGGACTCAGACTAAAAAATTCCACTCAACCACATGTCCCGGGCACAAGGACTTTATTAATAAATGCACAAACGGTTAAGTCAATCCATTACTGCCCGGCCAACGCATCTGCCGGTGCGGACGCGTCCTGGCGCGGCTCAGTGGTCGATATCGGCATCGATGCCCAGTATGCGTATCCGGTAGTTCAACTGGCTCAGCGTCAATCCAAGGCGCTGTGCCGCGCGTGACTTCACGCCGCCCGCCTGCGTCAATGCGTCGACGATGTATATTCGCTGCTCGTCGCTGATCTGACGGGAAAATGTCGTTCGTTCTGCCTTGTCGGATAGCATCGCTTCCGGGACCGGCATCATGGCGTAGCCCTCTGCTTCGAGAACCGACGCGACATCCCGTTCATCGATGACCGACGTTTCCGTCAGCAGTGTCAGGCGGTCAACGACGTTTTGCACCTGTCGCACATTTCCGGGCCACGTATATCGAATCAAACCGGTCAGCGCTTTGTCCGAAAGCCGCACGTCTTTCTTGAACCGCCTGCTGGCATCCTGCAGGAAGTGTTGGATCAATAGCGGAATGTCTTCGGGACGTTCCCGAAGCGAGGGAAGGGTCAGAGGAACAACGTATAGCCGGTAAAACAGATCGAGTCGGAACGTTCCTTCACCCACGCGCTTGCGCAGATCCTGGTTGGTGGCAGCGACGATGCGTACATCCACGTGCTGCTCGCGCCGCCCGCCCACACGGGTCACGGTCTTTTCCTGCAATGTGCGGAGCAGCTTGACCTGCAGGCTCAAAGGCAGGTCCCCAATCTCGTCCAGAAACAGCGTTCCGCCGTGCGCCTCCTCGATACGCCCCTGGCGAGCGCTGGTCGCACCGGTAAACGCGCCTTTTTCATGTCCGAACAGTTCGGACTCGAAAAGCATCTCGGGTACCGCGCCGCAGTTGAGCTTGATAAACGGAGCGTTGCGGCGTGAACTCGCCATGTGTACGGCGTGCGCAAACAGTTCCTTGCCCGTGCCGGACTCACCTAGCAAAAGGACCGTTGCATCGCTTGGCGCAACCTGTTCAATCTGGCGGATCGCGGTACGAATCCTGGCAGACTCACCGATTACGCCGAAGCCCGGCATCCTTTTATCGTGCGGGTCAAGGCTCGCGGGATTCTGGTGCTCGAGCGCGGCTGTCCGGATCTGGATACGTTCCGCTACGAGATCATCGAGCCGAAGCAGTTGTGAGGCCTGTGACGCGACCTCGCTCAGGATTTCCAGATCGGCGGAGAGCGTGCGCGAGATACCCCGAAAACGATTGACACAAAAAACGCCTCTCGTCTGACCGCTAACCGGAACGGGCACGAAGAACATCGCTATGGTACCGGCCGGAAGCGCGCTGCGAGCCACGGTACGCCACAGGCAGCGCGGTTCCGCATCGATATCCGGTACGATCATCAACTGACCAGACTCAAACGCGATTCCGGTCATCCCCTCTCCAGGCGAGATGACGCCTCGTTCCATTTCGTCGTGTGTCAATCCGTATGCACATCGAAGAACCAGCTTTCTGCGCACAGGGTCAAAGAGAAAAAGTCTTCCACGATTCAAGCCAAGAAACTCCGACAACAAATGAAAGACCTCTCGTAGCGTTTCAGTCGAGTTCGAATACCGTCCGACGAGTTTGGCCATCTCGCGTCGAAAGAATAGTTCGTGGAGTGCCCAGTCAACTTCGACATGGACGTCTGGCGTCAGATCTTCGCGTGCGGAGGAGTGAGGCATAAGCGCGACTTCGGGCGACGAATCGGCGGGCGGCAATTTAGACATGAAAACACTCGGCAACAGTTCGAGGCGACCGTCCAGTGGCATGAGCCATCGCGGACGCGGTTGCCGCTCAGTCTACGAAAATAACCATGCGCATTTATTAATAAATCCATAGCGTCTCAAAGTGCTAGATCCGCTTTCCTCCTTCGTGAGGCAGGCCATGTCCATGCGGCACATGGCGAGCCGAAACGGTGGCGTGTCTTTTGCCTTATTGCCCGCCGACAACGAGTCCGGTCATCGCTCGCCGAGGAAAAGGCCATGACAGCCACTGGCAGCGTCGCCGACGCTGCAACTTGTGCTCAGCTAGCTCTTAGGCAATATTCCTTTGAGCAATCCCACGCTATGGGACGCTTCGCTGCCTTCGTGCTCGTGCGTGACGGTTAGCATCATCATGCCTTCCTGCGTGAGGTTCGCGATGCTTGCACTCCCATGCCCTGCCGAGAGATGACTTCGTGGTGCGGATGTAGACGGACGGGCGAAATAGCCGCCGTCGGAAGCGAACCGCAACAAGCGTGAAGGTGGACGGCAATGCAGCAAGAACAGCCTGCGTTCACGCGTTATTCCACGTGATGGTGTGACATGACGCTGTCATTGTGTATCGGCTTGCTCGGCGAGTCGACGCGATACGGCGTGGCGGCGCTGATCAGGGGCAAGCGGTCATGACGTGCCGATGGTTTTATATTTATCCAGGTTTCCTAAATGGATATCTGGCGCTGTAGTTGGTGCTGGCTATGAGGAAAATTGCTATCCGCTGTGAAATTGGCTAAGGACGTCGATTTAACTCACATCAGGTGCAAAAAATCTTCGCTACCTCGGAGATCACCCTTGAAGTTACAGTTAGCTATTCGACTGCACAAGAGACTTCCCCGGGAGATGGAAGGTTCGGTCGGGTGACAATGCTGGCTCAAGCGGGACACGCTGTTTCCGAATGACCTCGTTGGCGCAACCCTGCAAGCAGAAGGGTAATCAGGCAGTTTGAGACAGCGTCCCATGGCCCTGGCAAGGACGGCCTGCTTTCCGTAGGGTGCACGGTGCGGCGAGCAAGAACAGGAGTGTTGACCGATGAGTTGTGCCCACTTGCCCGTCCCGCTACTCGACCTCTTGCCGCGGTTGTGGTCGTTTGCATTCCGCCTCACAGGCGACAAGCGTTGCGCGGAAGATCTCATCGAGCGTGCCTGTCTGCGTGCACTGGAGCGCGCGGATCAGTTGCGCGTCGAAACGGCTTCGCTCAGCTGGATGTTCTCAATCGTACATTCCACGTGGGTCGGCGAATTCCGTGCACACAACATGCGCAAACGTTTCAAGTCGGAGCGGGATAACGATTTGATAGAGGACATCGACGATAGGGGTGATCAAGGCCTCGATACACCGCTTGTGCATACACGGATCATCGGCGCAGTCGAACGTTTGCCTGAACCGCAACGGGTAGTGATGCTGCTTGTTGCTGCGGAACGTATGACCTATGAGCAGACGGCGGAAGTGCTGCGTATGCCGATCCGAACCGTGATTAACCTCTTTTCGCGTGCCTGTCGGACGGTCGATGCATTGATCGGTCAAGGTCTCGTTCGGGAAGAGTAGGCACTTGACGTACGCGGACCCGGAGGGGCGGTGGGGCTGAACGATGTTGCCACGAAGACAAGGAGCAAAGTGCCCTGAAGAGAAGCACAGGCGTGCTAGCGTATCATTCGCCCGCAAATGAATTGATCGCGCGTGCGAGCGCTAGCGGGTATTGATACATCATCGCGTGACCGGCCCGATCGACCAGCAGCAGGCGGGCATTCGGCAGCAACTGCTGCAACGCTTCTGCGTTTTTCTGAAGGACGACCGCATCGTCGTTCCCGCTCATCACGAGCGTCGGGATAAGCACGGAACGCAGCGCCTTAGCGGCCTTGTCGTTTGACTCCCAGCTATGCAGCGCTTCGGTTTGACCTGCCGTGACGGCGCTGGGAATTGGGTGCTTGCCGTGGTCGGTGGGCGTCAACATGTCCTGCTTGAAGGAAATCGGATGCCTGCCATAGTCCGTGGGCGTAAACATGTCCTGCCTGAAGCAGCGCACGGCGTTGCTCACATCGGCGGCCGGAAAAAGCACGCTTATGACGTCGCGCAACGCGACGCCGGGCTTGCCGGACAACGTCGCTTCAACGTGTGGCGAGATGGGCGTGCCGACGCGACCGGGCGCCGGTGCGCTCAACAGCACGATCTTGCCCAGCGACGCGGGCGAATCGATGGCCAGTTGTTGCACGATCGCGCCGCCCATCGACCAGCCGAGGACTGTCGGCTTTTGCAGATGCAGCGCATCGATCAGCGCGGCCGTATCGCCCGCCATGTCGCCGATCGAGAACGTGCTCGTATCGGCCTCCGAGCGGCCGACGCCACGATTGTCGAAGACGATCACATCGTGGTGCTTCGCCAGTTCGGTGAGAAAGGCCGCATCCCATTCGGTCAACGTCGCACGAAAGCCTGTGACAAGCACGAGCGGGCTGCCTTTGCCGAGCCTGTAATAAGCGAAACGTCCGCGTGGCGTTTTAGCGATCTGCTCGCGAGCGGTGGCTTCGATGCGGGTTTGCGGGTCCATCGTCTTGCACATCGGTTCCGTCGCATAGCGTTGAATGTCCGCTTGCCCGATTGCCGCAGTTGCGAGTGCGGTCATTCCAAAAAGCGGAGCGACGAGCGCCATGGCAAGTTTTAGACTGTTCATCGGAAGCCTTAGTGTCGGGAAGTTAAACCGGGCGCGCTTATCGTCACGTCGGAGCGATTCTATCGACGGGAACGGGAGAGGAATGATTTGATGCGATCCGACGGCGTGCTTGGCGATGCCAAGTCGTGCGCTTAATTTTTAGTTCAATTTTTAGGCTTGGCGTGTCGCCTTAAAGCCCGGCTGTGCATAGGGTGCACATCAGATTGCCGGGCGATGCGCTTGGCAAGCGCCGGCACGTGTGGTTCACGCGCTTGCGTACATCCATTGCCGGGACGAAACATTCAGTTATCCAGGATTGCTTGACAAGCGTAGTCATGCGCTCGTCTGGGCGGACTGTTCGGGCGGACTGTTCGGGCGGACTCTTCGGGCGTTAGATCGGCAATTCGGTGGACTGCTTTATCTTCTGCATCGGTATGTCGGTTTTCACCGTCTGCACGCCGTTGGACCGGGTCAGATGCGTGCTCTGGAACTGCCGATAGGCGTCGATGTCAGCGGCGACGACGCGTAGCAGGGCATCGCATTCGCCGGCCATGATGTAACACTCGAGGACCTGTGGTAACTGACGCATCGTTTCAGCGAAGCGCTCCACGGTTTCTGCATCCTGTGACACCAGCGAGATGCGCGCGAACACCGTCAGCCCCAAGCCGATCGCGCTGGTATTGAGCAAGGCTACGTAGCGCTCGATGACCCGCGCTTCCTCCAGCCGCCGTACCCGTCTGAGGCAAGGCGACGGCGACAGTCCCACCGTCTCCGCAAGTTGCAGGTTTTGCAGTCTGCCATCGCGCTGAAGTGCACGAAGGATACGAATATCAAGCGCGTCGAGTTTAGTGGACATTGGATTGCGCAAAAGATGGTTAATGGGAAATCCCGTGCTTTATTTAACGCGATGTTTTACGAATTCGCAATCGCGTACGCAGCGGGTAGGGCTAGACTTTTTCACGATCAACAATTTTAAGGGCTGCCTCCATGTCATCGAGACCACTGAGTACAAGCGAGCGGCGCGGCGCAGATCTGTTCGTAGAGGTGCTGCAAAGCGAAGGGGTGCGTTATGTCTTCGGTAATCCGGGGACGACCGAGCTACCGCTATTGGACGCGCTGACGGACATCGCCGGCATAGATTATGTTCTAGGCCTCCATGAGGCATCGGTGGTTGCCATGGCGGACGGTTATGCGCAGGCGTCCGGCCGGCCGGGACTGGTCAACCTTCACACGGCTGGTGGCCTCGGCAATGCGATCGGCGCAATTCTTAACGCGAAAATGGCGAATACCCCGCTCGTCGTCACTGCCGGACAGCAGGACACACGGCACGGCGTAACAGATCCATTGCTTTACGGCGATCTCGTCGGGATCGCTCGCCCGAACGTTAAGTGGGCGGAAGAAATCCGCCATCCCGAGCACATCCCCATGTTGTTGCGCCGCGCTTTGCAAGACTGCCGTACAGGGCCAGCCGGTCCGGTGTTCCTGTCATTGCCGGTCGACACGATGGAGCGTCGCACGATCATGGGCGCCGGTGAGGCATCGAGAATCGAGCGCAGCTCCGTGGCCAACATGCTTGACGTGCTGGCAACCGCGCTGGCGGAGCTAACGCATGGTCGCATCGCGCTCGTCGCTGGCGAGGAGGTCTTCGCCGCAGATGCCGACCTCGAAGCCGTGGCGCTTGCCGAAGCACTCGGCGCACCGGTCTTCGGCGCGTCATGGCCTGGCCACATCCCGTTTCCGACTGCCCATCCTCAGTGGCGAGGACCACTGCCGCCGAAGGCTTCTGAAATCCGGGAGATACTCGCACCTTTCGACGCCGTCCTCCTTCTCGGCGGTCATTCGCTGATCACCTATCCCTATTCGGAAGGCCCCGCCGTCCCGCCGCATTGCCAGCTCTTCCAGCTGACGGGCGACGGCCACCAGGTCGGCCGGGTCCACCAGACGACGCTGGGTCTCGTCGGCGATCTGCGGCTTTCGCTTCAAGCGCTGCTGCCGATGCTTGCAAGGAAAATTCAACCGGAGGCTGGAGCGATCGCGAGGCTGCGCGAAGCGGCGATTCTCGAGCGCGATGCGCGTCGCACGGAGGCCGTTGAACGCTCGGCCCGCGAGTTCAACGCGCCGACGACGACGCCCTTCGTCGCGGCATTCGAAACGATCCGGGCGGTCGGACCGGGCGTCCCGATCGTCGACGAGGCCCCTGTCACGATTCCGCACGTGCGCGCATGCCTCAATTCGGCCTCAGCTCGACAATATCTGTTCACACGCAGTGCGATCCTCGGCTGGGGCATGCCAGCGGCGGTCGGTACCTCGCTGGGGCTGGATCGCAGTCCCGTGGTGTGCCTTGTCGGGGACGGCTCCGCCATGTACTCGCCGCAGGCGTTATGGACCGCAGCGCACGAGCGCCTCCCTGTTACTTTCGTGGTCTTGAACAACGGTGAATACAACATACTGAAGAACTACGCCCGTGCCCAGACAAACTACCGCAGCGCCGGAACCAACCGGTTCATCGGCATGGACATCACCGACCCGACCATCGATTTCGTGGCACTCGCCGGTTCGCTCGGTGTGCCGGCGCGGCGTGTCGAGCGAGCGGCTGACATTGCCGGTGCCGTAGAGGATGGCATTCGCTCGGGACGGCCGAACCTCATCGACGTACCGATCTCGAGCTGATTGCGACAATTACCGTTCGTCGAGTCCCGCCCGATCGGCAAAGCGTTCGTTGAACGAGGTCAGTCGCCACCCCATATGCGCCTCGCTTTGCTGCAACAAACGCTATTCCGCCACCGCGTGACAAAGGCCGGAAGCGGACGCGGTACGCGGTACGCGATGCCGCGCTCCGGTCACCCGGAAGTCCGACCTGTTTGCAGCAGCGTGCTCCTTGAAGATGCCCGGCTGGAAAGAGAAAATCTGAAGTCCGGAATAAACGTTATCGACCGCGTGTTTCACTATAAACCGCGGCAGCGCAAAACGGATATGAGCTAGCGCAGCCGTCTTCATTGAGACACAGCGATGACCACGCCAATCCGACACCTCTCCTATCGTCGCGGGCCCGCTGGCGAGCACGAATGGCGGCAAGGCCTGCGCGCGTTCGGCATCGACAGCCGCACCGATCCGCTGCGTTCGGTCGATTCGGGTTTGACGGCCTGGAACGCTGGACAGATTGCGGTTCTGTCGGCCGATTTTCGCCATCAGACGATCACGCCGGTCTCGCCGGACGAGTCACCGTGGACACACGATCATCTGTTTCTCAAGGTCGTCAAAAACGGCTCTGGCATGATCGAACAGCATGGACAAACACGCGTGATTCGCGAGGGCGACGTCGTCCTGCTCGATCCGAAGGAACCGTACCGCGAAATCGTCACCGAACGTGCATCGGGGTTTGGCTTGCGTTTTCCGCGCTCCGCCTTGCGCGAACGCGGCTTCCGATGCACATTGCGCGGCATTTACCTGCCCGACGTGTCTTCTCCGGATGTGCAGGCGGTTCGCGCGTTTATCGAGTACCTGGGCCAGCAATCGGGCACATCGAGCGCCGAAGTCAGAAGGCGTCTAGGCGATCAGTTGCTCGATCTGCTCGATATCGTCGTCGACGATCGCACCGCGGTTCGCACGGGCCGTGGACCCGCAGCCATTGTCTTTAAGGCGAAACAGTTCATTGCTCGCAACGTCGGCAACGCGGATCTTTCGCTGTCGCAGATCGCGGCTCACGCATGTGTGTCCGAAAAGCATCTGAGCCGTCTATTTGCTGCCCAAGGCATGTCGTTGATGCGCTATGTGCAGTCGGTGCGCATGGAACGCGGCGCGCGGCTGCTTGCGGCGACACCGTGGCGACGCAATCTTGTCATGGAGGTTGCATTCGAGTGCGGGTTTAAGACCGCATCGCATTTCAGCCGCGCGTTCAAGGAGCGATTCGGTGTCTCGCCAAGGGAAGCGCAGACGCGTCCGGCACCGGGTCCTTTACCCTCCTGCGGAGCGCATGAGGGTGAAGTGAAGAAGGCGCCATAGCATCAGTTTGATAAGCCGCAGAACTAACGTAATCTGCCGCCTGGCGAGGTCGAGTTCGCATGCAGGGACAGCGCGAAGCGTCCGATCCCAGGCGTTAGAAAGGTCATCCACGCAATGAATGAGAGGATAACGTGCTCACCACCGACACCGCCGCTGCCATTTCCGCCCAGACTTTCAATCCGGTCGCGGCTGCCCAGCAACTGGCACAGCTAGTCAAAGACCATCGGGAAGCCCTAGGCAAGGGACCCGATATTCCCCCCGCCATCGCCGACGCACTGGTGCAGTCAGGCCTCACGCAGCTCTGGCTGCCGCGTGCCCTTGGAGGTTCGGAGACCGATCCGCTCGAATTGGTTCGTGTAATCGAAACGCTGGCTAAACTGGATGGCTCGGTAGCCTGGTCGGCGCTGATCTCGTCGGCCGCTTCCAGATTCGCCGGGCTGACGGCAATTGAGCCAATGCGTCGTTTGATGCCGTCCGGCAAGATGCACGCCTTTAGTGGCAGCGGAAATCCCACCGGTACTATTACCCGCGATAAAGATGGTTGGCACATCGACGGTCGTTGGACCTGGGCAAGCTTCAGCCGGTATAGCACCGTCACCGCGTTGGTGTGTGTCGAACAGGAGAACGGTTCCCCGCGCCTTGCAGCCAACGGCAGCCCAGTGCTGCGCGCCGCGTTGCTTCCTTCGGCCATGGTGCAGGTCGTGGGTAACTGGAATAGCGGCGGGCTACGGTCAAGCGGCAGCCATGACATCACCTGTACCGACGGACGAGTGCCCGACGATTACACCACTACAATGGACATGCCTTCCCGGCAGCCGGGCCCGCTATATAACCTGCCGATGTCCTCGGCCTTCGCCATTTCGATTATCGGTCTTCCGCTCGGCATTGCCGCCGCCGCTATCGACGCACTGATTGCCTTGGCCCGAACAAAGACCCCGTTCTTCAGCGCCGCACCGCTTTATGAGCAGGAGCATATTCAGCTCGAAGTCGCCTGGGCAAAGGCGCGTCTCCTCGCGGCACGCGCCTTTGCCTTCGAAGCCGTCGGCGCACTTTGGGCTTCGGCCTCCTCGGGCGAGACTGTGTCGCTCGAACAGCAGGCGCTGCTGCGCATGGCATGCTGCAACGCCGGCGATATCGGCAAGCAGGTGGTGGGAAGAATGTACGCGGCGGCGGGCAGCAGCGCCGTACTCGAAGAAGCGCCCTTCGCCGCGCAACTTCGAGATATTCACGCAGCCTGCCAGCACATCAACTTCGCCGAGCGCATGATGATTCCCCCAGGCCGCATCCTGCTAGGCCTCGCGCCGGGAACGCCTGTGCTCTGATGCGCCGCGGCCGGATAAGCCTGACAGGAGACTCGCTACGTGAGCGTGATGCCGGCCGGCTTTAGCCGATGGTGGCGAAGTTCGTAGAAGTCGCCGAACGTCGGTGGCATAAAGAGGGCGCGCACACAACTTGCCGTGCCTGATTGGACATCGGCGCTTCCGATATCGTCATGGCTGAGCACAAGCCGTTCTTTGCCGGCATCACCGCTCCTGGCTGCGTGGGTATGCCCGACGACGCGCCCGACGACGTCGGGCCGACGATTTCGAGCCTGCTTGGCGAAGACAACCGATCGATCAACGCTCAGCGTATCGAAGTATCGGGTGGGCGGGGGATCCGATCAGGATCTGCTCCGTCTTGGTCGCCATTCAAATGCCAGACCGATGTGCGGTCAAAATGAGTCTGAGCCCAAGGGCTGTGACGATCGTGGCGCCGACACGATCGATCGCCGTTTTGGCTTTCGAGTAGAGATCCCTCGCATGCCGGCTTGAAAAAAACACCGCTACCGCCGCATACCATCCCCCCTCGATCAGAAAAACCGCCGGCGGCAGCGCCAGGTAACACCAGACAGGCGGATGCTGGGGCAGCAACGCCGCGAAAATGCTGCCGTAAAAAATCGCCGCCTTCGGATTACTGAGTTGTGTAACCAGTCCAGTTCGCAGTGCAGTTCGAAAAGCGTGCTGGGCGCCGTTTGACATCCCGTTATGTACGCCATCGAGTACGAGGGGCTTGCGCGCTCCTCGCCACATCATGACACCGACATAGACCAGATACATTCCCCCTGCAATCTTAAGCCCGGCATAGAGCCAATGGACGGCCATAAGCAGTGAGTACATGCCAAACAACGCCAATGCACTGAACACTACGCCGCCCATGCCCATACCCAACGCCGTAGCGAGTCCGGCCTTGCGCGACAGGCCAACGGAATTGCGCGCAACCACGATAAAACTCGGGCCCGGGCTCATAGCGCCGATAACAAGGGTGCCAAGAATACTTGCAACAGCCGCCAGCGGGGTCATGAAATACCTCTCGAAGATGGAGCGCTTGAAGATAGGTGGCCGATGAGAGCCATTCGAATACCTCGGCAGAGTGCATCGTTTATCTTCTTTTGGTGGTACGAACCACGAATCCATCCTTCTTAATCCGAACCAAGGCTGACCACGTCCCAGGGACTGTTGATCCACGCCATCACGTGGACGAACGGAAGGGTGTTGTGCAGGACGGTCTCGCGCCTCGACGCCACCTCCGTGACGAGATGGTTGTGCAGGGCGCACATGGTCGACCTTGATGGATCGCGCATCTCCCACGACATACTGCCGTGGGAGCCGGTACCAGTTGACGACTCAGAGCGCCTGCACCTGAACCGGCGCACCTGCCTTGCCGTCGACCTGTGGGGCGATCAACAGATAGCGCCGTTTATCCGCCGCGGCGGTGCCGGTTGTCTGACTCGCCTTCACCGCGACGACCTGGCGAATCTGCCCGATCGCGTTGACGATCGCCGAGCCGGCCGGGTTCGTCATGAAGTTCGCCAGTGGCTCGACCGGCCCGCTACCGTCCGCGTTATCCGCAAGGCCAAGCACGTACGGCTGCTTCGGCTGCAGGCCTGTGACCGAAGCCTGTAAAACCTGCAGCAAACCCTGATCGAAGAGCGCGACGCTGGTCGGCGCGCCAGACGGGTTCGCCCCCTTTGTGCCGACGGGTTGCAACGCAAGGTGCGCCGTCTGACCGGCAAGGCCGAGCGGCTGCAGGTTCTGCGTGCCGTCGCCGTCAGGAACGGCGTTCGACACGTACGTGACGGCTTGCGGCGCCTGCCCGATCGGTACGGTGGCGATCACCTTGTTGGTCAGCGTATCGATGGCGGCCATCGCGTCAGCGTTTTCGAGCCCGACGTACACGCGGCTGCCGTCGCCCGACGGCCAGATGCCGTGCGGCAGGTTGCCGACCGGAATCGTCGCGACCTGCGAGAAATCGTCAGTACGGAATACCTTCACTTCGTTCAGACCACCCACCGTCACGTACGCGAACATGCCGTTCGCGTTCCTGGCGATGTTCACGTGATTGGTGATCGGTCCCGTATCCAGCGTCTTGAGCAACGTGAACGGCGGACGCGCGTCGAACACCTGGGTCTTGCCTACGTCCTTCAGCGTGAACCACACCTGTTTGCCATCGGGCGTCGCGGCGATGTTCGGACAGAACGGGCTAGCCTGCTGCACCTTGCCGACGATCCGGTGATCCGCGACCGAAATGACATCGGTCTCCGGATTAAACGACGAACACACATAACCGTACTTGCCGTCCGGCGAGAATATCTGCATGCCTGGACCCGCTGGCACGGTGATGCGTGTTTTCTCCTCGAACGTAGTGGCGTCGATCACCGATACATAGTTCTCGCCACGCACCGTCACCCACACCTCCTTGCCGTCCGGTGTGAAAAAAGCCTCGTGGGGGGAACGACCGACGTAGGTCACGTGCTTCACTGCGTTGGTCTGCGTGTCGATGAACGACACCGAGTTGGAGCCGATCGATACGACCGCAATGGTCTTGTGATCCGGCGAAAAGCCCATCCCGTGCACGAGCACCTGGCCACGATAAAGCGGGCTGAAGTTTCCCGGCGACGGGTCGCCGAGGCGAATCACGCCGACCAGTCTGTTATCCGCCGGGTCGGTCACGGACACCGTGTTGGAGAACTGTTCGGCGGCGTAGACGCGGTCATGATGACTGACCGGTACATCGGCATCGGACAGCGCACCAGGCGCCTGTCCGGCCCAGGCCAGCTGGGCGACGGCCATTGCCGTGGCGCTGAGAATGGTAGCGAAGGTAATTTGTCGTGGTTGCATCATGGCTCCTGGCGCATGTTCATGTTGTTCATGTTGCTCATGTTGTGATGGTGCTGGAGAGACGGCAGACCGTCAGCGGATGACTGCGGCTTCGCCTGGTCGGGCGCGGGCGCGGATGGCGGCAACGTCTGCCCAAGCGCGAGACGCATTGCGACGATTTCCTGTTGCTGCTCGACTACGATTTCCTGCGCAATACGGCGCAGTTGCTCGTTCTTGCCATGACGCAGCTCGGCCTGTGCCATATCGATAGCGCCCTGGTGGTGAGGCACCATCATCGCGACGAAATCGCGGTCCACGTCGCCCGATGGCTTGATGGTCATGTGGTCCATCATGTTCGACATGGCCGTATCGTTTTCCACAAGAAATGCCGCTTCCGCGCTGTTCGATACGGCAGGCGCTACCGGCGCAGCGGGCCCCGCTGCCCATGTCGTGGCGGTGGAGAACAGAGCCGCGATGGCTACAAGATGCCGTACTCGCAACGGCATACCGACAAAGCGAAGGGTGGAGTGGATCATGGTCGTAACGAGTCTGTCGTGATACCCCCGCAAACCACCCCATTACGGGTTTTATTCCATCGGCTGCCAGAAAACTGTCGCTGCATTTTCGTCACGATGACGCCAGCTATAAAACATCGTCAAAGCGCTATAGCGATAGGTGGGCGCTTATTCACGTGACTACTCTTCTGTCTAGCCTGGTGCGCACACGATAAAGAAGGTGAACCGCGCCGGGAGTGGTGGAGGAGCAGGCATAAGCCAAAGGCATGGGACGCATCGCAAGTAGGTATTTTTCGCCTCTTCCTTACCCGGCTAATCTTTCACTCAACGAATCGCGCTTGACAGGCCGCCTCGGCCAGCACCCGTGAGCCGTCTCCGGCAACCATCAGGAATCTCTGTGCTTTGCCTTGTTGATGAATAGATGTCGATTTAAATAAGGATATTGAAATGCGTATCTATCCCGCAATCACGATTGGTGCTTTGCTCGCTCTCGCGGCAACCGGCTGTGTCTCCACTGCTTCCGCTCAGCGCCTCAGCCGTGCGGAAGTACGCCAGCAACTCATAGACGCGGAAAACAATGGCTCACGTCTCGTGACCGAGACGTCCTACCCCGACATCGGCCTTATCTATTCGCATCAGGCCAGATCCGCCACCGGGCAGGCAGACGGCAACGGCGGCACGCCTGCTGGCAGTTCGCAAACCGGCAAGCCGGAGCGATCTCGCCACGACGCGCGTTCCGACGACTGCGTCGGGCCGGTGAGCTTCTGCAACATCTATTTCGGCGGCTAATCACGCCTGAGTCTTTATGGATCTTTTGACAACCCATGACACGAAGGACCCGACATCATGAAAACGCTCACATTCGCTTCCATTGCCGTTGCTGCGCTCTTCAGCCCCGTTCTGTGCTTCGCCCAAAACACGGCTCCGCTGACGCGCGCCGAGGTGAGAGCCGATCTGATTCGCCTCGAGCAGGCGGGCTACAACCCGGCCTCGGGAGACGATGTGTATTACCCGGCAAACATTCAGGCAGCCGAAGCAAAAGTCGCCGCCGAGCAAGCCCGGCAGACGTCGCATGACGCAGTCGGCGGCACGGCTGACAGCGGCACGTCGGCTGCCGGGAAGCGGGCTACCGCGCCTCGCGATTCGACGTCGTCATGTGTGGGTCCCGCGAGCTTCTGCGACGTCTACTACGGCGAGTGAGGCACCGTGACCGCTGTGTATGCCACGGGGAAGCATTTGCCGCGGCAACGGCTGCCGTACCCGCCCGGTGCCATCACAGCACGGTGTGACGTCCCATTCCTTTAGCGGCCGCGAGGTCTAACCATGAACGTGCTGCCAGGCCGCCGCATCCTGCACCACCCCGCAGTGATCGGTATTGCGATCTATCTGGCCGAGGTGCTGACACGTACCGATAACAGCGTGTCCGGCGCGCTACTCGTGATAGCCGCGATGTTGGTTTCGCGATTCATTGTCCGGCTGCGCTGTTTATTCGAGAGTGGCATGAAGTCGCAGCGGCCTCGCGCCGGATTAGACGGCGCCATTCTGCGAAAACATCCATGGTTCACGGGAATAACCGGCGCACGCGCGTGTTTGCACGCTTGTACCCGCGCCACCAGGGAGTGGTCTCACCCCACGCCAGGAAGCCTGATGAACTTCGTTCACCTCTACGCATTCTATGAAGTTGCCCGTGCCGGGAGCATCAGCGGCGGTGCCGAGCGTCTGCACGTGAGTCAGCCCGCTGTGACGCGCGAAATTCGCGAACTGGAAGATCGCCTCGGTTTGATCCTGTTCGATCGTCTGCCCCGCGGCGTCGCGCTGACCGAGGCGGGGAGCATTTTGTATGACTACGCAGAGCGGATCTTCAAGTTGGCCGACGGCGCGGAAAGCCGGTTGAAGGAGCTGTCCGGTCTCGACGCCGGGCATATCACGATCGGGGCAAGCGCGACACTCGGCGTCTATTTCGTGCCGGACATCATCGCCCGTTTCAATGCGCAGCACCCGCGTGTGTCGATCGATCTGGTGGTGACGAATACGGAACGCGTCGAAGCCGGACTACGCGACCTCACCTTTGCACTTGGCTTTATCGAGGGTCCGTTCGACGATTCGATTTTTCACGCGCGTCGCATCGGCTCGGATGAAATTGCCATCGTCGCGGCATCGTCTCATCCGCGCGCGGGAACGTCTTTGCTAGCGTGTCACCTCGTCAATCAAGCGGTCATCATGCGCGAGCCGGGATCCGGCACGCGAGCGGTTGTCGAGGAAGCCTACGCGCGGACCGGATCGCGTATCGAACCTTTGATGTCGGTCAGCGATACCGAAGCAATCAAACGCATGCTGCTTGCTCGGCATGCGCTCGCGTATCTGTCGGTACTCAGCGTGAAGGATGAAATACGACGCGGCGAACTGACGACAATCGCTGTCGACGACCTACGCATCGAACGACCTTTGCACATGGTCTGGTTGAAGGGCCGGTCTTTATCGCCGAGCAGTCAGGCGATGTTCGATCTCGTTGTTGAGGCGGCGTAGGCCAATCGTTCGACCAAAGCGCATGCACCGATGCAACGCAAGCTCGGCGCAAGACGCCATGCCTGCAGGGCCTTCCTGATCAGGGGACACCTGTCGGCGCTGTGGCGGACGAGCGCAGTTATCGACCATCGTCGTGGGCGACGCCGAAAAGACGCAGCCGCGACACGCCACCATCAGGAAAGATGTTGAAGCGCACGTGCGTGACGCATGGCGACGCTTCCAGTTCGAACGTGTGCTCGCGATCCATCTGCAACGGCTGTTCGGCGAGTCGCGTTGGCCAGAACATGGATTGCGTAATGAGCGATTCGTCGGTGCCGCCTTCGACGCATGCAGCTTGCAGCGAGCAACGATCCGCAAAATTTCCCTTGAAGTGCGCGGTATCGACGACGACGCGCTTGAGGGATCCGGGCTTCGCCAGTTCCACGATGCACCAGTCGTTGCCCGGCTCGCGGCGACGCCGCGTTTCCCATCCCTCTCCGATATTCGTCGCCTTTGTCGGCAAAAGCAGATTCGACGCGAGTCCGAAGTGCTCGTTGTTGGCGGCGATCACGCGCGCGCCGTTGGTCGCCAGCGCGAGGTCGATTTCCGCGAGGGAGTCGAGCACAGGACGCGGCCGTCCATACAGTCTCAGACGCGCGATGCCGCCGTCTGGATAGATGTTCAGACGCACGTGCGTGAAGATCGCATCTCCAGTTCGCAACGCATGATAGTGATGCGCATTGCCACGCAGCGGCACCGCAGGCAGGACTTCGGCCCACATCGTGTCTTCAGGTGGGATGTCGGCACACGAAACGCATGCCTGTAGCGACGCAGCGGGCGGAAAGTTGCCGGTGAAATGGCTCGTATCGATGTCGGCACCGACGAGTGTGCCGGGCACGCCCAGTTTCACGACGCAGAAATCGTGGCCGCTCCCGCGTTTGCGGCGCGATTCCCAGCCATCCATCCATTTGCCATGGTTATCGTATTGACCGGACACGAATACGGCCGGCTCGGGGTTCAGCATGCGCGCCATCGGCGCGAAGAAGTCGTCGCTCGTGTGCACCGCTTGTGCACCCAGGCGCGGATCGGCCAGATTGATGGCACGGCGCACGAAGGCGGACGAGTCGGCATCGAGAGTCGGAAGCGTCATTTTTCGGAGGACGTGAGTGAATCAGGGTGCCGGCACCCAGGTTTGGGTACCGGGCAGATCGGAGCGGAAATCGTCGAGCACGACGACATCGACCGGCCTGGGCGTGTTGTCGCCCTGGCCCTGAATCTTCACGATGTCCTGCGGGCAGGCTGAGAACGCAACGAAGCAATCCATCTCCGCGCGCAGCGTGATGTATTCGCCCGGCTTTGTAACTGTCGGTAGCGTGTGCAGCGTGATGCCGTCGGGCTGCACGCGGATGTTCATGAAGATGTTGAACGACGCGAGATTCGCGCGGGGCGGCGTCACGCCCAACTCGAACATGCCTTCGAACATGTTGTCGCAGCAGTTGCGGTGGTAGCCGCGCACGCCGAGCAGTTCGTAGCGCTTGCGGTCGCATGCCGCCATGAAGGTGTCATGCACACCGGGCGTCGTGTCTTCGATGACAGTCAGGATCGGATGCCGGTGGTTCGTCACGAAGCTATCGCCGATCACCGGGTTGAGCCGCTGGTTCCAGACGCGCGTGGTCTCCATGCACATAAACTCGGAGAGGTCATATGCATTCCAGGCCCAGCAATCGACAACTTGCGTGCCGTGCGTGTTGATGACGCGCACGGCTTGCCCGGCGGCGAGCCGGACGGCCTTGCCGTGACCGGCGGGCACGGTAATCGGAGTAGAGGAAGAAGTCATGGGTGGGTGGTTGCGGGTATGAAACGGTGAAGGAACTGACGCAGACGCGCCGACGAAGGGTGATCGATGACCTGCTCGGGCGGCCCTGCTTCGACGATCTTTCCGCCATCCATGAAGACGACGCGATCGGCCACCTCGCGCGCAAAGCCAATTTCATGCGTGACGACGATCATCGTCGTCTGTCCCGCCGCGAGGCCGCGCATGACCGCGAGCACTTCACCGACGAGTTCGGGATCGAGCGCGCTCGTCGGCTCGTCGAAGAGGATCACTTCGGGCGCCATCGCCAGCGTTCGCGCAATGCCGACGCGTTGTTGCTGGCCGCCCGACAGGCTCGCGGGCATTGCTGTGTGCTTGCCGGACAGCCCGACCTTGCGCAACGCGTCGACGGCGATATCGCTCGCGTCGAGGCGTGGCATGCGTTTGACGGAAAGCAGCCCCTCCATCACGTTTTCGAGCACGTTCATGTGCGGCCACAGATTGAAGCTCTGGAACACCATGCCGATGCGGCTGCGCTGCGCGCGAATTTCGCGCTCGGGCCGCGGCACGGGCACGCCGCGGGAGGTGTTACGCATACCGACACGATCTGCGCCGATCCAGACTTCGCCGGAATCCGGCGGTGCAAGCCAGTTCAGGCAGCGGAGCAAGGTTGACTTGCCCGAACCGGAGGGTCCGAGAATGCATACGGCTTCGCCACGCGCGACGTCGAGGCTCACGCCGTCCAGGATGCGCTGCGCGCCGAACGACTTGACGATGTCGCGCGCGCTGAGCGCACGTGAGGCGGCGGATACGGTAGCTTCGTTCAGGTTCATCGTCGCTCATCGGATAAGCATGGTGAGGCCGTGGGCGCGCTCAAGGCGGCGTTCCCACTGGCGCATCGTGAAATGGAGTGCAGCGGTCGCTGCCCAGTAGACGAGCGCGACGACGCAATACACCTCGAGCGGCGCATACGTATCCGACACGATGCCCTTGGCCGCAAACATGAACTCATGCACGGAAATCACCGACAGCAGCGCGGAGTCCTTGACGAGACCGATCATCAGGCCGGTCAGCGTGGGGAGAAGCAGCGGCAAGGCCTGCGGCGCGACGATGCGGCGCGCGATCGCAAGCGGCGACATGCCGATCGCGACGCCCGCTTCGATCGAGCCGCGCGGCACGGCATCGATTGCCGCATGAATGACCTGCGCGACATACGGGGCGTAGTAGATCGCGAGCGTGGCGATGCCGGCGACCGGTGCGGGCAGCAGAAGTCCAAAATCGGGCAATACGTAAAACGTCACGTAGAGCAGCACGAGCAGCGGCAGCGCGAGCGTGACGGAGATATAACCGTCGATCAGCGCGGCGAGCGCGCGCGGGCCGCGCCGCTGACCGGCAGTCAGCGCAATGCCGAGCACACCGGCCAGCGCGCCACTGAGCACGCATAGCCACAGCGTATCGCCGAAGCCACGCAGCAACGTCGGCACATAGCGGATGATGACGCTGGGATCGAATGTCATCTCAGGTGCCTCGCATCGCGGATCGCGCTGCGCGTGCCGCCGCCGGCTTGCGTTGCAGATGCCTGCCGAACCAGATCACCGGCAGCACGACCGCGAGATAGCCGACGCTGACGAGCAACATGATCTGCGATGACGTGTAGATGCGCGCGATCACCATCTGGCCTGCGTAGGTGAGCTCGGTGACCGCGACCACCGACGCGAGCGGCGTCGTCTTCAACAGAATCGTGAACTCGTTGACGAGCGCGGGTACGCTCGCCTTGAGTATCTGGGGTAACGCGATACGCAGCGCGATACGCCACGGTGCCATGCCGAGCGCGGTCGCTGCTTCGATCTGGCCGTTCGTCACCACGCGCATGTTGCCGCGCAGGATTTCAGCGGTGTAGGCGCCGCTGTTCAGGCCGAGCGTGAGCGCGGCGGCCAGCATTGGCCGTCCACCCAGCCCGATCAGCGGTAGCGAGAAAAACACCATGAAAAGCTGGACGAGCGACGGTGTGCCGCGCATGAAGCTGATGTAGACGCGCGCTGCCCAGCGCAGCGGCGCGAAGCGCGTCAGTTGCATTCCGAGCGCGAGATGGCCGAACGCAAGACTGCCCGCTGCACCGAGCAGCGTCAGTTCCACGGTCACCAGCCATCCGTCGAACAAGGACGGCACGCTCTGGACCACTTGAGGATCAAGCCACATACGGCAGTTCTCTGGCCTCTACAACTCGATCAGTTCTTCGGCCGCCGCCAGTTCCAGCGCAGCGGGCCGGTCATTGCCGGAAATTCCCGTGCAGCAGGCGGACACGATAAAAACCAGGTCCGCCACCACGCGGCATGCGATGAAATCGCCTGCGCGCGTGGCGTTGCGCTGCGGCTCGATCGCGCCGTCCTGATGCAAGTCGACGTGCATGAAGAGATTGATCGGGTCGGGCAGTTTCGGCGGAGTGAGACCTTGCGCGGCGATCGCCTGTGCGACCGATTCGACGCAGCCGGTTTGACCCGCGTAGCCGTTCTCCTCGAGAAACGCGGTGGTCGACGCGGGCAGCAGCAGATCGTGCCGGCCTGTCGAGTCCTTGCCGAGCACCATCAGTGCGCGGCGCCGGTTGCTGACGATGCGCATGCCCGCCTGCAGCACGTATGAATTGCTGAACACACGCGTGTGATGCACGGACAGGAAAATGTCCGGATTCGCGCGGCTGAAACCGAATAGCGCGGCCGTCGCGCCGTCTTCTTTTGCTTCGATGCGCAGAATCTGCCCGGCTTTCACGTCAATTGCGCGGCTTTCGCCGGCGGGCACGAATACGCGCGTCGGTGGCAGCGGCGAACGGGTGGGGGCGTCTTTTAGGAGAAGCATGTCTGTCGGTGCGTTCAGGCGTTGGGGCGCGGGGACGGGGCCGCGTCATGGATCGAAACGGCGATCTCGGTGACGCGCAGACCGTTGCCAGGAATAATGTCCTGTGGACACGACGAGACCGCACAAAGCAGGTCGGCGAGCACTTCGAACGTGATGTGATCGCCGGGTTTGCTGGTCGGGTCCGTGACCTGCATGCGGCGATCCGGCGTGACGGGGCCATTCTGAAACAGATTGAACGGCTCGGGCACGTCGAATGGCGAAAGGCCGTGCAGCGCGAGCCCCATATGCATGTTGTCGAGACAGTTGCGATGCCCCGTCACATTGAAGTCGACCGTGAAGCGCGTGTCGTCGCACGCGGGCACATTCGCATCGTGCACGCCGACCGTGTCCTCGACCACGCGCAGCAGCGGGCGGCCGAGCGACGAGTACAGCATGTCGCCCACGTCGAAGAACAACGAACGCAACTGGCGCCGTGTATGGGTCGGTGACAGCTTCTCGCCTTTGTTCGTCGCGACCACGGCGACGAAGTCGGCGGCTTGCTGGCCTTCCACATCGGTGATCGTCAAGAACTGGCCGGCTTTGACTTCGAATGCACGTCCATGGCCGGCCTTCACGATCAGCGGGAAAATGGGTTCGCTCATGCCGTCGTGCCTCACTGCGCCGGAATGAAGTCGGACACCGGCGTATCGAACGTCACACCGAGATATTGCTTTTGCAGACGTGCGAGTTCGCCGCTTTTCTTCATCGCAAGAATTTCGTCGCTGATCGCCTTGTTCAGGCTTGTGTCGTCCGGTCGTGTCGCGAGCGCGATCCATTGCGACGGGCCGAGTTCACCGGTCAGCTTCATCTTGCCGGGATGCTGCCTGATCACGTCGGCGAGCACGGTCAGATCGTCGAAGACAAAATCGGCGCGGCGCGTCATTAACGCGGATACGGTTTGATCGACGCTATCCACACTCAGAATATTGATTGGAGCGAGGCCCTTGGTCTTCAGTGTTTCGTTGAACTGCTTGAGGATCTGCTCGGGCGCGCTGCCGGTTTTGACGGCGCCCGTCAGACCCGTGAGCGATTCGGGTGTCGGTTTCGACGGAATCTTCGAGAAATCGGCTCGTACCAGTGCGCCGTTGACCGTCTTGCTGGTCGGCACGACGTACGCAATGCGCTTCGCTCGTTCGGCCGTTACGTTCAGCGCCGAGCCTTCGAGATCGAACGAATGCGACAGTAAACCGGGGATGATGCCGCTGAAGGCCATACGCTGATATTCGATCTTCACGCCGAGATGTTTTGCCACTGAAGCAAGAATGGCCGGATCGTAGCCGACGATCGCGTTGTTCGAATCGGTGTATTCGTACGGCGCGAAGGTCGGGTCGATTGCGACGATCATCTTGCCGCGGCTCCTGATGTCGTCGAGCGTATCGGCACGCGTCGTGACGGCGTGAGAAAGCAGGGCGGCGGCCGGAAAAAGCGCCGTCATCGCGAGACGGAAAAAGCGCTGCGTGAACATCGGTCGGACTCCGTAAGTATGGTCTGATTTGTATTCGGCAGCGCATGTAGTGCACGATCTATACCAGTTCGATCTTAGAAACAACAGTTTCTTGATGATGCATTGTGAAACACGTGATTCTAAAAGGAAATCCGTGAAACTGATGTTCCAGATAGGGTTCGACCTATGACAGAATAGGAATGCCAGCGATCGGAGTGCATGCACTGTGCGAGTGCGAAGCCGACGTGGCGCACAGGCGTGGTGCCGGCGCTGCACAGCCGCGTGTTATTCCCTCTACCGGATTAAATGAACGTTCATGGTTTCATCACAGGCGAAGAAGAACAAACGCCCGTCGTCTATCGAGAGCCGCATTGCGGAGTGCTACGACCAGTTATCGGAGATCGATCAGCGGCTGGCGGACGTGATTCTGAGCGCGCCCGGCCAGCTGGCCATGCAGACGGCGACTGAGCTCGCCGCCAGTGCCCACGTCTCGAAAGCGACCGCCACGCGCTTCTTTCAGAAACTCGGCTATGCGTCATACGACGATGCGCGTGAAACGGCGCGCGCGGCGCTGGTGAGCGGCTCGCCGCTTTACTTGCAGGAGCGCGGCAAGAAGGAGTCGGAGGGCGTGCTCGACGAGCTGATCGAAGCGCATCTGAATCACGAGGTGACGAATCTCGCGAACACGTATCGCTCGCTCGACCGCCAGGTGCTGGCCGACGTCGTAAGCAGCATAGCGAGCGCTCGGCGGGTCGTCATCATCGGCTACCGGCACAGCCATACCATCGCGATGATGATTCGCCGCGAACTGATCCAGGTGCGCAGCGACGTGACCGTGCTGCCTGCGCCCGGCGATACGCTGGCAGAGTACATCGGTGATCTGGGGGCGAAGGATCTTGCCATCGTGATCGGCTTCCGGCGACGCGTGCCGGCGGTCTCACTTGCGGTAACGGCGCTCGCCGAAGCGGGCGTCAGCACGCTTTATCTGTCGGATGTGATCGCGGGGAAGCCGGCGCGTCTTGCGCGCTGGGTGATCCGCTGTCACACGGACGGACTCATGCTGTTCGACAGCGTGGTGGGCGTATCGGCATTGGTGAACCTGATCTGCTCGCTGGTCGCGGAGCGATTGCGCGAGCGCGGGAACGGGCATCTTCAGCGAGTCGAGGTGCTACATCAACTGTTGCAGGAACTGGAATAGATGCCTGCCTTGCTGCATGCAGCGAGGCGACCCCGCCCCATGATGGGTGCGGGCGCGACGATCAAGGGCGGGTGGTTCGCGAGGACGCCCGGGGAGGACTGACCTTGCGTCGGCTCCCGGGTGCATGCCCATGATGGGGAGGCATCTACGTCAATATCCGCGCACGCGGCAGCACCGGGTAACCGGCGATATCGCTGCCCGCGCACATGAGTGCGAGTGCCTTGGGCGATCTGGCGGCGCACGCGGTTCTGCCCGGCTGTCGTGTTCAACTCTCCGCGGAGGCGGCCTTCGTCTCTAACGGGGCTGGCATCGGTGCGACCACCGGTTCGCCTGAGGGCGCTCGCAGGTGCGTCCGTGACTCGATATCTTCTTTGCGCCCAATTCGCGTGTCAGCCCATGGGTTTCGCGCAATGCCGATTAGGGCAGGAGGATGAATTCTTACAAATTGTCCTTTTTGCGCCGTTCACCTTGCAGTTTTCGCACATTTTGTTCGAAATTGTGCCCGCATTTTGCGGAGCCACAACATGCCCATGAAGTGCAGCGACATATCCGATCTCGTCGTCTAAAATGCAACTAACTGTCTGGCCCGCCGCGCGTCCGCGAGCCATCGCGTGGCCCCGCACGCGATTCTCGCCTCGAGCGGCTCCGGGCACCGGCAGTCAGCTCAGGGAGGCAAGCAGAATAGACAATTTTCGAATATGAGCCTTGAACGCTTCGTTGATTTCGCGGTCATGTCCGGAACTCAGATGCGGTGCTTCGGCAAGATCGACCTGTTGCTGGAATTCGTCGGCAATCCTGCGACGTTCGTCCGGTGGCATCGCGCGGATCAGCGACACGATCAGCAGTTCCTGTGCGTGCACGACTCCGAGCATCGCTTGTGCATTCATGTCGACCTCCCTCGAGCGCTGTCGCCGATATGCCTTCTTTCAATTCCATACTAGTGCAAGCGGGGTCGAAGGTCGCACCGCATCCGGGCCAGCCCGCGCGGGCGGGGCATATACCTTGCGTAAACTGCCGTCGCGGATGACGGGACCCGCCAAATGTCCTAATCTGCTTATTTATCCACCAGACCGGCTCGCGCCGCCTGCGCCTTACCGCTCGCGCGCGTTTCAGGTGCGCGCCGCGTCGCTTTACCGGAGGTTTCGATGACAGCGGTGGATCTGGAATTCGACCAGCTCAACAGTACCGTCGACGCGCTGCGGCGCTCGATTTCGAATCGCATGATGTACGGCGTCGGCAAGGATGCCGTCACCGCGCGTCCACAAGACTGGCTGCACGCCGCCGCGCTTGCCGTGCGCGACCGGCTCGTCACGCGCTGGATGAAAACCACGCGTGAGCAATACGAGCAGGACGTGAAGCGCGTCTATTACCTGTCGATGGAATTTCTGATCGGCCGCACGTTTACGAATGCGCTGCTGGCGCTCGGCATCTACGACCAGATGAAGGAGGCGCTCGCGGGCCTCGGCGTCGACATGGAAGCGTTGACCGATCTCGAGCCCGACGCGGCGCTCGGCAACGGCGGTCTGGGGCGTCTTGCCGCATGCTTTCTCGATTCGATGGCCACGCTCGGCATTCCGGGCTTCGGCTACGGCATCCGTTACGAGTACGGGATGTTCCGCCAGCAGATCGTGAATGGTGAGCAGGTCGAAACACCGGACTACTGGCTGCGCGCCGGAAACCCATGGGAATTTCCGCGCCCCGAGGTGCAGTACATCGTGCATTTCGGCGGCCGCACCGTGCAGCGCAACGACCATATCGAATGGATCGAAACGCAGCATGTGAACGCGATGGCGTACGACACGGTCATTCCCGGCTACGCGACGAGCGCGACCAACACGCTGCGTCTGTGGTCCGCGCGTGCGACCGAAGAGCTCGATCTCTCCGCGTTCAATCAGGGCGATTACCGCCGCGCCGTCGACGCGAAGAATATGTCGGAGAACGTATCGCGCCTGCTGTATCCGGACGATTCGACGTCGGCCGGACGCGAGCTGCGCCTGAGGCAGGAGTACTTCTTCGTCTCGGCCACCATGCAGGATCTGATTCGCCGCTATCTGCGCACGCACAGCACGTTCGGCCGCTTCGCGGAGAAGGTCGCGGTGCATCTGAACGATACCCATCCGGTGCTCGCAATTCCCGAGCTGATGCGCTTGCTGGTCGACGTGCATCGCGTGTCGTGGGACAAGGCGTGGAAAGACGTGCAGCAGGTGTTCTCGTACACGAATCACACGCTGATGCCCGAAGCGCTCGAAACCTGGGACGTCGAAACGCTCGCCCGCCTGTTGCCGCGGCACCTCGAAATCATCTTCGAGATCAATGCGGAATTTCTGAAGCGCGTCAGCGAGCATTCGGGCCATGACGTCGATATGATCCGCCGTATTTCGCTGGTCGACGAATACGGGCAGCGGCGCGTGCGGATGGCGCATCTGGCGATTGTCGCGAGCCAGAAGGTGAACGGCGTATCGAAGTTGCATTCGCAACTGATGACGCGCGATATCTTCGCCGACTTCGCGCGCATGTTCCCCGAGCGCTTTACGAATGTGACGAATGGCGTGACGCCGCGGCGCTGGCTCGCGCAGGCGAGCCCGTCGATGTCGTCGCTGATCGACCGGCAGATCGGTACGCACTGGCGCCGCGATCTGTTCGAGCTGTCGAAACTGCGCGACCTGAAAAGCGATCCTGCATTCGTCGATGCATTCCGCGAAGCGAAGCGGCAGAACAAGCAGCGTCTCGTGCAACGTCTGTCGGAGCATACGAAGATCGGCTTCGATCCGGACGCGCTATTCGATCTGCAGGTCAAGCGCATTCACGAATACAAGCGGCAGTTGCTCAACGTGCTGCATGTGATCGTGCGCTACAACCGCATTCTCGCGGAGCCGCAGCGCGACTGGGTGCCACGCGTCGTGATGTTCGCCGGCAAGGCCGCGTCCGCGTACCGGATGGCGAAGACGATCATCAAGCTGATCGGCGACGTCGGCGCGAAGGTGAACAACGACCCGGTGATCGGCGACCGGCTCAAGGTGGTGTTCGTGCCGAACTACGGCGTAAGCGTCGCGGAGCTGATCATTCCGGCCGCCGACCTGTCCGAACAGATTTCGATGGCGGGCACCGAGGCGTCGGGCACCGGCAACATGAAGCTCGCGTTGAACGGCGCGCTGACGATCGGCACGCTCGACGGCGCCAACATCGAGATCTGCGATGCGGTGGGCCGCGAGAACATCTTTATCTTCGGGCACACGGCCGACGAAGTGGACAACCTGCGCGCGACCGGTTACCGGCCGCGTCAGTTGTACGAAGACGACCCGGAATTGCGCGTGGCGCTCGACCAGATCCGCACCGGGTTTTTCTCACCCGACGATCCGTTGCGGTTCTCGGACATCTTCCACACGCTCGTCGACTGGGGCGATCACTACATGGTGCTCGCCGATTTCGCAGCGTTTGCGAAGGCGCAGGACGAGGTCGACCGGCGCTTCGTCGACGCGCGTGGCTGGGCGGCGAGCGCGATCGAGAACGTGGCCGGCATGGGGCAGTTTTCGTCCGATCGCACGATCGCCGAATACGCACGCGATATCTGGCAGGTGAAGCCGCTGGACATGGAGTGAGTCACGCGGGGCGCGGGCTTCGATCGGATGAAGCCCGCGCTGCGCCTAGCCGTCGATCGTCTCGGCATCGCGCGCCGCACGCACGCCAAGCTGGCCGTTCCTGAAGTCGAACAGCAAATCGATGTTCTGCAGCGCCATCAAGCCGATCACGATCCGGTTCGCACCGGCCCGCGTTTTCGCAATCGTCACCTGCGCGCCCTCGAAGCGATGCGCCCAGGGCCCGACGCCAAGCGCGACGTCGTAGTTGCCTTGCTTGAGCACCGTGTTTTCATCGCCGTCGCCGACCCAGCTGGGGGCTTTGTCCGTCTCGATGCGGATCATGCCGTTGCCGCCTGTTGCGAACACAACGGGCGCGCAAAAGCGCAGCTTGTCGGCGACCTGCACGCAGCCGGCCGGCCATTGCAGCGCGCCATCCTGCGCCGCGCGCAACGGCAGCAGCGTAAAGCCGGTCGCAACCGCGTTCGACGGACTCAACACGAGAAATGGCCGCGCCAGACCCGGATGCACGAGATACCGCTCGCCGATACGTGCGGGCAATGCGCGCAGCGGCTGCGTGCAGCATGTGTCGTTCGGCGCATCGGCCGCGGCGCCGAGAATGCCGGAAAACGCCCAGCCGAATTCGCCCGTGTAACCGTCCATCGCGACGCAGCGTTTCGCGCCCGGCATACAGCGCACTTCGTCGACCGATTGCGCCGCGATGTCGACAGGCTTCGTGCCGGCCATGCTGAACGGCATATTGACCACGGGCCCGGACGCCTGCGCGCCGGTCGGAAACGTCAGCGAGGTTCGCGTCCCGGCGGCGGCGTAGCTTGTGCGCGGCAGCGCCGAAGACAGTACCCGCACGCCGCGCGTGCCGGTATCGAACATCAGGTAGACCGCCTTGCCGTCGATCACCGTGGGCAGGCCTAGCCGCGCCTGGCCGAGGTCGCTGCGCTCGACATGGAGCGGAATCAGCAAGCCGTCGCGGCCCTCGTTGATGAGACCGGCGGTGGAAGCGGGCGGTGTCGGTGCCGTGATCGACGTGCCGCAGCCGGAGCCCGCCAGCGCGGACAGTAAAGCAGCGATGCGAGCGCCTGTGCGCAATGCCGCGCGGCGCGGCAAAGAGGAGAGCGTCATGAGACCCACCTTGCGGTTACGCGTGTCCCAATGACGACCCCCATCGCGCCAATGCGCACGCGCTAGGGTTTGAGGTGTCCGCAGCTGGGAACGCGGGTGACAAAAACCGCAAACTCTACGCGCGCGCGGCGGCGTGTCTGCAAAAATCTGTGAAAACTAGGCATCCTGAATACGTTTGATCGCCGTCGCTCTGACACGGCCGATCGTGGCACGCGCGAGGCCGCCGGTCAGTGCGGCGATCACGTCGTCGACGCTGCGCGACATCACTTCGACGCGGAACGTAATGCGCTCGTGACGCTTGTCGATGGTCATCACATAGAGACGCAGGTCGGCGCCGAGGGCGCTGTGCAGCGCACGCCGGCCGGCCGAGGAAGAGGTGCCGGGCACCGTGATGTCGATCGTGACGAACGAGGAGGAAAGTTGAGAGGCCGGCGCACGAAACACGCGCGGCGCGGGACGTTCCAGAGTGGTTGAAGGTTCGTGCATCTTCAAGGTGCCGACGCGAGCGGGGACGGCACGGCTGTTATGACCTGTCCACTCTAGCCGCGCACATCTTAAACGAGTGCAAAAGCGCGCCGAAGGCGCGTTAATTTTTTATTAACGGCGCTTAGCTTGCCGGCATGGCCGCCACCGCGTCGCGAACCGTTTTGGCGACGCGCTCGACGAAGTCGAGATCGAGGCTCGACAAGGCCTCGCGCTCGTCGCCTTCCGATTGCACGATCAGCCGGTGCGTGACATCCTGGCTGATCCAGGTGAGCCAGCCGACCACCACGAGCATCGCGCCGCATACGATGCCGGCCGGCGACCGGAACACGCCGCCGACCACCGCGCCGACGGCGCCGGCCACCGAAATGACGATCGGCAGCGACCGGTTGCGCGGCACGGTGACGACGCGCACGCCGCCGATTTCCCGCAGCGGAAAGACCTGGCCGGCAGCGGACAAGGCGTTGCGCGTGACGGAGACACCGCGCTCGTTGAAAGGGAGATCCATCGGCAGGGCACAGGAATGTGAAGTAAGCGTGAATTATGCCGCATGTGTCCCCAGCTTTCGCCGCACTTGCAGTGCGACACGTTGTCCGCGCGCGTGAAGCCCGCTGCTAGCGAGACCCACCTTCGTCAGCACGGATCGGCACGAGCAACGAGAACGAAGAAACGGAAATAAAAAGACGCCCCGAAGGGCGTCCTTGCCTGCTCTCGAAGCAGGTCGGCCGAGCGTCTCACCCAAGGCCAACCGGCCGCGCGATTTAGAACTTGTGGCGAATGCCGACGCGGAACGCCAGCTGGCTTTGCGAGTTGTTGCCCGAGTTGCCGAAGAACGAGCTCGTGTCGCCGACCTGCGATTGCAGTTCGGAGTTGCCGGCCTTGCCGCTTGCGTCTTCGAACACCGTCAGGAAGTACACGTCGGTACGCTTGCTGAGCGCGTAGTCGACAGCACCCGTGATCTGGTTCCAGTGGCCGCTCGCCGTGGCGCCGTTCACCTTCGAGTAGGTGTAGCCGGCAGCAACCGACAGCGCTTGCGTGAACGCGTACTTCGCGCCCGCGTCGTAAGCCTGGTACAGCGACGAACCCAGCGTGATCGGCTGGAACAGCGTGTTCGTGTACAACGCCCATGCCGTCACCGGACCGAGCGTGTAGCGGCCGCCCACGCCGAACGTGCGCAGATCGCGGATCGCCGCGCCACCCGACGTGCCCGTGCCCGGGTTGAAGTTCGCGAGCGCAACGTTGAATGCCGGCACAGCCAGAGCCGGGAACTTGATGTCCGTGTAAGCAGCGCCAAGGCTGAACGGACCGTACGCGTAGTTCGCGCCGAAGCTGTATGCGCGCGACGAGCCGGTTGCCGCGCCCACCGTCGGAGCACCGCCGAATGCGCCAGCCTGGTTCGAGAAGCCATACAACGCGCCGAACGTCAGACCGTAGAAGTTCGCGCTGCTGAACTTCACCGAGTTGTTGATACGGCTCGACGTCAGCTGGTCGACGTCGTTCATGTGGTACGAGTAGTTGCCGCCGACGGTGTTGCCACCGTTCGAGTACGCGCCGCCGAGAACGTCCGTCGACAGCGAGTATTGACGACCGAACGTTACCGCGCCGATGCCGTCCTTCGACAGGCCGACGAATGCCTGGCGGCCGAACAGCGCGCCGCCCTGGCTCGACGTACCGTTGCCGCTGTTGAAGCCGCCTTCGAGCACGAAGATCGCCTTCAGGCCGCCACCGAGGTCTTCCGTACCGCGCATGCCCCAACGGCTGCCTTGAGCGACGCCGTCGTCATACTTGAACAGCTTCTGCGAGTTCGCGCCGCTGTGATTCACGTAGCTGATACCCGCGTCGATGATCCCGTAGAGCGTCACGCTGCTTTGTGCGTGCGCAGCGCCCGCAAAGGTTGCGAGGAGCGCCGTGGTCAGTACTTTCTTGTTCAAAGATTTCTCCGTTTTGGAAATTTGCCAGCGACTGTCGCCATGCTCTTCGGCAGGTCTTTCGTCGACCGGAAATTTAAACGGATTACATACAACTGAATATGACAATTACGAAAAACGCACGAGATGTAGTGCAAAAACTACATTTTTAGGACACGATCGCGGGAAATTTTGCTCGTTTCTTATAGTTACGCATACAAGCTGTTTATGTATGTCGGTTTTTTGAAAGGAAATCTTCTTCGCGCGCGTAAATGTATGACGCATAAGCGAAATCGCCCGCTGCAAGCGGGCGATTTGTTTGCTGGCGACGCGCCGTGAATGGCGCACATGCGCTAATGCGAAGTATCACGGCCAACAACATGCTGGCCGAGAAACGCGGTTTGACCAAACCGACTAAGCCGACAATAACGAACCCGAGCGGATTGCCTTCGCGCCTGCCACGCGCGCCACTTCCATCCCGGCCGTCGCAAATCGCGATACGTGCCGCGCGTACAACACGCCCGCGACCGTGCACTTCAGCGTGACGACCTGATCGGTCAGCGGATCGACGATATCGGCAATCTCCTTGCCCGCGTCGACCCATTTGCCGACTTCCGCGCGAAACACCACGACGCCGCTGACCGGAGACACGACCGGCTCGGTGCCGGCGAGCGGCGTGGCCGCGAATTCGAGCGCGGGCATCGGCGCGGCCGTGCCTTCGATCACGCCGCGATGCGTGAGGTACTCGACGATGCCTTGCGCGTCCTTTTCCGCGAACGCGTACGACACGTCGCGCTGGCTGCGCAGCTCGACCGTGACCGAGATCGAGCCGTTCGGAATCGGGAAGCGGTCGCCGAAGCGCGCGCGCAGATCGGACCAGCAGAAGCTGTGAATCTCGTCGAACGGATTGCCGACCGAGTCGAGCGCGAGCAGCGACGCCTTGGCATCGAGATAGCGCGACAGCGGCTCGACGTCGGACCACAGGTCCGGATTCGTGTACAGGTGCAGCGCGGCTTCCCAATCGCAATGCAGATCGAGCACGATGTCCGCGTCGAACGACATCAGCTGCAGCGCGAGGCGGTGCGATTCGAGTTCGGTGCGCGGCTTCTGCGCCTGCAATGTCTCGCGCATCGCCGCGCGGATCGCGCTGCGATTGGCCTCGATATCGCCGGTCAGCCGTCCTTCGATGATCGGCTCGACGAGCGCCGCGAGGTTATGGAAATTGCGGTTGAAGTTCTGCGCGGTATTCGATTCGAAGCGGCCCGCGAGCAAGCCGAGCATATGCTGGTTCAAACCGATCGGATTCGCAACCGGCACGACGATCACTTCGCCGCGCAGCTTGCCGGCCGCTTCGAGCGCCTCGAGTTTGCGGCGCAGCGCCCACGAAACCAGCATGCCGGGCAGTTCGTCGGCATGCAGCGACGACTGGATATACACCTTCTGTCCGCCGCCGGGGCCGTAGTGGAAGCTCGTCACGTTGCGAGCGGTGCCCAGCGACGGGGAAATCAGCGGATGAATTTGCGTTTGCATGAGAGAGGGGCGGCGAAGCGTAGCGGCCGCTTATCGGTTGACTGCGGGCTATTATGCCCGCCTGGAATGAAAACGGGCTCCGTGCGGAGCCCGTCTGTACTGCGGAGGCCTTGGCCTGGCCGGCGCGATTAGCCGCCGTACACGTCGAAGTCGAAGTACTTCTTCTCGAGCTTCTTGTACGTGCCGTCCTTGATGATGTCGGCGATCGCCTTGTCGACCTTCGTCTTCAGGTCCGTGTCTTCCTTGCGCATGCCGATGCCCGCGCCTTCGCCGAGGATCTTCTTGTCTTCGAGATCCTTGCCGACGAACTGGAAGCCCGCGCCGCGCGGCGTCTTCAGGAAGCCGATGTCCGCTTGCACGGCGTCTTGCAGCGCTGCGTCGAGACGGCCCGAAATCAGGTCGGCATAGACCTGGTCCTGGTTCTGGTACGCGACGACCTTCGCGCCCTTCGGCTCCCAGTAGGTCTTCGCGTAGGTTTCCTGGATCGTGCCCTGTTCGACGCCGACCGACTTGCCGGCCAGCGATTCGGGCGTCGGCTGGATGTTCGAGCCTTTCTTCGCGACGAGGCGCGTCGGCGTGTTGAACAGCTTCGACGAGAAGGCGATCTGTTCAGCGCGCTGCGGTGTCATCGACATCGACGACAGCACGCCGTCGAACTTCTTCGCCTTCAGTGCCGGGATCATGCCGTCGAAGTCGTTCTCGACCCACACGCACTTCGCCTTCAGGCGCGAGCAGATTTCGTTGCCGAGGTCGATGTCGAAACCGACCAGCTTACCGTCGGAGCCCTTCGATTCGAACGGGGGATAGCTGGCGTCGACACCGAAACGGATTGTCGTCCAGTCTTTGGCGTGTGCGCCGATCGAAACGGTGGCAAGCAGGGCAACCGTCAAGGCCGCGAGCAGTTTTTTCACTGATTTACTCCCGAGTAGTTCTGATAAGTCGCGTATGCGGATTGTGCTGTGCGACATGACCCGCCGCGGATAGGCGGCCGGTCGGGTGGTTTTGGCCGCCGGCAGGCCGCCAGCAGCGCGCGCCAAGCTTACCAGTCCAAAAATATTGGGGACCTGGTAGAACCCCGGATGGCGCGGCAAAGCAAGCTCTGACGCGCTTTTGCGGGCAGGTGCCAATGAAAGGAAATCGACAGTTAGGCGGTAACGGGGGGAGGTCACACAAGCCGCGCGACGTGATAACGGCGCGCGGCAGCGGCTCGCTGCACTGCCGCACGACGGGCGCCGGCGGCAGTGCTTGCTGAGTGCTGCTTGCGGTGCTGCTCGCAATGCTGGTTGTCGTGCTCGTGGCAGCGCTTGCGATTCGCCGCAGCCGTTCCTTATACCACGCGCTCGCCGGCGCGCCACGTGGCGCGCGGCACCGGCAGCGCGCCCATCATCGTGACCCGCACGAAGTCGGCGCGCAGGCCCGGTGCGATCGCGCCGCGGTCGTGCAGGCCGGCCGCGCGCGCGGGTTCGGCCGACACGGTAGCCATCGCGCGCGGCAGCGTCCACTCGGCCTTTTCGACGAGTTCGAACGCCGCGGTCAACAGGCTCGACGGCACATAGTCCGAGGACAGAATATCGAGCAGATCCGCCTTGGCAAGCTCGAGTGCCGACACATTGCCCGAGTGCGAGCCGCCGCGCACGACGTTCGGCGCGCCCATGATCGTCGCGATGCCGTGACGGTGCGAGGCTTCGGCTGCGATGCGCGTGGTCGGGAATTCGGCCAGCACGACGCCTTCGGCGGCTGCCTGTTCGACGTGCTCGACGAGCGTGTCGTCGTGGCTCGCGACCGGCACCTGCAGCTTCTTGCAGCGGTCGATGATCGCAAGACGGTGCGCATCGGCAAAACGCTGCTGTTCCGCGGCGAGTTCCATCAGCGTCCGTTCGGCTTCCTCGTCGGTCAGCTTGCCGTGACGCTCCTGAAAGCGGCGCCACGCGACGCGGTCGTGCCACTGGCGCTGCCCCGGCGTGTGATCCATCACCGAAGCGAGCCGCAGCATCGGGTGTCCGCACAGCTCGTCGAACACCTCGACGACATCGCCGGTTGCAACCTCGCAGCGCAAGTGCAGGAAGTGGTCGGCGCGCAGCAGCTTGCGCTCGGTGAAGCGCTGCAGCGCTTCCGCGCACCGCGTCTGGATGCCGCGCTCGCGCGGCCCGTTGTGCGCGCGCGAGCCGATCGCGAGCGCGTCGAAGACGGTCGTGATACCGGCCGCGGCGACCTGCGCGTCGTGAATCACGAAGGCGGCGTCGGTGTTCCAGTACACGCCGGGACGCGGCGCGAGATGCTTCTCGAGATTGTCGGTGTGCAGCTCGATCAGGCCGGGCAGCAGGTAATCGCCTTCCCAGTCCTCCGACTCGCGCGCGGACGTCGTGCCGCGCGAAATGTCGCGGATCACGTCGTTCTCGATCCACACGACGCCAGTGAATTCTTCATCCCGCGTGACGACGCGGGCGTTCCTGATCAACATCGGAAAGCTCCGTATGGGTATTGGATATCAGTGTATTGCAGCCGTGTGACGCAGCGGTGGCCTCAATTCGAGCCGGCGCGTCGCCACTTTCGCGCGCGTGTCTTCATCGTGAAAAATGCCGACGATCGCCGCGCCGCGCTCGCGCGCCTCGATCACGAGATCGGCGACCACGTCGCGGTTTTCCGCGTCGAGCGAGGCGGTCGGTTCGTCGAGCAGCAGCACCGGATGTTCGGCGATCAGCCCGCGCGCGATATTCACGCGCTGCTGCTCGCCGCCCGAAAACGTGGCCGGCGCCAGCGACCACAGCCGTTCGGGCACATTCAGCCGGGCCAGCAAGGCGGCCGCGCGTTCGCGCGCTTCGGCTTCGGCGACACCGCGCGAGACGAGCGGCTCGGCCACGAGGGTCAGCGTCGTGACGCGCGGAATCACGCGCAGAAACTGGCTCACGTAGCCCACCACGCTACGACGCAAATGCAGCACGTCGTGCGCCTGCGCGCCGGTAATCGCGATGTGGCGCGTGTCGCGCCCATCGTCACGCAGCGCGATCGTGCCGGCGCTCGCGAGATAGTTGCCGTACAGGCAGCGCAACAGCGTGCTCTTGCCCGCGCCCGACGGGCCGACCAGCACGACGCATTCGCCGCGTTCGACATCGAGCGACACGCCGTCGAGCGCGTCGATGCGCACGCCGCCCTGGCCATGCAGCGTGAAGGTCTTCGCGACGCCGACCGCGCGCAGCATGAGCGCCGGGTTGTCGACGAAAACGGGTCCGATTGCGCGTGGAGCATGGGATTCGATCAATGACATCGCAGACCTCAAACCGGTAGAACCGAGGAAACCAGCGTTTGCGTGTACGGATGCTGCGGATCGTCGAGCACCTGATCGGTCAGGCCCGATTCGACGACTTCGCCGCCTTGCATCACCATGAGCCGGTGCGCGAGCAGCCGCGCAACGCCGATATCGTGCGTCACGATCAGCACCGACAGATGCAGCGTGGCCGTCAGCGTGCGCAGCAGATCGAGCAGGCGCGCCTGCACCGAGACGTCGAGACCGGCGGTCGGTTCGTCCATGAACACGAGACGCGGGCCTGTGACGAGATTGCGCGCGATTTGCAGACGCTGCTGCATGCCGCCCGAAAACGCGGCCGGAAATTCGTCGATGCGCGTGGCATCGAGCTCGACGCGCTCCATCCACTGCGTCGCGAGCGCGCGAATTTGCCCGTAATGGCGCGCGCCGACGGCCATCAGCGGCTCGCCGATATTGGCGCCCGCCGAGACGCCCGTGCGCAGCCCGTCGCGCGGATTCTGCTGCACGAAGCCCCACTCGGTACGCATCAAGAGCCGCCGGCGCGGCTCGGACAGCTCGCGCAGATCGACCGTCGCGCCGTGCGCGGCCGCGTAGTGCAGCGTGCCGCTGTCGGCTTCGGTGCGCAGCGCGAGCGTGTTCAGCAGCGTTGTCTTGCCGGAGCCGGACTCGCCGACGATGCACAGCACTTCGCCAGGATACAGATCGAAGCTGACGTTTCTACAACCGTTGCGGCCGCCGTACTGTTTGGTGAGCGCGCGCGCGGAGAGGAGCGGGGTAGGCGTATGCGTCATGCGTGTTCTCCCGCGCCCTCGGTATGGGCCTGCGGTTGCGTTTGCTGCGCATGCTGCGTGGGCCCGGCCGTCTGCGCTTCGCGTCGCTCGTGGCAGTAATCGCTATCGGAGCAGACGAACATGCGCTTGCCCGTATCGTCGACGATCATTTCGTCGAGAAAGCTCTCCGTGGAACCGCACAGCGCGCACGCATGGTCCCAGCGCTGCACTTCGAACGGGTGATCGTCGAAATCGAGGCTGCGTACGTGCGTGTACGGCGGGATCGCGTGGATGCGCCGCTCGCGGCCGGCGCCGAACAGTTGCAGCGCGGCGTTCATATGCATCTTCGGGTTGTCGTACTTCGGAATCGGCGACGGCGACGTCAGATAGCGGTGGTTGACGATGACCGGGTAGTCGTAAGTCGTCGCGATGCTGCCGTGATGCACGATGTCCTCGTAGAGCTTCACGCTGATCAGCCCGTAGTCGGCCAGCGCGTGAAGCTTCCTGCTTTCGGCCACGCGCGGTTCGAGCCGGAACAGCGGTTCGGGGTTCGGCACCTGGTACACGAGAATCTGCTTATCGGTAAGCGGCGTTTCGGGAATGCGGTGACGCGTCTGCACGATGGTCGCCTCAGTCGTGCGGCGGGTCGTCTTGACGCCCGCGGTGCGCGCGAAAAAGCGCCGGATGTTGACCGCATTGGTCGTTTCATCGGAGCCCTGATCGATAACTTTAAGCGTATCGTCGCGGCCGATGATCGACGCGGTGACCTGAATACCGCCGGTGCCCCAGCCGAACGGCAGCGGCATTTCGCGCGCCGCGAACGGCACCTGGTAGCCGGGCACCGCAACCGCCTTCAGCAGCGCGCGGCGGATCATGCGCTTGGTCTGTTCGTCGAGGTACGCGAAGTTGTAGCCTTCGGCCGCGCGATCGGGGCCGGGTGATGCGAGGGGGGTGTCGGGCGAATTCATGCGGCTGCTTCCTGTTGAGCGCGCTGCGAAGCCCGCTTCTGCTGGGGTTGCTCCTGAGTCGGCTCCGGCGCTGGCCGATTGCCGTCGGCTTCGTCGCCGTCACGCTTTTCGGTGGCGCCTTCTGCAGCCGCATGTTGCGTACGCAACCGTCGCACGAGTTCGAGCTCCGACTGGAAGTCGACGTAATGCGGCAGCTTCAGATGCTGTACGAAACCGGACGCCTCGACGTTATCGCTATGCGACAGCATGAATTCGACGTCCTGCGTCGGCGAGCGCAGCGCTTCGCCGAGTTCTTCCGCGCGCAGCGCGCGGTCGACGAGCGCCATCGCCATCGCCTTGCGTTCCGAATGGCCGAACGCGAGGCCGTAGCCTTGCGTGAACGACGGCGGCGCTTCCGCGCTGCCCGCGAACTGGTTGATCATCTGGCATTCGGTCACATCGATCTCGCCGATCTCGACCGCTTCGCCGAGTTCGTCGAGCACCATGTCGACCGCGACCGTGCCGAAGCGGATTTCGCCCGCGAACGGATGCGAGTGCGCATAGCCGCGCTGCGTCGCATAGCCCATCGCGAGCAGAAAGCCTTCGTCGCCGCGCGCGAGGTTTTGCAGGCGCGTTGCGCGGCTTGCGGGAAACGCGAGCGGTTCGCGCGACAGGTCGCCCGGTTCCGGCGCGTCGGGCGTGGGCTTTTCCTGTTCGATCAGGCCTTCCTTGTCGAGCAAGGCAACGACGCGCGGCATCGATTCCTGTGCGGCCTTCGTTGCGTTGTTCACCGCCGCGACCGCGTTCGCCTCGACATTCGCGCCATCGGCTTCGCGCTCCGCGAGCAACGCGAAATCGAGCAGCCGCTGCGTGTAGTCGTACGTCGGCCCGAGCAGTTGGCCGCCGGGCACATCCTTGAAGGTCGCCGAAATGCGGCGCTCCGCTTGAATTGCTTCAGTGCGCAGCGGCTCCGTATAGCCGAAGCGCGGCAGCGTGGTGCGATACGCGCGCAGCAGGAAGATCGCTTCGACGAGGTCGCCGGCCGCCTGCTTGATCGCGAGCGCGGCGAGTTCTTCGTCGTACACCGAACCTTCGGTCATCACACGCGCGACGGCGAGCCGCAACTGTTCGCGAATCTGCGCGACGCTGAGTTCGGCGACTTGCGTATCGCCGCGACGTTCCTTGTCGAGCAGGCGCCACGACGCTTCGATGGCGCGCTCTCCACCCTTGACGGCAACGTACATTAGTTGAGCTCCACTTGGGTTGTGCGCGGCAGACCCATCAGCGCGTCGCCGCAGACGAAGTAGTAGTCGATGCCGCACGGAAAGAGCGGCGCCAGTTCCGCGCGTTCGAGCCAGAAATGCTCGGGCAGGCCGTCGAGCGCGATGCGGTGTGTGGATTCGATGCCCGGGCCGCGTAACGTAAGCGGCCTGCCGCTCGTGAGCGAGGCGACGCGAACGAGCAGCGTGGCCGACGTTTCGGGCGATTCGGGATCGCCGGGCGCGAAGTGCTCGAGCGCGGGCAGGGCGGCAGTGTCGTGCACATAGGCGAATGCGGCGCGTTGCGGCGTATCGACGAGCGGCGCGCCGGTGTGAAAACGCAGCGCGGACGCGAGCGACGTATCCGCTTGCGCGAGCCACACGGGCGTCGAAAAATCGCAGAGCGTCAGCAGCGCGGCGAACGCGGCGCGGTCGGCGGCGGGTTGGTGCGGGCCGGTTGCTGCCGTTGCGCTCAGTGCCGGCAGTACGTTGCGCACGGTGCCGATCGTGCCCGGACGCGAAAGCACATCGAGCAGTATGCGAAACACCGCTTGCGTGTCGTGCACGGGATCGGCGAAGCCGGGCGTTAAGGTGGCCAATGAGGAGGCCAATGAGGTGGCCAATGAGGTCCCCAGCGAAGCAGACAGCGCGGCCTGCGCCGGATTGTTCGATGTGTTCATCAGTCGCCTCGCACCATCGTGAAGAATTCGACGCGCGTATCGGCGGTGTCTTGCCGGCGCGCTTCGCGCGCGGCCTCGATGCGAGCGGCGAGCGGTTCGATCAGTTGTTCGTACAGATGCGGATGCTGTTGTGGCAGTTGCAGCAATGCATCGGCGATTGCCGCAAGCTCCGCGCGCCGACGGTCGCGGCCGAGATGGCAGGCGACGCCGACCGGCGCATCGGCCCCCGGATGGCCAGCCCCCGGTCCCCGCAGACGCAGTGTGGCGCGCGTCACCGTCGCTTCGCCGAGATTGAAAGCATCGCCGCTGCCGCCGACGCGGCCGCGCACCATCGCAAGGCCCGTTTCCGGCGGACGCAGCCAGTCGTATGCGGGTAGCGGCGCGCCGTTCATTGCGCGTTGCAGCGCGGCTTCGAGGTCCGCGCGCGACGTGCGTGCCAGCACCGCCATCCACGCGCGACGTCTGGACGACGATGATGGGGCGGGGGAAACGGGGGCGGAAGGATCGTTCATCGGGGTTCCGTGGTTTCGATGTCCGGATATTTGACCATCTATTCATCTAAACGTCTAGACGTTTGTAGGTAAAATCCCGCAGTGACACGGTGCAGTGCGCAGATTCATATTTTCATCACGGCTGGCGCACTACAATCGAGAGTTATATTTGAACCGAGGGGAATGACACCACCATGACATCGAACGACGACGCGACTCCGGGAACGCTGCTCGAACGCGGCGGTGGCGTCGCCGTATGGCGGCAGATCGAGCAGATACTCGCGGCGGAAATCGCCGCGAGCGGCTTCGGCGAAGAAGGGCGCCTGCCGAGCGAAGCCGAACTCGCGAGACGCTTCGACGTCAACCGTCACACGATCCGCCGCGCGATGCTGGGGCTTGCGGCGCTGGGTCTCGTCAGCGTCGAACAGGGGCGCGGTACGTTTGTTCAACCGGGCGCGATCGACTATACGATCGGTCGGCGCACGCGATTCACCGAGAACCTGCGCCAACAGCAATCGCTTGGCGTGCTGCTGTCTTCGTCGCGCGTGAAGGCCGAGCCGAACGTCGCGAAGGCTTTGGGCCTGCGGGCCGGCGTGACGGTTTACCGGATGGAAACGCTGCACGAAACGAACGGTGTGCCGCTCACCTTTGCGCGCAGCTGGTATCCGGCCGCGCGTTTCGCAGACTTGCCCGACGCCCTCGAGCGTACCGGCGGCATGACCCGCGCGCTCGCCGAATATGGCGTGACCGACTATCTGCGTAAATGGAGCCGTATCGGCAGTGTGCTGCCCGATGCGGACGTGGCGCGCCGCCTCAATATCAATCGCCAGCAACCGGTGCTGTGGGTCGAAAACGTCGACGTCGATCTCGAAGGCACGCCGATCAAATACGGCTTCACGCACTTCGCGGCGGACCGCGTGCAACTGCTCGTGGAGAACGACGTATGAGCGCGGCGTCGCGCTATGCGATCTACTATGCGCCGCCGCGCGGCTCCGCATGGTGGGACGCGGGCTCCGGGTGGCTCGGACGCGATGCCGAGAACGGCGAGGCGCACGCACCGCGTGCCGATTTTCCGTCGTTGTCGCAATCGCTTGCGGGTCTGACGAACGATCCGCGCCGCTACGGCTGGCACGGCACGCTCGTTGCTCCGTTCCGGCTGGCGGATGGCGTGCAGCCGCGCGATGTCGTTGATGCGGCGCAGCGCTGGACGCGCACGCAAACGCGTTTCGCCTTGCCCGTCGAGGCCGCGACGCTCGGCCGCTTCGTTGCGCTGAGGCCTGCGGGCGAAGCGGCCGATGCGCGCATGCGCGAACTGGCATCGGACGCGCTGCGCGCATTCGCGGCGCTGCGTGCTGCGCCATCGGCGGCGGACCTCGAGCGGCGTCTGGCTGCGCCGCTTACCGAACGGCAACGCGCGCTGCTCGTCGAATGGGGATACCCCTACGTGTTCGACGAATTCCGCTTTCATATGACGTTGTCGAATGCGCTGGAGAACGCGCGGGATCGCGCGGCCATCGTTCAATGGTGGCACGCGCGGGCGCAGCAGCTTGGCCCATTGCCGGTCGACGGCATTGCGCTGTTTGTCGAGCCCGCGCCGGGCGAACCGTTCGTGCTCTGGCAGCGAATCCCATTCGGTGCACTCGGTGCATCGGATAACACGGAGGTGAAGTAAGGCATGGAAGGCCGTTTGATCTATGTGATGGGCCCGTCGGGCGCCGGCAAGGATTCGCTGCTGCATTTCGCGCGCGAACAGGTCGCCGGTGCGCCGGTCGTGTTCGCTCATCGGTACATCACGCGTAGCGCGGGCAGCAATGAAAACCATGTCGCGCTTACGCCCGAAGAGTTCGAAGCGCGTTCGGCGCTCGGCCTCTTCGCACTCGAATGGTCGAGCCATACGCTGCGCTATGGCATCGGTATCGAACTCGACGCATGGCTCGCGCGTGGATGCACGGTCGTCGTCAACGGTTCGCGGCAACATCTCGGGCGCGCGCTCGAGCGCTACCCGCAAGCGGAAATCGTGCATGTCGAAGCGGCGCCGCATATTCTCGCGGCGCGGCTCGGTGCGCGGGCGCGTGAAACGGCCGAGCAGATCGCGGCGCGGCTCGCGCGCCTTGCGCCGTTTTCGCTGCCCGACGGCGCGCGGCTGACGCGCATCGACAATTCTGGTGCGCTCGACGTGGCCGGTCACGCGTTCGTGCGCGTTCTGCGCGGCGTGGTCTGAATCGCAGCGCCATCGGCGCCGGCGCAATCGTGCTGCTATAGTGCACGACTGTTCGCCGCGCCCGCCACCTGACGGATAGCGGCGCCGAATGGAGACAGTCGATGGACGACGCAGCACGCTTTGCCGAAGTAGCCGATCTCGAACCTGCCGCCGCCTCGTTGCGCGACATCCGCCATCAGATTCACCACCATCCCGAACTCGCCTACGAAGAAGTCGAGACCGCCGCGCTGGTCGCAAGCAAGCTCGAAGCGTGGGGCTGGCAGGTCACGCGCGGCGTCGGGCGCACCGGTGTGGTCGGCACGCTGAAAGCAGGGACGGGCACGCGCAGCATCGGCATTCGCGCGGACATGGATGCCTTGCCGATCATCGAGCAGACAGGCCTGCCATACGCGAGCGGCACGCACGGCAAGATGCACGCATGCGGCCACGACGGCCACACGACGATGCTGCTCGGCGCCGCGCAGCATCTGGCGGCGACGCGCCGTTTCTCGGGCACCGTGCATCTGTATTTTCAGCCGGCGGAGGAAAGCGGCATCGACAGCGGCGCAAAGAAGATGATCGAAGACGGTCTGTTCGAGCGCTTTCCATGCGACGCCGTGTTCGGCATGCACAACCATCCGGGCGCCGAGCCCGGCAAGTTTCTGTTCCGCAAAGGGCCGTTCATGTCGGCGGGCGACAAGGCCGTGATCACCGTGGAAGGTGTGGGCGGTCACGCGGCGCGGCCGCATATGACGGTCGATCCGGTGGTGATCGCCGCGAGCATCGTGATGGCCTTGCAGACCGTCGTCGCGCGCAATGTCGACCCCGCGCAGCCCGCGGTGGTAACGGTCGGCTCGATGCACGCGGGCACCGTCAACAATGTGATCCCCGCCACCGCGAAGCTCGAATTGAGCGTGCGCTCGTTTAGCGCCGACGTGCGCGCGTTGCTGAAAAAACGCATCACCGAACTGGCCGAAGGCCAGGCCGCGAGTTATGGCGGCAAGGCGAAGGTCGAGTACATCGAAGGCTATCCGGTTGTGATCAATTCGGATGCGGAGACGGAGTTTGCGATCGACGTCGCGCGCGAACTGGTCGGCCACGACAACGTCGTCGCGCATACGGACATGCTGATGGGCAGCGAAGATTTTTCGTTCATGCTGCAGCAGCGGCCGGGCACGTTTTTGCGGCTCGGCAACGGCGTTGGCGAAGACGGCTGCATGGTGCACAACCCGCACTACGATTTCAACGACCGCAATCTGCCGGTTGGCGCGGCGTATTGGGCGCGGCTCGTCGAGCGTTACCTTGGCCGCTGATTGAAGCGCGGAACGACGAAGGACGCAAGTTCGCCGGTTCTTCAGCCGCGCAGCGCGACCCTATCCGAGACGTCCTGCGCGGCTTTCTGCAGCGGCTCGAGAAACGTCCTTACCATCTGCTTCGCCGAATTGCGCTGCGCATTGCCGCTGATATTCATCGCCGCGATGATGCGGCCTTGCCGGTTGCGAATCGGCGCCGAAATCGAAATCAGCCCTTCCTCGAGTTCCTGATCGTTGATCGCCCAGCCCTGGCGGCGCACCTGCGCGATGATCTGCTTGAGCTCGTTTTTGTCCGTGACCGTGCGCGGCGTATGCGCGTGCAGGTTCGATGCGTCGAGTATCGCGTCGAGCGCGGTATCGTCGAGTGACGAGAGCAGTACGCGTCCCATCGACGTGCACCAGGCGGGAAGGCGGCTGCCGATGGAAAGATTGATGGTCATGATCTTGTGCGTCGGCACGCGCAGCACATAGACGATTTCCGTGCGGTCGAGCACGGCCGCCGAGCAGCTTTCGTGCACCTCGGCCGATAGCGCTTCCATGACAGGTTCGGCGACATTCCAGAACGGCATCGACGTCAGATACGCGAAGCCGAGATCAAGAATGCGCGGCGTCAGGCGAAACAGCCGCCCGTCGGCTTCCACATAACCGAGCGTTTGCAGCGTCAGCAGAATGCGGCGCGCGCCGGCGCGCGTGAGACCGGTTGCGGCCGCGACATCGGTCAGCGTTTGCGCGGGACGCTCCGCGTTGAATGCGCGAATCACCGCGAGCCCGCGCGCGAACGATTGCACGTAGGAATCGCCCGGTTTGTCGGGCACATCCGCGTCTGTGACGAGCGCGGGTTGCAACGCGCGAGTGTCTTTATTGTTGGCCATGTTTGCGGGCGGCCCGGAGCAGGCAGCGGACTGAGTGACGAATGAGCGGCGAATGAGCGGCGCGGGCATAAGCCGGTGCGCACGGCCGTTGACAGGCCTTTCCGCACCCGCCTATGATCGGTGTAATATTGTTCGATATTAGATCATAAGTTCGTATATAGAACAAATGGTCTTTCCCGGCAAGCACCGTTGAAGTACCGTTGGAGACATCAAAATGACCGAAGCTTTCCTCTGTGACGCGATTCGCACGCCGATCGGCCGCTACGCGGGTTCGCTGTCGCAGGTTCGTGCGGACGACCTCGGCGCCGTGCCGTTGAAGGCGCTGATCGAGCGCAACAAGGAGGTCGACTGGAACGCCGTCGACGACCTGATCTACGGCTGCGCGAATCAGGCCGGCGAAGACAACCGCAACGTCGCGCGCATGTCGTTGTTGCTCGCGGGCCTGCCGCAAGGCGTGCCGGGCGCGACGATCAACCGCCTGTGCGGTTCGGGCATGGATGCGGTCGGTATTGCCGCGCGCGCCATCAAGGCGGGTGAAGCGGGGCTGATGATCGCGGGCGGCGTCGAAAGCATGAGCCGCGCGCCGTTCGTGATGGGCAAGGCGACCACTGCATTCGCGCGCCAGGCCGAGATCTTCGATACGACAATCGGCTGGCGTTTTATCAACCCGCTCATGAAGCAGAGGGTGGGCGTCGACTCGATGCCCGAGACGGGCGAGAACGTCGCCCAGGAATTCAACGTGAGCCGTGCCGATCAGGATGCGTTCGCGCTGCGCAGCCAGGTGAACGCGTCGCGTGCGCAGCGCGACGGCACGCTCGCGCAGGAAATCGTCGCGGTGACGGTTCCGCAGAAGAAGGGTGATCCGCTGGTCGTCTCGCACGACGAGCATCCGCGCGAAACGAGCCTTGAAGCGTTGGCGAAACTCAAGGGCGTGGTGCGTGCCGACGGTACGGTCACGGCCGGCAACGCATCGGGCGTCAACGACGGCGCCGCTGCATTGCTGCTGGCAAACGATGCGATCGCGAAACGCTTTGGTCTGACGCCGCGCGCGCGTGTGCTCGGCGTGGCGACGTCGGGCGTCGCGCCGCGCGTGATGGGCATCGGCCCCGCGCCTGCCACGCAAAAGCTGCTCGCGCGCCTTGGCATGAAGCTCGATCAGTTCGACGTCATCGAACTGAACGAAGCGTTCGCGTCGCAAGGACTCGCTGTGCTGCGCCTGCTCGGCGTGGCCGATGACGATCCGCGCGTCAATCCGAACGGTGGCGCGATTGCGCTCGGTCATCCGCTCGGCATGAGCGGCGCGCGTCTTGTGACGACCGCGATGTATCAGTTGCAGCGCGTGCAGGGCCGCTTTGCACTGTGCACGATGTGCATTGGTGTTGGGCAAGGCATTGCCATTGCACTTGAACGCGTTTGACAAATCATCGCGCAGCGGGAAAAACATAACGATTCACAACATTTCCGCTGCGTGAATGCGCCATGCGTGAAGCCTTCGTTTCACCATTCAAAAGGCATCCAGGCTTTTACACAATGTGAAAAATCGCAGGGTCTAATCGGCTTTCAGCTGGGTTATGATGCGTTTTCGTCTGGACGACGAACTGTTTTTAATACGGCATAGCTTCATAAAAAGCCCGTATTCGCCAGTGACTGAAAACGCTCTTCAAGGAGAACCCAAATGAAGAAAGCAATGGGAGCAGCCGCCTTGCTCGCCCTCGCGTATATGGTGCAGCCCGCCTACGCGCAGGACACGCTTGCGAACTCCGCGCAAGATGTAGTGAGCGCCGTGCAGCCGGTGCATATCCAGGCGAAGATCGTCGCTATCGATGCGGCCGCGCGCACCGTCACGCTGCAGGGTCCGAACGGGCGCACCGCAATCATCCTCGTCAGCGATCAGGTGCCGGGCTTCGATAAGCTCAAGGTCGGCGACAACGTCGATGCCGAATACAAGAACGCCTTGCTCGTGACCGCGGAAAAAGTGAAGGGCGCCGACAAGGGCATTCGCGAACGCGTCGACACACAGGTCTATCAGCCGGCGTCTGGCGGCTATCAAACCGCGAAGCAGATCGAAGTGCTCGCCACCGTGCAGAAGGTCGACCGCAAGAAGCGCACGGTCACGTTGCGCGGTGCGTATCAGACGCAAACGCTTGATGTCGGTCCGGACGTCAACCTGAAAGACCTCAAGGTGGGCGACACGGTGCATGCAGTGTTCGTTTCGGCGGCCGCGGTAAAGATCACGCCGAGCGGTACGGCGACTACGACGCAGTAATTCGCGTCGGCAACCGACCCTTTACACGCCGTCAAGCTGCCGCGCAACAGCATCGCGCGGCAGCAGCGGGGTGTTCTTCTTCATTACCTTAAGCGGCAATCTGTCGCCGCAACGGTCACCGCGAATTCGGCGCATAAATATCGGGATTCAGCAGCGACAAACGCTCGAGCCAACGATAAAACACGCCACGCCGTTTGCGCGGATAAGTAATCAACGAAAGGCGCGCGGCAAGCTTGCCATCGGTGCTGATCCATACGCGCTCGCCACGTCGCAATTGAATCGAATACCCGCGCTGCAGCCAGTAGTCGTAAGGCGATGAAGCGCGCGTCAACCATACGCGCTCGCTGTTCACATTCAGTTCGCAGGGCTCCTCGACCCTCCAGGACAGCGTTGCGCCTGGCTGCACTTCGAAGTGCATGACGACCCTCGGCAGTCTTTCCGCGCATGCGGACGAGACTTCGGGTGGTGAGACATCCGACACAGGGTCGGTGAACTGCGGGCTTGCCTGGTTCATGTCGTGCTCCATCGACGATTGAGCCGGAGAACAGAACGGAAAGCCGCGCACAAAACAAAAGGCCCCTTCCGTTGCCGGCGGGGCCTTGGGGATGTTTTGTTTATTCCAGACTGCTAATACGCAAACGCTCCCAATGGCCCGCCGTGAATGGCGGCTCGCATCGGGTTCCAAATGACAATGGCGGTGGAGATAAGCGTAAGCATGTCAACGAGTGTGTCTGGCAAGGCGCGGCTTGTCAATAAAATTTGTAGCTAAAGCATTAAATTCACCTTCATCGTATCTTCATGGACTGCGATATATCGCTTGGTGAGGCGTTGGCCGATAGCCGATTGCGCAGATGCAGATACAGCAGCGCGCAGCCGGTTACCGCAAGCCGCCACAGCAGATACCAACCGGTCGCCGCAAACAACGCCGCAACCGCGACCAGCGCAACGCAGGCGCAGCGGCGTGCCCCCGCCCAGACGCGCCGACCGCACAGGCGACGCACTCATGCCTGCAATACCCCGACTTCACGGCGCGGCGGATTGCGATCGACGCGCATGGCTTCCCAGACGGTCACTTCGCGCGGCCTCGCGAGCAGCTCGGGCAGCGCCTCGTGATACGCCTGGCGGTACGGACGGTTCAATTGCTCCTCGAGCACGTCTTCATGGCTTTCCCAGGTTTCATAGAGCATGAGCCGATGCGGGCAATCCGGGTCGCGATGCAGGATCGCCTGATGGAAATTCGGCTCGACGCGCATCGCATCGAGCACGCCGTCGAGCAGGCTCATAAAACGGTCGAGCTTTTCTGGAACGACCTGAAAGCGAATCACGTAAGTCACGGACATCTCGCCACTCCTGATCAATCGCACATGCAGACAGTTATACTCGCCAATAGCTGACAACCGATGTCATGAATTTTTCGGAGAATGCCATTGCGTCCAAGCCGCCTCGTCTCGATGCTGCTGTTGCTGCAGGTCAAAGGGCGCGTGACCGCGCAAGCGCTTGCCGACGAATTCGACGTATCGGTGCGCACGGTCTACCGTGACATCGATCAACTGAGCGCCGCGGGCGTACCCGTTTATGCGGACCGCGGGCCGGGCGGCGGATTCGCGCTGCTCGACGGCTATCGCGCGCGGCTGACCGGCATCACGAAGGCGGAGGCCGAGACGCTGTCGATTGCCGGTCTCGCCGGCGCGGCGACCGATCTTGGCCTGTCCGAACAATTGCGCGCCGCGCAGCTGAAGCTTGTCACGGCGCTGCCCGATGCGGCGCCCGACGCCTCGCGTATCGGCTCGCGGCTCCATATCGACCCGGTCGGCTGGCATCGCCGGCCCGCGCGGGTGCCGCACCTGACGCTGCTTGCAGGCGCAGTGTGGGAACAGAAGCGCATCGCGATGCATTACCTGAGCTGGGCATCGTCCAGTTCAGGTAATGGCGGCGCTCAACCCGAGCACGAGCGCGAACGGATTCGCGACCCGCTCGGGCTCGTGCACAAAGCCGGCGACTGGTACCTGGTCGCGCGGGCGCGCACGCAACTGCGCATCTACAAGGTCGCGAATATCACGCACCTGAGCGTGCTCGACGAGACCTTCGAGCGGCCCGAGGCGTTCGATCTGCGCAGCGAATGGGCCGGCTCGGTCGCGGCATTCGAAAAGAGCCTGTTAAAAAACGTCGCGCGGCTGCGTCTTACTCGGGAGGGGATGTTGCGGCTCGACCGGCTTGGCGCGGCGGCCGTCGAACAGGCGCAAAGCACGCCGCCCGACGACGACGGCTGGCAGGAAGTCACGCTGCCCATCGAACAGCTCGACTATGCGGCCGAGCAGTTGCTCGGCTTCGCAGGACAGGTGGAGGTGCTCGAGCCGCCCGAATTGCGGCTGCGGCTAAGGCGTCTCGCGCAGCGTATCGCGACGCTGAACGCCGGCTAACGCGCACGCCATGCGTGCGTTTTCTGCCAAACGAACTGTGATTCGAGCCAACCCGTCAAAGTGTGCATCCTGCGGCGCCGCAGCTTGTGTAATGTCGAGGCTGAATATCCGCGCATTGGCGCGTCAGCATGGTGGAGACCTTATGCAGATTCTTCTTTTGGCCCTCGCGGCGGTCGCATTCGGCGCATGGACGACCTATCTTCTCGCGACGAGCATTCCTGAAAAGCTGATGTCGCGCTCGGCACGCCATGGGCGCTACGCGGACCTCGCCGGCAGCGAAACGGCCGATGCCCGGCCGGTGGCAGGCGGCCGTCGCTTTGGCCGTAACCGAAGCCGCAGCAAACTGGCCGAGCAGTAACGGCGCACGGACCGCGATCAAGCGAAAGCCTGCGCCTGAAGCCGCATGCACGGATCGCTGTGCCGATCACCGCGTGGAAGGCGAGTAAAACAGGAACGCAAAAATGTTCTGCCAGCAAACCCGCGAGCCGCAGGCTAGCCCCGATGAGGCCCGACTATCCCCAGCTTCGCAATGCGGCGGTATAGCGTTGCGCGCGAGATGCCAAGCGCCTGCGCGGCCGCATTCGGGTGCCACTGGTGCCGCGTCAGCGCATCGACAATACGGGCCCGTTCGTCGGCGGCATGCGCGAGCGACGCAGGCGCCACAAACGTAGGACCGCCGGCCTCGAATTGCCGGGGCGCAAGCATGGCCGCGACGTCCGGTGACAGATGGCGCAAATCGACGCGCGTCGCATCGCATACCGCGCACGCGTAGCGCAACACATGGCGCAGCTGCCGGATATTGCCCGGCCAGCCGAACGCGCAGAGCCGTTCGGCGAGGTGCGCATCGAGCGTCAGCGCGTGGCCGGCGCTTTGCGCTTCTTCATCGAACACTTCATGCACGACATCGAGGATGTCCTCGCGCTCGCGCAACGGCGGCATATGCAGCGTCGCGCCGCTTAGCCGGTAGTACAGGTCCTCGCGGAAAGCGCCGACGGCCACCATCCGCTGCAAATCGCGATGCGTCGCACAGATGACGTCGATATCGACGCGCACCGGCGTATCGCCGCCCAGCGGCATCACCTCGCCTTCGGCAAGCACGCGCAGCAGACGCGTCTGCAGACTGAGCGGCATATCGCCGATCTCATCGAGAAACAGCGTGCCCGTATGCGCCTGTGCGATCTTGCCGCGCGCGCCGCGGCTCTTCGCGCCGGTGAAGGCGCCCGGCGCATAGCCGAACAGTTCGCTCTCGATCAGCGCTTCCGGAATCGCGCCGCAATTGACGGCGACAAAGGGCCGCGCGCGCCGCGTGCCCGAATCGTGCAGCGCCTGCGCGAACACTTCCTTGCCGACCCCGGTTTCGCCGAGTATGAGGATCGGCAGCCGCTTGCCGGCGATGCGCAACGCGACCTCCGCATTGCGTGCAATGCGCGCGTCGCGGCTGCGCAGAAAGCGGCCCAGCGCGCCGGCGTCGCGCGAGCCGCTCCCGGTTGCGCTCGACAGGGACGTGAGCACGGAGGAACCCGCAATCGCGCGCACGCCGCGCGATACCCGCTTCAGCGGCTCGCGGATGCGCGCATACAGCAGCGCGCCGCTCGCACGCAAACGCAGCGGCACGATCGTATCGCCGCGCGCGACGTCATGCAGATGCATCGCGGACGTATCGAAGATGTCGTCGATATGGCGCGGGCCGGCGAGGCCCGCGATGCATTCCTGCGCTTTGCGGTTCGACGCGGCGATATTGCCGCATTCGTCGAACGCGATCAGCACTTCGGGCTGCGCTTCGACGAAGTTGCGGCTTTGATGGCCGAACAGCACCCAATGCTGCGTGGTCTGATTGAGGAAGTAGCCGTCTTCGATCAAGGCCGCGCTTTGCCGCACGAGTTGAAACACGAGCCGCTGGCTGTCGCGGTTATCGGGCGATTGCACGGCCGACGCATCGAGCACGCCGATCAGCTCGCCCGTCGGCGTGAAAATCGGCGATGCGCTGCAGGTCAGCGTCGTGAACGCCGCGCGAAAGTGATCGATCTTGTGCACGGTGATCGGCGCGAGATCGGTCAGCACATTCGCGACGGCGCAGGTGCCTTCTTCGCGTTCGGACCAGCACGAGCCGATATGAAGCCCCGCATGCCTGAAGTCGCTGCGCCGGTCGCGCTCGAGCCGGTAGTCGATTGTCACGCCGTGCGCGTCGGTCAGCATCACGCAGTAGTCGGCGACGCGAATCATCTCGTGGAGCCGCGTCAGGCACTGCCCCGACGCGCGCAGAAACGCCTCTTCCCTGGACTGAACCTCGCGCAGTTCGGCCGCGGTCAATACACGCGGACCGACCACCGAACCGGGGTCGAGGTGGTACTGCTCGAACGAACGCTGCCAGGATGACGCCAGACGCACGGAATTGGCCGGGGCCGGAAGGCGTCCTTCAATCGCTCCACGCACACGATCAAGATGCTGGCGTTGAGCAACATATGACATGTTCAGCTCCAAAGGTACGAAACGTATTCAAAGCATCATGTTCTTTAGCACACCCATCCAGGCGGTTCACGCCGCAATGCAGCACGCAATCGTATGACGGGTCCGTCGCGAACGCGCCAGGAGATCGTTTGCGTGCACTGTACAAGTATCGCTCACTCCGTCATTCGTCGCTAAGTTTCCACCTCTAGATTCTCCTTTGCCTCGCTACGGTCCGATCCTCGTTGCCGTGTTGGGGGCATTCTTATATCGGAGATATCAATGAAGCAAGTCTTTATGAATCGCACCTCCATCGCGAGCACCCGGTTTGCTGCGCCGCTGGCGTTCCCGCAGTCTGTCGCTCCATTGGCAAGTGCAATCATCGCTGTACCGCTGGTACCCGCAACGATTGCTGAGTCGTCGGTCGTTGCTCAACCGGCCGTGCAGTTCAATCACTGAAACGGTTGAACGGACCCCCGCAAGCGCGGGGGATTCCAGCCGGGTTGCAGAAGCCTCGCCAAACGACAGGTGAATGGACAATGGAAATGCCGACCTATTTCATCAAACTGGTAAGCGGGAAAATCCTGCTTTGGGACTACGAATCGCAGCGGCAATATGAAATCACACAGGAGGAAATGACGGCTTTGCTCGAGCATCATCTGACCGATGACGATTCCACGCGAACGGCCGGTCGGGACATATGCGAGGAATTCGAACGCGCCAATCTGCTTCGCAGAAATGGCGGACAGATGGACGCGTGGGGAGGCGGCATGCTGTCCCGAATGTTTCATCTTGGCACGCAGGTGACGCTCGAAGAAGGATCCGAACTGATACAGGATAGCGAAGCGGAATATATTCAATGGTCGTCGCAGATTGCCCAAACGCCGGTGAATTTTCTGCTCGAACGCGAGGGCGCACGATACGACCTGCCCGATCCGCAAATGGGCGAACTCGAATCGATGTCGTTATGGCAGGCGCTGGTCCAGCGTCGAACGACTCGCGACTTCCTCGCATCCGACGTCACGCTGCAACAGGTCGCAAACATCCTGTATGCGACCTTCGGTTTCGTTCATGGTATGGGGCGAACCGATCTCGCGAACGGCGGATTCGTTTCGCTTGGCAACCGGAGAACCTCGCCATCCGCGGGCTCGCTTCAGGCAACCGAAGCGTATCTGATCGCGAAAAGGGTGAGCGGACTCGAACCGGCGATTTATCACCATCAGTCGCATGCACACAAGCTGGTACGTATCAGGGACGATTTTGATCAAGCGACGCTAGGCGGCCTGCTCGGCGGGCAAGCCTATGCGAACGACCTGGGGTTCGGCGTGATTCTGACGACGCGGTTCGATCGTTTGTTCTGGAAGTATCCAGGCGATCGCGCGTATCGGATGGCGCTCACCGAGCTCGGCTGTCTGGCGCAGACGTTCCAGTTGTCGGCCACCGCATCGGGGCTGAACTCGTGGCTCACGGGTTGCCTGTATGAACGCGAGTGGAATTCCTTGCTTCGTGTCGATCAAGTCGACGAATCGGCCATGTTTTTCCTCGGCGCCGGTATCGGAACTGGCCAGCCTTTTAGCCGTCGTGCGCGCGAACTGGCAATTTCCTCTCAGGCGAGCCAGGCAAACATGCGGTGATGTTCAATGCGGATCGCCATGCCGTGATGCACGCGCAAAGGCCGACACCGGCTGATTTCCTGCTCATCGTTGCGGCCGGCAACAGGGCCGTGTCAGGCGGGCAGTGCGTTGCAACGTGGCGCGTCGGGCAAAAGCGAACCGCGCCAGGCGCGAAGCGGTCAGCTTGCCATTCGCAAGCAGCGCGTGCATAGCATTGCATAAATGGTTGTTTGGATCGCAGCCCGACAGCGGCTAGAGTCATCGGATGACGTCCGGAACATCCGGCTCGATCGAGCGTGTGTGGCCGGGTGAGGTAAAAGGTGGCGTGACAGGATATGAACTCGGGGAGCGAAAATGAGCGATTTCGTTATTGATCGTGCCGTTTCGGTGCAAGCAGGCCTGAACTATCTGATCCCGAACGGCGAGCGGCCTGTCACGTACGCATACGAGCCGCCGTCGGGCGTGCCGCAGCGAAGCGGCAATTATCGCCATTACGACGTGACGATTCGCAACGCGCGACTGGAGCCGCCGCCTGGCGGTTTGTCGATCGATCGCAACGGATTCGAACTGCATCGTCATGTCAGCGCGCTTGCGGACTTTTCATCGCGCGACGCAATCGAACGGGTCTACTACCCGGAGGTGGAGCGATTGCTCAAGCGCTGGACCGGAGCCGCGCGCGTCGTGATTTTCGATCATACGGTGCGCGACGGATCGCAGACGCGCACAGCGGGCGAGCGGGAGCCGGTGAAGTTCGTGCACAACGACCAGACCTTCGTTTCAGGACCGCGCCGCGTGCGCGATCACCTGCCTGCGCACGAAGCGGATCCGTTGCTGGCGTCGCGCTTCGCGATCGTCAATCTGTGGCGGCCGATCGGTCACACGGCCGCCGAATCGCCGCTGGCGCTGTGCGATTCGCGCAGCATCGATCCACGCGATCTCGTGCCGTCCGATCTCGTCTATCCGGACAAGGTTGGCGAGACATACGCGTTCGTGCACAACCCGAAGCATCGGTGGTACTACTTTCCACTGATGACGCCCGACGAGTTTCTGTTGATCAAGATCTACGATTCATCCGGCGTGGATATTGCGCGGTTGACGGCGCACACCGCATTCAATGACCCGACGTCGCCGGCCGATGCGCTGCCTCGCAAGAGTATCGAGGTGCGCTCGTTGCTCTCTTTCTGAAGCGCGCTTGACGGGACGGTGAAGGCGTCAGGTGCACGAGCGCCGGCCCGATGTTCATCGATGACGATACAGACTGCTCGTCCCGAGCGGCTGCGCGCTGCGTCATATCGAGAGCGATGCGTCGACCGAGAACACCGATACTGCCTGATTCAGCTTCGACGCCTGCTGGTCCAAAGACAACGCAGCCGCGGCCGCCTCTTCGACCAGAGCCGCATTCTGCTGCGTGACGCCGTCCATCTGCGTCACGGCAAGCGCGACCTGCTCGATCCCTCTTCTCTGGTCTTCGCACGCTGCTGCGATCTCTTCCATGATATTGGTCACACGCCGCACCGCTCCGATGATTTCAGTCATCGTGCGCCCGGCCTGGTTGACGAGGGCGGAGCCTGATTGCACACGCTCGACCGATGTGTCGATCAATTCCTTGATTTCCCTGGCTGCCGCCGACGAACGCTGTGCAAGGCTTCGCACCTCACCGGCAACGACCGCGAAGCCACGTCCGTCCTCGCCGGCCCGGGCCGCTTCCACGGCCGCATTGAGCGCGAGGATATTGGTCTGAAATGCGATGCCTTCGATGATCGCGATGATGTCGGCGATCTTCGTCGAACTCTCATTGATTCCGCCCATCGTGCATACCACCTGGTCGACAACGGCACTCCCTTCGCTCGCAATACGCGAAGCGTTCGTCGCGAGCAAGCTCCCTTGGCGCGCATTCTCCGCATTTTGACGAACTGTCCCGGTCAGTTCGTCCATGCTCGATGCGGTTCGCTGCAATGCCGATGCCTGTTCTTCAGTACGCAATGACAGGTCGGTATTGCCGGCCGCGATCTCACGGGTCGCGGTCGCGATCGATTTGCTGCTGCCGCGAACCGACTGAACCGTTTCGACGAGACTGCGTTGCATCTTCGCAATGCCTTGCAGAAGCTGTCCCATCTCGGTGTGCAGCTGCACGCTAACCGCACGGCGAAGGTCGCCGGCGGCGATTGAGTCGAAATGGTCAAGCGCTTGCGCAAGCGGGCGGCTGATCGCGCGGCGCAACGTCAGGTACGAGCCGGCCGCTGCCGCGAGTCCCGCGCATAGTGCCGCGATCGTGAAGATCCGCAGGACAAAAAACGCAGACTGTGCCTGATTGAAGCCTTGTCTCGCCCGTTCGAACACGTGCTTGAGCAACGCGTCGTCGGCGGCCGCGAGTGCGCCGTACGTAACCTGCAGCCGGTTCGCGTGATCTGCAAGCCCCGCCTGGTCCGCGATGCCGGCTTCATCGCTGGCGCCGATGGCGGCCGCGAATCCGTCGAGCGCGACCTTGTATGCGCGCCGCTTTTCGGCGACGTCCTGTGCGAGGAGGTGTTCGGCCGCCTCCTGGGGGAACTTCAGGTATCGGTTCCACCAGGATTCCGATGTGTCGTACAGCGCGCGTGCGCGTTCGGCGGTCGGCTTCGCGTCGGGGGTGCCGATCACGAACGACGCGCGGTCGAGCTCCATCCGAGCCCGTGCCGCGAAGATCTCGGCATTGCCGATATCGGTCACGCCAGGCATCTGGTTGTCGGTGGTCTCCCGGTATGCAGCGTTCGTGCGGCTCGTGCCGACGAGACCCAACCCGCCGGTCGCGAGCAGCAAGCCGGCCAGAAACGCAACCGTGAGCCCGATGCGCGCCTTGATGGAAATGCCGCGTGTCATGTTGAACCCATGTTGAGCCTTTGCGAATGCGCACTAACCGGGATCAGAACTTGTGCCTCAGCGCCAGCCGCACGAACAGCTGGTGATTCGACGAAGATTCGCCGAGCGAGTCGATATCGGCTCTCGCAGGGCGTCCCAACGAATTTGTACCGCTCGCGATCTGGTAGACGCCTTCGAAGTAGAGGTCTGTTCTTTTGGATAGCGAATTGTCGACGAGGAAGCCGAACTGGTTGAAGTGCTGGTCGCCGAGGTCGCCGACAACGGAGTTCCCTTTCGTATAGCTATAAACAAGGCCAAGGAACCAGTACGGATTGAACCGGATTTCACCATTGACCTCGATCGTATTGAAAACCGCCGATTCGCCGTTCAGGTTGCCGATATTCCCGTACCGCACATTCGAGTAGTTTGTTGCGATCGCAAACTGGCCGAACGTATACGCGGCGCCCGCGACGATGTCCTGCCAGGAACTGGCGGGATGAGCGCCCGCGAGGTAGCCGGAGTTGAGCGGCGTGTAGATGCCGGTGGTTGCCGGCGGTGCCGCGTTCGCGTTGCTATTCAAAGGTGCGCCGACATTGGACGGATTCTTCGCGAATTCGTACGCAACGCCCGCAATGAACGCGTTGCGCGCGTACAGGGCACCGAAGGTATATGCGCTGTTCTGGGAAATGTCGCCCGCTACGCCGCCGAGCGTCGCCGTTGCGTTCAGCGTGAGTCCCGCAAGACTGGGGCTCGTATACTTGATGGTGTTGTTGAGCCGGTTGCTGCGGATCATGTTGTCGATGTCGCCCGGATGTCCCGCACTCGTGCCCCATGCATCCTGAGGTCCGAACGCCGCCGACATATCGGACACGCTGTCGTATTGCCGGCCAAGCGTCAGGCTGCCGTATTGGGCCTGCGTGATCCCCACGAAGGCCTGGCGTCCGAAGAACGTGCCCCCTTGTGCGAGCGCGCCGTTGTTCAGGTTCATCCCGGATTCCAGTGTGAACACCGCTTTCCAGCCGCCGCCGAGATCTTCCGCACCTTTTACGCCCCAGCGGGAGCCCCACGGTCCGCTGACCGAATCGAGGCCAAGCTGGCTGCCGCCGACACTTTTACCGTTGACCGTCTGCCGGACGTTGTTGAGATATTGCACCCCTTCATCGATGACCCCATACAACGTGACGCTGTTCTGTGCGAGCGCGGTGGTGGAAAGGCCGGCCAACCCGATGGCGAGAAGCTGTCGTTTCATTATAGTGAACCCCTGTTGAGCTTACTTATTTGTAAGTTGTACAAATCGATACGCCAGTGCAACTTCCTGACCTCATGATTGCGTTGGCGTACGGCAACACGAGACTGTCTGCGTTTGCGACGACGCGACACAAGCACGCGAACGCAAACGCAAACGCGGACAACACACTCTCATCCCAAAAGCCTGAGAGTTCACCGAGCACCATTAGGCGAAATTCGTCGTGAGTGTCGTTGAAGTGTGTTCCATGTATGGAACGACGTTTGTTGTATGGAATATCTTAGCGCCGACCGAAAAAAGATCAAAAACAATTTCTCTTGGGGTTTACGTGTAACTGCCGGCATCGGGGCCTTGAAATTCGGCACGAAAGTGGATGGTGGGGAGCAACTCGTCAGCGGGCGATGCATGTCTTTACGCGTAGCACGACCGTGCCGTGCGATGCGCCGGCGAAGAGGGCGCACTCGCAGGGCGGGCGGAGCCACCGTCGCGCTATCATTCAGGCTTGTATATCAAGATCAGCAGGCAATGGTCACTTATGAAAAAAGACAATGCGACCGCACGAGAGCGTAGACGGGCCGGGGTGGCCAAGGTCGCGCTCGAGCATCCTCCCATCGCATCGGGTAGCCATGATGAACTCGCTGAAATGAGTTCTGACGGCGAGAGCACGTCTTCGTATCTGGTGCCGGGGCTTGAACGCGGTTTACGCATCCTGTCGGAGTTTTCCGCGCGCGAACCGGAGCTTGGCGCGCCAGAACTGTCAAAGCGGATCGGTATTCCCCGCACGACGACATTCCGGTTACTGCAGACACTCGAAGCGCTTGGCTTTCTCGAGCGGGCGAGCAGCGACCGGCATTTCAAACTCGGCGTCGCGGTGCTTCGGCTGGGCTTTGAATACCTGAACTCGCTGGAACTGACAGAAGTCAGCACCGCGGTCCTCGAGCGCCTGCGAGATGCGACCGGGCTGAGTACGCATTTGCTGATTCGCGATCAGCGTGATGTCGTGTTTGTGGCGAAGGCGCAGGCGCGCGAACCGATGTTCAGCTCCGTCAAGGTGCATGTCGGCACGCGGCTGCCCGCGCATGCGACCGTCCACGGCCAGATCCTGATGGGCGATCTGACGCTCGATGAACTGAAGCAGCTGTATCCGGAACGCAAGCTCGAGCGGTTTACCGATCAGACGCCGGCAACGGTCGACGAACTGTACAAGCGCATCCGCACGACCGCCGCGCTCGGTTATGCGACCAGCGAAGCGTCGTTCGAGCGCGGCATCTCGGTTGTGACCGCGCCGGTGCGGGACCAGACGGGCGGCATCGTTGCCGCGCTGACGGCGACCGTGCCGCGTTCCGATCTCGGTGAGACCGCCGACCGGGAGCCGCTCGTCACCGCGGTGTGCAGTGCCGCGCTCGACGTGTCGACGCGCCTCGGCTATCGCCCGAACCCGGATGATCCCACGGTCATGCTCGCTCAACGCTCTGCCATTGCGTCACGGTAACAGCCGTCGGCCGCATCTTCTCTCTCTTCATCGACCTGCCTTGATTGGTGCGTGACGGCTCGCGCGAAGCGATCGCTTCGCGTCGCGCGCCGTCACTGCCGCACGTAGCGGAATAGCAAAGGGCGCCCCGCCCTCTGCCGGTCTCAGTCGCCGTCGTCTCCGCTTATTTAGCATCGCCAGGCAAGGCTGCGCAAAGCATGGCACGCCTTTGCCATGCTTCAGCAGTGGCACGTCCCACCACATATCGCTGCTGCGCGAAGCCGCTCCGGCGCGAGCCATTTCGCCTGTCCGTCCAGCGCGTTTTCACCACTTCAGGGTTTTCCCCAATTCGGCAGATTGATTTCTTTTCTGCCGAATTGGCGCGCTATAATACCATCCATAAATCGTTGTTCCTTATATGGAACAAATCTCGACCCGCAGAAAAGGTGAGGCATGGCAGAGGAATGGCGTTGCGCCGGACGTGTCGGCGAACTTTCCGATGACGCTCCGATCGAGTTCAAGCTCGATGGCGCAGAGATTGGCATCTACAAGGTGGGTGACGAGCTTTATGCACTCGAAAACGTCTGTCCGCATGCGTACGCGCTGCTCACGCAGGGCTTTATCGATGGCGACACGGTTGAGTGCCCGCTGCACGAAGCGGTTTTTCACATTCCTACCGGCAAATGCCTGAAAGAGCCTGGCGGCCGCGATCTGAAGACGTACGCGGTGCGCCTCGCCGGCGAGGAAATCCAGATCAAGGTCGTATGACATGAGAGAGGCAATCGTGAACTTCAACCCGTTTCTGAAGCCATGGCACGCACCGCAACCCAATAACGTCGCCGGCAAGGGCGTCATCGAGCAGCCGGGTCAGGTGGAGAACATGGTCTGGCAAACGCGCAAGGCCGAGCCCACGCAATACGAGAACGACTTCGGCAATGCGCTCGAAAAAGTGTTCGATTCCGGCGCACTCGAACTCGATGAAGTTGCGGCCGGCCTCAACCATGCCGGCTTTCGCACGCCGGACGGCGACGCGTGGGATGCCGCGCGCCTCGCCGCCGAGTTCCAGCGGCTCGCCGAATGAACGCGCCGCCTGAGCGCCTCTCGCAAAACTTTCGCAGCAGCCCGTTCGTATTCGCATCCGGAGTCTTCTTATGACGTTGCCCTTTACCGAAGCCGCAAGCTCTGCCGATCCGATTCAGGCGTCGATCAATCGCGGCCTGCGCAATTACTGGTATCCCGTCGCGCCGAGCTGGCAAGTCGGCGACGCGCCGATCGGCATCACGCGGCTGTCCGAGCAGATCGTGCTGTGGCGCGATCGCGAGGGTCGCGTGCATGCGCTCGAAGACCGCTGCCCGCATCGTGGCGCACGGTTGTCGCTCGGCTGGAACCTCGGCGAGCGCGTTGCATGCTGGTATCACGGCATCGAAGTGGACGGCAGCGGAACCGTGCAGAAGGTGCCGGCGGTGGCCGCCTGTCCGCTCGAGAAGCAGACCTGCGTGAAGTCGTACGCGGTCGAGGAACGCGCGGGCGCAATCTTCCTGTGGTTCGGAGACGACGCGCATCGCGAGCCCGTGCCACTGGTTCTGCCCGATGAACTGGTCGACGACTCGCAGTACGCGCATTTCCTGTGCATGTCGAACTGGAAGTGCAATTACCAGTACGCGATCGACAACGTCATGGACCCGATGCACGGTGCCTATCTGCACGCGACGTCGCACTCGATGGCGGAAGGCGACAAGCAGGCCGACATGCGCGTGCGCAAAACCGATACGGGCCTGATGTTCGAGAAGGTCAACCAGCGCGACGTGAATTTCGACTGGGTGGAGTTCGGCGAAACCGGCTGCCTGTGGATGCGCCTCGCGATTCCTTATCGGAAGAAGTTCGGCCCCGGCGGCAGCTTCGGCATTGTCGGCTTCGCGACGCCGGTCGACGATAAACACTGCCAGGTTTACTTCTGGCGTACCCGAAAAGTGACGGGCTGGCAGCGCGATGCGTGGCGTTTCCTGTATCGCAACCGGCTGGAAGGGCTGCACTGGGCCGTACTCGAACAGGATCGCGTGGTGCTCGAGAGTCTCGCGCCCGATGCGCGCGAACATGAATTTCTCTACCAGCACGATGTCGGCATGACGCGCGTGCGGCGCCTGTTGCGCCAGCGTGCCCAACAGCATGCCGAACAACTTGCCGCGTTTGCCGCGCAACAGACTGCCGCCGCGCCTGCAACCGGAGCCGCGCATGCCTGACGCCAATCGCGTGATACCCACCGGTTTGCGCGTGCTCGTGACGGGCGGCGCGCGCGGGCTGGGCGCGGCATTCGTCCGTGCGCTGGCCGAACGCGGCGCGCGCGTCGTGTTCGGAGACGTGCTGGAAGAGGAAGGGCGCGAACTCGCGGCCGAACTGAGCGCGCAAGGACTTGCCGCGCAGTTCGTACCGCTCGACCTGAACGTGCCCGCGAGCGTGCAAGCGTTCGTCGAACGCGCGGCAGACGCGCTCGGCGGCATCGATGCGCTGATCAACAATGCGTCGATCACGAACTCGGGCGGCAAGCTCGCCGGGGAACTGAGCATCGAAACGTGGGACGCGGTGATGGCGGTCAACGTGCGCGGCACGTGGCTCGTATCGACTGCGGCGCTTCCGTATCTGCGCGACTCGGGGCGTGGCGCGATCGTGAATCTCGCGTCGGACACGGCGCTATGGGGCGCGCCGAAACTGCTCGCGTATGTCGCGAGCAAGGGCGCGGTGATCGCCATGACGCATTCGCTCGCACGCGAATTCGGTGAGCACGGCGTCACCGTCAATGCGATCGCGCCGGGGTTGACCGAAGTCGAAGCGACCGCGTATGTGCCGGCCGAGCGCCACGAGCATTACCGCAAGGGCCGCGCATTGTCGCGCGCGCAATTGCCTGCCGACGTGACGGGCCCTGTGCTGTTTCTTCTGTCCGATGCCGCGCGCTTCGTGACGGGCCAGCTGCTGCCGGTCAACGGCGGCTTTGTAATGCATTGAATCTTGTCGAATCGAAAGGAGAAATCATGGCGGACACGGATCTCGAACGTAAGTCGTGGGACCAGCCGGCCGAGGCGAGCTTCGGGCAATGGATGGAGGCGCGCGTCGCGCGCTTTGCAACGCGCCGCTACGACTGGGACGCATTGAAGTTTCAGGCGGACTTCGACCCGAAGTATCGCCGCGCACAGATGCGTTACGTCGGCACCGGCGGCACCGGCGTCGCGAAAGACATGAACACCGTGCCTGCCGGCGGCTTCACGTTTTCGACGATGGTGATTCCGGCCGGCAATATCGGTCCGAGCCACATCCATATCGACGTCGAGGAAATCTTCTTCGTGCTGCGCGGCAAGATGAAGGTGGTCTGCGAAAAGGACGGGCAGACCTGGGAAGCCGTGCTCGGAGAGCGCGACCTGATCTCGGTGCCGCCGGGGGTTTATCGCACCGAAATCAACGTCGGCGAAGAAGACGCGCTGATGTGCGTGATGCTGGGTTCGCCGAAGCCGATCACGCCGACCTATCCGCCCGATTCGCCGCTCGCGAAGATCAAGCGCTGAGCAGGTATGCGCGCCATCCCCTTCGTCATGCCGATGTCCGTTCGATGCCTCGCAACCGAAACCATGTCCGCTTCGTCAATCGACACTGCCGTCGCCACTGAAACCGAACTCGCTGCGCCGCGCCATCGCGCGCTGCTTGCGCGCTTCACTGCGCGCCGGTGCGAGCTGCCGCGGGGGCGCGTGCTCGGCTATCGCGAAGCGGGCACGCATGCCGGCGCGGTGCCGCTGGTGTTGCTGCACGGCATCGGCTCGGGTGCGGCGTCGTGGGTGCAGCAACTCGAAGCACTGAGCGGCAGCCGGCGCGTGCTCGCGTGGGATGCGCCCGGCTACGGGGAATCGACGCCGGTCGATGCGATGTCGCCGTTTGCGGCCGACTATGCCGCGGTACTGTGCGCTTGGCTCGACGCGCTCGGTGTCAGCCGTTGCGTGCTGGTCGGCCATTCGCTCGGCGCGATTATCGCGGGTGCGTTCGCGGCCGCCCATGCGTCGCGTGTGGCCGGTCTGTTGCTATTGTCGCCGGCGTCGGGATACGGCGCGGCGGACCCGGATGTGCGCGTGTCGAAGCGCGAACAGCGTCTTGCGGCGCTCGCCGGACTGGGGCCCGCGGGCCTCGCTGCGCAACGCAGCAACAACATGCTGTCGCCGCGCGCCGACGACGACGCACGCGCATGGGTACGGTGGAATATGGCGCGCGTATTGCCTCGCGGTTACGCGCAGGCGACGCATCTGCTCGCAAACGCCGACCTGGCTGCCGACCTCACGGGCGCTCCGGGGCGCGTCGCGGTCGCCGTCGGCGCCGCCGACGCGATCACACCGCCGTCAGCGTGCGAACCCATCGCACGGGCTGCGCAGGTAACGCTGCAGATCGTGCCGCACGTGGGCCACGCCGGTTATGTCGAAGCGCCGGCGGTCTATAGCGAACTGATCGACACGTTCTGCCGCATGGCCGACACCATGCCCGCGGCGAGCGAAGGGGAGGCGCCATGACATCGGACCATCAACCCGCCGCACGCGACGACGATGCGCAGTCCGAAACGGGCTACCGCGTGCCCGGCCTCGAGCGCGGCCTGCGCATCCTGTCGGAGTTTTCCATGCGTGAGCCCGCGTTCGATGCGCCGGAGCTCTCGCGACGCCTCGGTATTCCTCGTACGACGGTGTTCCGGCTGCTGCAGACGCTCGAGTCGCTCGGATTCGTCGAGCGCGTCGACAAGGATCGCAATTACCGTCTCGGCGTCGCGGTGCTGCGGCTCGGCTTCGAGTATCTGAGTTCGCTGGAACTGACCGATCTTGGTCAACCGCTAATCGAGAAATTGCGCGACGAGACCGGCTTTACCGCGCACATCCTGATTCGCGACGGCAGGGACGTGGTGTTCGTTGCGAAGGCGCAAAGCCATGCCGCGCCGTTCAGTTCGGTGAAGGTGAATGTCGGTACACGTTTGCCGGCTCACGCTTCGACGCACGGCCACGTGTTGATGGGCGACCTCGCCTTCGACGAACTGATTGCGCTCTACCCGGAACACGAACTCGAACGCTATACGCACCACACGCCGCCGACCGTCGACGCATTGCATGCGGCGATCTGCGCGGACGCGCAACGGGGTTTTGCGATCGGCCAGTCGACGTTCGAGAGCGGTATCTCGGTCGTGACCGCACCGGTGCGCAATCACACGGGCCGCATTGCCGCCGTGATCACGACGACGATCCTGAGTCCGCAAATCGACACTGCGCTGATCGAGTCGGGCCTCGTCGACAAGGTGAAGCATGCGGCCGACCAGTTGTCGCTGCGGCTCAACTATCGATCACACGAGGCGCCCAATACGCCCAATACGCCCAATACACGACCCAGCGCAGACCGCAACGGCTCCAAGAAGACACTGGAATTGCAATGATTGAAATCGATTTGACCGGACAGGTTGCGGTGATCACGGGCGGCTCATCGGGCATCGGACTCGCGACAGCCGAGCTGTTTTTGCGCGCGGGCGCCTCGGTTGCGATCTGCGGGCGCGACCTCGCGCGGCTTCTCGCAGCCGAAGCGACACTGCGGGAACGCATACCGAACGCGTCGTTGCTCGCGGTGTCGTGCGACGTGCTCGACGCATCGGCGGTCGATGCTTTCCGGCGCGATGTGCACGCGCAGTTCGGCCGTGTCGACATGCTGATCAACAACGCAGGACAGGGCCGCGTGTCGACCTTCGCCGATACCACCGACGAAGCCTGGCGAGAAGAGCTTGACCTCAAGTACTTCAGCATCGTCCGGCCGGTCCGTGCATTCCTGCCGATGTTGCGCGAGGCGGCCGGCGCCGGCAACGCCGCGATCGTCTGCGTGAATTCGCTGCTGGCGCTGCAGCCGGAGCCGCATATGGTCGCGACATCGTCCGCGCGTGCCGGGGTGCTGAGTCTGACCAAATCGCTCGCGGTCGAATTCGCACCGTACGGCGTGCGCGTCAATTCGATCCTGATCGGCATCGTCGAGTCCGGGCAGTGGCGCCGGCGTTACGCCGCGCAAGCGCAGCCCGGCCAGAGCTGGGAAGCCTGGAGCAGCGAACTCGCACGCAAGAAAAACATTCCGCTTGGCCGCTTCGGACGTCCGGACGAAGCCGCACGGGCGCTCTTTTACCTGGCCACGGCGCTGTCGTCGTACACGACCGGCACCCATATCGATGTCTCTGGAGGCGTAGCACGACATGTCTAGCAAAACTACCGTTGGCGAACTGATCGCTGCCTTTCTCGAGCAGTGCGGCGTTCGTACCGCCTTCGGCGTCATTTCGATTCACAACATGCCGATCCTCGATGCCATCGGACGACGCGGTGTGATCCGCTATGTCGGCGCGCGCGGCGAAGCCGGCGCCGTGAACATGGCCGATGGCCTCGCGCGTGTGTCGGGCGGCCTCGGCGTGGCGTTCACAAGCACAGGCACTGCAGCCGGCAATGCGGCCGGCGCGATGGTCGAGGCGTTGACGGCGGGTACCGCGTTGCTGCACATCACCGGCCAGATCGAGACCGACTATCTGGATCAGGACCTCGCGTACATCCACGAAGCCCCCGATCAGCTCTCGATGCTGTCGTCGATCTCGAAAGCGGCATTTCGCGTGCGCTCGGTCGAAACGGCGCTGCCGACCATCCGCGAAGCCGTGCGTGTTGCGCAAGCGGCGCCGGGCGGTCCGGTCAGCGTCGAGATTCCGATCGATATCCAGGCCGCGCTGATCGAATGGCCGTCCGATCTGACTCCCCCGCATGTCACGACGCTCACGCATGACAGCGCGCGCGTCGAGCGTCTGGCCGATACGCTGGCGAATGCGAAGCGGCCGCTCCTGTGGCTTGGCGGCGGCACTCGCCACGCACGGGCGGAAGTGGAACGGCTCGTCGCGCTCGGCTTCGGTGTCGTGACGAGCGTGCAGGGGCGCGGCGTGCTGCCCGAGGATCACCCGGCGTCGCTCGGCGCGTTCAACGTGCATCCGGCGGTCGAACGGTTCTATGCGAGCTGCGATGCGCTCGTGGTCGTCGGCTCGCGGCTGCGCGGCAACGAGACGCTGAAGTACAAGCTCGGTTTGCCGCAACCGCTTTATCGCGTCGATGCGGATGCCCTCGCCGATAACCGCGGTTACCGCAACGAACTGTTCGTGCACGGCGACGCGGCCGCGGTGCTGCGCGAGCTGGCCGACCGGCTCGAAGGGCGCCTCGCTATCGACCCCGCGTTCGCACAAGACCTTGCCGCGGTTCGCGAAGCCGCGGTATCCGAAGTGGTGGAGGGCCTCGGACCGTACCGCCGCCTCGTCGACTCATTGCAGCGCGCGGTGGGCCGCGACTACAACTGGGTGCGCGACGTGACGATTTCGAACAGCACGTGGGGCAACCGGCTGCTGAAGATCTTCGCGCCGCGCGCGGGCGTGCACGCACTCGGCGGCGGCATCGGCCAGGGCATCCAGATGGCGATCGGCGCGGCACTCGCGGGCGCTGCCGCGAAAACGGTATGCCTTGTCGGCGATGGTGGCCTGATGGTCAACGTCGGTGAACTCGCGACCGCGGTGCAGGAAAACGCCAACGTGATGATCGTGTTGATGAACGACAAGTGCTACGGCGTGATCCGCAATATTCAGGATGCGCAATACGGCGGCCGGCGCTACTACGTCGATCTGCATCAGCCGGATTTCGCGCAGTTCTGCTCGAGCCTCGGTTTGACGCACTACCGCCTGCACTCGCTCGATGAAGCCGACGAGGTCATTGCGCAAGGTCTCGCGAAGGAGGGGCCGGTGCTGATCGAAGTCGACATGCTCGCGGTCGGTTCGTTTGCGACCGCGTTCGCCGGACCGCCCGTCAAAAAGGAGGAAACCGAACATGCATAGCGCGCTGAACCCGGAAAAACAGGGGCCGCTGAATATCGCGATGATCGGCTTCGGCGCGATCGGCCAGGCCGTGTATCGCGCGGTCGCGGTCGATGCGCAGGTGCATGTGTCGCATGTGATCGTGCCCGAAGCGCACGCGGCCGCCGTGCGTGCGACGGTGGGCGCCGACATCGACGTCGTGACATCGGTCGCCGCGCTGTCGAGCCAGCCCGACTTTGCGCTCGAATGTGCGGGGCATGGCGCGCTCATCGCTCATGTCGTGCCGCTGTTGAAGGCCGGAACCGATTGCGCGGTCGCATCGATCGGCGCGCTCTCGGATACCGGGCTGCTCGATGCGCTGTCGGCTGCGGCCGAAGAGGGCGCGGCAACGCTGACGCTGCTGTCCGGCGCGATCGGCGGCGTCGATGCACTTGCAGCCGCGAAATTTGGCGGCCTCGACGAAGTGCTGTACACGGGTCGCAAGCCGCCGGTCGGCTGGCTCGGCACGCCGGCGGAGGACGTGTGCGACCTGCGCGCGCTCGCGAACGAACGGGTCATTTTCGAAGGCAGCGCGCGCGACGCGGCGCGGCTTTACCCGAAAAACGCGAACGTCGCGGCGACGATCGCGCTCGCGGGCCTGGGTCTCGACGCGACGACAGTGCGGCTGATCGCCGATCCGAACGTGACACGCAATGTGCATCGCGTGCTCGCACGTGGCGCGTTTGGCGAGATGTCGCTGGAAATGAGCGGCAAGCCGCTACCCGATAACCCGAAAACATCCGCGCTCACCGCGTTCAGCGCGATTCGCGCGCTGCGCAACCGCGCGGCGCGCTGCGTGATCTGAGCGAGACCCGGACGGACTCAACGACATGTCCCCAGCAGAACTGATTACAAGCCTTGTGCCCACCGCCGATATTTTTATCGGCGGCGAATGGCGTCGCGGGCGCGGTGTGCCTTACCGGAGCCTGTATCCGGCCGATGGCTCGCTGAACGCAGAGATCTCCACGGCCGATGCCGATGATGCACGCGCAGCGGTCGAAGCAGCCGATGCCGCATGGCGGCGCGCCGACTGGTCGGGCCTGAAACCGCATCAGCGCGCGGCGATCCTGTATCGCATCGCCGCGTTGATCCAGGCGCGCCACGAAGCACTCGCGCAATTGCAGCGTCGCGATAACGGCAAGCCGATCGGCGAAACGCGCGTGCTGGTCGCGAGCGCGGCGAACACCTTCCGCTATTTCGCTGCGTGTCTTGAAACACTCGACGAAGACCTGACGCCATCGCGCGGCGATTATTTGACGATGAGCGTGCACGAACCGCTCGGCGTGGTCGCGGCGATTACGCCGTGGAATTCGCCGATTGCGTCGGACGCGCAAAAGCTCGCACCGGCGCTGGCCGCCGGCAATGCGGTCGTGTTGAAGCCCGCGGAAGTCACGCCGCTCGTCGCGCTCGCGCTTGCGCGCATCTGCGAAGAGGCGGGCGTGCCGAAAGGCGTGCTGAGCGTACTGCCCGGCAAGGGCTCGGTGATCGGCGACGCGCTCGTGCGGCATCCGCTCGTGCGCAAGGTGTCGTTTACCGGTGGCACCGAGGTGGGCCGCGGCATCGCGCGCATCGCCGCCGACAAGCTGATGCCCACCTCGCTCGAACTGGGTGGCAAGTCGCCGACCATCGTCTGCGAGGATGCCGATCTCGATCATGCGGTCAATGGCGTGCTGTATGGCATTTTCAGCTCGTCGGGCGAGGCGTGCATCGCGGGTTCACGCCTTTTCGTCGCACGTTCGATCTACGACGTGTTCGTCGAGCGGCTCGTGGCGGGCGCGAAGCGCCTGCGGGTCGGCGACCCGTCGCTCGACACTACGCAGATGGGGCCGCTGATCAGCGCCTCGCATCGCGAGTCGGTCGAGCGCTATGTCGCACTCGGCCTCGAAGAAGGCGGGCGACTGTTGTGCGGCGGCGAGCGTCCGACCGGCGGCAACCGCGAGCACGGCTACTTCTACCTGCCTACGATTCTCGAAGGGCTGCCGAATACGGCGCGCATCTGCCGGGAAGAAATCTTCGGACCGGTGCTGGTCGCGATGCCGTTCGATGACGAAGCGTCGTTGATCGCGCAGGCGAACGACAGCGTGTTCGGTCTCGCCGCGGGCATCTGGACGCGCGATTACAAACGCGCGTGGCGGATGGCGCGCGCGCTCGAAGCGGGCACGGTCTGGATCAATACGTACAAGCTGTTTTCGATCTCGACGCCGTTCTCGGGCTGGAAGGAAAGCGGCATGGGCCGCGAAAAGGGGCGCTTCGGCATCCGCGAATACATGCAGCAGAAGAGCCTTTACTGGGGCTTGAATGACGCTCCGCTCGCGTGGGCGAATTAAGGAATCAAGAGGCTATGAGGCGTTCATCAAGCGCCTGGAGACGGTTATGAGCATCCTCGGTATCGAACAGATTACATATGGCGTGACCGACCTCGACGCGTGCCGCCGGTTTTTCGCCGACTGGGGCCTGACGGAAATCGCACACGACGCGGGCCACGCACGTTTCGAAACGCTGAACGGTTGTACGGTGCTCGCGGTCGATGCAAACGACCCGTCGCTGCCGCCCGCGTTCGAAGCCGGTGCGACGCTGCGGGAAGTGACGTGGGGCGTCGCGGCCGCGCAGGAACTCGACCGCTATCGCGCAACGCTGGCGGAGCAACCCCGCTTCTTCTCGACCGCCTTGTCGGTCGGTTGCATCGACCCGAACGGCATGGCGATTCGCATCGAGGTCACGCGCCGCCGCGCGATCGACGTGCACGGCTCGCCCTCGAACGTATGGGGGCAAACGCTGCGCGTCGATCAGCCGAGCCCGATCTATGAGCGCGCGGAGCCGGTGGAAGTCGGGCACGTCGTGTTCTTCACGAATTGCCTCGCGGCGCACACGGCGTTCTATCGCGAACGCCTGGGCTTCGAGCTGTCGGACCGCTACCCGGACCGCGGCGCGTTCCTGCGCTGCGCGCCGCACGGCGGCCATCACGATCTGTTCCTGCTCGCCTTGCCGGGCGGCAAGCGCGGTCTCAATCACGTCGCTTTCACGGTGCGCGATATTCACGAGGTGTTCGGCGGCGGCCTGCATATCAGTCGCCGGGGCTGGGAAACGCAGTTGGGACCGGGGCGCCACCCGGTGTCGTCCGCGTATTTCTGGTACTTCCGCAATCCGGCCGGCGGGCTGATCGAGTACTACGCGGACGAGGACATGCTGACGCCCAGCTGGCAGCCGCGCGACTTCGAACCGGGTCCGACCGTGTTCGCGGAATGGGCGATCGACGGCGGCCTCGACGGCAACACGCGGCGGCAGAAGAATGCGAATGCCGTGGCGCCGGCGGGCCGCTTCATGACGGAGCGCAAGGATGACTGACGCGACGGCGGGCGATGCGGCTGCCGATTCCGTTGCGGCCGCAACCATCGGCATGCCGCGGACGATCGCGGTGATCGGCGGCGGACAGGCGGCGGGCTGGATCGTGAAGACGCTTCGCAAGGAGGGTTTCGGCGGGCGCATCGTGATGATCGCGGACGAAATGCATCTGCCCTATGAGCGTCCGCCGCTGTCGAAGGCCGTGCTCGCGGGCGATGCGGGCATCGATACGGTCCGGCTTGTCACGCCCGACGACTTCGCCGCGTTGAATGTCGAAGCGTGGCAACCGGAGCGGGCGATGTCGATCGACCGCGCGCAACGGCTCGTGCGCACCGCAAGCGGCCGTGAAGTGCATTACGACCGGCTCGTCATGGCGACGGGCGGCGCGCCGCGCAGATTGCCCGACACGCTCGTCAGCACTTCGCATCTGACGTATCTGCGCACGCTCGACGACGCGCTCGCGCTCGGCGAGCGCCTGCGCGCGAGCAAGCGCGTGCTCGTGGTCGGCGGCGGCTGGATCGGACTCGAAGTTGCCGCGACGGCGCGCAAGCTCGGCGTCGAAGCGACGGTGATCGAAGGTGCGACGCGTCTGTGCGCGCGCTCGGTGCCGCCGCTCGTGTCCAGTTTTCTGCTGGACCTGCATCGGGCGCACGGTGCGAACGTGCATCTGGACGCGGCGCTCGCATCGCTTGCCGATCATCCCGACGACGCATCGCGCGTGCGCGCGACGCTTGCCGACGGTACGGTGCTCGATGCGGACTTCGCCGTCGCCGGTATCGGTCTCGCGCCGCATACGGCGCTCGCGGAGGCGGCGGGACTGACGGTGGCCGATGGCGTCGTGGTCGATGCGTTCGGCGCGACGAGCGACGCGCATGTGTTCGCGTGCGGCGACGTCGCGAATCATCCGAATGCGTGGCTCGGCCGCCGCGTGCGGCTCGAATCGTGGGCAAATGCGCAAAACCAGGCGATCGCCACCGCGCGCGCGATGCTCGGAAAACCCGAGCCGTACGCGGATATCCCATGGTTCTGGTCCGATCAGTACGACGTGAACCTGCAGATTCTCGGCGATGTGCCCACCGATGCGCCGCTGCTGGTGCGCGGCGATCTCGCGGCGCGGCGCGCGATGCTGTTTTATCTCGAACCTGTCCTGTCGGGGGGCCTCGACCGCGGCCTGCTGCGCGGCGCGATTGCGATCAATAACCCGCGCGAGCTGAAGCTCGCGCGCAAGTGGATGAATCAGGGCCGTGTGGTCGAGCTTGCCGCGTTGGCGGATGCGCAGACCGCGCTTGCATGAGCGGCATACGAAGCCGGCTCGAACCGATCCACAACGAACTCGCAAAAAGAATTTCGACATGCATTTTGCGCGCAGTAGAATGAACTGCAAACCGTATTAGAAACGACGTTTCATTTGTGGAACGTTGTAAGCAGCGATAACGCCCTATTCACGAGGTGACCTATGAGAAGTGGAAGTCCGTTGAAGCCGTTCGCCGCCTGTCGCGGTATCACGCGCGTCGCCGTCCTGGTCGGTGGCATGCTCGCGGCCGCGCTCGCGCATGCCGATCCGGCCGCGCTACGCGTCGGCATTGGCGGCGCGGCTGAAGAGCAATTGTGGCTGCTGCACGCGAAGCCCGCGATCGCACCGGGGCAGGGCAAGGACTACACGCTCGACATCACGCGTTTTGCCGGCAACGACAAGCGCTTCCAGGCGTTCGAAGCGGGCGCGCTCGATTTCATCACGACGAGCGCGAATGCAGCGCTGCTTGCCGCATCGGAAGGCGCGAAATTCAAGGTCGTCGCGTCGCTCGCACGGGAAAGCGCGAGCGGCTTCCAGACCACGTATCTCGTGAACGACAACTCGCCGATCAGGACGGTCAAGGATCTGAAGGGCAAAAAGATCGGCATCGATGCGCTGAACAGCTCAACGCACCTGTGGGCGAAGCTCGTGCTGGAGAAGAGCGGCCTCGACCCGGACCGGGACGTGACGTTCGTGCCGGTCAGCTTTCCCGCGCAGGGCCAGGCGCTGCGTTCCGGGATGATCGACGTCGGCGTGTTTCCGCAGCCGTTTGCGAGTTCCGAGGAGACACACGGCGGTGTGCGGCCGTTGTTCACATCGCGTGACGCGATTCCGTTCGACCAGGAGTTGATGCTCGTGATCGCCTCGCCAGACGTGTTGAAGAACCAGCCGGCGGCCGTGCATTCGTTTCTGAAAGATCTCGAAACGTCGACGCGCTATTACGACGACCACACGAAAGACGCGCGCCAGGCGTTAATCGATGCACGCGAGGTGCGCGTGACGCCGGCGGTTTATCTGTCGATGTCGGACTACTACCGCGACCCGAGCGACAAGGTCGACGTGCAAACGCTCGCGAAAATGCAGGACATCCTGATCAAGAACGGCATCCAGCGCAAGCCGACGGATGTGAATCAGCTCGTCGACATGTCCTGGTTGCCGAAGGAATAAGTTCAATGCCGATCCTCGAAGCACGCGGTGTGCGCAAAGTGTTTGCGACACCGAAAGGTTCCGTCGCCACGCTGGACGGGTTCAATCTGGCGGTCGAGGAAGGTGAGTTCCTCGCCATTCTCGGTCCGTCCGGCTGCGGAAAAAGCACGTTTCTGCACATGGCGGGCGGGTTCGATCAGCTGACTGGCGGCGAGATCCGCGTCGACGGCAAGCCGATCGATCGTCCGGGGCGCGACCGCGGGATGATGTTCCAGGGTTACTCGCTGTTTCCGTGGGCGAGCGTTGCCGACAACATCGCGTGGCCGATGCGTATCGGCGGCGTGTCCGCGCCGGCACGCGCGGCGCGCGTCCAGGAACTGCTGACGATGATCGGTCTGCCGGAAGGCGGCACCATGTACCCGGCGCAACTGAGCGGCGGCATGAAGCAGCGCGTCGCCCTCGCACGCATGCTCGCGCTCGAGCCGCGCATCATGCTGATGGACGAGCCGTTCGGCGCGCTCGATGCGCAAAACCGCGAGCTGTTGCAGGAAGAACTCGGCAATATCTGGGCGCGGCATCGCCGCACCGTGCTGTTCGTCACCCATGACATCGACGAGGCGGTGACGCTGGCGACGCGCATTGTCGTGTTTTCGACGCGGCCCGCGCAAATCAAGCTCGATCTGAAGGTCGAGCGCGACGGCCTCGATTTTGTTGCGTTCCGCAAATCGCAGCGCTTCTTCGAACTGCGAACCACGCTATGGGAAGCGTTACGAGAAGAGGTGATCAAGGCGCGAGACGTGGAGCAGGTCGCATGAGTGCGGTACTCGAGATTCCCGCTCAGCCGCGCCGCGGCACATGGTGGCGGCGCATGCGTTATATGGCCGGCCGCGCGACCGTGCCGCTGGTGGTCCTCGTGCTGTGGCAGTGGTTTGGCGCAAGCGGCAAGCTGCCACCGTATCTGTCGTATCCGGGCGCGATTGTGGATGCGACGCGCGAGCTCGCCGGCGAGGGCGAATTGTGGACATATTTGCGCGACAGTCTGATACGGCTTATCGGCGGCTTTGCGATCGGCTCGGCAACCGGCGTCGCGATCGGGCTGCTCGCCGGCCTGTCGAAGCCGATCGGCGAATTCGCAGACCCGCTCGTCGCGTTTATCTATCCGGTTCCGAAGATCGCGTTTTTACCGGTCGTGCTGCTTGTTTTCGGCCTGACGAGTGCGACGCAGACTGCGATCGTCGCGTTGAGCGTGTCGTTCCCCGTGTTTCTCGCTGCGCAGCACGCGGTCCAGCAGATGGACAAGCACCTGATCTGGGTCGCGCGCAACTTCGAGACGCCGTTTCCGACATTGCTGTTTCGTGTCGTGCTACCCGCCACGCTGCCTGGCATTTTCGCGGGATTGCGCGTGGCGCTCGCACTGTCGTTCGTGTCGCTGTTCGCCGCGGAACTGATCGGCGCGAAAACGGGCTTGAGCCTGCTGATCACCGAAGGTGAGGATTGGGTGCGCTACGACATCATGCTGACGGGCGTCGTCGCGTACGGGCTGCTGGGCTTTGTCGCCGACCGGTTGCTGATGGCTGTACGCAAGCGCGTGCTGCGCGGCGCACTCCTCGGCACCGAGGAGGCGCAGCGATGATCGCGCTCAAACGTGTGTGGTCGGGCGCTCGCGCGTGGTATTCGGTGCCTCTGGTGCTGTTGCTGTGGCAGTGCCTTGCGCTGTCCGGCGTCGTGTCGCCACGCGTGTTGCCGTCGCTCGGCACAGTACTGGAAGCGTTTGTCGGCGACGCGCTGTCCGGCAACCTTCCGTATCACGCGCTCGTGACCACCGGGCGCACGCTCGCGGGCTTCGCGATCGGCTCGGCGGCCGGCGTGCTGATCGGCTTCGGGCTCGCGCGCGTGCGATGGTTCGAATATCTGTTCGAGCCGGTGTTTTTCGCGGGCTACCCGGTGCCGAAGATCGCGCTGTTTCCGATCTTCACGTTCCTGTTCGGCATCGGTTCACCGTCGAAGATTGCGTTTGCCGCGCTCGAGTGTCTGTATCCGGTCGTTGTCGCGACGCATCTGGCGAGCCGCGCGACGGCGCGTGAAATCGTTTGGGCCGGCCAGAACATGGGGATGAGCCGCAGTACGCTGCTGCGTCACGTGCTGATTCCCGCGGCGCTGCCCGGCATTCTGAATGGTTTGCGCATTGCCTTGCCGATCGGTATGACGGTGGTGATCGTCACTGAAATGATCGGTGACACGCACGGGCTCGGCTTTTATATCGCGAATGCAGGGGCGACGTTCCGGTACGACCGGCTGTACGCGGGCATGCTGGCGGTCGGCCTCGTCGGGCTTGTGCTCGACCGCGCGCTGGTCTTTGTGTCGCGCCGTATTTCGCATGGCGCGCGCTAGCGCGTTTTCACGGCGGGGCGCACGTTTCCTTCGCTTTCGTATTGACCCACTGACGACGAACAACATGATGGACATCAACGAAGATCTCAAGCGTGCGCTCGACCGGCTCGCGCTCGGCTGCCGCATCCTCGAATTCGAAGGGCACGGCGACATGTCGCTCGGGCATCTGTCGCTGCGCGATCCGCAAGGCCGGGGTTTCTGGCTCAAACGCAATCGTATCGGGCTCGAGGAAGTGCACGGCGCGGAGGATTTCGTGCTGGTGAACTTTGAAGGCAAGCAGATTGCGGGCAGCGGTGGCCGCCATTCGGAGTGGCCGATTCATAGTGAGATTCTGCTCAAGCGCCCCGATGTGCAGGTGGTCGCGCATACGCATCCGCGTCACGCGTCGATTCTGTCGGGCTGCCTCGAGCGCTTTACGCCGTACACGCTCGACGCCGATTATTTCGGTGAATTGCCCGTATTGCGAGAAACTGCCGCATTGATCGTGAAGCCGGAAGAAGGCCGCGCACTTGCCGACGCGATGGGCGAGCGCGATGTCGTGATGATGGCCAACCATGGCGTGACATTCTGCGGCCGCTCAATCGAGCATGCGATCTGTGTCGGTGTGTTCCTCGAACGCGCGGCGCGGCTGGAGGTGCTGGCGCGCTCGGCGTCGCTGGCGCCCGCGGTCCTGGCGCCCGAAGCGCGCGCGAAGCGCATGGCGCAGATCATGACTCCCGTGCACTGGGAACACTCGTTCGAGTATTTTGCGAGACGAGTCGAGTCGCAAGGAGACGCAGTCGGGGCGGACAGGTCGTAAGTTTAATTTCTACGGGGCTGCACAATCACACTGCAATGCAGCACGCGAGACGGTTGAGACGTTCGTCTCATGCGACGTGAGACGGCGATCTCGCGCGGGAAGTGCGGGAAACGCGTGCCAGCGAAGGCGTTGCACTCTCATCGATTGATTCGGAATGCTTGTCACGTGCAAGACGTGAGACACGTCGACCCTCTTGCACTGCGTCATGTCGCGTTTGCAAAGCGTGCGACGCCATCACGCCTTACGTCGCGAGCCTTGATGCGCGCGGCTCATCGCACTTTGGTCACCGCCGGAAATTTCTTGGCATGGGCATTGCAGTAATGCGCTCCGTCGAAGCCGCGCAGCGCGGCGCAAGCATCGCAAACGGATAGACGCAACAGAAGCAAATAATCAGATCAACGGAGACAAGCCCTTGCCATCGCCCATCACGGTCGGCGTGATCGCGAACCCTGCGTCCGGGCGCGACATCCGCCGCCTGACGACCCATGCTTCGGTCTTTCCGACGGCCGAAAAGGCAAACATGGTCGTGCGCCTGCTTGCGGGTCTCGGCATGCTGGGTGAGGGCCGCGTGCTGACGTTGCGCGACAAGACCGGCGTGGCGGCGCTGCTGTGCCGCGCACTCGATACGCATGCGGCGCTCGGCTACCCCGAGCATTGGCCCGATGTCGAATTTCTCGATCTGCCGGTCACCGACAGCGTCGCGGACACGCACGCCGGCGTCGACCACATGGTGCGCGCCGGCGTCGATCTGATCGCGGTGCTGGGCGGCGACGGCACGCATCGCGCGGTCGCTGCGCATTGCGGCTGCGTGCCTTTGCTCACGCTGTCCACCGGCACCAACAACGCCTTTCCCGAGATGCGCGAAGCGACCGTCGCGAGCCTCGCGGGCGCGCTCGTCGCGGCCGGTGTCGTGCCGCCCGACGTTGCATTGACGCGCAACAAGCGGCTCGTCGTGCGCTGCGTCGCAGGCCCGAACCGAGGCCGCAAAGAGATCGCACTCGTTGACGTCTGCGTCAGCCGGCAGCGCTTTATCGGCGCGCGCGCGGTGTCGGACCCGGCCGATATCGACGCCCTCTACCTGACCTTCGCCCCGCCCGACGGCATCGGCCTGTCGTCGATCGGCGGCGCGTGGGCGCCGGTAGAACGCAGCGCGTCGCATGGTTTGCATCTGACCTTTGCGCACGACGGCGGAGCCGGCGTGCCGGTCTTCGCGCCGCTCGCGCCGGGCCGCGTCGGACAGGTGACGATGCGCACCTGCGACCGGCTCGACATCGGCGAATGGCTGCCGCTCGACGCGGGCCGCGGCACGCTTGCGTTCGACGGCGAACGCGAAATTGAGTTGGAGCGCGACGATCGCTATGAGATCGCGCTGGATTGGGCCGGGCCGTTGACGGTCGACGTGGGCCGCACGCTGCGCTATTCGGCGTCGCGGCAATTGATGCGCGAGATAGCCGCGCAGCGCCATTACATCGCCAGATGATCAGACGGAAAGGAGACACACCATGTCTGTTTCGAGTCAGTTGAGCAAGCACAAGCTGCTGGACGCGTATCGGATGATGCGCACGATCCGCGAATTCGAGGAGCGGCTGCATGTCGAGTTCGCCACCGGCGAGATTCCGGGCTTCGTGCATCTGTATGCGGGCGAGGAAGCGTCCGCGGTCGGCACGATGCTGCATCTGAATGATGCCGATTATGTCGCGACCACGCATCGCGGCCACGGTCACTGCATCGCGAAGGGCGTCGACGTGCGCGGCATGATGGCGGAAATCTATGGCCGCACGACAGGCGTCTGCCGCGGCAAAGGCGGCTCGATGCATATCGCGGATCTGTCGAAGGGCATGCTCGGCGCGAACGGTATCGTCGGCGCGGGCGGACCGCTCGTCTGCGGTGCGGCGCTCGCGGCGAAGTACAGGAAGACCGGCGGCGTCGGCGTCTGCTTCTTCGGCGACGGCGCGTCGAATCAGGGCGTTATTTTCGAGTCGATGAATCTCGCGTCGATCTGGCGGTTGCCTGCGATCTTTATCGCGGAGAACAACGGTTATGCGGAATCGACCTCGTCGTCGTGGGCCGTCGCGTCGGACAACATCGCCGACCGCGCGAGCGGATTCGGCATGCCGGGCGTGATTGTCGACGGCTTCGATTTCTTCGCGGTGCACGAAGCGGTGGGCGAAGCAATCGAACGCGCGCGTGGCGGCGGAGGACCGACGCTCGTCGAAATGAAGCTGTCGCGCTACTTCGGCCATTTCGAAGGTGACGCACAGACGTATCGCGCGGCCGGCGAAGTGCAAAAACTGCGCGACGAGAAGGATTGCCTGAAGCGTTTCGAGGAACGCGTCGTGCGCGCCGAGATGCTGAGCGCCGGCGAACTGCGCGACGTCGACGCGAAAGTGAAACAGCTGATCGACAGCGCGGTGAGCGAAGCGAAAGCGGCACCGGCGCCGGGCGCCGAAGACCTGCTGACCGATGTTTACGTGTCGTATCCCTAACGGATTGCCGGCCGCAAGCCAGCCACGCACAGATACATTCAAGGAGACGGACATGGCACGCAAGATCAGCTATTCACAGGCAATCAACGAAGCCTTGAGTCAGGAGATGGCGCGCGACGAAAGCGTCATCGTGATGGGCGAAGACAACGCGGGCGGCGAAGGCGCGCCCGGCGAGCACGACGCGTGGGGTGGCGTGCTCGGCGTAACGAAGGGGCTTTATCACAAGTATCCGGGGCGCGTGCTCGATACGCCGCTGTCGGAAGGCGGTTTTATCGGCGCGGCGGTCGGCGCGGCCGCGTGCGGCATGCGGCCGGTGGCGGAACTGATGTTTATCGACTTTATGGGCGTCTGCTTCGATCAGATCTTCAATCAGGCCGCGAAATTCCGCTATATGTTCGGCGGCAAGGCGGTGACGCCGGTCGTGATTCGCACGATGCAGGGCGCGGGTCTGCGCGCGGCGGCGCAACACTCGCAAATGCTGACGTCGCTGTTTACGCATGTGCCCGGCCTGAAAGTGGTGTGCCCATCGACGCCGTATGATGCCAAAGGCCTGATGATCCAGGCGATCCGCGATAACGACCCGGTCATTTTTTGCGAGCATAAATTGCTGTACGGCCGGGAGGGCGATGTGCCCGAAGAGCTGTACACGATTCCGTTCGGCGAAGCGAATGTCGTGCGCGAAGGCGACGACGCGACAATCGTGACCTATGGCCGCATGGTGCACTTTGCGACCGAAGCGGCCGACAAGCTCGCGAAAGACGGCATCCACGTCGACATCATCGATCTGCGCACGACGTCGCCGCTCGACGAGGAGACGATCCTTGAAAGCGCGGCGCGGACCGGCCGCGTCGTGGTGGTCGACGAAGCGAATCCGCGCTGCTCGATGGCGACCGATATCGCCGCGCTCGTCGCGCAGAAGGCGTTTCATTCGCTGAAGGCGCCGATCGGGCTCGTCACCGCGCCGCACACGCCCGCGCCGTTTGCGAGCGTGCTCGAGGACCTGTACATCCCGTCGGCGGATCAGATCGCCGCCGCGGTGACCAGGACGACGAAGACGACGCACTGAGCGAGGTAACAGCAATGCCGATTCACATGGTAACGATGCCCAAGTGGGGCTTGTCGATGGAGCAGGGCCAGGTCAACGGCTGGCTGAAGTCGACCGGCGACAAGGTAAGCCGCGGCGACGAGCTGCTCGACGTCGAGACCGACAAGATTTCGTCGGGCGTCGAGTGTGCGTTCGACGGCACGCTGCGCCGGCAGATCGCGAAGGAGGGCGATACCTTGCCGGTCGGCGCGTTGCTCGGCGTGGTGGCCGACGTCGAGACGCCCGATGCGCAAATCGACGAAGCGGTTGCCGCATTCCAGCGCGACTTTGTGCCGGCGGCCGCGGCGCAAGCCGATGCGGGGCCGCAGCCGGAGAAAGCGCAGATCGGCGGCCGCACTGTGCGGTTTCTCAAGGTCGGCGACGGAGGCGGCACGCCCGCCGTGCTGATCCACGGTTTTGGCGGCGACCTCAACGCGTGGATGTTCAATCATGCGGACCTTGCCGCCCACCGCGAAGTGTGGGCGCTCGATCTGCCGGGGCACGGCGAATCGGGCAAAGCCGTCGATACCGGCAGTGTCGAGGAACTGGCCGATGCGGTGCTTGCGTTTCTCGACGACCGCGGCATCGAGCGCGCGCATCTGGTCGGACATTCGATGGGCAGCCTCGTGGCGATGACGATCGCCGCGCATGCGCCCGCGCGTGTCGCGTCGCTCACGCTGATCAGCGGCGCGGGGCTCGGCGAGGAGATCAACCGCGCGTATATCGAAGGCTTCGTGGCCGGCAGCAGCCGCAATACGTTAAAGCCGCACATGCTGCAGCTATTCGCGGACCCGGCGCTCGTCACGCGGCAAATGATCGAAGACATCGTGAAGTACAAGCGGCTCGAGGGCGTCAACGAGGCCTTGCAGAAGATCGCGGCGCTCGCGTTTGCCGATGGCGTGCAGCAGAAGATCTACCGCGATCGCGTCGGCGCGCTGGCGCCGCGCGCAATGGTGATCTGGGGCGCGCAGGACCAGATCATCCCCGCGCGGCACGCGCACGGTTTGTCCGGCGATATCCGGGTGCATGTGATCGAAGGCAAGGGCCATATGGTGCATATGGAAGCGGCGTCCGAAGTGAATCGGCTGTTGAACGACTTCTTCGGCGGAGCATGACGATGCGAGCCGTGCCGCAAGACGAAGTGGCGGATTCTGTGTCGGCGCCGGTTTCGGCGTCGGGCAGAGCAGGCATCTCGGGCGCGACGGCGCTCGGGCAGCATGGCCTGCGCAGCCGCGACACGATCGGCCAGTATCTCGCGCCTTCGAAATTTCATATGCCCGTGCGGCGCTACGTGTCGCCGGAAACATTCGAAGCATGGCGCGACGAAGGCATGCGGCTGGGGTTCAAGGACGTGGTGGCGGGCCCGCTCGTGCGGTCTTCGTACCATGCCGATCAGGTTGGCCGGAGCGCGGGCCGGTGAAGCCCGCGTGCAGCCCGTGCAAAGCCCGCTGGCTCCGGGAGCCGCGTGAACGTCTCTGGCGGTGACGCGGTACGCCGCAATGTGGACGAAGCAGAGCGGGGAAACGCAGCGTTGCTTGCCGGTCGCCCGGCTCTCGCCGCCAACTTAGGCGGCGAGATGCGATGCTTGCGCGCGATCGGCCACGTCGTTATCGGCGAGATGACGGAACGTCTGCGCCGTTAAGCGGGCATACCGTCGGTTAAATCACCCGTTCCCGCAGTTTCGCGGAAATCAGGTCGATCGCCGTCACCACCACCACGACCATAATCAGTACCGCCGACGTCTGCGCATAATCGAACGAGCGGATCGACTCGTACAGCACGACGCCGATGCCGCCCGCACCGACCATCCCGACCACCATCGCCGAGCGCACGTTCGACTCGAACCGGTACAGCGCGTACGAGATCCACAGCGGCAGCACCTGCGGCAGCACACCGTAGATGATTTCGTCGAGATTCGTTGCGCCGGTCGCGCGCACGCCTTCGGCCGGACGCGGATCGATCGCCTCGACGGCCTCCGCGAAAAGCTTCGCGAGCACGCCGGTCGTATGCACCCACAAAGCGAGCACACCGGCGAACGGACCGAGACCGACCGCGACGATAAACAGCATCGCGAACACCATCTCGTTGATCGCGCGGCACGCGTCCATCACGCGCCGCATCGGCTGCACGATCCAGATCGGCGCCATGTTGTGCGCCGACATCAGTCCGCACGGAATCGCGCAGACGATCGAGAGCGCGGTGCCCCACACGGCGACCGCAAGCGTCACGAGCATCTCGTGCAGGTAGATGCGCCAGTCGTCGAAATTGGGCGGGAAGAAGTCCTTGGCGAACTGTCCCATGTTGCCCGCGTCGGCGAACAGATCGAGCGGGCGC
>NZ_BAAILL010000050.1:0-154202 GCF_054589215.1 Paraburkholderia sp. 2C | reverse complement strand
CACCGCGATCAACGCGATCCAGCTGAGCGTCGAGCCCCAGCTGCGCTTGCCGGCGGCCGCGGCGGAGTGTGCCGCGGCCGCCTTCTGCTGCGCGCCGCGACCGGAGGTCAGGTCGGCGGTGTTCATTATTGCTTCGGCGCCTCGCTATTGAGTGCTGCAAGCTTCGCATCGATCGCGGCGGTCTGCGTCTTGCGGTCCGTATCGGACAGGTTCCTGTCCGCTTCGATCTTCTGCTTCTGCTGGAACAGCGCGACCTGACGGATCGGCAGCAACTGTGCGTCCGACGACGCAACGAAGCCGCTGAAGATCGTCAGGTTCTTCATCACTTCCTTCTCGTGCGGATCGGTCTTCGCGTAGTTGGCGAAGAACTTGCTCAGCTTGTCTTTCGTATCTTGCGGCAGATCCTTGCGCCACACGAGCGGGTCGCTCGGGATCAGCGGCGACGTCCACAGCACACGCACCTGCGCGAACTTGTCCGGATGCTGCGTCTTCAGGCGGTCGAGCTCCATCGTGTTGTTCGTCGCGACGTCGATCTTGTCGTTGACCACCGCCAGCAGGTTCGCTTCGTGGCTCGACGGCAGCACGGTCTTGAACGACGCGCTGTTTACCGACACGCCGCGCTTCGCAAACAGGTCGTAGCCCGGAATCAGCGTGCCCGACGTCGAATTCGGATCGCCCCAGCCGAGGTTCACGTCCTTCGTATTCTTGAACACGTCGTCGAGCGTCTTGAAGCGGCTGTTCACGTTCGTGATCAGCAGCGACTTGTAGCCGCTCGAACCGTCCGCCATGATGGTCTTCGCAAAGACCTCGCCGTTCGCGCGGTCGACCGCTTCCATCGCCGACGCATTACCGAAGTAGCCGATCTGAACCTTGTTGAAGCGCATCCCTTCGATGATGCCCGCGTAATCGGTCGCGAAGAACGCCTTGACGTGCAGACCGGTCTGCTTGTTCAGGTCGTCGATAAGCGGCTGCCAGCGTTGGCGCAGCGTGCTCGAGGCGTCCGTCGAGATGATGCCGAAATTGAGTTCTTTCGGGTCTTCGGCATGAGCGGCGACGCAAGCGAATGCAGCTACGCCGACGATCAGTGAGCGCAAGAATTTCATGGGTTCGGAGTCCCGGTTGGTTGGTCGATTTAAGACAGCGTGGAATAGTCGTGTTGTCCGCTGTTCGCGGCATCACGTGGAATGCGCCGGATCGAGCGCAAACGGGTACGACTGCGACGCATGCGGTGCGCCGTCGTTGGCCGGTTCGTTGGCCGGTTCGTCGAGCAGCTCGCGCACGTCGTCGCCATAGAGCTGTTGCAACAGCGCCGGGGTGAGTTTCGCCGACGGGCCGTCGTAGACGATCTTGCCGCGTCGCAGCGCGACCGTGCGCGGGCAGTACTGCATCGCAATATCCACTTGATGCAGCGAAACCAGCACGGTCAGCTGACGTTCGGTGTTGAGCTTGCGCAGCATGTCCATCACGCGGCGCGACGATTCGGGGTCGAGCGAAGCGATCGGTTCGTCGGCGAGGATGATGCGCGCCTGCTGCACGAGTGCGCGCGCGATGGCCGCGCGCTGCTGCTGGCCGCCGGACAGATTGCCCGCGCGTTCGTGCAGGTGGTCGCCGATGCCGACTTCGCGCAATGCCGCCAGCGAAAGCTCGCGTTCGCTGCGCGGAAAGGCGCCTGTCAGCCGGCGCCACAACGGCAAGCGCGCAAGCGCGCCGACCAGCACATTCGTTTCAACCGACATGCGATTGACGAGATTGAACTGCTGGAACACGAAGCCGATGTCGCGCCGGATGCGCCGCACTTCGCGCACGATGCGGCCGTTCTGCTGAATCGGCCGGCCGAGAATCTGAATCTGCGATGGTTGCGCATCGGAGACCGTGAAGCCGGCAATATGCCGCAGCAACGTCGATTTGCCCGAACCGGAAGCGCCGATCAGCGCCACCATTTCGCCGGACTCGACCCGCAGATCGATCTCGTCGAGTGCCTTGCGGCCGTTGTTGAACGTCTTGCTCAAACGTTCGATGCGGATGGCTTCCATAGATATCCTGTCGAAGACGCCGGTTTTTGCCGGAACGTTCGGGCACATTCTAGGAAGCGACTATGACGGTTGAGTGAAGGTGTCGCAACGTCTAGACGACTATATGTATCAGAACGTAAATACACGGCGGGCGCGCGGCAAAAACGTGCGCGCGGAGGCGCATGTGTCAGTCATGTGACGGTTGTGGTGCGCCGTGCGTGCGTCGCGCCACTGTCATTTAATTGCGCGTCGGACAGGCTATATTTGAAGGGTCGGTGCATGAGCCGTCCCCAATAACGTAGCCTTCTACCGGCGCCGTCATGCAACAGGTTCTCAGCTTTTTACCCGATTCGTTCGCGGAGTATGAAGAACTGATGGCCATACTCGAAGCAAGCAGCGCGATCTTCGAGATTCGCAGCGCTTGCGAAACACGGGTGCGGGGCAGAACATTCCGCGTCTTTACGGCGAGCATCGGCTCGACGGATCCGCTTGCGCCCGCGATCGGATTTTTCGGCGGCATCCATGGGCTCGAGCGGATCGGCTCGCAACTCGTGCTCGATTACATGCGGTCGCTGGTCGGCCGGCTCGAATGGGACGAACTGCTCGTGCGCCAGTTGCAATCGGTGCGGCTGATCTTCGTACCAATTGTGAACCCCGGCGGCATGTGGGCCGCCACGCGTGCGAATCCGAATGGCGTCGACCTGATGCGCAACGGCCCGCAGGATGCCGACGAACCTGTGCCGTGGCTGGCCGGCGGGCAGCGCCTCGGCGCCTGGCTGCCCTGGTATCGTGGCCGGCGCGGCGCGCCGATGGAGCCCGAAGCGGCCGCCCTGCTGCAAGTGGTGGAGCACGACCTCGCGGCGCGGCCGTTCAGCTTCGCGCTCGATTGCCATTCCGGATATGGCTGGCGCGACAGTATCTGGTTTCCGTATGCGCGCACGCGCCGCGCGATGCCGCATCTTGCGGAGATGTACGCATTGAAGACGATGTTCGAGCGCGCGCATCCTCACCACGGCTATATGTTCGAACCGCAAAGCCATCAATATCTGCTGCACGGCGACCTGTGGGACTGCGCCTATGACCGCCGCCCGCCGTCGAGCATCTTTTTGCCGATGACGCTCGAGCTCGGCTCGTGGCTATGGATCAAGAAGAACCCGCGGCAAATTTTTTCGCGGCAGGGCATGTTCAACCCGGTGAAGGCGCATCGCACCGAGCGTGTGCTGCGGCGTCACGCGAATCTGCTCGACTTCCTGACGCGCGCCGCGTATTCGTCGCAGCGCTGGCTGCCGCAGGGCGCGGTGCGCCAGCAACTGCTGCAGCACGCGTACGACTTCTGGTACAGGCCGCAGCGCGTATGAGCGCATGGATTCTGCTGCGTGGGCTCACGCGCGAAACGCGGCACTGGGGCGCCTTGCCCCCACACCTTGCCGGTTCGTTCGACGGCGCGCGCGTGCTGTCGATCGATCTGCCCGGCAACGGCGAGTTCGCGCAGCTGCGTTCGTCTTGCAGCGTCACCGATATGGTCCGCTTCGTGCGGCACGTTGCGTTCGAAAGCGGCGTGCCGGGACCGTATCGCGTGCTCGCCATGTCGCTCGGCGGAATGGTCGCGACCGACTGGGCGCAGCGGCATCCGCATGAAATCGAATCGCTCGTGCTGATCAACACAAGCATGCGTCCGTTCAACCGGCCGCACGAGCGGCTGCGCCCGCGGGCGTGGCCGGTGCTGATGCGGGTCGCCGCGCAGTGGCGCGACGCGCGTGCCGCGGAGGGCGCGATTCACGCGCTGACCTGCAACAACCGGCTCACGCTCGCCGACGATATCGACGCCTGGGCCGCGATTCGAAGCAGCGCGCCGGTGACGCGCCTCAACGCATTGCGACAGCTCACGGCGGCGGCGACGTTCCGCGCGGCGGCGCAGCCGCCCGCGTGCCGCACACTCGTTCTTTCTTCGGCTGCGGATGGCCTCGTGAGCCCTGTGTGTTCCATGAGCGTCGCGGCGGCATGGCGCGCGCCGCATCGTCAGCATGCATCGGCGGGTCACGACATTCCGCACGACGACCCGGCATGGATCGTCGCGCAGATCCGCGATGTGCTGTGCTGAATCCATGCAAATGAAACATAACGTTTTAATTCGAATTTAGAAGAGGTTAATTATCGATTTTTAAAATGGATGTTATCATTTGTGTGGTGAGGAACTTTGCAAAAGTAACTTGGTTTGTAATATCAATATTCAAGACTGATGCGGCGGTGGGAAATAATCGTGCAATGCGATCGCATCATTTCTTGAAAATCGGAAACGATACGTTTTGGAAATCATGCCGGATAGCTGGGACACAACCGGCGCGATCGTGCCGTGGGGCGCGCAGAGCCTCAGAGACAGGAATTCAAACCAATGAGGTACGCGCAATGACAGTGCGCTTGCCGGACAAGGCGGAGATATTTTCAACAAAACAGAAACGTTTTTATATTCTCGAACAAGCCATAGAAAATCATCGTAAACACCTGAGGCAAAACATATTACAAATATGCATAAAAATGCTGCCGCGGTGTAATGTCGATATGACCGTTTCAAGGAGGAAACAAAAAGCGCACGCGTAAACCCTGGATAAATCAAAAAGCGTATCCGTGGAGAAATACCTCGCCTGTTTCAGGCAAATGCTTGCACGCATGGCACCGCCTATGCAGGAGGAGCCGCGGATTGGCGCATTGCCGCCAAGCCGCCCCCCATCCCTTGTGGAGGATTCCATGCGAACAACTTTACTGGCGACCGCCGCGGCTCTTGCGCTCGGCTTCAGCGGTTATGCATTGGCCAACCCATGCAGCAGCAACGACTCATCGTGCGATCAGACGGCCGCCGGCGGCAGCAACACGCTGACGAGTTCGGCAGCGTCGACGCAAACCTCGACCTCCGGCAGCAACGCGAATGAAATCGCGTCCGGCGCCAAGCTCTGGCAGGACTCGTACAACAACACGAAAGTCGTCGCGCTGAGCCGGCTCGACGGCACCGTGAGCCATGTCGGCGTGAGCAATATCGGTAACGTCGCGACCAACTACGGCAGTGCCGCGGGCGGACGAGGCGGCAAGGGCGGCACGGGCTTCGGCGGCATCGGCGTCGGCGGCAACGGCGGCGCGGGCGGAGCCGGCGGCAGCGGCGGCGACGGCGGTAACGCGAGGAACGGCAGCGCGACAGCAGGCGACGCCTACAACGCGGGCGCGGTGGCCGGCGACGGCAAGGCGGGCGACGGCGCACGCGGCGGCTCCGCGCATGCGGGCGGCACGCAGGGCGGCAACGGCACAGGCAGAGGCGCGTTGGGTGCGGCCGGCAGTCTCGCGCTCGGCGGCTTCGCGGGCGGCCGTGGCGGCGGTGCGGGCGGCAACGGCGGCAATGCCGGTGCAGGCGGTAATGGCGGCGCCGGCGGCAACGCGCGTGGCGGCGTCGGCGCCGTGAGTTCGACGTCGCCCGGCGGCGCGGGCGGCGCGGGCGCGGCAGGTGGCGCAGGCAGCGCAACGGGTGGTGCGGGCAGCGGCACCGGCGGCGCGGCAACGACCGGCGCGACTTCGGGCACCGGCGGCGCAGGCACCGGCACGGGCGGCAACGGCGGCGCGGCGACGGCGAATGCCGGCGCAGGCGGTGCGGGCGGCACGGGCACGGGCGGCGCGGCGAGCAACGGCAGCGCGACGTCGACGGCGAGCAACGGCAGCGCGACGGCCGGCGTCGGTGCGGCGGGTGCGGCCGGTGGCGCGGGCGGTGCAGGCGGCGCGGGCACGGGTGGCGTCGGCAATGGCGCGGCCGGCGGCGCGGGCGGGGCCGGCGGCACCAACACGGTTGACGCAGGCACCTTCAACATGAGCAACACGATGACGGGCGCAGCGCAATCGGCGGCCGGCATCGTCGTGATGAACCAGAACAGCGGTCTCGCGTCGCTCGTGCAGCAAGCGGTCACGGTTCAGGCCAACCTGACCGTTGGCCACTAACGCGACCCGTCACAGTCACAGGAGGCTCTCATGAGAAAGACTCTGATGGCGAGCGCGGCTGTCCTTGCGCTCACCGCAAGCGGGTATGTGCTCGCGAATCCGTGCAGCGACGGCAAGGAGTCCTGCAATCAGACCGCGGCCGGCGGTTCGAACACGTCGACGGCTTCAGCGGCATCGAACCAGACCAGTCAGTCCGGCGCGAACGCGAATGAAATCGCATCGGGCGCCAGGGTCTACCAGGACTCGTTCAACAGCAGCAAGGCCGTCGCGCTCGGCAAGCTCAACGGATCGGTGACCGGCCTTGGCGTGCACGGCATCGGCAACGTCGCGCTCAACACGGGCAGCGCCGCGGGCGGAGGCGGCGGCCGTGGCGGTACCGGCTTCGGCGGCATCGGTATCGGCGGCAACGGCGGCGATGCGGGCAACAGCGGCAGCGGCGGCGATGGCGGCAATGCGCGTAACGGCAGCGCGACGGCGGGCTCCGTGACCAACGACGGCGCAGTGGCCGGCACCGGTTACGGCGGCGACGGCGCGCGCGGCGGACGGGCCAGCGCGGGCGGCACGCAGGGCGGCGACGGCAGCGGCCACGGCGGTTTCGCGGTCGGCTTGAGCGGCGCGGCGGGCGGCTTCGCGGGCGCGCGCGGCGGCGGGGCGGGCGGTAATGGCGGCGACGGCGGCGGCGGCGGCGATGGCGGCGCGGGCGGCCGGGCGCGCTCGATGTCGGGCAGCGCGACGGCGACGTCGGCGGGTGGCGCGGGCGGTGCGGGCGGCGCGGGTGGTGCCGGCAGCGCAACGGGCGGCGCGGCGACGGCAACCGGCGGCGCGGGCACGACCGGCGCCACCACCGCGACTGGCGGCGCGGGCAGCGGCACCGGCGGCGACGGCGGTGCGGCGACGGCCACTGCCGGTGCGGGCGGTGCGGGCGGCACCGGCACCGGCGGCAGCGCGACGAACGGCAGTTCGACGTCGACGGCGAGCAACGGCAGCGCGACCGGCGGCGCGGGAGCAGCCGGCGCAGCGGGCGTGGCAGGCGCGGCGGGCGCAACCGGAACCGGTGCGGCAGGCAGCGGCGGGGCCGGTGGTGCCGCAGGCGCGGGCGGCAGCAATTCCGTCAATGCCGGCACGTTCAACATGAGCAATACGATGACGGCAGCGGCGCAGTCGGCAGCGGGCATTGCGGTGATGAACCAGACGAGTGCGGCTGCTTCGCTTGCGCAACAGGCCATCACCGTTCAGGCGAATCTGACTGTCGGACATTGATCCGCGGCGGTAGACGCCTCGAACGTCGATGCCGGAGACGCGCCGCGGAACGCGCCGCCCCCCGCACGTTCCGCGGCCAGGCTCCATGATCGGACGGGCAACCCGCAGCCGGTTGCCTGGTCCGGCGCTGACCCCAGACATCCCGTGTGCCGATGCGGCGCTCGCGCGCTGTGTCGGGACGAAGGAGACGCTCATGCAAATGCGCAAGCGCTTTTCGCAGCTCGCGGTGCCGATGATGATGTTCGCCGTGCATGGCCTCGCATGCGCGGCCGATGGGACCGAGCCGCCGGTTCCGCACGACGACGCATTCGGTGTCGCGATGACAGCCGATGAACTGGACGCGCATCGCGGCGGCGACGCGCTGATCGGCCAGAACGATCTGACGGGACGCGTCGCGAGCAACACGGCGAACCGTGTCGAGACCGGATCGAATTCGATCAGTCAGGGTTCCTTTGCGAGTGCGAGCGGCCTGCCGACCGTGATCCAGAATTCCGGCGCGAATGTGCTGATCCAGAACGCGACCGTGCTGAACGTGCGGTTCGGCGACTGAGCTGCGATGAGCCATTCTGCCCGGCGTGCGTTATCGTCCGTCGTTCCGCGTGCGCGCGCATGTGCGTGTGCGCCGGCGGCCGCGCTTGCGATGGCGCTCGTCTGCGCACTATCGTTCGCAAGCGCCGCGCGCGCCGACGACATCACGATTGTCGATCCGTCTGGCGCGAACTACGCGATGCACGTGACGAGCCTCAAGGAGGCGCGTTTCAAGCGGACCATCAAGCAGCAATACGACTTCAGTTGCGGGTCTGCCGCGGTCGCGACGCTGCTCACGTATCAGTACGACTATCCGGTCAGCGAACAGACCGCGTTTCAGGAGATGTTCGAGAGCGGCGACCAGCAGAAGATCCGCCAGCAAGGCTTTTCGCTGCTCGATATCAAGCGCTTTCTCGAGCGGCGCGGCTTTGTCGCGGACGGTTACGAACTGCCTCTGAAAAAACTCGCGGAAACGAATACGGCGGCGATCGTGCTGATCAGCGAGAGCGGTTATCACCATTTCGTCGTCGTCAAAGGCTTGCGCAACGACCGCGTGCTGGTCGGCGATCCGGCGACGGGCACACGGCCGATGCCGCGGGAAAGCTTCGAGAAGAAATGGGAAGACCAGGTTTTGTTCGTGATCCACAACAAACCGGGCATGGGCATTTTCAATAGCCCGGACGACTGGCGCGTCGCGCCGAGCGCGCCGCTTTATACCGGCATCAATCGCGACGGGCTCTACTTCGTCGTCGTGCCCAAACACGGACCGAGCGACTTCTGAGGCCATCATGAAGACGGAGTCCTGCAAGCTTGCACGAATTGCAACGGTCGTTTGCACGAGCGTCGCGCCGCTCGCGGTGGCGCACGCGCAACAGGTCGAAGCGGTCGCACCGACGACGGCGGAATCCGCAGCCACAGCCGACGCGCCGCTCGCGCCGCCTCATGAACAAAGCGTGAGCGCGTCCGCAAATTTGCCGATTGTCGACGCCACGGAATCGGATGCACAATGCGTGACCGATGCGGCGAGTGCGTTCAGCGTAGCGATTTCGTACGCGGCGCCGATTGCCGTTCCAGTGCATACCGACACGGTTGCGACCATGAGTACACCGACAGCAGCGCCGTTCCTCGCCGACGCGCAGGCGAATGAACTGGGATGGGGGAAGCCGCGCAGCGACGCGATGTCGCTCGCGGATGCGGATATCGCGGCGCCGGCGCGGCCCGTGCCGCTCGAAAACGCGGCGCGCGTCGGTGATGTGGGTGATGTGGGTGAGGCGCGTGATCTGCGCGACGCCGTGCGCGAGGATACCGACGAGGTTTCGCCGCAAGGCACGCCGCGCGATGCGGCGTTGCCGGCTGCTGCAAAGCCGGGGTTGCTGCCCAATGTTCCGCTGCCGGTTCGCAAGCCGCCGGTTTCCTACGCCGCGCCGGTTGCGGTTCCGGTTCGCGCGGCGCAGTCGCGCGCGGATGCGGATGTGGATGCGAGCGCGCATTCGCAAGCGGCCGAAACGGCGCTGTCGGTTTCCGACGAGCAGAAACTATTGCCGACGGTGGTGGCTGAAGCTGACGAATCGCAAGGCGTGCTTGTTGCGCAAGCCGATATCGAACCGGCCGTCGCTGCGGCGCCCATGCGGCACGTTTCGTACGCTGCGCCAGTTGCGGTGCCTGCGCATCGCGACAGGCGCACGCCATTGCTTCCTTCTGCCGAAGCGCGCAAAGGGCCGCAGCCTTTGGCGCTTGTACAACCGTTCATGCTCATGCACATGAATTCGTCGGACACGACGGCAGTGGATATGCCCGCGTTGCCGGTGCGATTGATTTTGCCGCCGACGGTGACGCAAGCGGCGACGTCGCCAGCAGAACCACCGCCAGCCAGGCTGTCGCAAGCAACAGTGCCGCAAGCGACGGCATCGAAAGCAAAACCCGTTTCATACGCCGCGCCCATCGCGGTTCCATCGCACGGCGATTCGTCGGTTGCCGCCCATCGCCTGGCGCCACCCGCTGCTCAGCCGCAAGTGCAACCTGCGGCTCAGGTTCAAACCGCTTCGGCCGGCAACACCGACCCGAACTGGTCGATGCCCGACAAGCTCGCGATTAGCGACGAGCGCCTCGACACGATGCGCGGCGGCTTCGATCTGTCGTCGGGCTTGAAAGTGTCGTTCGGCATTTCGCGGATGGTGGTCGTCAACGGCAATCTCGTGACGACGACGAGCTTCAACATTCCCGACCTCGCCAACCTCAGCGCGCAGCAGGCGGCACAGCTTGCCTCGGTCAATGCAGGCTCGCTGATCCAGAACGGCCCCGGCAATGTCGTGCAGCCGGGCGCATTGCCGGCACTGTCGGGCACGGTGATCCAGAACACGCTGAACAACCAGAACATCCAGGCGCTGACGACGATCAACACGACCGTCAATTCGCTGTCGATGTTCAAGAATTTCAATGTCGGGTCGACGTTGGGCGGCGCGCTGACCAACGCGGTGCGGCCGCGATAGTCGACGCCCCGGGTCCGTGTGCTCAAAAGGTCACCGGCAACCGGAACGTCAGCGTGATATCGGGCGTATCGCGCGTAAGGCCGGCGCCGAGCGAGAAATTCAGCGTGGTCTTTGGCGAGAGCCGATACGAGTATCCGACCAGCAACGTGCCGAGCACGACGCGCACCGAACCCGGTACGGTCTGGCCATTCTGCCTGGTCGGCAGCACGATGCTCTGGTCGTAACCGATACTGAACGACGACTTCTCGTTGAGCGAGAGACCCATGCCGATATTGAAGCCCCAGATATCACCGGGCTGCACGCTGCCGACGAAGTCCTTTTCGCCGTTCAGAATGGTCAGGCTCAGATCGCTGCGGCCGAAGCTGTGCAAATAGCTGAAGTTGCCGAAGAACACGACCGGGTCGCTGGGGAACAACCAGGTCAGACCGGGCTGAATAGCATAAAAACCGCTGCCGGTCGGCTGCTCGAGCGGCAAGCCGGTGCCGGTCGTATTGCCGATGCAGCGCGTCACGCAATCGGTCACGACATCGAACGGGCTCTTGCCCGTCGCGGTCTTGAAACGCAGCCAGCCGACGTAGTAGAACTTGTCGGGACCGCCTTCGTTCAACTGATAGCGCAGTGTCATTTCGACGTCGCCAATACCGTGGCCCGAGCTGTTGAATACATTGTCCTGAGCGGAGCCGGTGAATACTTCGCGGCTCACGGTATCGTTGGTCGAATAGACGTATGGCACGCGCACTTCGATTTCCATGCGATTCGTGATGCCGTAGCGCGCCGCCAGACCCCCGGTCAGCACAGTCGATTTGATTTCGCGCACATCGATCAGGCCGATCAGCAACGCGGGAATGATCGTGTAGCCGACCAGCGCGACGCGGTCCGACGACGAATAGCCGAACTGGAACGACGGTTCGAGCACGAACTTGTTGCGCGGCGTGAGCACGCCGGGCTGATCGAAGATCGGCGCGACGGCGGGCGGTGTGGTATCGGGCACCGGCGCCTGGCCGACCGGCTGTGGCGATGAAGGCGCGGCCGCCTGGTTTGCGGGCGAGTCTGCGGGTGGGTTTGCCGGACGGTTCGAAGCCTGACCCGCGGGCTGAGGTGCGGGTTGAGGTGCGGGTTGAGCTGCGGGTTGAACTGAACTCGGCGCCGCGTTTTGCGCATCCTGTGTTGGCGCCGTCGCGCCACTCTCAGCAGGTTCACCTGCGCCGCGTTTCGTTTCAAGCATCTTTGCATCGAGCGTGCGGCTCAATTGCTGAAAATTCGCTTCCTCCTCGGCAAGTTTCCGCTTCAATGCATCGAGCTCTTTAATGCGGTTGTTCAATTCCTGACGGAGCGTTGCAATATTTTCCTGCGTGGACTGATCGTCAATCGATTGCGCATGTAATTCGGTATGGAGGAAAAATAATAAAGTCGCATAGCTGATGGTGCGAAAACGTCGCAATGGCTCGCGCTTCATGGTTGTATCTCCATGTCAGGCTTGCAGCTGTTTGCAGGCGCTTGCCGGTACCGGCAAGCGCTGGTCTACGCGCGCAAAAGCATCGGCATGCGAGCCGCGTTTTGCCAAAAGGGACGATTACGTCGTGCTGATTCTCCGGGGCGGTGCATTTTAAAAGACTAGACCATCGTTTCCGTATTCGCTAATCGGAAATGCCCTGATGAGCGATTCAAAAATTAACAAACATTGTTATTCGGCATGATTTTAAAATTCATCGAAAATACGCTAAATAAAGTACCGTCGATTCGAATGCGGAGATTGACTGGAAATTTGATGACCGGGACATCGGTATTTCCATGTGCGCATGCACACAGAGGGGTCGCAGGCAGGGTGCATAATGCCGATGTATCGCCCATGCAGTGGATCGCCACCCGCCGTGGAGGACGTCATGCAAGCGAAAAACGAAGAAGCCATCGCGCACCTGCTCAACGATGTCGTCGAATTCGCGCGGGGCCGGTTGCCCGAACCGGCCTTTGCAATAGTCGAACCTTTCCTGCGGCACTACTACGATTTCGTCGACGCCGACGAACTGCAAAGCCGCAATATTCCCGACCTGTATGGCGCCGCGATGGCGCACTGGCAAACGGCACAGCGTTTTGTGCCCGGCAGCGAACGGCTGCGCGTGTACAACCCGATTCTCGAGCAGCATGGCTGGCATTCGGACCACACGGTGCTCGAAATCGTCAACGACGACATGCCGTTTCTCGTCGATTCCGTATCGATGGCCGTGAACGGCATGGGCCTTTCGCTGCATTCGGTCGTGCACCCGGTGTTCCGTATCTGGCGCGGCAAGGACGGCAATATCGAGCGCGTTGCCGTCGGTGGCTCGGTGCCGGATGATGGACAATCGCAACTCGCGTCGTTTATCCATTTCGAAGTGGATCGTTGCGGCGACGCGGCGAAACTCGAAGAGTTGCGCGCGTCGATCGCGCGCGTGCTCGGCGACGTGCGCGCGGCGGTCGAGGACTGGCAGAAGATCGTCGACATCGCACGCGCCACGATCAAGGATCTGGCCACGCGCGAAACGAGCGTGGACGGCGTCGAAGCGCGCGCGTTTCTCGAATGGATGGTCGCCGATCACTTCACCTTTCTCGGCCAGCGCGATTACGAACTCGTCTCGCACGGCGGCGGCTTCGGTCTGCGCGCAGTGCCGGGCACGGGCCTCGGCATCCTGCGCGATGCGTTGCGCGACGAACCGGCGCCCGATGTCACGCCGCTGCCGCCCGCAGCCGCGGACATCATCAGCGGCGCATTGCCGATCTTCCTGACGAAGGCCAATTCGCGCGCGACCGTGCACCGCCCCGGTTATCTCGACTACGTCGGCGTGAAGCTTGTCGGCCCGGACGGAAAGATTACGGGCGAGCGGCGCTTCATCGGCCTCTATACGTCGACCGCGTATATCGGCTCGGCCGGCGAGATTCCGATCGTCCGCCGCAAAATCGCCAATATTGTGCGGCGCGCCGGCTTTTTACCGAAGGGGCACCTCGGCAAATCGCTGGTGACGGTGCTCGAAACCTATCCGCGCGACGAACTGTTCCAGGCCGACGAAAAGGATCTGTACGACATCGCGATGGGCGTCCTGCGCTTGCAGGAACATCAGCGCACGCGCATTTTTGTGCGGCGCGATCGCTTCGACCGCTTCGTGTCGTGCCTCGTATTCGTGCCGCGCGAAAAGTACACCACCGACTTGCGCCGGCGCATCGCAAAACTGCTGCTCGAGGTGTTCAACGGCAAAGCGGTCGAATTCACGCCATTGCTATCGGAGTCGACGTTGGCGCGGATTCACTTCGTCGTGCGCGCGGAGCCCGGCGCGATGCATGATGTCGATACGCGCGAGCTCGAAACGCGGCTCGTGCAGGTATCGCGCCGCTGGCAGGACGATCTGGCCGACGCGCTGCTCGATGCGTTCGGCGAAGAGCAGGGTAACCGTCTGTTGCAACACTACGCGGATTCGTTTCCGGCCGGCTATCGCGACGACTACGCGGCGCGCACAGCGGTGCGCGATATCGAGCTGATCGAACGCGTGCAGGCAACCGGTCATCTCGCGATGAACCTGTACCGGCCGATCGAATCGGCGCCGCGTGCCTTCCGCTTCAAGGTGTACCGCGTGGGCGAACCGATTGCGCTGTCGCGCAGCCTGCCGATGCTCGAGCACCTCGGCGTGCGCGTCGATGAAGAACGCCCGTATCTGATCGAAGCGCCGCACGCGCAGCCCGCATGGATTCACGACTTCGGCCTCGAACTGGCCGACGAAACCGAATTCGATATCGAGCGCGTGAAAGACCTGTTCGAAGATGCATTCGAACAGGTCTGGTGCGGCAGCATCGAAAACGACAGCTTGAACAGACTCGTGCTGAGCGCGCATCTGGCCGCGCGCGAGGTGACGATCCTGCGTGCGTATGCGAAGTATTTGCGGCAGGTCGGTTCGACTTTCAGCGATGCGTATATCGTGCGCGCGGTAACGGGCAATCCGGCGATCGCGCGGGTGCTCGTCGAACTGTTTATCGCGCGCTTCGATCCGTCGCCGGGCACGGGCCGCGAAGCGCGCGTCGAACGGCTGCTGAAAGTGATAGAGGGCGCGCTCGATCAGGTGCCCAATCTCGACGAAGACCGCATCCTGCGCCAGTTCCTCGGCGTGATCAATGCGTCGGTGCGCACCAACTATTTCCGTCGCGACGCGCACGGCAAGCCGATGCCGTATCTGTCGTTCAAGTTCGATCCGGCGAAAGTGCCGGGCCTGCCCGAACCGAAGCCGATGTTCGAAATCTGGGTCTATTCGCCGCGTGTGGAGGGCGTGCATTTGCGCGGCGGCCGCGTCGCACGCGGCGGCTTGCGCTGGTCCGATCGCCGCGAGGATTTCCGCACCGAAGTGCTCGGGCTGATGAAAGCGCAGATGGTGAAGAACGTGGTGATCGTGCCGGTCGGCTCGAAAGGCGGTTTCGTCGTGAAGAATCCGCCGCCGCTGACCGATCGCGAAGCATGGCTGCGCGAAGGCGTCGCGTGCTACCAGACGTTTTTGCGCGGACTGCTCGATCTGACGGACAACCGTGCGGGCACGGATATCGTGCCGCCGTCCGACGTCGTCCGGCACGATCCGGACGATCCGTATCTGGTCGTCGCGGCGGACAAGGGCACGGCAACCTTCTCCGACTACGCGAACGCGATCTCGCAGCAATATGGCTTCTGGCTCGACGATGCATTCGCGTCGGGCGGTTCGGTCGGCTACGACCACAAGAAAATGGCGATTACCGCGCGCGGCGCGTGGGAGTCGGTCAAGCGGCACTTCCGCGAAATGGGCGTCGATACGCAGGCGACCGACTTCACCGTGGTCGGCATCGGCGATATGTCGGGCGACGTATTCGGCAACGGCATGCTGTTATCGCCGCATATCAAGCTGGTTGCGGCGTTCGATCATCGTCATGTATTTCTCGATCCGAACCCCGATACGGCGACGAGCCTGGCCGAACGGCAGCGCCTGTTCGGCCTCGAGCGTTCGAGCTGGGCCGACTACGATCCTTCGCTGATCTCGGCGGGCGGCGGCATTTTCCCGCGCACGGCGAAAACGGTGCCGATATCGGCTGCGGTGCAGATCGTGCTCGGCATTAGCGCGAGCGCGCTAACGCCGAACGAACTGATCCGCGCGATTCTGCAGGCGCCGGTGGATCTGCTGTACAACGGCGGCATCGGCACCTATGTGAAAGCGAGCCACGAAACGCATGCGCAGGTTGGCGACCGCACCAACGACGCGGTGCGCGTGAACGGCAGCGAGCTGCGCTGCAAGGTGGTCGCCGAAGGCGGCAATCTCGGCTTGACGCAATACGGCCGCATCGAGTTCGCGCAACGCGGCGGGCGCGTGAATACCGATGCGATCGATAATTCCGCGGGCGTGGACTGTTCGGATCACGAAGTGAACATCAAGATTCTGCTCGGTCTGGTGGTCGCGGACGGCGAGATGACCGACAAGCAGCGCAATGCGTTGCTCGCGGAAATGACCGAGGAAGTCGGGCTGCTGGTGCTGCAGGACAATTACTACCAGACGCAGGCGCTATCGATTGCCGGCCGCTACGCAGCGGACATGCTCGATGTGGAGACGCGCCTGATGCGCTATCTCGAACGCATCGGCCGCTTGAACCGCGTGATCGAGTTCCTGCCGACCGACGAGCAGATCAACGAAAGGAATGCGGCAAAGCAGGGCCTGACGTCGCCGGAACGCGCGGTGCTGCTCGCGTACAGCAAGATGTGGCTGTACGACGCGCTGCTCGAATCGGACGTGCCCGAAGATGCGCTCGTGGCCGGCATGCTCGCCGGGTACTTCCCGCAGCCGTTGCGCGAGCGCTTCGACGAGCCGATGCATCGCCACCCGCTGCGCCGCGAAATTCTCGCGACGTTTCTGACCAACGGCCTCGTGAACCGCGTCGGCTGCGCATTTGTGCACCGGATGATGGAGGAAACCGACGCGCAACCGGGCGACATCGTGCGGGCGTGTCTGATGGCGCGCAGCGTCTTCGATCTCGACGACGTGTGGCGCAGGATCGATGCGCTCGACAATCGCGTGCCCGACGACGTGCAGGCGCGCATGTTCGTCGAAATCACACGGCTGCTCGAAAGCGCGGCGCTGTGGTTCCTGCGTCATCTGCAAACGGGCGAACTGCACGACGGCGGCGCGATGGCGCTGATCGCGCGCTGCCGCGACGCGGCGCAGCGGCTCGCGCCGCAGCTGCCGGCACTGCTGCCCGCGGCCGATATCGAGGCGCTCTCCGAGCGGCAGCGCGTGCTGGTCGATGCGGGCGTGGACAGCGATCTCGCCGTGCGCGTGGCGAGCGGCGAAATTCCCGCGGCGCTGCTCGATATCGCCGAAGTCGCGGCGACGAGCGGCCGCAGTCTCGAGCAGGTCGCGGGCGTTTATTTCGCGCTCGGCACGCAGCTGAATTATCACTGGATCAGCGAGCGCGCCGCCGCGCTGCCCACACCGACGCATTGGGACGTGATGGCGCGTGCCGCGGCGCTCGCCGAACTGGCGCGCCTGAAGCGGCAGCTCGCGACGAGCGCATTGGCGCAGGCGCCGGATGCATCCGGGATGGCCGAGCCAGGCACGCTTGTCGAAGCGTGGCGCGCGCGGCGCGAAACCGCGCTCGCGCGCTATGCGCAGCTGCTCAACGATCTGCGCGCGGCAGGCGGCGCGAGTCTGTCGATGCTGCTGGTCGTGGTGCGCGAAATGGCGGCGCTCGAGCGGCATTGCGCATCGTCAGGCGTCGCCTGATCGCGGTTGCCAACGCGGTTTTAGCCAGACAGCCGATAATATCGGCTATCTTCACCATCGTATTCCGTTTGCCATGACCGAAACCGCTACGCCGAACCTGAATGTGCCCCGTCTGACGAGCCTGTCGCATGGCGGCGGCTGCGGCTGCAAGATCGCGCCGGCCGTCCTGTCGAACCTGCTCAGGCGCAGCATGCCGCTGCCGACGTTTCCCGATCTGCTGGTCGGCACCGAAACCGCCGACGACGCCGCCGTCTATCGCCTCAACGACGAACAGGCGATTATTGCGACCACCGATTTCTTTATGCCGATCGTCGACGATCCGTACGACTTCGGCCGCATCGCCGCGACGAACGCGCTGTCCGACGTATACGCGATGGGCGGCAAGCCGATTCTCGCGCTTGCGCTCGTCGGCATGCCGATCAACGTGCTGCCGCACGACGTGATCGCCGCCGTGTTGCGCGGCGGCGAAGACGTCTGCGCGCAAGCGGGCATTCCGGTCGCGGGCGGCCATTCGATCGATTCGGTCGAGCCGATTTATGGCCTCGCCGCGCTCGGCGTCGTGCACCCGCAGCGCGTCAAGCGCAATGCGGCCGCACGGGCCGGCGACGTGCTCGTGCTCGGCAAGCCGCTCGGCGTCGGCGTGCTGTCCGCGGCGTTGAAGAAGAATCAGCTCAGCGAGGCGGGCTACGCGCAGATGATCGAGTCGACCACGAAACTGAACCGCCCGGGCACCGCGCTTGCCTCGCTGCCGGGCGTGCATGCGCTGACCGATGTGACGGGCTTCGGCCTGCTCGGCCATGCGCTCGAAATGGCACGTGGCGCGGGGCTTGGTGCACGCGTGCGCTACGCGGACCTGCCGTGGCTCGACGGTGTCGATACGTTTGCCGCGGCCGGTGTGTTCACCGGCGCATCGGGTCGCAACTGGGCCTCGTATGGCGAGCAGGTACAGTTGGCGGACGGCTTGCCGGACACGGCGCGCACGCTCCTGACCGACCCGCAAACGTCGGGCGGGCTGCTCGTCGCCTGCTCGCCCGATACCGTCGATGAAGTGCTCGCGATTTTCCGCGACGACGGCTTCGCGCGAGCCGCGATCATCGGCGAAATGACGGAAGGCGCGGCGCGTATCGAAGTCGTTTGAAGTTGTCGCTTGAGGCTGCTTGAGGCTGCTTGAGGCCGCTCGATGCCGTTTTAGGCCATTTGATGTCGCGTGATGCCTTCTAACACTCGCGTCCAATAACATTCACATACCGACGATGACGGAAGAATCGCCGAAAGCCATCTTTTACGCGCTTGCCGCCAATATCGGCATCGCCGTTTGCAAATTCGCGGCCGCGGCCTTCACGGGCTCGGGCGCGATGTTCGCCGAAGCGATTCACTCGAGTGCCGACTGCGGCAACCAGGTGCTGCTGTTATTCGGCCTGCGCCAGGCGCGCCGGCCCGCCAGTCCGCTGCATCCGCTCGGCGCCGGCCGCGCGATCTACTTTTATTCACTGATCGTCGCGCTGCTGCTGTTTTTTGTCGGCGGCGCGTTTTCGGTTTACGAGGGCGTGCATCGTGTGCTCGTGCACGAGCCGCTTTCGTATGCGTATGTCGCGTTGACGGTGCTCGGCGTGTCGGTCGTGCTCGAGGCGTTGTCGCTGACGGGCGCGCTGCGCGAGATCCGCAAGAACAATCCGGATAAATCGCTGTGGCGCTGGTTTCGCGAAACGCGCGAATCGGAACTGCTCGTGGTCGCGGGCGAAGACATCGCGGCGCTGGCGGGCCTCGCGATCGCCTTCGTCGCTGTGCTGTTGACGATGCTGACTGGCAACCCGATCTTCGACGCACTCGGTTCGATCGGCGTCGGCCTGCTGCTGATGGTGATCGCGTGGCTCGTGGCGCGCGAAGTGAAGTCGATGATCATCGGCGAATCGGCGAGCCCCGAGGTTCGTCGCGCGATCGACGCGCATCTGCGCGCGCGCACCGAGATTCGCAGCATCATCAATCTGATCACGCTGCAATGGGGGCGGCATGTGGTGGTGGCCGTGCAGGCGGAAATGATCGACTACGACAGCGGGCGCGCGATGGTCGATGCGATCAATATCATCGAAGCGGAATTGCAGGAGAAGTTTCCGCAGGTGCGCTGGGTGTTCTTCGAGCCCGATGTGCCGCGTACCTCGGGCGACTGACGCGACGCTTCGCATGCGAGCGGCAGGCGTGGCAAGTTTAATGAGCGTGGGTTGAAACGCGCCACTATACTTGTCTGCGCTTAAAACATCCGGTCGCAAAGAATAAAAGGAACAACGCTCGATGAAAACCCGCCACCGCTTGATTAATATTCAACGCCGCCGCGCTTCAGGCGCATTTGCCGTATTCGCATTCGCCACCGCAGCGATGTGCGTTTCTTCAGCGCCGGCTTTGGCAGGCACGCAAACACAGGCGCACGCGGCGACGCATAAAGGCGCTGCGGCACATGCGGCCGAGGTACGCGCGCCGAAAGTGATGATCGTGTCGATGTTCGGCCCGGAAGGGAAGGTCTGGCTCGACAAGCTAGGCCCGTGGCAGGAAATCCGCGTGCCGGGCCTGTCGCCCGATTATCCGGTCGTACGCTGCAACGAGGCGGGCGTCTGCGTGATGACGACGGGCATGGGCCACGCGAACGCTGCCGCATCGATGATGGCGCTGACGTTTTCGCCGCGCTTCGACTTGCGGCATACGTACTTTCTGATCGCAGGCGTGGCCGGTATCGACCCGGCGCGCGGTACGCTCGGCACGGCGACCTGGGCGAATTATCTCGTCGACTTCGATATTCAATGGGAAGTCGATAGCCGCGAAGCGCCCCCGAACTGGACCACCGGTTATCTCGGCATCTTCGCGAAGAACCAGAACGACAAGCCGCCGCTCGAATACCGAACCGAAGTATTCGAACTGAACCATCAGTTGACCGATGCGGCGCTTGCCTTGTCGCGCGACGTTCAGCTAGCGGACGCCTCGCAGGCACAGGCGACGCGCGCGAAATACGACTATGCGCCCGCCAACCAGCCGCCTACCGTCGTGCAATGCGACACGCTATCGGGCGATACCTGGTGGTCCGGCAATGCAATGGGCGAACGCGCGCGCGAGTGGACGAGAATCCTCACGGACGGCAAGGGCAATTACTGCACGACGCAGCAGGAAGATAACGCGACCTATGAAGCGCTCAAGCGGGCGGCGAGCGCGGATCGTGTCGATTTGCAGCGCGTCGCGGTGCTGCGCACCGGTGCGGACTTCGACCGGCCGCCGAAGGGCGTTTCGAGCCTCGATAATCTGCTGAATACGAATGGGCAGGGCGGCGGCGATATCGCGCTCGCGAACCTTTATCGCGCGGGCAGTCCGCTCGTGCAATCGATCGTCACGCAGTGGAGCGAATGGCGCGAGGGCGTGCCGGCGCAGTAACGCATCGGCACGCCCTCTTGAATCGTTGCGCCGGTAAGCCCGTGGTTAGCTCATAACGACGCGTGCTCCGGCTGCAATTCAGTGTTGCCTTATCGGGAACGATACGGCGTCCACACGGGAACGTCGGTCGACCAATCATCGAGTTCGGACGGGCTCATGTTCGGCTCCTATTCAACCCTTCACTGATTAACCAATTCGCCTGGCCGCCGTATGGCTTCGCGACATCGAAGCTCGCTTCACCCTACACGGCGCAAGGGATTAACTGATTTACTGATCGCTCGCGCGATTCACAGCGGCGCCGTTTTGATCAGCGACGCGAGCCGTATTGCCGGCATCGGCGTTCTTCACGGTATAGCCATGTGATGCGGCGATGCCGGCCTTCACTTGAGCACGCGTCACCGTGCTGCCGTCCGACCACCATTGCTGCTGATACGTACCGGCGCGGCCGATTCCGCCGCCGCCTTGTGCGAATGCGGACGTGCTGGCCAATACCGTAAGAGCGAGAACTGCAAAAAGACTGCGCTTCATGATTCACTCCTGTCATTCGTTTGCGGCGCTGACGTATAGCGCTGCGTCAGGGTGAAATGTAGGCGGTGAAGCGCGGGCGATAAATCCGCCTTTTGCGAAATGAATTGTCGCGAATGCGGAACAATCAAAAAAAGAGCGCGGCAAGTGCCGCGCTTTTTATCAGAAGAGAATCACACAATCATTGCGGGGGTATTGCCCAGGTTTGGCACGAAGCTTATGCAACCCATTCGGATACGACAGGCGTATCGAGCACCGGCGCCTCTTCGCGCTGTTCGATCGTTCGTGCGGTACACGGCTTGTCGAGGCTGCCGCGGCCGCTCAGCAGCGGGCAACTATCGAACAGCTCGGCCACCCAGTCGACGAATACGCGCACCTTCGACGACAGATGCTTGCTGTGCGGATAGACGACCGAGATCGGCATCGGCAGCGGCTTGAAATCGGGCAGCACTTCGACGAGCTGACCCGAGCGCAGATGCGGCAGCACCATGAAAAGCGGCGGCTGGATGAGCCCGAAGCCCTCAAGCCCGCACGTCACGTAGGCGTCCGCATCGTTGACCGACACAATGCCCTTCATCTTCACAGGGACTTCCTTGCCGCCGACCAGAAACTCCCAATCGAACGTGCGGCCCGTGCGGCTCGAAAAATAATTGACGGCGTTGTGCTGCTCGAGGTCTTCGAGCGTGCGCGGCGTGCCGGCGCGCTCGAGATACGACGGCGCCGCGCACGATACGCCTTCGAACAGACCGATGCGCCGCGCGACCAGTGAGGAATCCTGCAGCGCGCCGACGCGCACGACGCAATCGACGCCTTCCTGCAAAAGGTCGACCGGCCGGTCAGTCAAGCCGAGCTGCAAGTCGATATCCGGATAAAGCATGTGGAATTCACAGAGCTTCGGTATGACGAGCAGCCTGCCGAGCGAGCCGGGCATATCGATGCGCAGCTTGCCATGCGGCTTCTTGTTGCCGCTCTGGAAACTCGCTTCGGTTTCCTCGACATCGGCCAGGATGCGCACGCACCGTTCGTAGTACGCGGCGCCGTCGGGTGTGAGCGACAGGCGGCGCGTGGTCCGATGCAGCAGACGCGTGCCGAGAAACGCTTCGAGGTTCTGGATGATGGTCGTCACCGACGCGCGCGGCAGGTCCAGCGTTTCCGCTGCGCGCGTGAAGCTGTTCGTATCGACGACCCGGGTGAACACTTGCATGGCCTGGAGCCGGTCCATTGCAACCTCCGGAAGATTGAGTGCAAGCGGTGCGCGCGGCGGGAGCGGATAAAGCCGCGAGGCGAATGCTGCTGGCAGGTGCCTGCTCTCGCAGGCCTCACGTTGAACAACAAGACCTATTGTTCAGGCGCACCGAATTGTGTTGCCGGATTATAGGCATTTATTTGGAAGTTTGCAGAACGCACAATTCGCCCCGTTCGCTTAATTTCGCGCATTGTCGCCGTTCGATATGGATGCATTTAACTCGCGTCACTCGCTGGTTCCTCCGGGTAGCGGCCCGGCAGGCGGTCACGCGTCGCTCGATGTCAGCGACGTGAGCATCGAGGGGTACGCGCAGGACATCACGCTGCGGCTTTACCGGCAAACGGGCAAGGCCAGCTTGCCGATCCTGCTGTATTTCCACGGCGGCGGCTTCGTGCGCGGATCGATCGACGATGCGGATCTTGCGTCGCGCTATTTCGCCGAGAAATTGCCGGCGCTCGTCGTGTCGGTCGGTTACTCGCTGGCGCCGCAGTTCCCGTTTCCGGCCGCACCGGAAGACGCGCACCGCGCCGTGTTGTGGGTCAAGACGCGCGCGCGCGCTTTTGGTGCAGACACGAAACGGATCGGCGTCGCGGGGTACGACGCCGGCGGCCAGCTCGCCAACTGTCTCGCGTTCATGGCGCGCGACCGCGGCGATGTGCGTATCGAAGCGCAGGCGCTGTTCGGGCCGATGCTGGACCCGAGCCTGACGCGTCTTGGCGATGAAGCGCGGCTGGGCTCGGACATCACCGCAAGCGAATGCGCGGCGTGTTATCGCGCGTATCTGCCGAAGGCGGCGCAACGCATGCATCCGTATGCGGCGCCGCTCGAAGCGGTGCGGCTCGCGAATCTGCCCGACACGCTGATCGCAACCGCGGGCAACGACGTATTGCATGTCGAAGCGGAAAAGTACGCGGGCAATCTGATTGCCGCGGGCGTGCTCACGCAGGTGATCCGCTTTCCGAATCTGTCGCATGCGGCGCTCGCCGATCATCCGGCCGCGCTGCAGGAAGCGGTGAGCTTTTTCCGCTGTCGTTTTGCCGCACGCGATAAGCGCGGCAGCGTGTGAACGGCATGTGTGTGAAGTAAGCCGGCGCACCGCCGCAGTGTGCCGGTCGCGCGCGCGTTTTTGCGCGCCCCTCCGATAAACAAACAAACCAACTTCAAGCCATTTAACCGGAGTCTGTCATGTCATTGCTTCCTCTCTCGCGTACCAGGCTGGCTATCGCCGCCGTGGCCGTTATCGTCATTGCCGGGATCGGCACGCTCGGTGCGATGCGTGTCGATGCGCGTTCCGAATCGTCGGCGCAGGCCGCGCCGCTGACCGAAGTCGACGTCGCCGCGGTCGTGCAGAAAACGATCACCGACTGGCAATCGTATTCGGGGCGTCTGGAGGCGATCGACAAGGTCGAGATCCGTCCGCAGGTGCCGGGCACGATCGTCGCCGTGAACTTCAAGGACGGCGCGCTCGTGAAGAAGGGCGACACGCTGTTCGTTATCGATCCGCGTCCGTACCAGGCCGAAGTCGATCGCGCGGCCGCGCAGCTGGCCGCCGCGCAGGCGCAGCGTCAATACGCGCAAACCGACTGGGAGCGTGCGCAACGCCTGATCGGCGATAACGCGATCGCGAAGCGCGACTACGACGAGAAGCAGAACGCCTCGCGTTCGGCCGATGCCAACGTGAAGGCCGCGCAAGCCGCGCTCGAAGCCGCGCAGATCAACCTCGGCTACACGAAGGTCACCGCGCCGGTATCGGGCCGCGTATCGCGCGCCGAAATCACGCTCGGCAATGTGGTCAGCGCGGGGGCGGGCGCGCCGGTGCTGACCACGCTGGTGTCCGTTTCGCCCATCTACGCATCGTTCGATGCGGACGAGCAGACGTACCTGCAATACATCAGCCAGGTGAAGAACAGCGGCAAGGTGCCGGTCCAACTCGGTCTTGCGAACGAAAGCGGCTACTCGCGCTCGGGCGTCATCGATTCGGTCGATAACCGGCTCGATACGTCGTCGGGCACGATCCGCGTGCGCGCACGCTTCGATAACGCGGACGGCACGCTCGTGCCGGGCCTCTACGCGCGCGTCCAGGTCAGCGGCAGCGCGCCGCACGCGGCGCTGCTGATCGACGATGCCGCGATTGGTACCGATCAGGACAAGAAGTTCGTGCTCGTCGTCGACAAGAGCGACAAGGTCGCCTATCGCGAAGTGCAGATCGGCCACCTGCAAGGCAACCTGCGCGTGATCACGGGCGGTTTGCTGAACGGCGAGCGAATCGTCGTCAACGGCACGCAGCGCGTGCGCCCCGGCGAACAGATCAAGGCGCATACGGTACCGATGACGGGCGGCGACGGCGAGCCGAAGAACGATTCGTCGGTTGCAGAAGGCAAGCCCGCACGCACGAACGCACAGAAGAATTCGTGATGCTCGCGCCGCGCATCGTGTCGATGCGCCAGGCGCTTTAACGTACAGAGCCTCATATGAACATATCCAAGTTTTTCATCGACCGGCCCATTTTCGCGGGCGTGCTATCGGTCCTCATTCTGCTGGCCGGCGTGATCGCGCTGTTTCAGCTGCCGATTTCCGAGTATCCGGAAGTCGTGCCGCCGTCGGTGGTGGTCAAGGCGCAGTATCCGGGTGCAAACCCGAAGGTGATCGCCGAAGCGGTGGCCTCGCCGCTCGAAGAGCAGATCAACGGTGTCGAGAACATGCTGTACATGCAGTCGCAGGCGAATAGCGACGGCAACCTCACGCTCACCGTCACGTTCGCGCTCGGCACGAACCCGGACCTCGCGACGCAGCTCGTGCAGAACCGCGTCAATCAGGCGCTGCCGCGTTTGCCGGAAGACGTGCAGCGTCTCGGCATCACGACGATCAAGAGCTCGCCGACGCTGACGATGGTCGTGCACCTGATCTCGCCGAACGATCGTTACGACATGACGTATCTGCGCAACTACGCGTTGCTCAACGTGCGCGACCGGCTGCAGCGGATTCGCGGCGTCGGCGAAGTGCAACTGTGGGGCGCGGGCGACTACGCAATGCGCGTGTGGCTCGATCCGACCAAGGTATCCGAGCGCAATCTGACCGCGACCGAAGTGGTCAATGCGATTCGCGAGCAGAACATCCAGGTCGCCGCGGGTGTGATCGGCGCATCTCCGTCGATGCCGGGCACGCAATTGCAGTTGCTCGTCAATGCGCGCGGGCGTCTGAAGACCGAGAGCGAGTTTGGCGACATTGTCGTGAAGACGGCGCCTGATGGCGCGGTGACGTACCTGCACGATATCGGGCGCATCGAACTCGCCGCGTCCGAATATGGCCTGCGTTCGCTGCTCGACAACAAGCCGGCCGTCGCGCTGGCGATCAACCAGTCGCCGGGCGCGAATTCGCTGCAGATTTCCGATGAAGTGCGCAAGACGATGAAGGAACTCGCCGCCGATATGCCGGCGGGTGTGCAGTACAAGATCGTCTACGACCCGACGCAGTTCGTGCGCTCGAGTATCGAAGCAGTGATTCATACGCTGCTCGAAGCGATCGCGCTGGTCGTGATCGTCGTGATCGTGTTCCTGCAGACATGGCGTGCGTCGATCATTCCGTTGATCGCCGTGCCGGTGTCGATCGTCGGTACGTTCTCGCTGCTGCTCGCGTTCGGCTTCTCGATCAATGCGCTGTCGCTGTTCGGGATGGTGCTCGCGATCGGTATCGTGGTCGACGATGCGATCGTGGTGGTAGAGAACGTCGAGCGGAACATCGAGCGCGGGCTCACTGCGCGCGAGGCCACCTACAAGGCGATGCAGGAAGTGAGCGGGCCGATTATCGCGATCGCGCTCACGCTGGTTGCCGTGTTCGTGCCGCTCGCGTTCATGACGGGTCTGACCGGCCAGTTCTACAAGCAGTTCGCGATGACCATCGCGATCTCGACCGTGATCTCGGCGTTCAACTCGCTGACGCTGTCGCCGGCGCTCTCGGCCATGCTGCTGCGCGGCCACGACGAGAAGGAAGACTGGCTGACGCGCGGCATGAACCGCGTGCTCGGCGGCTTCTTCCGGCGTTTCAACAAGGTGTTCCATCGCGGCTCCGAAGCGTACGGCAAGGGCGTGACCGGCGTGCTGCGGCACAAGGGCGCGATGCTCGTCGTGTATGCGGTGCTGCTGGCGCTCACGGCCGTCGTCTATCGCGCGGTGCCGGGCGGCTTCGTGCCCGCGCAGGACAAGGAATATCTGATCGCGTTTGCGCAATTGCCGAACGGCGCGTCGCTCGATCGCACCGAAAAGGTGATTCGCGATATGAGCGCAATCGCGCTGAAGCAGCCGGGCGTCGAAAGCGCCGTGGCGTTCCCGGGCCTCTCGGTGAACGGCTTCACGAACAGCTCGAGCGCGGGCATCGTGTTCGTCACGCTCAAGCCGTTCGACGAACGCAAGGGCAAGGCGCTGTCCGCGGGGGCGATCGCGGGTGCGCTGAACGGCCAGTACGCCAGTATCAAGGGCTCGTTCGTGGCGGTGTTCCCGCCGCCGCCGGTGCTCGGCCTCGGCACGCTCGGCGGCTTCAAGATGCAGCTCGAAGATCACGGTTCGGTCGGCTACGCGGCGCTCAACGACGCGGCCGAGGCCTTCGTGAAGAAAGCCTCGCAAACGCCGGAGCTGGGCCCGACGTTCTCGAGCTATCAGATCAACGTGCCGCAGCTGAACGTCGATCTGGACCGCGTGAAGGCGAAGCAGTTGGGCGTCGCGGTGACGGACGTGTTCAACACGATGCAGATCTATCTGGGCTCGCTGTATGTGAACGACTTCAACCGCTTCGGCCGCGTTTATCAGGTGCGCGTGCAGGCCGATGCGCCGTTCCGGGCGACCGCCGAGGACATCGGCCAGCTGAAGACGCGCAATGCGAACGGCGATATGGTGCCGCTGTCGTCGCTCGTGAAGGTGACGCCGACGTTCGGTCCGGAGATGGTGGTCCGCTACAACGGCTACACGGCAGCGGACATCAACGGCGGTCCGGCGCCCGGCTATTCGTCGGGTGAAGCGCAGGCGGCGGCTGAACGCGTCGCGGCCGAGGTGTTGCCGCGCGGCGTGAAGCTCGAATGGACCGACCTCACGTATCAGCAGATTCTCGCGGGCAACGCGGGCCTCTGGGTGTTCCCGATCAGCGTGCTGCTCGTGTTCCTCGTGCTCGCCGCGCTGTACGAGAGCCTGACGCTGCCGCTCGCGGTGATCCTGATCGTGCCGATGAGCGTGCTGTCCGCCTTGACGGGCGTGTGGCTCACGGATGGCGACAACAACATCTTCACGCAGATCGGCCTGATGGTGCTGGTGGGTCTCGCCTCGAAGAACGCGATCCTGATCGTCGAGTTCGCGCGCGAACTCGAACACGACGGACGCTCGCCGATCGCCGCGGCCATCGAAGCAAGCCGGCTGCGTCTGCGCCCGATTCTGATGACGTCGATCGCGTTCATCATGGGTGTGGTGCCGCTCGTCGTGTCGTCGGGGGCGGGCTCGGAGATGCGCCATGCAATGGGTATCGCGGTGTTCTTCGGCATGCTCGGCGTGACGCTGTTCGGCCTGATGCTGACGCCGGTGTTCTATGTCGTGCTGCGCCTGATGGCGGGCGGCAAGATTCACGTTGCACAGAAAGATGCGCCGCATATGGTTGCGCAAACAACCGATGCGTGAAAGCGCGCACTGAGGACGGAAACATGAAAAAAGACCAAACGATGCGCGGCCTCGGCCGCGCGGCAACGAGCGCGCTATTGCTGGTTCTGCTGGCGGCCTGCTCGGTCGAGCCGACCTACCGGCGGCCCGACGCGCCCACGCCGGCCGCCTTCAAGGAAGTGCCGGCAAGCGACGCGAAGGACATGGGCACCTGGAAAACCGCGGAGCCGGCCGACGCCGCGCATCGCGGCGAATGGTGGGCGATCTTCGGCGACCCGGTGCTCAACGACCTCGAGCAGCAGGCCGCCGCGGCGAACCAGGATCTGAAGGCCGCAGCCGCGCGCGTGCAGCAGTCCCGCGCGCTCGTGCAGAACGCGCGTTCCGACTGGTTCCCGACCATCGATGCGGGCTTCGGCCCGACGCGGCAGCGACTCTCGCCGGCGTCGCAGTTCCTGCCGCCGAACGCGAATGTGCCGGCGCAGACGCTGTGGCGCGCCCAGGCGACCGCTTCGTACGAAGTCGACCTGTTCGGCCGCATCAGCTCGAACGTCCATGCAACCCAGGCCGATGCGCAGCAGAGCGAAGCGCTGTTCCGTTCGGTGCAGCTCGCGCTGCAGGCCGACGTCGCGCAGAACTACTTCCAGCTGCGCGAGTTCGATACGCAGGTGGACCTGTTCCGCCAGACCGTGAAATTGCGTGAGGATTCGCTCAAGCTCGTGCAGCGACGCTTTAGCGAAGGCGAGATCAGCGAACTCGATCTGTCGCGCGCGAAGAACGAGCTTTCGACCGCGCGGGCGGATGCGGTCGGCGTGGCGCGGCAGCGCGCGGCATCCGAGCACAGTCTTGCGATTCTGCTCGGCAAGGCGCCGGCGGATTTCTCGTTCCCCGAGACGCCGCTCGTGCCCGTCACCGCACGTGTGCCGGCGGGCTTGCCTTCCGCGCTGCTCGAGCGCCGTCCGGACATCGCCGCGGCCGAACGCGCGATGGCCGCGGCAAACGCGCGTGTCGGCCTCGCAAAGTCCGCGTATTTCCCGAGGCTCGACATCACGGCGGCGGGTGGCTTCGAAGCGGGCACGCTGGCCGACCTGTTCCACTGGTCGAGCCGCGCGTTCCTGCTCGGGCCGTTCGCGGGCACCGCGCTGACCATGCCGATCTTCGACGGCGGCCGCCGCCGCGCCGGTGTCGATCAGGCGCGCGGGAAGTACGACGAAGACGTCGCGCAGTATCGTCAGCAGGTGTTGCAGGCGTTCCGCGAAGTGGAAGACAACCTGTCCGACCTGCGTCTGCTCGACGATCAGATCCAGCAGGAGAACGATGCGGTCAATGCGTCGCAGCGTTCGGCGCATCTGTCGACCACGCAATATACGGAAGGGCAGATTGCGTACCTCGACGTGATCGACGCGGAGCGCCAGGTTCTGCAGACGCAGCTGCAGGCGAGCCAGCTGACCGGCATCCAGGCGGTCGCGACCGTCAACCTGATTCGCGCGCTGGGCGGCGGATGGGGCGATATGAAGGCGAACGATGCGACGCCGGCCGTCGGGATGAACGCGAACGGCGGCACAGAGCAGGTCGCGAAGCAGTAGCGGGATGGCGTTATCCACATCGTTTTGCGTGAGTAACGTCAAATATTCGCTGAGACGGCATTCGCGTTGCCGCGCAATGCTTTGGAAGACGCGCGGGCTAATTGCCGGAGCGGGGCGGCTCGTTGGCATGTCCCCGGAGTTCGCTCAACCGTTTGTCGATAGCCGCGATCTGATGATTGACCTGGCGAATTTGCGACGCTCGCCAGTCTCGCAGCAATGGCGGGTCGATAGCCGGTTTCCGTTGGGCGGCGGCGCCCGACGTCTGGTCGGTTTGCCATAGCGCGGTGTGCCGCCTTAGCCAGCTGCCCGACGCCCGCGAGCGTGGCGGGTCGATGTCCGGCTCCAGTTGCGTAGCGGCGCTTATCGAGCCGGTGTCGATCTCGGCTTGCCATTGCACGATACGCTGCGTTAGCCAGCCGCGCCGCTCCTGCAATTCATCGGCCTCGTGGGATGTGGCGGGCGTCACATCGTCAATTCGTCCTGTGACTTTCGCGGGAACGTTGTGCGTGGCGTCGGTGGCGTCGGTGGCGGCGCCGAGGTGATGTGCGAAGCGGGTTTCGCGATTTGCCGGGCGCGATCCGGCCGGAGCCGGCGGTTGCTGCGCCGGGCGTTGCAAAATGCTCGGCGCGGACGCGGCACGCGCTCCGGCGGACAGCGTCGAAGCCGGGCTTGTTGCTCCCTGAAGTACGGAAGGCTCGGACCGCGGACGGCCAAAGAACTCAAATCGGATCATCTGGCATTTCCTCTCAATTAGGAAGGCGCGCTCCGCAATCCGGCTCCAGCATCGCCAGAACCGGTTGGGCGCGCCAGATCCAGTCGACGTATGGCATGCAAGCCGATGCTAGTATTTTCCGGTCGCTGCCATGTCATGCATGGATAGGCCGAACCGCGTCGGCAAGGTGGCTGCTCGGTACGGCAAGATCCCGCTAAACTGTCGGCACTTGCGCTGCTTGCAGCACTGATGTCGACGGAGAACGCATGAACGACTCGCGCCAGCCGGCCAAACCCGAAGCCCGATCGGATGAGCCGATTCAAGATCTGGGCTCCCTTATTGCCGTCTTGCGTGAAACGGCCGCCGAACGTGACCGCGCGGGTGGTCACGCGGCTCGCGAAAAGCAATGGATTGCCGAGGCGGGACTTCTGACGCTTGCCGTGCCGCGCGAATTCGGCGGCGACTTCGTGCGCTGGCGTGACGTGTACGAAACGATTCGCGCGATCGCGGCCGTCGACAGCGCGCTTGCGCATCTGCTCGGGTTTCAGTGTCTGCAAATCGTGAGCGTCGACGTCTGGGGCAACGACGAGCAACGCGCGCGTTATCTCGGCGGCACGGTCAGGGAACGCTGGTGGTGGGGCAATGCGGTCAATCCGCTCGATACGCGTCTCGTTGCGACCGCAACGACCGACGGCGGCTATCTCCTGAGCGGCGCGAAGGGCTTCTGCTCCGGCACGCGCGGCTCGCAGATGATGACCGTCTCCGGCCACGACGCGGCCGCTGGCAAAGCGGTCTACGGCGTCGTGCCGACCACGCGCGAGGGCATCACGGTCCATGACGACTGGGATCCGATCGGTCAGCGTCAGACCGACAGCGGCACGGTGTCGTTCGACAAGGTGCGGCTCGAGCCGCACGAAGTGATGCAACGCTCGGACGTGCCGCGCGCGACGCTGCGCACGCTGGTTTCGCAACTCGTGCTGACCAATCTCTTCGTCGGCATCGCGCAGGGCGCGCTCGACGAAGCGCGCCGCTATTTCACGCAGTACACGCGGCCGTGGATCACCTCGGGCGTCGCACGCGCGGCCGACGATCCTTACCAGCTGCAGCGCTTCGGCGAAATGCGCCTGAAGACAATCGGCGCCGAAGCAATGGCCGAGCGCGCGGCCCGCGCGCTCGACGAGGCCTGGAATAAAGGCTTCGCGCTCGACGCGCAGCAGCGCGCGCAGGTCGCGCTCGCCACGTCCGAAGCGAAAGTCTTTGCCCATCGCGCCGCGCTTGACGTGAGCGAGGCGCTGTTCGACGCGTGCGGCGCACGCGCGACCGGCGCGCCGCTCGCGCTCGACCGCTTCTGGCGCAATGCGCGCGTGCATACGCTGCACGATCCGCTCGACTACCGCGTCCGCGATATCGGGCGCTACGCGCTCGAAGGGACGCTGCCGGACGTTTCTTTGTACACTTGAGGGAGTCGGCGGCGCACGGCACACGGCCTCGTGGTGCGGCTCGGCTTCAATCAACTCGAGGGTCACCGGCTTGCAGTTCAAACTACCGACTACGGCAACCGCGCCGTTTTGCCCAGCCGAAGTGCAGGGCTCCGTCGCAGTCAATCCCAACGCGCCGTTCTGGAAGCGCATTCTGCAGTTCGCGGGCCCGGGCCTGCTCGTCTCGATCGGCTATATGGACCCCGGCAACTGGGCCACCGACATCGAGGCCGGTTCGCGCTACGGGTATAGCCTGCTGTTCGTCGTCGTGCTGTCTAGCCTGGCGGCCATGGTGCTGCAGTGCCTGAGCATGCGGCTCGGCATCGCCACCGGCAAAGATCTGGCGCAACTGTCGCGGGCCCGCTATTCGCCGGGCGTCGTGCGCGTTCAGTGGCTGCTCGCCGAAATCTCGATCATCGCGTGCGACCTCGCCGAAGTGCTCGGCGGCGCGCTCGCGTTTCATCTGCTGTTCAAGATGTCGCTGACCGCCGGCGTGCTGCTGACCGCGCTCGACACGCTGATCGTGCTTGGCTTGCAGGGTAAGAACTTCCGCGATCTCGAGGCGATCATGCTCGGCCTTATCGCCACGATAGGCGCGGGCTATGTCGTCGAGCTCGCGCTCGTCAAGCCGGACTGGTCGGCCGTGGCGCATGGCATCGTGCCGTCGTGGCAGGCGGTCAGCAGCCGCGAGCCGCTGTATCTCGCGATCGGCATCCTCGGTGCGACCGTGATGCCGCACAACCTGTATCTGCATTCGTCGGTCGTGCAGACACGCGCCGTGAAGCGCAACTCGAAGGGCATCGGCTCGGCGATCGCGATGTCGCGCATCGACACGATTGTCTCGCTGTTGCTCGCGCTGCTGATCAACGCGGCGATCCTGATTCTCGCCGGTGCGGCGTTTCATGCGACCGGCCACAATCAGGTGACCGAAATCGAGGACGCCTACAAGCTGCTCGCGCCGATCGTCGGCACGAGCCTCGCGGCGATTCTGTTTGCGGTGACGCTGCTCGCGTCCGGGCAAAGCTCGACGTTCACGGGCACGGTCGCGGGCCAGGTGATCATGGAAGGCTTTCTCGACCTCAATATCCCATGCTGGCAGCGCCGGCTGATCACGCGCGCGCTCGCGCTGATTCCCGCACTGGTCGGCATTCAGCTGTTGGGGAACGGTGCGGTCGGCACGCTGCTGGTGGCGAGCCAGGTCGTGCTGAGCCTGCAATTGCCGTTTGCGCTGTATCCGCTGATCCGCATGACCGACGACCGCGCGCTGATGGGCGAATTCGCGAACCGGCTCCCCACGCGAATGCTTGCGTGGATGCTGTTCGCGGTGATCAGCGCCGCGAACGTGTGGCTCGTCGTGCAGACGGTGGGGTGGCTGAGCTGAAACCGCGCTGCAAACCGGCGCGCCGCGATGGCGCGCCGGTAGCGGGAAAGAAGCAGGAAAGAAGCGGGGGAAAAAAGCAGGAAGGAAGCGAAACGGACGGTCAGGCTGCGACGAGCGCGGTAGCGGGTTCGAACGCTTCGGTTGCGGCTGCCGCGACTTCGAAGACGGGCTCGCCAACCTGAGGCACGGCCTTCGGCTGCGATCCGGCTTGCGTTTCGAGCTTTGCGGCAGCGGCTTTCTTCGTCTTGCCCGCGCGCGACGGCGGCTGGCATGCGCCGCACACCACGTTGTTCTGCAGATCGTGCTTGTGCGCGACGAACTTGCCCGTGCAGCGGCAGCAGCGCGTGAGCTGCAGCATGTCCGCGTCGAAGAAGCGGACCAGCGTCCAGGCGCGCGTCAGATCGAGCACCGGCTCGGAGTTGGCGTGCTTGCAATGCTCGAGATAGAGCCGGTAACCCTTCGTCAGCGCGTCGAGGTGCGAGCAGCGCGCCTCGTTCTTCAGAAACAGGTACGTGTTATAGAACAGCGACGCGTGAATGTTCGCGAGCCACGTCATGTACCAGTCGGCCGAGAACGGCAGCATGCCTTTCGGCGGCGATGCGCCTTTCACTTCGCGGTACAGACGGATCATGCGGTCGCGGGAAAGCGTCAGTTCGCTTTCCAGCACCTGCATGCGCGCGCCGAGTTCGATCAGCGCGATGGCGCGAAATACCTCTTGCGCGTCTTCGGTCAAGCTTCGCTTGAGCATGGCAGCCCCTCGTTCAGGCAAACTGCTCTGCGGGCTGGCCGGCAAGCAGAATCGCCGTGTGTGTCGAAGCGACTTCCGCGTGCTTCGACGTTTGCGTCAACGCCGACAGCATCGTGTGATCGTTGAAGCGGAAAAAGCATAAAAGCTGGTCGGAAGAGGCCAGCTTGACGATCTGCGCGAGAGACAGACCGGCCAGCAAATCGGCCAATTCCGACGACAGACCCAGCCGGAACATCCCGACTGGCTTGTCCTCGCGCAACATACGTTGCGCAAGCATGATGTACGACAGGTTGATTTCGCGGATAGATTCCAGCGTCTCGCTGCTACGGTCCATTTTTTCGTTCCCGAAGCCCCGATTGTTTATCGGCATTGCTATGCCGTTTGGTCTATCGAGTCGCCGGAAACGTTTGCTCCGGTCGCTCAAGGTCGCTCTGAAACAACTGGCGACTCTTTGATACAGGTCGTTACATTTAGTAACAGCCCGGAGCGAATTGTATGAACACGATTTGCAGAAAGCAATCCTTTTCTCAAAAAAATGTCTCAAAAATTCAACGCAATTCCGGTAAGTTTTTCACAAGGGCGTAATACGCATTCACGGATCGACGAGAGGCGCGGGAAAAACGGCTGGAAGCCTTTATGGGTAAGGGTTAAGGAAAATTTTTCGGACGCCTTGGCAAGGTGCGGGAGGAGGCTGCGGCGTCGAATTCTTTTAAGAAAGGGAAAAGCAAGGGATTGGTGTTCGCGGTAAAAACTGCGGGTATTCGCGGGCGGACGCGAAGCGCGCATTTGTAACGACTATGCGAATTGGATGTAACAAGCAACGCGCGTTCGGGCATTGGTAACTTGTAACGGCCGCCCGGAGCGGGCTGGCTCGAAGCGAGGGCATGCATTCTTAACGGAAAGTGTGAATTGCGCCTCGTCTGCCGCGGCGGCGCGGCTTCCAAGGGGTTCCCAGGGCTCCTGGAGCGCCCAAGGCTCCCTGCGGCTCTCAGCCGTCCGCGTCGTTTATGCCGGGCGTTGCCGGCTTCGCTTGCGCGGCGGTGAGCGCGCGCAATGTGTCGGCGGTCTGCTGGTCGGCCGGGAAGAACGCTTCGATGGCGAGTTCCGAGAGCGTGACATCGACCGGCGTGCCGAACACCGTTGTCGTACTGAAGAACGACAGCATGCCGTGTGGCGTGTCGAGCCGCAACGGCACGGCGATGTGATCGAGCGGCGCAGTTTCTCCCGGCCTCGCGTCCTGAGCGGCTGATTGAGCGGCCGGCGGGGCCGGGTAGCCGGCCAGCTCGTCGTGCAAGGCCGCGAGCGTCGCGTCGCCGCTCACTTCGACCTGCCGTTGCAGCCGCGCGAGCAGGTGCGCGCGCCACGCGTGCCAGTTGACGATCGAAGACGCGATGCCGTCCGGATGCAGCGAGAGCCGCAACGCGTTGACCGGCGGCGCGAGCAGCGCGGGCGCGGCGGACGCGACGAGCGGCGCCAGCGCGCCATTCGCGGCAACGATGGTCCAGTGCCGGTCGACGGCGATGGCCGGATAGGGCTCGTGCCCCTTCAATACCCGCTCGACGGCTTCGCGCGCGGCGCCCAGTTGAGGATCGGACAGCGGCCGCTCGCGAAACAGCGGCGCATAGCCCGCTGCGACGAGCAGCGCATTGCGCGCACGCAGCGGCACCTCGAGCCGTTCGGCGAGATGCATGATCATGTCGCGGCTCGGCGTGGCCCGCCCCGACTCAACAAAGCTCAAATGGCGCGTCGAGACGTCCGCTTCGGACGCGAGCAGCAACTGGCTCATGCGGCGTCGCTGACGCCATTCGCGCAACAGGTCGCCGACCGTCCGGCTCATCGGCGGTACCGCTCGCTCGTTCGGGGAAAGGGTGTGCGTGTCCATGCCGGCGATGATAGCCAATGCACGCACGAAATCCATTACCTCCGAGGTAACGGCATGCGAAAGCGAAGGGGTCGCCACCTCTGCGCGGCAGGAATACATCTGCAAGCGTGGGTGTTTTGTCTTTCGCAGGCTGTTTCGATCTGCCGTCCTTACGTAGTGCGAGGGGTTTGAAGTCGACGCGTTGCGAACCCATTACCTCGCACGTAATCGACTTCCGGCCGCGCATCGCAGAACCTTCAGTCAGAGCTTGCAGCGAACCTTCAACTTCGCATTGGGCTCTGGATCAACCGATCAACTTTCTGAAGGAGTTTTGCAATGAATGCGCACACCGCTTTGGTCGACCGTTATTTCGACATCTGGAACGAAACCGACGCATCGCGTCGCAAGGAACTGATTGCCGCGACGTGGGCCAGCAATGCGACGTATGCCGACCCGTTGCTGTCCGCGCAGGCTCACGACGGCATCGACGCGATGATCCGCGCGGTGCATGAGCGTTTTCCGCAACACACGTTTCGCCGTACGACCGCGGTCGACAGTTTTGCGGACCGCTTGAGATTTTCGTGGGAATTGTCGACGCCGCAAGGTGTTTCGATTATCAAAGGATCCGATTTCGGCCAGGTCGATGCGAGCGGACGCTTGCAGGCCATAACCGGCTTTCTCGACGAAACGCCGGCCGCGCTTTGATACCCGCAGCTTGATCCAATTTGTTGCTGACAAGGAGAACTTCCAATGCATGAGCCCGCTGCCGCGCCACCCACCGCACGATTCGCGCGTGCGCTTGGCGTTGTCGATGCGCTGTCTGCCGCGATCGCGGGTTTTGCGCTATTCGCCGGCACGCGTGCGTTCGCGTTTCTCGCGATCGTCGCACTTCGCGAACCGGTGCTCGGCGGCACAGGGCTCATGCTGCTCGCGATGATCGGATGGGTCAGATGGTTTTGCCGGCATGTCGTCGTGGAGCGGCCGGCTACGCGGCGTGCGGCCGCGCAAGACGAGTCGCACGGCGAGCAAAAGTCGTCCGCTGCGCCCGCGGCGGCGGAGCAGGACTACGAGGGCTATGAGGGCTATGAGGGCTATGAGGGCTATGAGAACTACGCGGCTGCGTCGGATTCCTCATCGCTTGCCTGGCCGGTAGCGGCGGACCGTCCCAGCTGATGCGCACGATGCTACGTACCCACTCTCCATGCCGATCCTGCGTACACGAATCGCACTCAAAAACCGCCTGCCATTCCATACAGTGATGACTGATATTCAGGTGTGACATCCGCCTGAAAAACGTGACAAGATCTGCTGAAGCACTTGAGTAGTCGTTCTATCGCGCATTAAAGACGCGCGATAAATGCATTAAAAGTGCATTAACGCTGGCGCATTAATTAATGAATTGCGCTCATTCGAGTGATGAAGCAGAGGCATGGTTAACGTGATGACTGTAATTGCGTTTGCGGATCGCGCGCGCCCGGCCGGAGACGGTCATGCACAGTGAGCCCGCAGCGCCTGCTGTGACGATGGCGGAACGCGCAATCGTCTATGTGATCGACGACGACGATTCAGTGCGCGAAGCCATCGGCGCATTGCTGCGATCGGTCGGCATGCAGGTGGAAACCTTTTCGAGCGCGCACGAATTCTTCGCTTACGACATGCCGGATGTGCCTGCGTGTCTGATTCTCGACGTGCGATTGCGCGGGCAAAGCGGACTGGTCGTGCAGGAACAGATCGCCGCGCAACAGATGAGAATTCCGATTGTATTCATGACCGCACACGGCGATATCGCGATGTCGGTCAAGGCGATGAAGGCGGGCGCTGCCGATTTTCTCGCCAAGCCGTTTCGCGACCAGGATCTGCTCGATGCAGTGACGCTCGCGCTTGCCGACGACGAAGAGCGCCGCGAAGCCGATCGTTCGTTTGCGGAGTTGCGGCGCCGCTATGCGTCGCTGACGCCGCGCGAGCGGCAGGTGATGACGCGGGTCGTCAATGGTATGCGCAACCGGCAGATTGCCGAGGAAATGAACCTGAGCGAAAACACCACGAAGTTTCACCGCAACCAGGCGATGAAAAAGATGGAGTCGAAGTCGCTTGTCGATTTCGTGCTGATGGGCGGCGTGCTGGGCTTGCAGGAAGCGCCGCATCAAAAAAGCGGGGCTGGCGTATGAGCCAGCCCCGCCTTGCCACGCGCTGCGGCCGCGTGGATCTCAGTTCTTCACCACCGACGCCTGATAAATCTGATCGATCGTCGCGGAAAGCGTCGTATTGAATTCGTCGTCGCTCATCGATTTCTTCAGGTCGTTGATCAGCGCGCGCGAGAAGCTCGCGATCACGCCATGGTTCGACGTGAGGCGCTCGCACGCATCGTCGAGCGTATAGCCGCCCGACAGCGCGACCACGCGCACGACGCGCGGATGCTCGACGAGCGGAAGATAGAAGTCCGGCACCTCGGGCAGCGTGAGCTTCAGCATCACCTGGCTCGATTCGGGCAGTGCATTGAGGCCCTTGTGCAGTTCGGCGAGCAGCACCTTTTCGGCGCCGGCCTTATCGGGCGTCTTGATCGACACTTCCGGTTCGAGAATCGGCACGAGCCCGTGCTTGCCGATCTGCGCGCCGAATTCGAACTGCTGTTTGACGATCGCGGCAATGCCCGCCGCCGAATTCTGGTTGATCAGCGAACGCATTTTCGTACCGAAAATGCCGAGCTTCACCGCGCGCTCGAGCAGCGTATCGAGGCCGGGAATCGGTTTCATCAGACGAACGCCGTCGGCTTCCTCGACGAGTCCCTTGTCTACCTTCAGGAACGGCACCACGCCGCGGTTCTCCCACAGGAACGACGGGGCGGGTTTGCCCTCCACCTGGCCGTCCATCGTCATTTCGAACAGGATCGCGCCAATCACCTTGTCGCCCGTAAACGGCGGTGCGCTGATGATGCGCGCGCGCATCTCGTGCATGAGCCTGAACATGTCGGCGTCGCCGCTGTAGGCGTCGTCCGGAATTCCGTATTGCCGCAATGCGCCGGGCGTCGAGCCGCCGCTCTGATCGAGAGCGGCGATGAATCCCGGCTTGTCAGTCATCTGCGCAAGCATTTTGTCGTTTGCCATGAGCGTTTCTCCGTGAGCTAAAACAAAAATCGCTGCAAAGCGCACCCGCTAACGGGTCCGTTGAATCCGTCGATATGAAAGTGTACTGGCAATGGCGGGCGATCTCGTGAAATCGGCGAGACGCCGCGCTTGGCGGACTGCGCGGGGCCGTGCGCACGCGGCCGCACCTTTCGGTTTAGCCTTCGCAGTTAGCAACGTATGTGCCGCGCATTCCGTCCGCTTCGCCACGCTATCTCGCGCCTTAGGTGAAAACCCCGATAAGCGCGTGCGCGGAGCCCGAAGCCTTGTGCGGCGGGGCATCGGTGCTCGCAAGGCCGGTTGTCGATGAATCGTGGCGTGAAATCAACGTAACGCTACTTGTTAAGATCCTCTCATTAGCATACGATTGATTGCGAACAAACCATCAGCCGTTGCTGTGCATTGCACAAAACCGCGAACGTCTCATGCCCGAAGCTTCTACCCTGTCCTCCTCCGTCGTCGCGCTTGCGCGTGGCGCCGTCGTCCATCCCGCGCGCAACCCGGGCGCACCGTTCGATCCTTCGTGGTTCGACGACTTGCGGGTCAATCAGTCGGCCGTCGAGCGGCGTACCGCGACGCTCGGCACGCGCCGCACCGTCAAGAAAGATGCGCAGGCCGCGTGGCTGCTCAAGGCGATCACCTGCATCGATCTCACCACGCTGAACGGCGACGATACCGAAGGCCGCGTGCGGCGCCTGTGCGCGAAAGCGCGCCAGCCGGTGCGCGCGGACATCCTCGCCGAACTCGGCATCGCGCCGCACGGCATCACCACCGGGGCGGTGTGCGTGTATCACCGTTTTGTCGCTGCCGCGGTCGATGCACTGCGCGGCAGCGGTATTCCGGTGGCGGCCGTTTCGACGGGCTTCCCGGCGGGTCTTAATCCGCACGAGCTGAAACTGAAAGAGATCGAGGCGTCGGTTGCCGACGGCGCCGAGGAAATCGATATTGTCGTCACGCGCGAGTATGTGCTGACCGGCAACTGGCGCGCACTGTATGAAGAAGTGCGCGACTTTCGCGCCGCGTGCGGCCACGCGCATCTGAAGGCGATACTCGCGACCGGCGATATCCGCACGCTGTCGAACGTGGCCCGCGCATCGATGGTCTGCATGATGGCGGGCGCGGATTTCATCAAGACCTCGACGGGCAAGGAAGGCGTGAACGCCACGCTCGACGTGTCGCTCGTGATGGTCCGGATGATTCGCGAATATCACGCGCGCACCGGCGTGCTGATCGGCTTCAAGCCGGCCGGCGGCGTATCCGATGCGAAGACCGCGTTGCTCTATCAGATCCTGATGAAGGAAGAACTGGGCCGCGCGTGGCTCGAGCCCGAGCTGTTCCGGATCGGCGCGTCGAGCCTGCTTGCCGATATCGAGCGTCAGCTCGAGCATCACGCAAGCGGCCGTTACTCGTCCTTCAATCGCCACCCCGTTGCATAACGTTGCATCCGCAAGCATTCCGATTCTCATGAGCGTAGCCGAGTATTTTTCAACGATGGATTACGGTCCCGCACCGGAGGACGACAAGCCCGCGCGCGCGTGGCTTGCCCAGCATCACGGCGCCTTCGGTCATTTCATCGGCGGCGCGTGGCGCACGCCGTCTTCGGGCGAGCGTTTCGCGACGCACGAGCCGGCAACCGGCGACGAGCTCGCGCAGATCGCGCAGGGCGAAGCGGCCGACGTCGATGCGGCGGTCGCCGCCGCGCGTGCCGCGCAGCCCGCATGGCGTGCGCTTGGCGGCGCGGGGCGTGCGCGCCACCTGTATGCGCTGGCGCGCATGGTGCAACGGCACAGCCGTCTGTTCGCGGTGCTCGAGGCGCTCGATAACGGCAAGCCGATTCGCGAAACGCGCGACCTCGATATTCCGCTCGTCGCGCGGCACTTTCTGCATCACGCCGGCTGGGCGCAACTGCAGGACAGCGAATTCGCGGACTATTCGCCGCTCGGCGTGATCGGCCAGATCGTGCCGTGGAATTTCCCGTTGCTGATGCTCGCGTGGAAGATCGCGCCCGCGCTCGCCACCGGCAATTGCGTGGTGCTGAAGCCGGCCGAGTACACGCCGCTCACCGCCTTGCTGTTCGCCGAGCTCGCGCAGCGCGCCGGCTTGCCGCCGGGCGTGCTGAATGTGGTGACCGGCGACGGCCGCACCGGCGCGGCGCTCGTCGATCATCCGGACGTCGACAAGATCGCGTTCACGGGTTCGACCGAGGTCGGCCGCCTGATTCGCGAGGCCACGGCGGGCTCCGGCAAATCGCTGACGCTCGAACTCGGCGGCAAGTCGCCGTTTATCGTATTCGACGATGCGGACCTCGACGGCGCCGTCGAAGGCGTGGTCGACGCGATCTGGTTCAATCAGGGTCAGGTGTGCTGCGCGGGCTCGCGTCTGCTCGTCCAGGAAGGCATCGAAGCGCGCTTTATCGAAAAGCTGAAGCGCCGCATGGCGACGCTGCGCGTCGGCCCATCGCTCGACAAGGGCATCGATATCGGCGCGATCGTCGATCCGGTGCAACTCGAGCGGATCCAGTCGCTCGTCGAAGCGGGACGTCGCGAAGGTTGCCAGGTCTGGCAATCGTCGGAAACGGACGTGCCGAGCCAGGGCTGTTTCTATCCGCCGACGCTCGTGACCGGCGTCGCGCCCGCGTCGACGCTCGCCCAGGAAGAAATCTTCGGCCCCGTGCTGGTGACGATGAGCTTTCGCACGCCCGACGAAGCGGTTGCGCTTGCCAACAACACGCGTTACGGGCTCGCCGCGAGCGTGTGGAGCGAGACCATCGGACGCGCGCTCGATATCGCGCCGCGCCTTGCATGCGGCGTGGTCTGGGTCAACGCCACGAATCTGTTCGACGCGGCAGTCGGCTTCGGCGGCTATCGCGAGTCGGGCTATGGCCGCGAAGGCGGGCGCGAGGGCATTCACGAATACCTGAAGCCGAACGCCTGGCTTAATCTTCCGCAGCGGCGTGCGGTGCAACGCGTGGCAAGCGAAGCATTGACGGCCGACGCAGGGGTTGCATGGCAGTCGGACGATCCGTTCAACGTCGATCGCACCGCGAAGCTCTTTGTCGGCGGCAAGCAGGTGCGGCCGGACAGCGGCTATTCGCTGCCGGTGTATGCGGCGGACGGCTCGTTCGCGGGCGAAGTCGGCGCGGGCAATCGCAAGGACATTCGCAATGCGGTGGCGGCTGCGCGCGGCGCGCAGAAATGGTCGGGCACGACGGCGCACAATCGCGCGCAGGTGCTGTATTTCCTTGCCGAAAACCTCGCGGTGCGTTCGCACGAGTTTGTCGCGCAACTGATTGCACGGACGGGCGCAAGCGAAACGGAAGCACGCAGCGAAGTCGAAGCGTCGGTCAACCGACTCTTTACCTACGCGGCGTGGGCCGACAAGTATGACGGCGCTGTGCACGCGCCGCCGCTGCGCGGTGTCGCGCTGGCGATGCACGAACCGCTCGGCGTGATCGGCATTGCGTGTCCGGACGAAGCGCCGCTGCTCGCGTTCGTCTCGCTGGTTGCGCCGGCGCTGGCCATGGGCAATCGGGTGGTCGTCTTGCCGAGCGAGACGTGCCCGCTTGCCGCAACGGATTTTTATCAGGTCGTGGAAACATCGGATGTGCCGGCGGGCGTGCTGAATATCGTCACCGGCGAGCGGGCCGGTCTGCTCGACGCGCTTGCAAAACATGACGACGTCGACGCGCTCTGGTGTTTCGGCGAGGCAGGCGAATCGGCCAGGGTCGAGCGCGCGTCGACCGGCAACCTGAAGCGCACGTTCGTCGACTACGGGCGCCGCTTCGACTGGTTCGACCGCTCGACTGAAGGACAGGCGCTGCTGCGCCAGGCTGTGCAGGTGAAGAACATCTGGATACCGTACGGCGATTGATTCGCGTGATTGGCGGGGTCGTCAACCGGCCCCGCCAATCACGCGGCACGCCAACCGAACGGAGGAGACAACGTGCTGAAGAATGTGGACCCGCTGCTCAACGCCGACGTGCTGTACGCGCTGCGCGCGATGGGGCACGGCGACGAGCTCATCATTTGCGATGCAAATTTCCCCGCCGACTCCGTTGCGCGCGCAACGGTGCTCGGCAAGCTGCTGCGGATCGACGGCGCCGATGCGCCGCGCGCGATCCGCGCGGTCCTGTCCGTGCTGCCGCTCGACACCTTCGTCGACGATCCGGCGCTGCGCATGGAAGTGGTCGGCGAGCCGAACACGATTCCGGCCGTGCAGCGCGAGGCGCAAGCGGAAGTGAATGCGGCCGAAGGCCGTGAGCTCGCGTTCAGGTCGATCGAACGCTTCGCGTTTTACGAGCGCGCCCGCAAGGCGTATTGCGTGATCGCGACCGGCGAACAGCGCGGATATGGCTGTTTCGTATTCAAGAAAGGCGTGCAACTGGCGCCGGATGTCTCTGCTGCAAAGGACCAAAGCAAATGACCACGCAGTCGCAAGTGCAAGGCCGCGTGGTGATCCTCGGCATCTACGTGACCGATCTGACGTTTCGCGCCGAGCGCATGCCGCTGATCGGCGAAACGATTGCCGGCTCCGCCTTTGCCATGGGGCCCGGCGGCAAGGGCTCGAACCAGGCGGTCGCGGCCGCGCGCGCGGGCGCCGATGTGGTGTTCTGCACGCGCCTCGGCAACGACGCATTCGGCCAGATCGCGCAGGCAACATGGAAAGCCGAAGGCATCACGTCGCGCGCCAAGGTGGTCGAAGGCGCATCGACGGGCGCCGCGCATATCTTCGTCGACGAAACGACGGGCATGAACGCGATCATCGTCGCGTCGGGCGCCGCGGGCACCTTGAGCGCCGCCGATGTCGACGCGATCGAAGCCGATATCGCCAGTGCGCGCGTGTTCGTCACGCAGCTCGAACAGCCGGTTCCGGCCGCGAAGCGCGGCCTCGAAGTCGCGCGCAGGCATGGCGTGACGACGGTGTTCAATCCCGCGCCCGCGTTGCCGCTCGACGACGACATCTTCCCGCTGTGCGACTACATCACGCCGAACGAGACGGAAACCGCGGCGCTGACCGGCATGCCCGTCAATAGCGTCGACGAGGCGCGCCGCGCCGCCGACGTGCTGCTGAAAAAGGGCGTCGGCACCGTGATCGTCACGCTCGGCGAAGCCGGTGCGCTGCTGCACTCGGCCAGGCAATCGGTGTTCGTGGCCGCGTATCGCTGCGGACGTGTCGTCGAAACGGCGGGCGCCGGCGACGGCTTCACCGGCGGCTTCGCGGCAGCGCTGGCGCGCGGCGAAGATCCCGTTGCGGCGATGCGCTTCGGTTGCGCGCTCGCGGGAATCTCGGTGACGCGTCCCGGTACCGCGCCGTCGATGCCGACGCGCCGGGAAATCGATGAAGTGCTCGGCCGCGAGGCCGAGGCAGCACGCTAAACGCGGGCGAACAGATCAGTCGTAAGGAAGGCGCGAATGAACGGATCTCTTCTCGCAAGATGGTTTCATGACCGGCAGCTGAACTTTCTGCTCGCCGTGAATCTGGTGGTCGTGCTGGTCGCGATCGGGCTGTCGCATGGCGCGTTTGTCGGTATCGACAATCTGCAGTCGATGGGTGCGCAACTTCCCGAAATCGCGTTGCTCGCGCTCGGCATCATGCTGTCGATGCTGTCGGGCAACGGCGGCATCGACCTGTCCGGTGTCGGGCTCGCGAATCTGTCGGGCATGATCGCGGCACTGATCGTGCCGAAGTTCGTGAGCGGCGACGATTCGCCGGCGCTGTTTACGGCGCTGTTCTGCGTAATCGTGCTGGTTGCGGGGCTGCTCGGCGGCCTGCTGAACGGCGTCATCATCGCCCGCCTCAAGCTCACGCCGATTCTTTGTACGCTCGGCACGCAGCTGCTGTTTACGGGCATCGCCGTGGCGCTCAGCAATGGCGCGTCGGTGCACGTCGATTATGTCGAACCGCTCTCCAACATCGGCAACGGCACGTTTTTCCAGGTGCCGATCCAGTTCATCATCTTCATGGCGGCCGTGGTCCTGCTCGGCTGGTTACTACGGCGCACGCCGTTCGGCCTGCGTCTTTATCTGATGGGCACGAATCAGCGCGCCGCGTTCTATGCGGGCATTCCGCGCGACCGGATGCTGATCATCACCTACACGATGTGCGGCGTGCTCGCGTCGCTGGCCGGGCTGGTCAGCGTGTCGCACACGCTGAGCGCGAAGTGGGACTACGGCAATTCGTATCTGCTGATCGCGATCCTGATCGCGGTGATGGGCGGGGTGAATCCGGCCGGCGGTTACGGACGCATCATCTGCGTTTTCTTCGCCGCAACCGTCTTGCAGTTTCTGTCGAGCCTGTTCAATCTGCTCGGCGTCTCGCAGTTTTTCGGCGATTGCGCGTGGGGCTTTCTGCTGCTGCTGTCGCTTGCATTCGCGGGCGGCGTGCGGGTTCGTGCGATCTTCGGTATCGGCGAAAAGTCGGCACAACCCGGCGGCGAGCGTGAAGCGCGCGGCTAACGCGCAGCAATGAATTCGGGCGGGCGACGTGCCTCGGGCGTCCGTCTTCGTCAATCGTGGGGCATCAACGAATAAAGACAGGAGACAACTCATATGAAATCCGTACGATTCAGCGTTGCCCTCACAGCATGCGCACTCGCCGCCGGTATCGCGGCCACCGCCTATGCGGCAACGAATGAAACGATTGTCACGGTGGTCAAGGTGACGGGCATCAGCTGGTTCAACCGGATGGACGAAGGGGTCAAGGAGTTCGGCAAGGAGAACCCGGGCGTGACGGTCTACCAGACGGGGCCGGGGCGCGCCGACGCCGCGCAGCAACTGAAGATTATCGAAGACCTGATCGCGAAGAAGGTGAATGCGATCGCGGTCGTTCCGTATGATCCGCCGACGCTCGAACCCGCGCTCAAGAAAGCGATGGACCGCGGCATCAAGGTCGTCACGCACGAAGCGGACAACGAGAAGAACACGAATGTCGACGTCGAGGCGTTCGACAACAGCGAGTACGGCGCCGCGCTCAACGAGCGGCTCGCCTCGTGCATGCATAGCGAAGGCAAGTGGGCCACGCTGGTCGGCTCGCTCGGCAGCCGCTCGCAGGTGCAATGGGCCGACGGCGGCATCGCCAATGCGGCGAAGAAGTATCCGAAGATGCAGCTCGTCGAGAAGAACCTCGAGACCAATAACGACGGCGAGCGCGCGTACGAAGTCGCGAAGGAAGTGCTGCGCAAGCATCCGGACCTGAAGGGCTTCCAGGGCTCGTCGTCGCTCGACGTGATCGGCATCGGCCGCGCGGTCGAGGAATCGGGCCTGCAGGGCAAGATCTGCGTCTACGGCACGGGTCTGCCGACCGAGGCGGGCAAGTTCCTCGAAAGCGGTGCGATCAACGGCATCGCGTTCTGGGATCCGAAGCTCGCGGGCATTGCGATGAACAAGGTCGCGAAGATGCTGCTCGACGGCAAGACGGTCGAAAACGGCGCGAACCTCGGTCTGCCGGGCTACGAGAAGGTAACCGTGTCGAAAGGGCCGGGCAAGGGCATCATCGTTCGCGGTCAGGGCTGGGTCAGCGTCGACAAATCGAACTACAAGCAGTACTCGTTCTAAGCAGGATGGGTCGATATTTCGAACCCGCTTTGTTCCTGTCCCTGACTCTTGTATTACCGCGCATCCGCGCCACGTCATGCAGTGTGCAGTGTGTTTTATCCGGGCGTGGATGCGCGTTTGAAGACTAACGGCTTCGTATCATGAATTCACCCGTTTCCTCGACACCGTTTCTCGAAGTGGTCGGCGTGCATAAGCGCTTTACCGGCGTGCATGCGCTGCGCGGCGTGAGCCTGTCGTTCCAGCGCGGGCAGATCTATCACCTGCTCGGCGAAAACGGTTGCGGCAAGAGCACGCTGATCAAGATCATCTCGGGCGCGCAGCCGCCCGACGAAGGCGAACTCGTGATCGAAGGCGTGCGGCATGCGCGCCTGTCGGCGCTCGAGTCGCTCGCCGCCGGCATCGAGACCGTGTATCAGGATCTGTCGTTGCTGCCGAACATGAGCGTCGCGGAAAACGTTGCGCTCACAACCGAACTGGCCGAGCACAACGGGCGCCTTGCGCGCACGTTCGATCGCAAGGCGCTCACTGAAACAGCCAGGCGCGCGCTGCATGCGGTCGGCTTGCCCGGCGACCCCGAATTCCAGGCGACGCTGATCGAGCAATTGCCGCTTGCGACGCGCCAGCTCGTCGCGATCGCGCGTGCGATCGCGAGCGAGGCGAAGTTCGTGATCATGGACGAACCGACCACCTCGCTTACCCAGAAGGAAGTCGACAACCTGATCGCCGTGCTCGCCAATCTGCGCGCGCAAGGCGTGACAGTGCTGTTTGTGAGCCACAAGCTCGACGAATGCTATGCGATCGGCGGCGAAGTGATCGTGCTGCGCGACGGCCAGAAAATGGCGCAAGGCCCGATCGAGCAGTACACGAAAGCGCAGATCAGCGAACTGATGACGGGACGGCAACTGTCGAACGAGCGTTACCGCGAAGGCAACGTGGGCGTCGGCAGCGAGGTCGTGCTCGACGTCAGGCATCTGACGCGCGCGGGGCAGTTCAGCGATGTGTCGTTCCCCTTGCATCGCGGCGAAATTCTCGGCGTGACGGGGCTGCTCGATTCGGGCCGCAACGAACTCGCGCGAGCGCTCGCCGGCGTCGCGCCGGCCGAAAGCGGCGAGCTGACGCTCGACGGCAACGCGATTACCGTGCGCACGCCGTCCGATGCGAAGCAACACCGCATCGGTTACGTGCCTGAAGACCGCCTCAACGAAGGCCTTTTTCTCGACAAGCCGATTCGCGACAACGTCATTACCGCGATGATCTCGAGCTTGCGCGACCGCTTCGGCCAGATCGACCGCGCGCGTGCGCAGGCGCTCGCGGTGCAAACGGTGAAGGAACTGCAGATCGCCACCCCCGATGTCGACAAGCCCGTGCAGTCGCTGTCGGGTGGCAACCAGCAGCGCGTGCTGATCGGCCGCTGGCTGGCGATCGACCCGCGCGTGCTGATTCTGCACGGCCCGACGGTCGGCGTCGATGTCGGTTCGAAGGACATCATCTATCGCATCATGCAGCGGCTGTCGCAGCAGGGCATCGGCATCATTCTGATTAGCGACGATTTGCCCGAGCTGCTGCAGAACTGCGACCGTATTCTGATGATGAAGAAGGGCCGCGTGGCGAACGAATACCGCGCGGACCAGTTGCACGAAGCGGACCTTTACCACGCCCTGCTGTCGGAAGCGGCTTGAGTGTTTGCAGCGGCGTATTCAGCGCTTCGAAGTTTTAAAGCTTAAAGGAAGTCAACGATGTCATCGAGCGTGAACCGGACCATGGCCACTCCCAACGTCGTCAAAATCGCACCCGAGGTCAAGCCTCCGAGTTGGCGCACGCGTCTTGCGCGCCAGCCGGAATGGTTTACCTTCGCGCTGATCGTCGTGGCGTGCGTGATCGTCGGCGCGATCAATCCGCGCTTTTTTCAGCTCGCGACGCTGTTCGACCTGCTGCATTCGGCGACGACGGTGTCGCTATTCGCGCTCGGCACGCTCGTCGTGCTTGCGTCGGGCGGCATCGACGTGTCGTTCACCGCGATCGCCGCGCTGACGATGTACGCGATCACGAAAGCGGTGTTCGCGTGGTGGCCCGATGCACCGTTCGCGCTGATTCTGCTGACCGGCGCGGTCGGCGGCATTGTGCTTGGGCTGATTAACGGCGTGCTGGTCTATCGGCTCAAGGCGCCGTCGCTGATCGTGACGATCGGCACGCAATACCTGTATCGCGGGATCCTGCTGACCTTCGTCGGCACGGTGTTCTTTATGAACATCCCGCACAGCATGGATCACTTCGGTCGCATTCCACTGTTTTTCTATCACACCGCGGATGGATTGCGCGCGGTGCTGCCGGCTTCGGTGCTCGCGCTCGTGATTGCCGCGGTGGTGACGTGGTGGCTGCTCAATCGCACGATGATGGGACGCGGTGTCTATGCAATGGGCGGCAGTCTTGCGATTGCCGAACGGCTCGGCTACAACCTGCGTGCGATTCACCTGTTTGTGTTCGGCTATACGGGGATGCTCGCCGGTATCGCGGGCATTCTGCATGTGTCGAACAACCGGCTCGCGAATCCGTTCGATCTGGTGGGCACGGAACTCGATGTGATCGCGGCGGTGATTCTGGGCGGCGCACGCATTACCGGCGGCACCGGCACGGTGGCGGGCACGCTGCTTGGCGTCGTGCTCGTGACGCTGATCAATAACGTGCTGATCCTGGTCGGCGTGCCGAGCACCTGGCAGAAGGTGATTATCGGTGCGTTTATTCTGATCGCGGGCACGCTGTTCGCGCTGCAGCGCAAGAAGTAGTAAGCGCGAGCGTTTCAATGCCAGTACGCCGGCCTGATTTGGCCTTTATTTGCGCCGGCGTGCTTCCTGTCCCTTCTCGGTGATGATCGAGTTGAAGTCGTCGATCTGCGAAAAACGCACCGCCTTCACCACGCCGAACTTGCTGCTGTCCACCACGAGATGGCTTTCGACCGCGCTCGCCATCGCGGCCTGCTTCAGCGCGACCTCGTGAAAATTCCAGCATGTGACGCCGCGGGCCGTGTCGACACCGCCCGCCGAAATAAACGCCTTGTTGATGCCCATGCGGCGCAGCACTTCAATGCTTTCCTCGCCGGAGAACGAATCCGACGACGGCACATAGACGCCGCCTAGCAGAATCATCCGCACATTCGGCTTGCGCCGCAGAATTTCCGCCACGTTCAGCGAGTAGCAGACGACCGTCACATTGGTTTCCGCCGGGATCAGGCGCGCGAGCGTAGTGAGCGTCGTGCCGCAGTCGATGAAGATCGTTTCGTTGCTGGCGATCAGGCCCGCGGCAATCGACGAGGCTTCAGCCTTCGCCTGCGCGAAGTGGTCCTTTTCCTCTTCGAGCGAATAGCCGGCATTATTGGGCACGTCGGTCGCGCTGACGATATAGCCGCCGAGATAAGTGAATTTTCCTGGACTCGCGGCGATATCGCGGCGCACCGTCATTTCCGAAACGCCGAGCAGTGACGCCGCATCGCGCAGACGCATCACGCTTTGCCTTGCCAATGCATCGGCAAGCACACGCAGACGTTCAGTTTTGAGCATGGAAATCCTTGGGGCGACGCGTTGGGGGCGCGTCAGGATGTGGCGTTAGATTTTGTTCGGGCTTATGAGAGGATTATAACAACCCATGTGACGGGCAGTGGATTAAAAAGCGCGTTTCAAAGCGCTTTTTTACGTGGCACGCGTACTTTTTTGCCGTGGTCCATACGCATGGCATACAACGACGCTGGCGAACCCGCCGCGCGAATCAGGGAACCGACGCTTTTTCGCAAGGTCTTCTGCATATTTGAAAGGAAGGGGGTTATCCATGTCGCGTGCCGTCGAGTCCGGCGTGATTTTCCTTGCGCGTGTTGCACTTGCGGTGCTGTTCCTCTGGGGCGCAGCGATGAAAGGGCTCGGCTATGCAAGCTTTGTCGGTTATCTGCAGGCGATGGGCGTGCCTTTCGTGACATTCGCGGCGCCGCTTGTCATCGCCATCGAACTGCTTGGCGGCATTTTCCTCGTGGTCGGTTGGCGCATTCGCGCGGTCGGTTTGATTCTTGCGATGTACACGGTGGCGACCGCGATTCTCGGGCATGATTTCTGGAATGTCACGGACGCCGCCCTGCAGCGCGACATGGTCGTGCATTTCTGGAAGAACATCGCGATTGCAGGCGGCTTCCTGTTATTGACCGTGACCGGCGCGGGGCGCATCAGCATCGATGGTGCGCGGGCACCGCGCAGCGGGCTGAGCCTCTAATGTGATCGGGCGGTATCGCCGCGCGGTATCGGTCAAGCAGACTTTGAGCTGACAAGGAGCACGCAATGATTCAAGCTTTCGACCATTTGATCGGTGGCCAGGTCTTGCAGTTTTGCGCGAGCCTCGGCGAGGGGCCGACACCGCATCGCGTCATCATCAGTCAGGCCGATTCGGCCAAGACGCTCGTGATTCTCGATGCGTCCGGCCTGATCGGCGCGATCAAGGCCGAGATCGAAGAGCCCGAAGACCTCGTCGCGAACGCGATTCGCAAGACGCAAAGCGAGGGGCTCATCGAAAAAGCGCTCGATTCCGGGCAGATCCAGGAAGTGAGCTTGTAGAACGCGCCAGGAACCCCGCGTGTAACTTCGCCTGTCACCCTTATTCGCGTGCGCGCGGATAAGGGTCGACATAGCGCGCAAGCAACGCGGCAATCAGCAGAATGACCGTCGAAATGGCCGTTGCCGCGTGCAGGCCGTCTACGATATGCGCGGCTTGCGCGCCGCTCGCGAGTGCGCCGAACGCCGCCACCCCGATCGCGCCGCCGGCCTGGCGCGCCGTATTGAGCACCGCCGACGCCGTGCCTGCGCGCCGTGCGTCGGCTGATGCGAGCACGGCGGTCGTCATGGCGGGAACCGCGAGCCCCATGCCCGACGGGATCAGCAGGAACGGCACGAGCAGCGCCCACAGCGGCGTCTGCGCGCCGACCCGATGCAACAGCCCGTAGCCGAGCGCCGCAATCAGCGCACCGATCAGCATCGGCACACGCGCGCCGAATTTGCCGACCACCCAGCCGCTCATCACGTTCGACACCAGAAATCCGCCGGTAAGCGGCAGGAAGGCAAGACCCGCCTGCAATGGCGTATTGCCGCGTACGCGCTGCAGGAAAAGGCTCAACACGAACACGACGCCGTAGTACGTCAGATTCACACCGATGCCGAACAGCACCGCGGCGCTGAACGTGCGCTTGCCGAAGAGCGATAGTGGCAGCATCGGCATGGCGATGCGCCGCTCGGTCGCGACGAACGCAAGCGCGGCGGCGAGCGCAAGGCCGAGGCCGCCCGCGACGAGCGGATGCGCGACGCCGAGCGGCCGCCATTCGATTACCGCGCCCGTGAAGGCGGTCAACGCCACGACCGCCAATAGCTGACCGAGCGGGTCGAGGCCACGCGCCGCTGTTTGCGGCGAGACGTTCGTGGCGGTCATTGCAGTCGTCGCAGTCGTCGCGCGCGTTGGTTTTGTTGCTTTCGTTGCGGATGCAACCTTCGGCAGCCACGCGAAGGTGGCCGCGAGGCCCGCCGCGCACAACGGCAGGTTCACGAGAAAGATGCTGCGCCAGCCGAACGCGTCTATCAGCACGCCGCCGATCACCGGACCCGCCGCGATCGAAATCGAACCCGTCGCGGTCCAGAGACCGACCGCCCGCGCGCGCAGCTTCGGATCGTGCGCGCATGCCTGATTGAGCAGTGCCAGCGAATTCGGCAGCATCGCGGCCGCGCCGATGCCCTGGCAGGCGCGCGCGGCGACAAGCCATGCGCCGTTCGCGGCGAGCCCGCATAGCAGCGAGGCAAACGCGAAAAGTGCGATGCCGGCCGCGAACATGCTGCGTGCTCCGAAACGATCGCCGAGCGCGCCCGCCGACAGCATCAGCACCGCAAACGCGAGCGTGTACGCATCGACGATCCATTGCAGCGCCGTCACGTCCGCGTGAAGATCGGCGCCGATGCGCGCGAGCGCCACATTGACGATCGTGACATCGAGTTGCGTGACGACAAAGCCGACGCTGACGGTCGCAACGATTCGCGCAAGCATGGGCGTCAAATGTGGCGACGAGGTTGGCGGCGACGGCTGGGACGAGGAGGAAACGGATAGGGTTTTCATGCAACGGATGTTAGGGCGAAGCGTTGACGCGACGTTTCGGGCTCTGACGAAATATCGGTGCGACGCCGCAAATTCAGACTGATCTTATGGGCACAGGTATTTGGTGCCCAGAGAATCGCCACCGAGGCAACAGTCGAGAATTTTTACAATGCGTATAGCAATCCTTCAACGCGACCCGGTGCGAAGCAAGCAGCTGGAGCGCATCCTTGTCCAGGCCGGCCATAGCTGCATGGTCTACGACGATGGTTTGACCATGTCCAAAGCGCTCGCGCGATCCACCGCGGATCTGCTCGTGCTCGACTGGCATGGCGTCCGAATGTCGGGTATCGACGTATTGAAGTCGATGCGCGCGGTGAACGGCGATCGCGTGCCGGTCATCTTCGCGTCGACCGACGATTCCGAAGAAAGCGTTGTGCGCGCGCTGCTCGCCGGCGCCGACGACTATGTGACGTTTCCGGTGCGCACGGCGGAATTCCGCGAGCGGGTCACCGCGCTATTGCGGCGCGCCTATCCGGAGCGATTCGGCGTATCGAGTTTCGATGTCGGACCGTACCATTTCGATACGCGCCGTCAGATCGTGACGTTGCGCGGCACGCCAGTGCAGCTTTCGGGCACGCAGTTTCGCCTTGCCGCGCTGTTCTTTTCCAATGTGGGTCGCGTGCTGTCGCGCGATCATATCTTCGCGATGGTGTGGGGACGCGAGTTTCGCGAGGTCACGCGCACGATCGATAGCCACGTGTCGCGCTTGCGTCTGCTGTTGCAGATCGAAGAGCACAACGACTACCGTCTGCAGCCGGTGTACAAGAGCGGCTACCGGTTGCTCTGCGTGCGCGAGGAAAATGCCGCGGCCGAAGCGACCGCGGCCGCCGCGGCCTGATCGTCAAAAGGCAAAGCGCGCGGCAGGAGCCGCGCGCTGCATCGATCAACGGGAATATTCGACCGGCTCGGTCAGCTTTTTCCGCCTATCGTGTCCATCGGCACGAATCCGCCTTTTTCCACTTTGTAGATCGTGACCGGCGCATCTTTCAGATCGCCTTTCGCGTCGTATGCAACGTCGTTCGACGTCACGCCCTTGATGTTCACCTTGTCGAGCCACGACGTGTACACCTTCGGGTCGGTCGAGTTCGCGTCCTTCATCGCGGTCAGGAGCGCGATCGTGCCGTCGTACGAGTACGGCGAGTACGTGATCGGATCTTCGTGAAAGCGCGCTTTGTAGCGCGATTCGAAGCCGGAGAAGCCCGGCATCTTTTCTTTCGGCAATCCGCCCATATAGACAATCGAGCCTTCCGCCGCGCTGCCGCCGACTTTCAGGAATGTCGGCGACTTCGACATCTCGCCGGTGATGAACGCCGACTTGATGCCGAGCTGACGCATCTTGCGGATCATCGGCGACGATTGCGCATCGCCGCCGCCATAGAAGATCGCATCCGGATCGAGGCCTTTCATGTTGGTCAGGATCGCTGAGAAGTCGAGCGCCTTGTCGTTCGTGTAATCGCGCTTGACGACCGTGCCGCCCGCCGCCGTCACGGCCGCCGCGAACTCGTCGGCAATACCCTGGCCGTATGCGGTGCGGTCGTCGATAATCGCAATGCGCTTGTATTCGAGCTTGTTCACCACATACGTGCCCATGATGCTGCCGGCTTGCGAATCGCTCGTGAGCAGCCGGTACGTCGTCTTGTAGCCGCGCGCCGTATAGACCGGCGACGTCGCCATCGACACCTGCGGCAGGCCTGCGCGGTTGTACAGGTCCGAAGCGGGAATGCTGGTGCCCGAGTTGAAGTGGCCGACAATGCCATGCACGCCGTCGTCGATCAGCCGCTGCGCGACGGTCGTGCCGGTGCGCGGATCGGCCTGGTCGTCTTCGGACGTCAGCGAGAACGTCACCGGCTTGCCGCCGATCACCGGATGCGTCGCATTGAAATCGTCGATGGCAAGCTGCGCGCCTTTTTGCATGTCGGTGCCGTAGTTCGATTGCTGGCCGGTCAACGGCGCGGCAAAGCCGATCTTCACGACGTCGGCGTCTGCTGCCTGCGCGCCGGTTGCCCACGCGAGCGCCGACGCGATCACGATATGCGATACCTTGAGCTTCACTATGAATCCCCCGTGTATGAATGAACGCACGCGCGGCATGAAGCGCACGCAGCCGGTGCGTCGTGGACCAACATCGATGACAAGCGTGGTGTTGCGAATGTCTTGAGACGAGACGCGCGGTGTGCGCGCGCATGCGCAGCACGCATGGCGCGGTCGCGGCCGTTCGAATGCCGTTACAGCTTCGGCAGCGCCGGGCGCGTTTCGATCGAACGGCGGATCAGCGCTTCGACCGCCTTGCGCTCGTCGCCGGCCAGCGGCAGACGCGGCGGCCGCACCGGCTCGGTGCCGAGGCCGACGATCGTTTCGGCAAGCTTGATGTTTTGCACGAGCTTCGCCGACACATCGAGCGCCAGCAGCGGCGCGAACCAGCGATAGATCGCGCGTGCTTCTTCGACGCGGCCGGCCTTGAACAGCTTGTAGATCGCCACTGTCTCCTTCGGAAACGCGCAGACGAGCCCCGCGACCCAACCGTGCGCGCCCATCATCATCGCTTCGAGCGCGAGGTTGTCGACGCCGCACAGAATCGCGTAACGGTCGCCGACCGCGTTGATCAGATCGGTCACGCGCCGCACATCGCCGCACGATTCCTTGATCGCGACGATCTTCTTTTCGTCGGCGACTTCCGCGAACATCTCGGGCGTCATATCGACGCCGTAGGCGAGCGGATTGTTGTAGATCATCAGCGGCAAACTGCTTGCATTCGCAACCATGCGGAAATGGTTGATCGTTTCGCGGCGATCGGACAGATAACGCAGACCCGGCAGCACCATATAGCCGGCCGCACCGTGCTTCGCACCGGCTTGTGCCTGACGGCAGGCGTCGAGCGTGCTGTTTTCGGCAATCGTCAGCAGAACCGGCACGCGGCCTTGCGACGCGTCGACGGCGATATCGAGCACTTCGAGTTTTTCGTCGAGAGAAAGCGTCGAAGCTTCGCCGAGCGAACCGCATACGATGATGCCGTCGACACCCGCGTCGATCTGCGCTTCGATGTTTTTCTTCGTCCATGCGCGGTCTATGCTGAAATCCGCGTTGAATTTGGTTGTGACGGCGGGCATTACGCCTTCCCAGATATGCGCCACGACTGCTCTCCTGATGTTGATGAATCGATCGCAGTGTAAGCACGTCAAAATCGGCCGTCTTGCGCGATACGCGCGTGCTGAATGACGATTTCAGCATAGCGTCGATTGTGTCGGGTAGGTATCCTGAACCTTTAATAAAGGGGTGAGGGAATAATTTGGATTGTCACCGGACGCGCGGCTAAGGGCCTTAACGGCAAAGCGATGATACGAATGAGGATAGCCGCGAGACGCGCCTCACGCATACGGGGAAGGCCGTGCGGGTAGCGGCTGCGCTCCATTCGCTAGCATGGCGCAGCGCAACAGATGCTATGCTGAAATCGTCACAATCGACGCGCAGCCGGGTCAAGACTCGCGCGTGCCGCGTTTCTAACATGTCGGCCATGAAAACCCTGAATGTCATCGATTCGCACACCGGCGGCGAGCCCACGCGGCTCGTCGTGTCCGGCGGCCCCGAACTCGGCAGCGGCCCGCTCGCCAAGCGGCTTGATATTTTTCGCACGCATTTCGACGACTGGCGAGCCGGCATCGTGACCGAGCCGCGCGGCTCGGATGTCGTCGTCGGTGCGCTGCTGTGCGAACCGTACGATGCGGAATGCGCGGCGGGTGTGATCTTTTTCAATAACGTCGGCTATCTCGGCATGTGCGGGCACGGCACGATCGGGCTCGTTGTGTCGCTCGCGCATATGGGCCGCATCGGCCCCGGGCGGCACAGGATCGAGACGCCGGTCGGCATCGTCGAAGCGACGCTCAATGACGATTTGAGCGTATCGGTGCGTAATGTGCCGTCGTATCGCTACCGGCAGGACGTGAAGGTCGATGTGCCGGGTCATGGCACATTCACGGGTGATATCGCGTGGGGTGGCAACTGGTTTTTCCTTGTCGCCGAACACGGACGCACGCTCGTGCCCGCGAATATCGGTGAACTGACCACGTTCACGTCGGCCATGCGCGATGCGCTGAGCGCATCCGGCATCACGGGCGCAGTGGACGGCTATATCGACCACATCGAGCTGTTCGGCCCCGGGTCGCGGGCAGGTATCGATAGCCGCAGCTTCGTGCTGTGTCCAGGCAATGCTTACGACCGCTCGCCGTGCGGTACGGGCACGAGTGCAAAGGTCGCGTGTCTTGCGGCCGACGGCAAGCTCGCGCCGGGCGCGGTCTGGCATCAGGAAAGCATCATCGGCAGCGTGTTCGAAGCGAGCTATGCTCAGGCGGAGCCCGTCGACGGCGTGACGGCGATCGTGCCGACCATCACCGGCCACGCGCACATCATGGCGGAGAGCCGGCTGTGCTTCGATGAGCGCGACCCGTTTGCATGGGGCATTCCGACGCAATGAGGCTAGCGATGGCAGAGCCAGCAGCGCGCGTAGCGGTTGCGTGCGCAACCACGGCGCACGCGATGCGCGGAGCAGCAGGGGCGCGAGGCGGTAGATGAAAGCGGATGCCCTGATCGTCGGTGCCGGTATCGTGGGCGCGGCATGTGCGGCGGAACTGGCTGCGCGCGGTCTGCGCGTACTGGTGCTCGACGAGCACGGTATCGGCGGCGGCGCGACCGCGGCGGGTATGGGGCATATCGTGGTCATGCACGATTCGCCGGCCGAATTTGCGCTGAGCCGTTATTCGCGCGACCTGTGGCTCGAACTCGCACCGCAACTGCGCGAACGCGATGCGTTCTCGCGTTGCGGCACGCTCTGGGTCGCAGAGGACGACCAGGAATGGCAGGCGGCGCGTGCCATGCACGATGCGTTCGCCGCTCAAGGTGTTTCATCGCAGATGCTCGATGCGGCCGCGTTGCGGGCGTGCGAGCCGGCATTGGTGCATGGCATGGCCGGTGGTCTGCTGATCGAACAGGACAGCATTGTCTACGCGCCGTCGGTCACGCAGTGGCTATTGAAGATGTCGCCGGCCGCCGCGCGAATCGACGTGCGGCTCGGCGCACGCGCCGTCGCAGTCGACACGGATTCGGTGACGCTCGCGAATGGCGAGCGCATCGAGGCCGCTCATGTGATTGTGGCGAACGGCATCGGCGCGAGCGGGCTCGTGCGATCGTTGCCTCTGCAACCAAAGAAAGGCCATCTGCTGATCACCGATCGCTATCCGGGACTGATCCGGCATGAGCTGCTGGAACTCGGCTATATTAAGAGCGCGCATCACGCGACGGGCACATCGGTCGCCTTCAACGCGCAGCCTCGACCGACCGGGCAACTGCTGCTCGGCTCGTCGCGCCAGTTCGATACCACCGACCCTGTCGTTGAAATGCCCGTGCTCGCGCAGATGCTGCGGCGCGCCGCGCGTTATTTGCCGCAGTTGCCGAAGCTGAACGGCATTCGCGCATGGACCGGGTTTCGCGCGGCGACACCCGATGGTTTGCCGCTGATTGGTCCGGTGACGGGCTCAAGCAAGGAAGTCTGGCTGGCGGTCGGCCATGAAGGGCTCGGCGTGACGACATCGCTCGCCACCGCACAATTGCTTGCCGCGCAAATTGCCGGCGGCGCAACGGCGATCCCGATCGCGCCTTATTTGCCCGCGCGTTTTGCACGCGGAGTCAGCCATGCATGACACGAGCGACGCGAATGCGGCCAATGCACGCGTGCGTGTAACCGTTAATGGACATGTTGTCACCGTACCCTCGGGCTCGACCGTGGCGGCGGCGCTCGCGGCCCATGCCGGCATCGCAGGCACTCGAGCCTCGGTGAGCGGCATGCCGCGCACGGCACTGTGCGGAATGGGCGTTTGCCAGGAGTGCCGCGTGACGGTCGACGGCATCGGGCATGTGCTCGCATGCCAGACGCTGTGCCGCGAAGGTCAGACGATCGAAACGACAGGCCCACGCCAGGACGCCGGGACGGCCGGGGCGCAATGAACCGACAACACTATGACGTCGTCATCGTAGGCGCGGGACCCGCAGGCCTGAGCGCCGCGCGCGCCGCCGCGCGGACGCAGGCGCACGCGCGCATCGCCGTACTGGACGACAACCCGCGCGCAGGCGGCCAGGTATGGCGTCACGGCCCGGCGCATCCGCCGGCTGCCGCGTTGAACGAACGCCTCGACGCATTGCGCGGCGCCGATAACGTCGACCTTTTCTCGTCGGCGCGCGTCGTTGCGGCGCTCGACGAGCGCAGCCTGCTTGTCGAATCGGCAGAACATGGCGCGCTTGCACTCGGCTATGAGCGGCTGATTCTTGCCACCGGCGCACGCGAGCGATTGCTGCCGTTCGACGGCTGGACCTTGCCCGGCGTAACCGGCGCCGGTGGGTTGCAGGCTTTGATCAAAGGCGGCGTAGCCGTGCGCGGCGAGCGGACGGTGATAGCCGGCAGCGGTCCGCTGCTGATCGCATCGCTTGCAACCGCTCGGCAAGCGGGCGCCAACGTGATCGCGGTGATCGAGCAGGCGCCGTGGACGGCGCTCGCGCGTTTCGGCGCCGGCCTCGTCGCGACGCCATCGAAGCTGTGGCAGGCCGCGCAGCTTACGCGCGGTTTTGCAGGGCTGCGCTACTGGACCGGTAGTGTCGTGCGCGAAGCGATCGGCGACGACCGCGTCGAGCGGGTCAGAATCCGGCGAGGCCGCGATGTCGACCCGGCCGACGCGGCCGATGCCGGAACCGCTGGCGACGTCGTTCTCGACTGCGAGCGTATTGCGTGCGGTTATGGGCTTGTGCCGAACGTCACGGTCGGCGAGGCGCTCGGCTGCGCAATCCGTCGCGATCGTGCGGGCAGTGCGCTGATCGTCGACGAAGCGCAGCGCACCTCGCTCGCGCATGTGTTTGCCGCGGGCGAGTGCACGGGCATTGGCGGGATGGAACTCGCGAGCGTCGAAGGGGAAATCGCGGGGCTCGAGGCGGTCGGCGCGCAGCGCGAAGCGGCGCGACTGCGGACGCAGCGCGACCGCTGGCGCCGCTTCGCGCGGCGCGTGGAGATGGCGTTCGGGCTCGGCGAGGCAGCGCGCGCGCTGCCGTCGGACGGCACGGTATTTTGCCGTTGCGAAGACGTCACTTGTGCGCAAGTGCGCGAACACACGACCTGGCGCGATGCGAAGCTGCAAACGCGCTGCGGAATGGGGCCCTGCCAGGGGCGTATCTGCGGATGCGCAGCCGAAGTCTATTTCGGCTGGAACACCGCGCAGGCGCGGCCGCCGTTCAGCCCGATGCAGATCGACACGCTGCTCGAAGCAGAGCGGGATAGCGCGTCGGTGGCGCGGTAACGGGCAAGAAGGTCGCACATACTCGGGCGCGCCCCGAATTTTGAACCGCGCCGCGCCGCCCTATAATCGTCCGCACGCCCGCAGGAAGTCCTCATGGGGCGACCGGGACGCCCTAAGCAACGTCCTGCCCGGCGACAACCGCTGCGCACAGCGAACCAGGAATCCGCAAACAATGACCACGCTGGCTCATCCGCTGGAAGCGCCCGAAGGAAGTCCCTATGGGATGCCTGAAGGAAACTCCGATGCGACGCAGGAACACGGTGCGGTGGTAGCGCCGCTCACCGCGATGCTTGCGCATTTCGCCCTGCTCGAGCCGGTCTTCGACGCGATGCCGGACACCGTGTTCTTTGTGAAGGATGCCGAAGCGCGCTACGCGCTCGTCAACCGCACGCTGGTATCGCGCTGCGGCTATAAGGAGAAGGAAGCGCTGCTCGGCAAGACCGCCGAGGAGGTCTTCCCGAGCCGTTTCGGCCGCATCTATACCGCGCAGGACCAGGCGGTCATCCACGTCGGCAACCAGATGCTCGATCAGCTCGAACTGCATCTGTATCCGGGTCGCCAGCCGGGCTGGTGTCTGACCTGCAAGCAGCCGCTGCGCGATGCGGCAGGGCGCATCGTCGGCCTCGCGGGCACGTCGCGCGATCTGAAGGCCGATGAGAGCAGCCACCCGGCGTACAGCCGTCTCGCGATCGTCGTCCAGTACATCCAGCAAAACTTTGTGCAGCCGCTGAATCTGAAGCAGCTTGCGTCGATGGCGGACATGTCCGTTGCGCAGCTCGAACGCTATTTCCACAAGGTGTTCCATCTGACGCCGCGCCAGGTGCTGCTGAAAACGCGCCTTGATGCGGCGACCGCGCTGCTTGTCTCGCACGACAAGGTCACCGACGTCGCCGCGTTGTGCGGCTATACCGATCACAGCGCGTTTACGCGGCAATTCAAGGCGACCGTCGGCGTTACGCCAACCGAATACCGGTTACTGCTGCTCGGCAACGGCCGCCAGCGTGCGGCCGCATGATGGCGGCATGACTCGCTGCCCGAAAAGCGCGCGCCGCACAGGAACATGAAGAAGCGAGGCGCCGCGCTGCGCTACTACGTGTACGTCGTCGCGCTCGACGATACCGTATGGAACGAAGCGCGCTTCAGGCGCGCGAACCCGGACTATCGCTTCGCCAAGCCTTGCGTGTATGTGGGGATGACAGGACTCGATCCGGACCTGCGCTTCGACAGGCACAAGGCGGACATTCAGGCGAATCGCTACGTGCGCGATTATGGTTTGCGGCTTATGCCTGAACTGTATGACTTTTACAATCCGATGCCGTATGACGGCGCGCGCGATATGGAAGTGGAACTTGCAATCGGGCTACGCGAGGCAGGCTATGCGGTGTGGCAAGCCTGATGAAAGAAACGGGGCGATCAGACGCCGAGGCCCAGGCCGCGCAGAACGGCGTTGCCTTCATCGGTCAGACGAATACGCGGCGCTCCGGCATCCGACGCAATGCTTTCCACGAGACCGGCTTCCTGAAGCAGGGGAATTTCAGGTTTCGCATGCGCATCGACAGGCGCGTGCAGCAGCAACAGCAGCGTCGCGAGCTCGTGGTGGCTCAGCAGACGCCGCAGCATCGTAGGCCGCCTGGCAGCTGTCGGCGCGGGCGAAACCGACGGGCTCGTCTGAGTGTCGCGCGTGTTGTTATCGTCATTGTTGTGCATCGGGCACCTCATACGGATCACGGTTCGATTCGAGTGCAACGCATCTTGATGAGCCAAACTTAAACGATACTTAAGACAGAGATGCGACAGCCCGTCGCACGCCGCTCGCGCGTTCGCTTTGGCGATGCCGCCTTCGCATGTCGAATCGATTGCCGTTTGCTTACGCTTACGTCACGGCGCGCAGGTCTTGCTGGCCGCTTCGATCCACATGTTCGACATGTGGCGCTTACCCGCGTAATAGCGATAGGTGGTGCCGCCGTTGTCGGTGCGGACCTTGACGATATTCGAATCGCCGAAGTCGAGCATCGTGCCTTGAGGAATCGGTGATGTGGTGACCTTCGTATCGTGCTTTTTCGCTTCCTGTTCGAGGCATTGAACGACATCCGCCACCGGGCGATTGGTCATCTGGTCGTTTTCCGGATCGCCCGCATCGGGGTTGTGCTGGAACTGCGCGCACGCGCCAAGCGCGAAAGGCACGAGCAGGGCGGCGGCGTATAACGATGCTTTGAACGGGTTCCTCATGACGCTCCTTGGTATGAAACAGCAAACAGTAGTGACACAGGATGAAATTATATCGGCGCAAGGGACGTGCCCAGCCAATGGCGCGAGCAGCGCACCTGCCTGGCGTGGGAGAACATGCGGTTCCGCGCAACGCGCAAGGGTTTGTTTCGGATCGCTTAGCGTGATGATGTGCGCCGCTTCGCATCGAGTCTGGCGGCCGACCTCGCAGCGGATCTCGTAGCAAGCGCATCGCGTGTTTGCATGACCGAGTAAGTCAGTTGCGCGGCCGCAAGACCCAAAGCACCGAATGTGTGCGTCAGCCCGAACTGCGCGAACGCGTCGGGCACCGGCCTTTCACCGCTGATAGCCGCGGCGAGCAGTTCGCCGCAAACGGTAGTCGGCGCCATCCCATGACCGCCGAAGCCGACCGCGTACCAGACGCCATCCGCGCTTTTGCCGATCTGCGGCATCTTGTGCCGCGCATAGCTCATCAGGCCGCTCCATGCGTAGTCGATGCGCACGTCGTGCAGTTGCGGATAGACCTTCAGCACATCGCCGCGCAGCAGCCGCGTGATCGCCTGTGGCGTGCGCTCGACGATCGAAATCCGGCCGCCCCACAAAATCCGCGTGTCAGGCAGCGGCCGGTAATAGTCGAACGCAAAGCGCGTGTCGTAGACGGCCGACGCGCAGTCGATCGCCTCTTTAAGCCGCTCGCCGAGCGGCTCGGTCGCGATCACGTAGGTGGCGATCGGCAGGACCGCGCGTTCGACGCGCCGATAGACGTTGCGTGCATAGCCGCCGCCCGCCATCACGACGTGCTCGGCATCGACGACGCCGCTCGCGGTTTCGACGACGAACCCGCCGCGCTGCGCGCGAAGCGCGTGTACCGGCGAATGCTCGTAAATGCGCACACCGGTGTCGGCCGCTACGGCAGCGACGCCGGCGACGTACTTCAAAGGATGAAAGTGGAATGCATGGCGCTCGAAAAGACCGCCGTGATAACGCGCGGTTTTGAGCTTTGCGGCGAGTTCGCGCCGATCGAGCGGTTCCCAGTCCACGCCGAACGATTCCTTCATCAATCGGCGTTGAGCATCGAGCCGTGCGGGCTCGTCGAACCAGTTCGCGAGAATGACGCCCGCATCGGTGGCGTCGCAATCGATGCGATAACGACGGATGCGCTCGCGCATCAGGTCGACCGCATCCGTGGTCAGCGCGTACAGCTCGCGCGCGCGTGACGGCCCAAGCATGCTCAGCAGGTCCGCGCAGTCGAGGCTATAGCCGCCGAACACGAAGCCGCCGTTGCGTCCCGATGCGCCGAAGCCCACCTGTTCCGCTTCGAGCACGACGACGTCGCGCACACCGCGCTCGGCCAGCCCGAGCGCAGTCGACAGGCCGGCCAGCCCGCCGCCCACAATGCACACGCGAGCGCTCTGGCGGCCGGTCAATTGCGGACGTTCAGGCCGGCTGACCGTCGCTTCGTAGAAACTTTGCATAAGCGGTTCCGCTCGAATTGGGCGGCTATGGTACTGAAAAATCCGCGGCGCTCCTATCGGGCTTTCCATAGGGGACGGGCGCGCTGGCCACCGCCTGGCACGCACGCGCCAAGCCGGAAAAGCCCGCGCCACGCGGCATTGCAGCGCGCGCCGGGGGCACGAGTGTTGCGTGGCGTACTCATTGCAGGCGCCTCTTTGCGTCGCGGTTATTCGCAAACCTCGGTTACGCGCTAGACTGATATGAGTCGCATTTTTTGTGGTTCGGCATCTGCAAGGAGACGCCACCATGAATCGGCCGCTGCTTCGCGTTCCGCCGCTGCGTACCTCCGGCACTACGTCCACCTGGAAGTGGCTGAAGTGGGGCATCTTTTTAGCTTTTCTGGTGGCGGTCGCGGCCGGCGTGCGCGTCGTGCAGATCGAAATGGACACATCGCGGCTGCAGGCGCGGTATCTGTCGGAACTCACAAGCGAAGTCGGCTTTACCGTTGCGACGGGCCCTAGCGACAATATTCGTTTTCCGAAAGACGGACCTTACGACATCCGGCTCGGATACTCGCTGCTGCCGTCGATCGAACGGCGCCTGCGCGAGCGCGGTTTCACGATCGCATCGCAGGCGCGCGATTCGGACCGCATGTTGTCGCTTGCCGACGACGGCCTTTTCCTTCCCTTCGAAGAGAAAGATCAGGCCGGCTTGCGCCTTTACGATTCGACCGGCATTCAACTGTTCGGCGACGATTATCCAAAGCGGATTTACGGCGGCTTCGACGCGATTCCGCCGCTTATCGTCAACGCGCTGCTTTTTATCGAAGACCGTCATTTGCTTGACGCAGATCAACCGAACCGCAATCCGGCGATCGACTGGACGCGATTCGGCCGCGCGCTCGCCGACCAGGGCTTACGGTTTTTCAACCATAGCCAGCCGCAGCCGGGCGGCAGCACGCTCGCCACGCAGATCGAGAAATTCCGCCATTCGCCGGGCGGCCGCACGGCGACGCCGCAGGAAAAGCTGCGGCAAATCGCATCGGCCTCGGTGCGCGCCTATCTGGACGGACCGCGCACCATGGAGGCGCGCGAGCAGATCGTCGTGCGTTATCTGAATTCGGTTCCGCTCGCGGCGCAACCGGGTATCGGTGAAATCAACGGAATCGGCGATGGGCTCGCCGCATGGTATGGCCGCGATTTCGACGAGGTGAACCGTATTCTCGCCGCGCCGCAGACCGAACAGAATTTGCCTGCGCAAGGCCTCGCATTCCGTCAGGTGTTGTCGCTGATGATCGCGCAGCGCGGTCCATCGCATTTCCTGCTGCGCAGAAACGCGGATCTCGCCTCGCTGACCGACAGCTATTTGCGGCTGCTCGCAAGCGGCGGCGCGATTTCCACCGCGCTGCGCGACGCGGCGCTATCGGCGCCGGTCGAATTGCATCGTTCGTCATTGCCGCCGGCGACGGAATCGTTCGTCGCACGCAAGGCCGTGACGTCGCTGCGTTCGCATCTGATGACGGCATTGGGCGTAAGCAACCTGTACGATCTCGACCGCCTCGATCTGACCGCGACCGCGACGCTCGACAACGAAGTGCAGCAGGCGGTCAGCGACCGGCTGGCGGCCGCGGCGACCAAAGACGGCGCGCGCGCCGCAGGTCTGTATGGCAAGGACATGCTGCGCCCGCAAGACGACCCGTCGAAAATTTCGTATAGCTTCACGTTGTTCGAAAAACACGGCGGCCAGAATCTGATGCGCGTGCAGACTGATAGCGTCGACCAGCCGTTCGATATCAATCAGGGCGCGCGTTTGAATCTCGGTTCGACCGCGAAACTGCGTACCATCGTCACGTATCTGCAGATCGTCGAAGAACTGCACGGACGCTACGCGTCGATGAGCGACGACGAATTGCGCGCGGTCAAGCCCGACCCATCCGACGGGTTGACGCGCTGGGCGATCGATTATCTGCTGCATACGAAGGATCATTCGCTGCCCGCCATGCTCGATGCGGCGACCGAGCGCAAGTATTCCGCAAGCGCGGGCGAGATGTTTTTCACGGGCGGCGGCGGGCAGGTATTCAGCAATTTCGAATCGAGCGATAACGGCCGCATTCTGACCGTGCATCGCGCCTTCCAGCATTCGGTGAATCTGGTTTTCGTGCGGATGATGCGCGACATCGTCCACTACGAAATGATCCAGACCTCGGGCCCGAGCACGCAATGGCTCGACGACCCGGCGACGCGCAAGATGTATCTGACGCGCTTCGCGGATCAGGAAAGCCGCGTTTATATGAACCGCTTCTACACGAAGTATCACGGCAAGACGCCCGACGCGGCGCTTGCTGCATTACTGCATACGGTGCGCAAATCGCCGCCGAAGGTCGCGACCGTCTTGCGCAGCGTCGCGCCCGACGGCTCGCAGGAATGGTTCAATGCGCAGATGCGCGCGGCGCTGAAAGGCACACCGGCCGCCGTCATTCTCGACAACGAAGACCTCGCGAAGCTTTATACGAAGTACGGTATCGAGAAATTCAACCTGAACGACCGTGGCTACATTTCGAGCGTGCATCCACTCGAACTGTGGACCGTCAACTATCTGCGTACGCATCCCGACGCGAGCCTGAACGAGGTGCAGGAAGCGAGCCGCGACGCCCGCACCGATGCCTATAAATGGCTCTTCAAGACGCGTTATCACGCGACGCAGGATCGCCGCATCAAGCGCATGGTCGAGCAGCGCGCGTATGAGGAGATCGGCAAGTCGTGGCGCGCGCTCGGCTATCCGTTCGCGAAGCTCACGCCGTCGTATGGCGCGGCGATCGGCGCGTCGGGCGATCGGCCGGCCGCGCTTGCGCAACTGATCGGCATCATTTCGAACGGCGGAAAACAGGTGCCGACGCATAGTATTACGGACCTCGAATTTGCAAAGGGCACGCCGTATGAAACACGCTTCGCACGCGCGCAAACGGAGCCGAATCAGGTGCTGTCGCCCGATATCGCACGAGTCGTGCAATCGCTCGTGCGCGACGTGGTCGCCGGTGGTACCGCGCGCCGTCTGGCGGACGGCATCCGGTTCCCGAATGGTCAGGTGCTGCCCGTGTCGGGCAAAACCGGCACCGGCGATCAGCGCTTCAATGTCTATGCAAAGGGCGGGCGGCTGATCGAATCGCGCAAGGTCAATCGCACGGCAACTTTCGTGTTCGAAATCGGCGACCGGTACTTCGGCACCATGACGGCCGTCGTGCACGAGCCCTATGCGGGCCGTTTCGACTTCACGAGCGCGCTGTCGGTGCAGTTGCTGAAGTCGATGGCAGCTGCGCTGCAGCCGCTGCTCGATACGCCCTCCGAGCGGGCGGCGAGGCGCGTCGCGGCGGCAAGCGGGCAGCCGGCAACGAAATAGCTAGATACCGACCTCGGCCGCGGGCTTCAGAAACAGCTCATGCATGGGCGCGAAATGCGCATAGAGCGGCAGAATCGCTCCGCCCATCGCGCGTGCATCGGAGCCGATCGTTCCTTCGAGCAATTGCGGGCGCACGATGCCTTCCCATTCGTAGCGGTCGAGCACTCGCTCCGTACGCCGAATGATTTCGCGCAGCAACTGACGATCCAGCTCGCCGTCTATCACCACGGCTTCCAGATCGAGCAATGCCGCCGCGTTGGTCAATGCGCTTGCGATGGCGGGGCATGCGGTGTCGAGCCATTGTTCGGTCAGCCGCCACAGGTCCGCGGATAACGCGCGATGATCGTGTGCGGCGGCGGGGGGCACGCCGGCCTCCGTAAAGAGCCGTTCGAGCACGAAGCCCGATGCCGCATGCAGCAACTGCCTCGCGGGATCGCGCACGCGGCCGGCAAGCGGAATCGAACCGACTGCGCCCGCATTGTCGTGCGGGCCGCCATGCAGGCGCCCGTCGATTACGAGGCCGCCGCCGATAAAGGTGCCGACGAACAGATAGAGAAAATGGTGGATGCCGCGTCCCTGGCCCATCACGAGTTCGGCCGCGCAAGCCGCGGTCGTGTCTTTGGCGAACTCGACCGGCAAGCCGGTCATCGCCGCGATGCGCGCACGGATATCGATGTCGCTCCATGCATCGAGCGCATCGCGCGGTGCGCCAAGAAACTCGCGCCAGCCGCCTAACCACAACGGAGCCGCCACGCCGACGCCGACCACGTTGCGTTTTCTCGCCGCACCCAGTGCGTCGTTGATGCGCGCGAGCTTGTTTTCGAGCGCGGGAAACAGCGTGCGCGGATCCGGATACGCGTACTCGAGCAGCTCGCGGCAGCAGACGCGGCCTACGAAATCCAATGCAAGCACATCGAGACTGCGGCGCCCGACCTTCACGCCGATCGTGTATGCGCCTTCAGGCCGCAGCGCGATCGGTACGGAGGGCTGACCGATGCGGCCGCGCACGCGCGCCTGCTTGACGAGCAGGCCGTCGTCGATCAGCCGGTCGATGATCGTCGAAACGGTCTGCATCGAAAGCCGCGTCAACCGCCCGACGTCGGCCTTCGGCAGCGGCCCATGCAAGCGGATCGCCTGCAGCACGATGCGCTCGTTGAACTGGCGCATGCCGACCTGGTTCGAGCCGACCGTGCGTTTGAGCGGCGAACGGGTGCCGGTATCCATTGTTGTGGTGGGCTTTAGCGTTGGCTTTACGCGCAAAGGTTTTTCGCGTTTGCGTGCACGGCGGTGATCGCCGGCATTACGCGATCGCCTTCACATCCGCTTCCTTTGCGCCGGTCATGATCGCAACCGCTTCGGACATATGGATGTCTTTGCGATTCACGAGCGCGGCGCGCCGGCCGAGACGCTGGATATGGATGCGATCCGCGATCTCGAACACGTGCGGCATGTTGTGGCTGATCAGAATGACGGGCAGCCCGCGATCGCGCACGCGGCGAATCAGTTCGAGCACCATGTTGCCTTCCTTCACGCCGAGCGCGGCGGTTGGTTCGTCGAGAATCACGACGTGCCGCGCAAACGCCGCGCTGCGCGCGACGGCCACGCCCTGGCGCTGGCCGCCCGATAGCGTCTCGACGGCCTGACGCATCGAACGGATGCCGATTTGCAGGTCTTTCATATGCGCGGTCGCTTCTTCGAGCATGCGGCGCTTGTCGATCATCTTGAACAGCGAGCCGCGCCAGCCCGGTTTGAGCAGCTCGCGCGCGAGAAACAGATTTTCCGCGATACTCATTGCGGGCGCGACGGCGAGGTCCTGATAGACGGTTTCGATACCCTGGTCACGCGCATCGAGCGGACTGCGAAAACGAACCGGTTTGCCGTCGAGACGGATCTCGCCTTCGTCGGGCACGGCGGCGCCGGACAGCGCCTTGATCAACGACGATTTGCCGGCGCCGTTGTCGCCGATCACGGCCATGATTTCGCCGGGCAGCACTTCGAAGTCGCAGCCGTCGAGCGCGGTGACCTGGCCGTAGCGTTTGATGAGGCCGCGTGCTTCGAGCACAGGCGTAACAGCGGAAGAGGCGGCGGAAGAAGGAACGGATGTCGTCGACATGACGGGCTCCATGCTTGAATGCGGTGCTAAAGATGAAGGCGCTTCTGCGCAAGGCGGCAAATGCGAGGCGCCTAGCGCACGCCGCGTCGCGACAGCTTGTCGGCGGCGACCGCGAGAATCACGAGAATGCCGGTAATCAGCACCTGATACACGGACGACACACCGATCAGCGTCAACCCGTTGCGAAATACACCCACGATCAGCGCGCCGAGCAGCGTGCCCGCGATCGAACCGCGTCCGCCGAACAGACTCGTGCCGCCGAGCACGACCGCGGTAATGCTGTCGAGGTTTTCGGTTTGACCGGCCTGCGGATCGCCGACGCCGGTACGCGATACGGCAAGCAGCGCGGCGACGCCGTAGATCGCGCCGGAAAGCGTATAGACGGTGAGCAGGATCTTTTGCGACGAAAGACCCATCAAACGCGCGGCTTCCGGGTTATTGCCGAGCGCGTACAGATGGCGGCCGGGCACGGTATCGCGCAGGACAAACCATGTCGCGAGATACATCAGGAGCGTCAGCACGGTGCCGTACGTTACCTCGGCCGGGCCGAGCCTGAACGTGCTGCCGAAGAACATGATCGCGTCGGGCAGACTCGACACGCTTTCGGCGTTCGAATAGATCTGCGTGAGCGCGAAGGCGATATTGAGCGTGCCCAGCGTGACGATAAACGACGGCAGTTTGATGCGCGTGATCAGTGCGCCGTTCAGAAGACCGAACAATGCGCTCGCGCCGATTCCGCAGAAAATGGCCAGGACTGGCGGCACGCCGAGCACCACCGCGAACTTGGTCATGACGATCGAGCCGAACGCCATCACCATCCCGCACGACAGATCGATGCCGCCGGTCAGCACGATCAGCGTCTGGCCGATTGCGATGACCGCAACCACCATCGTTTGTTGCAGGATCAACGAAAGGTTTTGCGCGGACAGAAAGCGGTCGCTTTGCGAAATGAAAAATGCGCATGCGAGCACCAATGCGATGAGCGGACCGGCTTCGGCAAGCGTGGGCAAACGGTCGGCAAAGCGACGGTGATGGTGAGCGGGGGCGGTGGGGGTGGGCGTGGACATGATGTGTTTCCTCGATGCGTTGATGCCACCGGCGCGGGCGCAATGTGCGCAGCGCCGGTCGATACGGTAATGCGCGTCGTTACTTGTTGCCCCAGCAGTTCTCTAGGCCGAATGCGGTGTCCTTGCTGGCGACGCCCGATTGAGGCTTGTCGGAAATCAGCGTGACGCCGGTGTCGTGGTAGCCGCTCGGTTTCTTGCCGGTCTTCGCATAATCGACGCCGGCGTCCACGCCGAGTTGAGCCATCTTCAACGGGTATTGCTGCGAGGTCGCGGCGATCGCACCGGCCTTCACATTGCGTACGCCTTCGCAGCCGCCGTCGATCGATACGATCATCACGCCCTTGTCCTTGCCTGCGGACTTCAGCGCGCGATACGCGCCGGCCGCGGCCGGTTCGTTGATCGTATAGACCACGTTGATGTCGGGCGCTTTCTGCAGGCAGTTTTCCATCGCCGTTTGCCCCTTGGCCTGATCGCCGCGCGTATCCTGGCTGCAGACGATCGACGGGTCGCCTTCCTTGATGCCGAAGCCCTTCAGAAAGCCGTTATGCCGCAGCACGCCGACCGTCACGCCAGGTGCAAGGTCGAGCGTCGCGATTTTCGCGGGCTTGCCGCCGAGCGCGGCCTTTGCGTATTCGCCGATCAGCACGCCTGCCTTGAAGTTGTCGGTGGCAAAGAGCGCGTCGGTTGCATCTTGCGGGTCGGTCGGCGTATCGAGCGCGATCACGATTGCGCCGGCCGCGCGCGCCTTCCTGATGCTCGGCACGATCGCCTTCGTATCGCTCGGCGTGATCAGAATCGCTTTCGCGCCGGCCGTCAGCATGTTTTCGATCGCGGTGACCTGGCTGGCGTTGTCGCCGTCGAACTTGCCGGCTGCGGTCATCAGTTTCGCACCGTCTTTCTGTGCGGCGCCTTCCGCGCCCTGGCGCATCTTCACGAAGAACGGGTTCGTGTCCGTCTTGGTGATCAGGCCGACTACAGGCTGGTCCGCTGCCTGGGTCGTGCCGGTGCACAACACAGCCGCCGCCGCCGCGCAAACCGCGACGATCCGTCGGGCGGCGCTCCGGTGTGTGACGCTCGGCACGCTCGATTTCAGATTCATGGAAACGCTCCTCCAAGTGATTGACAACGACGTTATGGACTGCAGTCGATTCGAATTCGCTGTGGCTGGGGCGCGGTGGGCCGGCCTCGCTTCTGGTTGGATTGCGCTGCGCTGGCGTGTGGGACTAAATCAATTTGTTTTATTTAGTACAGCAGCGCGGGTGACAGGTGTCAAGCAACGACTGATCTTTTGCAGTGCGGGAGGAGAGCGCCGCCGATGCGCGGGAGCGCAAGTGGAGAAAGGCGCAAGCGGTGTTATGCGATGCACTGCCACCTGCGCGGGATTCGGGTAAATCAGGAGAGTGAAGCTTTGGCGTCACCCAATGGTCTGAGCATTGAGCGGCGATAGGGAAGGGAACAGCGCGGCGAAGAGACTATTGCTTCAGCTCGTCGAACTCGATCTTGCCGCCTTTCATAACCATCGGAATACGCTCGCCTTGCCCCGTTAAACAGGCAATATCCTTAAGCGGATTGCCATCGACGACGATCATATCGGCCCACGCGCCCGGTGCGATGCAACCGAGTTTCTCCGGCAAGCCCAGCACTTCTGCGCCGATCACCGTTGCACTGCGGATCGCCTCGGCCGCGCCCAGCACATCGGCACGAATCAGAAACTCGTTGCTTTGCAGCCGCTGCGACGGGCCGAGCAGGTCCGAACCGAAACCCATCTTGACGCCGGCGTCGCGATAGATTTCAAGCGAACGCTTGCCGGCTTCACGTACATCTTCGATTTTCGCCACGCTTTCCTCGGCGAGCCCGTATTGCGCGCCTTCGCTGGCGAGTGCGTCGTAGGTGACGAGGGTCGGCACGACATAGGTGCCGGCTTCGGCCATCAGCTTCGCGGTTGGCATATCGATCAGGTTGCCGTGTTCGATCGTGCGCACACCCCAGCGCACGACGCGCGCGATCGACTCGGCCGTGTACGCGTGCGCCATCACATAGGTGTGCCGTGCGCGCGCTTCGTCGACGATGGGGCGCACTTCGTCTTCGGCGAAGCCGAACGCGCCGACCGGATCGGTCGGCGAGGCGACGCCGCCCGATGCCATGATCTTCAGGTGGTCGGCGCCCATCTGCAGTTCTTCGCGTGCGGCCTTGCGCACTTCGTCGACGCCGTCCGCGACGCGCGACAACGCACCGACGCGCACGCAGCAGCCGCACGGCGCGCTTGTGCCGATATAGTCGGAGCGTGAGCGCATATCGCCGTGACCGGCGGTGGGGCTCAGTGCGCGGCCCGCGACGAACATGCGTGGCCCGACCGCGAGCCCGCTTTCGACGGCCTGTTTATGCGGCGCGTTTGCGCCGCCCGCATCGCGCACTGTCGTAAAGCCGCGCCGCAGCATGCCGCGCATCAGCGGCACCGAGCGTAACGTGACGAGCACATTCGGCATATGCACGAGTTGCGACAGATTCAATTGCACCGCCACCACATGCACGTGCAGATCGATCAGGCCAGGCATCAGCGTCTTGCCCTTGAGGTCGATCACGCGCGCGGCCGCGCTTTGCAACGGCCGATCGGACACTTCCTTCACCAGACCGTTTTCGACCAGCACGTCGCGTGTGTCGAGCAATTCGCCGCGCAGCGGGTCGAGCAGGGCGGCATTCGTGAACAATGTAGATTCCACGTTTTTCTCCTCGTTCGATCGTGATCGATCGATGCCGTGCAAATCAGCCGGAAAACCGGCAAAACAAGCGGAAAAGCGGCTGCCTGACAGCGTTATACCGCTTCGCTTGAGGCGATGTCTTCGAGCGAGCGGCCGCGCGTCGGGATGCCCATCACGAGCACCGAAATGGCGCCGAGCAGCAGCACGACGGTGGTTGTGCCGAATACACCGCCAAAGCCGAATGTCGGAAACAGATAGCCGACGAGTATCGGCGACACAATCGCGCCGATGCGTCCGATTGCCGAGGCAAGTCCGGTGCCGGTGGTACGCACGGCGGTCGGAAACACTTCGGCGGTATACGCGTAAACGCCGGCATACGTGCCGTTCATAAAGAACGACAGGCAGATGCCTGACAGCATGATTTCGCCTCCGGTCGACGCGAATGCCATGCCGAGTGCGCACGCGCCGCCTAGTACCATGTACGACGCGATCGTCGCTTGCCGGCCGATGCGTTCGTTGAACCACGATGCGCTGAAATAGCCGGGTACCTGTGCGAGATAGATCGCGACTGAATAGCCGAAGCTCTGCGTAATGCTCATGCCGCGCTGCACGAGCAGGCCGGGAATCCACGTGAAAAACGCGTAGTAGCTGAAGGTGATCGACAGCCACATCAGCCAGGTCATCGCGGTGATGCGCCCCTGTCTGCCGGTCCACAGTGCGCGGAAATTCTTGAGCAGCGTGCCGGCAACGCTGGGCGATGCACCGCTCGTGCCGATCGATTCGGGCTCGGGCAATGCGACGCCGGCCGTGGTGAATTCGTTTTCGATTTTCGTCAGCACGCGGTCCGCTTCCGCGCTGCGGCCGCGGCTTTCGAGCCAGCGCGGCGATTCCGGCAACGCGCGCCGCCACCATAGCAGCATCACCACCGGCACCGCGGTGATGTACAGCACCGCGCGCCAGCCTGCGGGAAACGCCGGCACGATGAAATAGCCGAGCAGCGCCGCGCCGACGAAGCCGAACGAAAAGAAGCCCGCGAGCGAACCCGTAAAGAGCCCGCGATAGCGTCGCGCGACGAACTCCGCGAGATACGGCGCGATGATCGCGCTTTCGGCGCCGGTGCCGATGCCCGAAACGATCCGCGATGCGAGAAAGGCGGGCCATGAATGAGTGGTGGCGCTGACGACGGTCGCGACGCTGTACAGCAACAACGCCCACATCATCACCTTGCGCCGGCCGATCAGATCGCCGAGCGTGCCCGCGGACAAGGCGCCGAAGAAGTAGCCGATGAAATTGCCGCTGCCGAGCACACCGGTCTGCACGCTGGTCAGCGCCCAGTCGTGACGCAGCACCGGCAGCACGAACGCGACGGCAGCGGCGTCCATCGCATCGAACGTATAGCCGAGACCGCCCATCAACAGCAGGCGCTTGTGGAAACGCCCGAACGGCAGACGCTCGATGCGGCCGGAAATCGTCGACACGTGTTGTCTCTCCCATTGTCCTGAGCGGCGCTTAGCGAAGCGGACGTCGTACCTGCACGGCCGATTTTAGGGCCATGCTTAACGTCATAAATATTTATAATCGTGATCCGCCATATAAAGACGGTGAATGGAGACGCGATGAACTTCAGGACGCTCGATCTGAACCTGCTCAAAGTATTCGAAGCGCTGATGTCGGAGGGGGCGGTCACACGCGCGGCGTCGAAGCTGTCGCTCACGCAGCCGGCGGTAAGCAATGCGCTAAGCCGCTTGCGCGAGGCATTCGACGATCCGCTTTTCGTGCGCAACGGCGCCGGCGTCACGCCGACGCAGCGCGCGATTGCGCTTTGGGGGCCGGTCGGCGAATCGTTGTCGCGCATTCGCGCCGCGCTCGACGAAGAGACATTTCTGCCGGAGAGCGCCCAAGCGAGCTTTAGTCTCTCGATGTCCGACTACGTCGCGAGCATCGTGATGCCGCGGCTCGTGGCGCGGTTTGGTGCAACCTCGCCGGGGCTGCGCTTTCATTCGATGCCGAACATGCTGCTCGATGCGCCGACGCTGCTCGAAGACAATCGCGTCGATTGCCTGATCGGCGTGTACGTGAACGAAACCTTGCCGCCTGCCTATATCCGTTCGCGCTCGTTGTGGAGCGTCGACTATGCCTGCCTGATGCGGCGCGATCATCCGCTTGCAAGTGCCGGCCGTTTGACCACGCGACGCTTTCTGGGTGCGCGGCATGTCGACATCAGTCTTGCGGGGCAAACGCAACCGTCGTTCGATATTTTTCTCGCTTCACGCGGCCTCAAACGCAATCTTGTCACAACCGTCAATCACTATACGGTCGCGTGTGAAATGATCCGCGCAAGCGATCTGATTGCAGTCATGCCGCGCGATTTGTGCGAACGCTTCGGCATGAGCGGCGAACTCATCGGCGTGCGGGCGCCGCTCGAGGCGCCCGAGCGCATGATCAGCCTGTTCTGGCATCAGCGTAACGAAACGGTGCCGGCGCACCGATGGTTGCGCGAGCAACTGGTCGGCATGTTCGGCGCTGCGTAGGCAAAGGCATGATGCATAGCGAACAACGCCGCAGACACAGACAAACCGATACAACCGCGCATATCGGCAGATGTGGCAACTTGCTGGCACACTAGCGGTCTTGCGGGCGCAAACCGATCCCAAATCGTGAACTTCCAGGAGACATTCATGCAGATTCATCATCGCCGTTTCGGCCGCACCGGCTGGGACGTTTCGGAAATCGGCTTCGGTGCGTGGGCGATCGGTGGATCGTGGGGCGACGTGTCCGACGCGGATGCGCGCCAGGCACTGCATGCGGCGCTCGACGCCGGCGTCACGTTTATCGACACGGCGGACGTATACGGCGATGGCCGCTCGGAGCGGATCATTCGCGACGTGCTGCGCGAGCGCGGCGGCAAGCGGCCCGTGGTCGCGACCAAAGCGGGGCGCAGACTGAGCCCGCATGTCGCCGACGGTTATACAAAGGCCAATATCGAAGCGTTTATCGATCGCAGCCGCGAGAACCTCGGCGTCGACACGCTCGACCTCGTGCAACTGCATTGCCCGCCCACTGACGTTTACTTCCGCCCGCAATTGTTCGAGGGGCTTGACGAACTCGTCGCCGCGGGCAAGCTGCGCCACTATGGGGTGTCGGTCGAGCGCGTCGAAGAAGCGCTGAAGGCGATCGAGTATCCGAACGTCGTATCGGTGCAGATCATCTACAACATTTTCCGGCAGCGGCCCGCGCAATTGTTCTTCCGCGAGGCGCAGGCGAAGAACGTCGCGGTGATCGTTCGCGTGCCGCTTGCAAGCGGCATGCTGACGGGCAAGCTCAATGCGCAATCCACGTTTGCGGCGGACGACCATCGCAACTTCAATCGTCATGGCGAAGCGTTCGACGTGGGCGAGACTTTTTCGGGCGTGCCGTACGAGGTCGCGTTGGAAGCGGTCGAAGCGCTGCGCGCCGACGTGCCGCAAGGCGCGACGATGGCCCAGTTCGCGCTGCGCTGGATTCTGATGGAGAAAGCCGTATCGGTCGTGATTCCGGGCGCCAGAAGCGCGGCGCAGGCTAAGGCGAATGCCGAGGCGAGCGCGCTTGGCGCCTTGACCGAAGAGACCATGACTCACGCGCACCGCATCTACGATCAACTGATCGCGCCGCACGTGCATCAGCGCTGGTAAGAAAACGCGCAAGCGGTGGCAAATGACAAAAACGGGTCGCCAGCAAAGGCGACCCGTTTTTATTGCTTAAGCGCTAAGGCACATGCCGGCGCATGGCGTGCTCAGGTGCTTATCGCTCGACGCCCGAGATGCGCGCCGACTCGCTAACGAGCGACCCCGCGCCATACGGAAGATCGATGGCGGGCGATGAGTGTCGTTCTGCATGCGCGCGGCGCATCGGCTTCAACACAAAGATCGCGAGCAGTGCGGCAAGCGCCGCCATGCCGGCCGCAAGCATAAACACCGCATGCCAGCTGCCCGTCGCCGCGGTAATGACGCTCGTGAACGGCACGAGCAGCGCAGCGGTGCCCTTCGCGGTATAGAGCAAACCCGCATTCGTCGCGGCGAACTTGGGGCCGTACGTGTCGCCGCAAGTAGCAGGGAAGAGACTATAGATTTCGCCCCATGCAAAGAACACGATACCCGTCAGGATAACGAACGCAGTCGGGCTATGACCATACCGCGACAGCGCAACGATACCAACCGCTTCGATCGCGAACGCGACGAACATCGTGTTCTCGCGGCCGATACGGTCCGATACCCAGCCGAAGAACGGCCGCGTCAGGCCGTTGAGCACGCGGTCGATGGTCAGTGCGAAGGTCAGCGCCGGCAACGTAAGGCCAACCAGGGAAACCGGCGAGTCCTGCAAACCGAAATCTTTTGCGATCGGACCGAGCTGAGCCGTTGCCATAAGGCCGCCCGCGGCCATCATCACGAACATCAGGTACATGACCCAGAACACCGGCGAGCTCACCACTTCGCGAGGCGTTGCGTTGTAGATGGTCCGCTTGACCGCGTTGGCCGTGTTCGTCGCCGCGGTTTTAGCGCTTTCGAGCAGGCTCTTCGGCGGCGCCAGCAAGGCGAGGCCGAGAAAGAACACGATAATCCCCTGGCCCAGGCCGAACCACAGGAACGTCGCTTCATAGCCGCTGCTCTTGATCATATTGGCGATCGGCACGACCGTTGCAGCGGAGCCCATGCCGAAGCCAGCCGCGGTGATCCCTGCCGCAAGGCCGCGGCGATTGGGAAACCATTTGAGCGCATTGCCAACGCAGGTGCCGTACACCGCGCCCGCGCCGATACCGCCGATCGCCGCAGCGAAGTAGAGCACCGGCAGCGACGACGCAACCGAGTTCAATGCCCACGCGAGCGCGCACAGAATGCCGCCGCCGACCACGACCGGTCTCGGTCCGAAGCGGTCGACGAGATATCCTTCAACGGGCACGAGCCACGTTTCCGTGACCACGAAGATCGTGAACGCCACCTGAATCGCGGCGCGTCCCCACTGGTACTTCTCGTTGATCGGGTTGACGAATAACGTCCAGCCGTACTGCATATTGGCGATCATCGCCATGCATATCACGCCGAATGCAAGCTGTACCCACGGCGACGCCATCCACGACGACGCTTGTCCCGCCTGTTCCTCTCGATCCGCTCTCATGATGTCTCCGATGTATGACTGCCTTGATTTATGTTTGTGGGGAAGGGGACGACTGGGCTGGGTCGTCGCCAACCTGACTCAAACCTGGTCAAGCCTGGTAAAGGGCAGTTTTAGGGCCGGTCATAAGTCGATACAGTATGTGATATATCAAGTAAGTCAAGAGAAAGGATTGACGGGGTTTTCACCAGGCATTTCGTCGAACGAAAGGGAAATGAAGGTGATGCATAAATGGCAGGCTCAGGCCAAAAAAAAGCCCGCCGTACAAGAGCCGGCGGGCCAGGACATGCGGCGAGACAAAGCGGGTTCGCGACATGCGTTACCTTTATAGTTGAAAGTAAAACGTAATGTAAAGTTTTTTCTTTGTAGGTGTTGGTGCGGTGCCGCACAGCCCTGCCGCACAGCCCCTCGCCGCACAGCCGATCACGAAGGCCGCCTAAACGTTCGCGGCGATCGCGCAAAGCAGTTCGGCGAGCGACGCAGGCTGCGTCACATGTGGCGAATGACCGGACGGTAGCGTATGAAGGGTCGTCGCATTGCCCATTGTCGCGTCAACCGCGGAGATCAGATGGTCCTGTGCGCCGGGCATCATCGACGCATCGCCAGCCGTGCGAATGTAGTGCCGGGGTACGCTGCCGAAGCGCTCGCGCGTCATCTCGGACGGCGCGGTAAGCGCGGCCACTGGCTCGTCGCAATGCAGTAGCGAGAGCTCGTCGTCGAGCGCGGCCTCGTCGATGTCGCCATAAAACGCACGCCTGAGCAACTCGCGATATGCGGGGTCGGGGTTGCGCGGATCGATACGGGACGCGCCGGTCTTCAATGGATCGCCTCTGCTCGGCAAGCCGATCAGCGAGCCGCTCATCGATGGCAGCGCGCGAATCTTTGCTGGCACCTGGCCGGGCGGCACCAGATACGCGGCCAGATAGACAGCCGCATGCACGAGCTCGGGACGCGCTTGCGCAACGCCGGTAACCGTCACGCCCCCGAGCGAATGGCCGACCGGAATCACGGGCAAACCGGTTTGCCGATGCATGTCCTCGATCCATCCAATGGCTGCCCGCGTGCGGTCGTCCTGCGTAATCCCGGCATTCAATGTCGGTTCGGCCGCGAAGGTTTCGTTGTCGCGTGGCAGGCGAAGATATGACGCCGGTTGCTTCGCCTGTGCGCCAGCGCCGGGCAGGTCGTACGCGCGCACGATATGGCCTCGCGCTTCGAGCAGAGGCGCCAGATGACGCCACGTGGAAGCGCCGTGCCAGGCGCCGTGAACAAGCAGAAACGAAGGTTTATCGGTGAGCATGTGATGGATCAGCGTACCGTGCAGGTTGCGTATTGGGGGTTGTCCGATCGCTAGCGCATATACGATTCGGCATAGCGTTCCGTGTGCGCGGGTTTCATCGACGGGTTTCATCGATATAACAATCGCTGCACGTGAAAATTCCTTTAGGGCATTCGGACGCCTTGGCGCCGTCTCTCAAGCTTTCAATTGTTGCTGCGTAAAAAATAGAAGCTTACGCATGGCATTCAAACACCCCCATACGTACCGATGTTCTGCTATGTTTCGTGCGCGCGGCGCGACCCCTCTGCCGCATGACTTCCTCACGCGCTATCCGCCATGTCCATCAACAATCTGCTGCAAAGCGCGTTTAGCCATCATCGCGAAGGTCGTCTCGATCTTGCCGAAAATCTGTACCTCGAAGTAATCAAGAACGCCCCCACGCATTGGAGTGCGCGTTTCGGACTGGCCGAGGTATTGAACCGGACGAACCGGCATGACGCGGCGATCGGCTGGCTGACGCCGATGCTTGCCGAAGATCCCGACGAATGTGTGCCTGTGCACCGCGAGATCGGGTTTGCGCACGCGAGCGCCGGGCGCCCTCGGCGCGCGCTCGAGCATTTCAGGAGCATCCTCGAAAAGCAGCCGAACGACCCTGAAACACTGCACCTCGTTGCGAACTTCGAGCAGTCGCTGTATCTGAACGAGGAGGCCGACGCACATTACCGTCGCGCGCTCGAACATAAGCTGTTCGTCAACGTGCCGTCAGCTGTCAAGCCGTCGCCCTTTAGCGCGCTGTTCGTGTTTGCGCCCGGGCGCGGCAATACGCCGTTCTCGTATCTCGTCGAAGGCGCGCCGTTCGACAGCAATGTGCTGAACCTGCTGCAGGACTTCAAATACGACAACGAAGTCTTGCGCAACAGCGGCGATGTGGTGGTGAACCTGATCGCCGATGTCGATCAGTGCGGACCGATGCTTGCGCTGGCGGAAGAATTCGTCGATCAGATCGGCAAGCCGATCGTCAATCATCCGAAACGGATTGCGTACACCGGACGCGAATCGATTGCGAAGCTGATTGCCGATACGCCCGGATGTATCGTGCCGCAAGCGCGCCTGTACACGACCGATGCGTTGCGCGCGCTGATTGCCGACGAAGCGGCGTTTCCATGGCCGTTTCCGTTGCTGTTGCGGCGGGCCGGCACGCACGGCGGAAACGACTTCGAACTGGTGCATCTGATGTGGCAAGTGCGTGCGTTCGTCGAGCGGCACGGCGACAGTTGCGACTACTATCTGACGCCGTTTGTCGAGTACAAATCGCAGGACGGACACTACCGCAAGTACCGCTTTTTCTATGTCGATGGCGAGATCCTGCCGTATCACCTCGCAATCGGCGATCAGTGGAAAGTGCACCACGCGACGACCGCGATGGCACGTACGCCGTGGATGCAGGAAGAGGAACAGCGGTTCCTCGAGAATCCGAAGGGCGTATTCGGTGAAGCGCAGTACGCCGCGCTGCGTACGATCGGCGCGACCATCGGGCTCGACTACTTCGGCATCGATTGCGCGCTCGATGAAAATGGCGCGGTCGTTGTGTTCGAGGTCAACGCGTGCATGCTTGCGCACGGCGACAACGGGTCGTTTCCCTATAAGACGGCAAGCGTTGAGCGAATCAAATATGCGTTCCACGCCATGCTTCGCCGCATCGCTTCAGGCAAGGCTAAAGGCGAGGGCGAAGTCCAGCCTGAGAGCCAACTCGAAGACCCGCACAGGGCGCACGCCGGTTGATCACGCTTCGAGTGCGAGCATTGCAAATGTTGCGAGCCAATGCTCGCCCATATAATCGCCGGCGACATGCTTAAGCGCACTTTGCAGATGATGTTCGGCGGCATCGAGTAGCAGCGCGCGCCGCACATCGCTGTCGGGCAACGCGCGCGCAAGCGAGCGTTGACACCACGCGCGGCTGAGATTGAGCCCGTCGAGATGCGCGATCTTGCCGTCGCTGCGATCGGACACTGCCGCAGGCACGAATAGCGTGGCGGGCTGCCGTGACGCGAGCCCGGGCAGAAAACGCGCAAACCAGATGTCGAACTCGGCAGGCGCGAGCACGCGGCGCATCAATTCCGCTTCCATCAACGCCGGCGACAGGAATTCGTCGCCCGACGGCTCCCATGCCTGGCAGCCCGCATCGTTCAGATACCAGCGTCTTGCGGAATCGACGATCAGCGTTTCAAGCCATCTGCGCGAAGCAGACGCACGCGCGAAATCAAGCGCGAGCGTGAGCGCAAACGCGGTATTGAAGTGCGTGCCGACACGAAGCGGGTAGGTGCACTTCGGAAGAAATTCCTCGAAGCGTTCGACAAAAGCATCGGCAAGCGGCGCGATCGTTGTTGCCCAACGCGCGGCGTGCGGAAGCTGCAGCGCATCGACCTGCGCGGCGAGCGCAAGCAGCCACGCCCAGCCATACGGACGCTCGAAGCCGCGGTTATGCGGCAAGTCCAGATAGGCGCGTTCGCCGGCGACGTTCGCGTCGGTGAAATGTGTGTCGACTACCTGAATGATGCGCGCGGCTTCCGGCAAATCGGGAAAGCGGTCGATCAGACGCAGCACGAGCCAGTAGCCGTGCACGCACGAATGCCAGTCGAAGCTGCCGTAAAAGAGCGGATGCAGCGAACGCGGACTTTGTACATCTTGCGGCCCGGCGAGCCGATGACTCAACTGGTTCGGGTACTCGCGCGTCAGGTGACTGAGCACGAGACTGGCAAATTTCGATGCGATGGCGGCAGTGAGCTGGGTCGTCATAAGAGCGTCGTCAGGAACGGGCTATCTGCAAAGACTCGACGCCGCGAAGTTGCGAACGCTTGTGCCAGTGCAGATCGTCGAGGTTCGTAATGCGCATGTCCGGCAGTCGGGAAAACAGCGTGCCCAGCGCGGCTTCGATCTCCATCGAGGCAAGCCGCGCGCCAAGGCAAAAATGCAGGCCGCCGCCGAAGCTCAGTATTTTGACATCCTTGAACGATCGGTCGACCTTTAATCTGTTGGGCTCGACGAACTTCTCGGGATCGCGATGTGCCGCGCCGAGCCAAACGAACACCACGTCGCCGCGAGTCATCTGTACGCCTTCGACTTCCGCATCTTCGAGCGCAACGCGCATGGTCGATTGAACCGACGTTTCGTGGCGCATGCATTCCGTGATGACATTCGGCAGCATGGCCGGATTGGACCGGGCGAGGATCAACTGCTCCGGATGCCGGTGCAACGAAACCAGTGAGTTGCCGATAATATTAGTCGTGGTTTCATGACCGGCTACAAACAGAAGAAGAACGTTCGCGACAAGTTCCTCGTTAGTCATCACATCGCCGTTTTCCTCGGCCGCAACCATTTGCGATATGAGGTCGTCGCCTGGGCTTCGTCTGCGCAATTCGAACAGCGCGGTGAAATACCGCTGGAGTTCAAGAACCGAATCGTTGCCTTTCTGAAGCTGCTCCGGGCTCATGAGGTTGACATCGAGCACGCGGGATACATCGTCGCTTAGCCGCTTTAACATCGGCGCATCTTCCAGCGGCACGTTCATGATCGTGCAAATGATCTGCGCAGGCAGCGGAAATGCAAAGTCGCGAATCACATCCGGCTGATCGTTGGCGATTAACGCGTCGGCAAGATGACGGGAAATGTCTTGCGACGCCACGCGAAAACGTTCGATTTGACGAGCCGTGAACGCCTTCATCTGCAAGGCGCGCAGCCGCGTATGGGTCGGCGGGTTCAGTCCCGCGAGCATGTGGGTGGCCATGCGAAAGATGGGCTGGTCGATAGCGCTTTCGCCATATCGGGCCTTCACGCTGGCCTCGATACCTTTGCCGAAACGCCGGTCTGACAACAAATCCTGCACAACCGAATAGCGCCCGGTCACATAGAGCCCCGGGGAGAGTTTGACAAGCGGCCCGGCGGCGCGCATTTCGTCATAGAGCGGGTAAGGGTTGTTAAAGAACGCAGGGCTCGAGAAATCGCTGAATTGCATCGCATGGGCTCCAGGAGGCGGACAGTCGGAAACCAGCGCCAGGCCCCACGCCACGCTTCATCGCGAAACGCGCGCGGTGCCGGCCTATAGACAGGAACAGCCATGCGATCGACGTTATTCCGGCCCGTGTGCGCGATTCGTGACGCGATGTCACTTTTCCAGTGTCGTTCCGGCCATTTTGTTCGTGCTGCCGTCTGTCCAGAATTCCGTCGCATCGATACCTCATGCAGTCACACAGTACAAACGCTCTGGAGAAATCAGATGACAGACGGAATAGATCGCCGGCGCCTGCTCAAGGGGGCTGCAGGCATGGTGACCGCCGCGACACTGGGTGCGCTGATGGACGGCAATGCGCATGCGGCAACGACGCGCTTGCCTAAGCGCACGGAAACGGTGCGGCGGACTGGCTTCACGTCGATCGACGCGTGCCTGCAGCACGCGGTCAACGACGGCGTGGTGGCCGGCGTCGTCGCTATGGGCGCAACACAGCGCGGGCTCGTCTACGAAGGGTCGGCGGGCACGGTAGACATTCGCACCGGCGAGCCGATCGGGCCGGATTCGGTTTTCTGGCTCGCGTCGATGACCAAGGCCATCACGGCTACGGCCTGCATGCAGCTTGTCGAACAGGGCAAACTGCAACTGGATCAGCCGGCGGCCGACATTCTGCCGCAACTGAAATCGCCGCCCATTCTTGAAGGATTCGATGCTTCAGGCGCTCCGATACTGCGTCCGGCGCGCAAGGCGATTACAGTGCGCCATCTGCTGACCCACACATCGGGCTATACGTATAGCATCTGGAGCGAGCGGCTAGGCCAGTATGAAAAAGCGACGGGCATGCCCGACATCGGCTACTCGCTGAATGGCGCCTTTGCCGCGCCGCTCGAATTCGAGCCGGGTGAGCGCTGGCAGTACGGTATCAGCATGGATTGGGTTGGAAAGCTCGTTGAAGCTGTCACCGACCAGTCGCTGGAGGTCTATTTTCGCGAGCGCGTTTTCGAGCCGCTCGATATGCGCGATACAGGCTTCCTGATAGGAAGCGAACAGAAGCGCCGCGTTGCAACGATGCATCGCCGCCAGCCGGACGGCTCGCTGGCGCCGGAGCCGTTCGAGATGAACCAGCGCCCCGAGTTCTTTATGGGCGGCGGCGGACTCTTTAGCACGCCGCGCAACTATATGGCGTTTCTGCAAATGCTGCTCAACGATGGTGCTTACCACGGCGAACGCGTCTTGCGCGCGGATACCGTAGCCACGATGTTGCGCAATCACATCGGCGATATTCAGGTTGTCGAAATGAAGTCGGCTCAGCCGTCATGGTCGAACAGCTTCGATCTGTTTCCTGGACAGCCGCATAAGTGGGGGCTGTCGTTCGATATCAATGCGCAGCCGGGCCCACATGGCCGCAGTGCGGGCAGCGTCAGCTGGGCCGGGTTGCTGAACACCCACTTCTGGCTGGATCCCGTGAAACGCGTGGCGGGATCGCTCTTTACGCAGACGCTACCCTTTTACGACGCACGCGTCGTCGATCTGTACGGCCAGTTCGAGGAGCGGCTTTACGACGGGTTGCAACGCGCGTGATGACTAGCTTCGCGCGCCCTTGCGGCGCTGAACCTTTCCGAAATGGAAAGCAAGGGACAGCGCCGTAACGAGTCCACCCGCCAGGGCCGACACGCCATCCGGTGCTGTGCTGGGCACGTTCCAGCGATACCGTGCAACAACCAGGGCGAGAACGAGGTTCGTGAATCCCCACACGATGTTGACGACCGGCGATGAATCGCCCACGCCGGGTGGTCGCGCAAAGGGCGTGGGAAACCGATGTCCCTGCAGACCCGCACACAGATGAGGGATCGAATTACACAAGAACGCTCCGACAAGAAACGGCCAGACGTATTGCATGGACACCTCGAAGAAACTTGGATATTCAAGTCACCCTGGATCGTACCTGCACGCGCATGCATTCGCGCATAGTTGAATGCTCAAATATCGATGTCGATTTCCGCGACTGGATTCGTTCGCCGCATGCGGCCTGGATTCGGATTTAGCCCGGGCGGATTCAGTCGTTTGCGCAAGGATTCGATCGTCGGGTTTGGATCCCAATCGGGGAGACGCCCGGCATACACCTCGCAATCCCGACCCGTCGGAAGCCGCCGATATGAACAGAAAGCCTTTACGTGTTGCGATCATAGGCGCAGGAACCGGGGGCCTTTGCCTCGCACATGGCCTTCATCGCCAGGGAATCGAAGTCAATGTATTTGAGCGCGATCGCACGCGAGTCGATGGGCCGCCCGGATATCGTATTGGGATCGACGGCATCGGCATGAGGGCGTTGAAGGAATGCCTGCCGGAAGACGTCATCGATTTCTTCAACGCCGCATGCGCGCGTACGCCGCGGTACCTGAATTACATGACCGAGCAGCTTAAAGAAACGCTCAGCGTGGACGCCGGAGATGTAGGTGTCGGGCGTTCCGCGACGCGTCTTACGTTGAGACAGGTCATGATGTGCGGCCTCGAAGACAGGGTTCATTTCGGTAAAAGATTCGAACGCTACACCGAACTTGACGATGGCACGGTCGCCGCACATTTCGCCGATGGCAGCAGCGTAACAGCCGATCTTATCGTCGGCGCCGACGGCGCCAATTCGAGGGTGCGCAGCCAGTTGCTGCCCCACGCGCAGATCGAGGAAACCGGCATACTGGGAATCGCGGGAACAACGCCGTTAGACGCCAGTACGCGAGCACTACTGCCCGCGAAAATATTGGGTGGCATCACACTGGTTCTTGCACCGAAAGGTTTTGGCGGAGTCGTGCATGCGCTTTCTTTCGACGAGCCGCGAGACATCTATGCCCGGTGGCCTGGAATGCAGTTCGTCGACAGGCGCGACGTCGTCACATGGGCTGTTTGGGGCGCGGCTTCGAACTGGTCGGCAAACCCGCTGGTGCCGGACACCGATCATCTCGCGCTTGTTCTCGAGGCGACGCGCAATTGGCATGCTCACCTGAAGTCGCTTTATGCCGCCGCCGATCGCGACAGCCTGTTTATCGGCAATATTCGGACGTCCGCCCCTGTCGCGCCGTGGCCAACGCGATCCGTGACGGTGCTTGGCGATGCGATCCACCTGATGACACCGGGCGGTGGCGCGGGCGCCAATACCGCACTGCGCGATGCGGCGTTGCTGTCGCATGAGTTGGGTAGCGTCCTGCGCGGTCATGCAACGCTGGGCACGGCGGTTGCCGCATACGAACTTCAGATGCGGCAATACGGCTTCGCGGCGGTTTTGAAATCACGCGAGCGTTACGATGAGCGAAGCCTGCTTCATCGGCCGGTCGCGGGACGAGCGATGCTCGGTTTTGTTCGATCGACGATGCGCGTCGTCAACGTTGTTCCGTTTCTCAAACAGCAGGTCGTGACCGCGACCCGGCGTGAGTTCGAATAATGCTTTAACCGGTGGACCTCCGCATTCGGCTCGCTCACGCCTGAAACAACTCGCGAACCCGGTGATACAGCATGCCAAGTTCGAGCGTGGGACCGCGCAGTACGGGGCTTCCCGGAAAGCGCGCGTGACGGATCCCGGCAAACAGCTCGAGCGCGGCACGGTCTTGCGCGATCGCCTGTGCAACGACGCGGCCGGCGATGCCGGTTAGCGCGACGCCGTGGCCCGAAAAGCCCTGCACGTAGAAATAATTCGGATCGATTGCGCCGAAGTCGGGCGCGCGATTGCGCGTGACATCGACGAAACCGCCCCATGCATATTCGATGCGCGCATCGGCGAGTTGCGGGAAAACCGTCAGCATGCGCTTCCGGATAGCCTCGCTGAGCCGCGCGGGTGCCATGCCCGTCGACGTTGCGCGGCCGCCGAACAGCAAGCGGTGGTCCGCCGATACGCGAAAGTAATCGAGGAAGAAGTTGTTATCGCAGACAGCGGCACGTCCGGCAATCAGTGCATCCGCGCGCGCTTTGCCGAGCGGTTCGGTCGCAACGATATAGGACGCAATCGGCGCAATGCGTGCGGCGATTGCCGGGGGCAGCACGTTTTCAAGCGTAGCGTTCCCACATGCGGCAACAAAACGGCAGCGCACTTCGCCGCTCGTTGTGCGCACAACCGGTTGGGCGCCGCGTATTACCTCGACTACCGGCGAATGAGCGAAAAGTCGTGCGCCTTCCTTACGCGCTGCATCGGCGAGGCCGAGGCAATATTTGAGCGGATGCAAATGCCCGGAGAGCGGGTCGAACACGCCGGCCAGATAGCGTCCGGATGCGATGCGCGAGCGCATTGCATCGCGGTCGATCCATTGCAGGTGCGGATAACCCCAGCGTGTCGCGGCCGCATCCATCCAGGCGCGAAGGTCCGCGATCCGCTTTTCTTGGGTGGCGACGGTCAGATAGCCCTGCGTGAAATCGCAGTCGATTCGATAACGCTCGATTCGCTCGCGCACGAGTGCGACGCCATCGACGGACAGAGCCCACGCGGCGCGGGCGCCTTCCGTGCCGAGCGCCTGCTCGATCGCTTCATCTTTGGCAAAGCCGACCAGCATCTGCCCGCCGTTGCGACCCGATGCTCCCCAACCGGGCCGGTGTGCGTCGAGCACGATGACGGACAAGCCGCGCGCGCGGCACTCGAGCGCGACGGACAGGCCCGAAAACCCCGCACCGATCACACAGACGTCGGCTTCGAGCGTGCCTTTGAAGACCGGGTCGTCGGTAGCGGGGCGGGAGACGTTGGCTTCGTAGTAAGAGTTCTGGATCAGTGCGTCGGCGCGGTGATCGAGGGAGGTAGTCATTGAGGGGTGGTTCCGATGGTGTACCGGGACGAAGCGTGACGTCGTCGGGCGACGGGCCGGATTCTACCGGTGTTTGTCGTTCATACCGGATGATTGCCCCATGCGTGTGGACATTGAGTTAATTCACCGTAACGTGGGCTGGACCGCGATTGCGTGGCGCACATGTTGCGGACGCGAAGCGCCGGCGCGCTCGCGTCTTATGTTTCTTCAGTGGTCTTCGATCTGTCGCGCGGTTGCATCGATCGCACGCTTTGCCTTCTCGACGATTTCATCGATTTCGCTCTTCGTAATAACGAGCGGCGGCGAAAGCAACATGCGGTCTCCCGTCGCGCGCATGATCAGATTGCCGTTGAAGCAGAAATCGCGGCAGATCGTGCCGACCTCGGCGCCATTGTCAAAGCGCCGGCGCGTGGCGGCTTCGCTGGCGAACTGGACGCCGGCAACCAGGCCCGCACCCTCGACCTCGCCGACAATCGGATGTCCCGCGAAGGTCTCGCGCAACAGCCGCTGAAAGTACGGCCCCGTTTCGTGCTTGACGCGCTCGACAATGCCTTGCTCGCGCAATAACGTGAGATTGGCGATGGCAACCGCGGCCGCGACCGGATGACCCGAATAGGTCATGCCATGATTGAACTCGCCGTTTTCAATCAGCGCGCGGGCGATGCGATCGTGCAAGCCGACCGCGCCCATCGGCACATACCCGCTTGTCATTCCTTTCGCGAGCGTCATCAGGTCGGGTTCGAAGCCAAAGTGCTGGTGCGCGAACCATTCGCCGGTGCGGCCGAAACCGCCGATCACTTCATCGGCGACGAGCAGCACATCGTATTGGCGGCAAATCCGCTGAATTTCAGGCCAATAGCTCGCTGGCGGAAAAATCACACCGCCCGCCCCCTGGAAAGGCTCACCGATAAACGCCGCGACGTTCTCCGCGCCCAGCTCGAGAATTTTCGCTTCGAGTTGCCGCGCACGTTCGAGGCCGAAGGCGTCGGGCGTGACGTCGGCCGCCGCTTCGCCGAAGAAATACGGCTGGTCGATATGCACGATATGCGGTACCGGCGACGGCATCTGCTCGTGCATAGAGTCCATGCCGCCGAGCGTGCCGCCCGCGATCGTCGAGCCGTGGTAACCGTTATTGCGCGAGATCACATACTTCTTGCCGGGCTTGCCCTGCACGGCCCAATACCGGTGCGCGATACGCAGCATCGTGTCGTTGGCTTCCGAGCCGCTGTTGCAATAGAAGAAGTGATTGAACGGCGCGGGTGTCAACTCGGCAAGCAATGCCGACAGCTCGATGACAGGCGGATGCGTAGTCTTGAAGAACGTGTTGTAAAACGATAGCTCCCGAATCTGGCGGTAGGCGGCGTCGGCGAGTTCCTTGCGGCCATAGCCGACGTTCACACACCACAGGCCAGCCATTCCATCGATAATCCGGTTGCCGTCGGAATCCCACAGGTAGACGCCTTCGGCCTTCACAATCACCCGGCTGCCGCTACGGTTCAACGTTCCCATATCGGAGAACGGATGGATATGATGTGCGGCGTCGAGCGCGCGATAGTCGGCGGTGCTGCGTGCATGCCGCGATGTGTCGCGTGGCCGTTTATCGTTCGTCGCTGCTGTCGACGCTGGCGTCGATGTCGCAAAGACGGTTTCTTCTGTCGTCAGGCTCATGGTTTGGCTCCGTTGTCGTTAGACGTGCAGCAGCAAATGCCGGCGTTCCCACGAGCTGATCACACGGAAGAACGCTTCGTATTCGGTTTCCTTTAATGTCAGGTACGCTTTGACAAATCGCTCGCCGAGCGTTTCGGCAAGCGGCGCGCACGCGGCCATCAGCGTGAGGCCTTCTTCGAGATTGCGCGGCAGTTGATACGGCATCTGGTAACCATCGCTCGATAGCGGTTCGGTGGGGCGCAGATGCTGCGTCATGCCGAGGTAACCGGCCGCGAGCGTGCCCGCAATCGCAAGGTACGGATTGCAGTCCACGCCTGGAATACGATTTTCGATGCGCCGCGCGTGGGGTCCGGAATGCGGAATGCGAAAGCCGACCGTGCGATTGTCGTAGCCCCATTGAACATTGATCGGCGCGGCCATGAAACGCGAGAGCCGCCGATACGAATTGATATACGGCGCGAAGATCGGCATCAGCGCAGGCGTGTATTTCTGCAGTCCCGCGAGATAGCCGTGGAAAAGGGCGGTCGGCTCGCCGTCGCGGCCTGTGAACAGATTCTCGCCGCTATGGATATCGACGAGGCTTTGGTGCACATGCATCGCCGAGCCCGGTTCGCCTTCCATCGGCTTCGCCATAAAGGTTGCGTACATCTGGTGGCGCAGCGCCGCTTCACGCACCGTGCGCTTGAACAGAAATACGCGGTCTGCCAGATTGAGCGGGTCGCCATGCAGAAAATTGATTTCCATCTGCGCGGCGCCCACTTCGTGAATCAGCGTGTCGACTTCGAGTTCCTGAATGTCGCAATACTCGTAGATGTCTTCGAAAAGCGGATCGAACTCGTTGACCGCTTCGATCGAATACGCCTGCCGTCCTGTCTCCGCGCGACCGGTGCGGCCGATCGGCGGCTGCAGCGGCAGGTCCGGGTCCCTGTTCATATCGACGAGATAGAACTCGAGTTCGGGCGCGACGATCGGCTTCCAGCCTTTCTCCTGATAAAGATCGAGCACGCGCCGCAATACGCGGCGCGGCGAAATCTCGACCGGCGTGCCGTCGAAATGCACGCAATCGTGAATCACCTGCGCGGTCGGATCGACGGCCCACGGGATCATGCGGATCGTCGATGCATCGGGCACACATACCATGTCGGGGTCGGTCACGCCGGTCAGCCTGCCGTCCGACGGGTAGTCGCCGGTGACGGTTTGCACCATCACGGCCTGCGGCAGGCGCATCGTTTCACCCGATTCGAACTTGCTGCGCGGAATGATCTTGCCGCGCGCGATGCCGGCCATATCCGGGATGATGGCTTCGATCTCGGTGATATGGTGCTTCTTTAGAAATTCATCGATGTCGTACATGATTGTTCTCTCTGTGTGCCTGCCAATACGCTCGTGCTTCACCGATTCGCGAGCGATGTATCTGTAGCGCCCGTTTTATCGGCAGTGATGCCGATCAGGGGCTTTGTTTGCATGACTAATGGTTTGGCTCGGCAGATTTTGGAAAGACCCGAAAACGGATATGAATAGCGTTCTGTGGCGCGACCGCGGTCAGCGCATCGCGCCGCGCGATACGAATAGCCGGGCTACGCGCGGTGCATCGCGAGGCCGCAAGCCGAGCGGACCTCGAACAACGCATGCGCGCGTCGCTTCAGTAGCTATGCCGGAACACGCGCAAACCCGCCGTTGCGCAACGTGAATGCGTGCGCCAACAAGGCGAAATGGAGCGATAGCGAAAAGGGAGACGCCGGAAGAGGCGCTAGGGCAGCAGGGACGCGACGCCGTCGGAATGAATGGCGACGAAGGCGCGTGCGCAGACGATATTGTGACGTCTGACCGAACGGCGGGAAATGACGGCAAAGACGGATAGAAAGCGGCGCAATACAAGTATTGCCTGCATGCCGCTATCGATACCGTCGACGTTGGTACAGTCGGCGCGAAGACACCTCGCGGGCTGGCTGCGGTTCCACCTTACCAAAGGGCCTCGGACTTTCACGATGACACTCGATTTGGCGCGTTGAAATTAAACGGACCTTACGTATTCAGGATATACGAGCCAGAAAGCGTGTCAATTGCTTTCGCGGAGCGCGCGTGCCCTGGGCCGCGCCACGAAATGCGTGGAAGCATGGCGTTTATGCGCCGCCGTTGTTGTTCTCTCTGCGCGAACGCCGCGTCTCGCGCACGGGCGGCGTGTCCCGCAGCGCGGCTTCCGCCTGCTCGAGCCGGCGCGTTGCTTCGCTCACGTCATGGCGGAATTGCGCAAGCGCGGTGCGCGCGACGTCGGGTGGCTGCAGTGCGGACCACAGCACGTCGATGAGCCGGTCCGCGGTCGCGTCGATATCGGAGCGGCGATTGGCGAGCGTCGCTTCCCACAGCACATGCTCCATCGGCCCGAATACGAGCGAGCGCAAGAGGCGCAGCGGCATGTCGGCGCGCACTTGCCCCGTGGCCTGTCCTTGCGCGAGCACGCGCATCAGCGGCGCGGTATAGCGACGGTGCAGTCCCGTCAGGGCCTCGCTCAATTCGTGCTGCTGCGTACGTCCTTCCGAGAGCACGAGCGAGCACAACCCGGTGCCGTTCACGAGCATGAGCCGTAAATGTGTACGAACGATAAACGCGAACTGCTGACGCACACCGCCGTCACGCGGCAAGCCCGCTTCGATCGCTTCGATGATTTCGTCGTACCAGTCGCCGATCACGCGTGCGCACAACTCGCGCTTGCCGCGGAAATAGCTGAATACGGTGGCCTCCGAAATACCGAGACGATGCGCAATCTCGGCCGTGGTCGCTCGCTCGTATCCCTTTTCGGAGAACACGTCGCGGCCGGCTTCGAGAATTTCCTTCACACGCTGCTGCGACTTGCGTCCCGCCGGCTGCCGGCGGGAAGCCGGTGTCTCGTCCCTTGTTACGCGCATCATATGAGCCCAATTCAGATTTCAGTGCCGGATGGGCCCGGCACCTGTCGATACTAGCATGGCACGTAAGGCTTCAGTACGCTTGCCGATTTATGAGCTTCGCTCAGAAATACCTATTGACGCTTACGTAAATCTGGCGTGAAATGCGCACTGTAACGGCGTTTGCGATGGTACATCGCTACGGCGGATCGTATTCGGCAGTCGAGGAAAATCCTGAGCCATGCTCAGAAAATCCGTGGCTGCCGCAGTGCGGCATACGCGTTGCGCATCAGCGGCACGGCGAATGGCGGGCAGTCCGGCCTCACCATAGGCCTCACAGCAGAGCCTCACCATGGGCCTCACGACAGGGCTTACGACAGGGCTCACAACGAGCCGCCCATCCGACCGCACGTTCGGCCGCTTATCTGGGAGATTCGAATGAGCAACTTGCCCGGCCTGCAATTCCCACTCGGTGAAGAGATCGAAATGCTGCGCGACAGCATCGCGGGATTCGCGGCGAAAGAGATCGCGCCGCGTGCCGGCGAAATCGACCGTACCGATCAATTCCCAATGGACCTCTGGCGTAAGTTCGGCGATCTCGGCGTGCTCGGCATGACCGTCGCCGAGGAATACGGCGGTGCGGGCATGGGCTACACCGCGCATATGGTTGCGATGGAAGAGATCTCGCGCGCATCCGCGTCGGTCGGGCTGTCCTATGGCGCGCATTCGAATCTGTGCGTGAACCAGATCCATCGCAACGGCACCGAAGCGCAGAAGCGCAGGTTTTTGCCGAAGCTCGTGTCGGGCGAACACGTCGGCGCGCTCGCGATGAGCGAGCCGAATGCGGGCTCGGATGTCGTCAGCATGAAATTGCGTGCGGACAAAAAAGGCGACCATTACGTGCTGAACGGTACCAAGATGTGGATTACCAACGGTCCCGATTGCGATACGTTGGTCGTCTATGCGAAGACGGACACCGAAGCTGGCGCGCGCGGCATTACCGCGTTCATCGTCGAGAAGGGCGCGCGCGGTTTTTCGGCGGCGCAGAAGCTCGACAAGCTCGGTATGCGCGGCTCGCACACTGGCGAACTCGTGTTTCAGGACGTCGAGGTGCCGCAGGAGAATGTGCTCGGCGAACTGAACGGCGGCGTCAACGTTTTGATGAGCGGGCTCGACTACGAGCGCGCCGTCCTGGCAGGTGGCCCGACCGGCATCATGGCGGCCGTGATGGACGCCGTGGTGCCCTATGTGCATGACCGCAAGCAGTTCGGCCAGCCGATCGGCGAATTCCAGCTGATCCAGGGCAAGCTCGCCGATCTCTATACGACGTTCCAGGCCTGCCGCGCGTATCTGTATGCGGTGGGCCGCAATCTCGACACGCTCGGCAAAGATCATATTCGCCAGGTGCGCAAGGATTGCGCGGGCGTGATTCTCTATACCGCGGAAAAGGCAACGTGGATGGCCGGCGAGGCGATTCAGATTCTCGGCGGCAATGGTTACATCAACGAATATCCAGTCGGCCGTTTGTGGCGCGACGCGAAACTCTACGAGATCGGCGCGGGCACGAGCGAGATTCGCCGCATGCTGATCGGCCGCGAACTGTTTGCCGAAACAATGTAGGGAGCAGCACGCAATGCCGGTCATCGAAACGAAGTTGAACCCGCGCTCGGACGATTTCCGCGCGAACGCCGCCGCACTCGAAGCGCTCGTCGCGGACCTGCGCGACAGGATCGGCAAGCTCGCGCTCGGGGGCGGCACGGCCGCGCGCGACAAGCACGTATCGCGCGGCAAACTGTTGCCGCGCGAGCGCGTGGCGCAACTGCTCGACCCCGGCACGCCGTTTCTCGAACTCTCGCAACTCGCTGCATTCGGCATGTACAACGACGACGCGCCGGGCGCCGGCGTGATCACCGGCATCGGGCGCATCGCCGGGCAGGAATGCGTAATCGTCTGCAACGACGCGACCGTCAAGGGCGGCACGTACTACCCGATCACGGTCAAGAAGCACGTGCGCGCGCAGGAGATTGCCGCGGAAAACCGCTTGCCTTGCGTGTACCTCGTCGATTCCGGCGGCGCCAATCTGCCGAATCAGGACAACGTGTTTCCCGATCGCGACCACTTCGGCCGCATCTTCTATAACCAGGCGAATCTGTCCGCGGCCGGTATTCCGCAGATTGCGGTCGTGATGGGGTCGTGCACCGCGGGCGGCGCCTATGTGCCGGCGATGAGCGACGAGTCGATCATCGTGAAGAACCAGGGCACGATTTTTCTCGGCGGCCCGCCGCTCGTGAAGGCCGCGACCGGCGAGGAAGTGAGCGCCGAAGACCTCGGCGGCGGCGACGTGCACACGCGTTTATCGGGCGTGGTCGATCATCTCGCGCAAAACGATGCGCACGCGCTTGCGATCGCGCGCAGCATCGTCGCGAATCTGAACCGGCGCAAGGCGCAGCCGCTCGCGCTGCGGGAACCGCAGCCGCCGCGTTACGACGCGAAGAGCATCTACGGCGTGATTCCGGTCGATACGCGCAAGCCTTTCGATATTCGCGAAGTAATCGCGCGTATCGTCGACGATTCCGCTTTCGACGAATTCAAGATGCGCTACGGCACAACGCTCGTCACCGGTTTTGCGCATATCTGGGGACATCCGGTCGGCATCGTTGCGAACAACGGCATCCTGTTTTCGGAGTCGGCATTGAAGGGCACGCACTTCATCGAACTGTGCTGCCAGCGCAAGATTCCGCTCGTGTTTCTGCAGAACATCACCGGTTTTATGGTCGGTCGCAAATACGAAAACGAAGGCATCGCGCGCAATGGCGCGAAGATGGTCACCGCGGTCGCGACCGCAAAAGTGCCGAAGTTGACGGTCATCATCGGCGGCTCGTTCGGCGCGGGCAACTACGGCATGTGCGGTCGCGCATTTTCGCCGCGTTTTCTGTGGATGTGGCCGAACGCGCGCATTTCGGTAATGGGCGGCGAACAGGCCGCATCGGTGCTCGCCACCGTGAAGCGCGACGGCATCGAAGCGAAGAGCGGCACGTGGAGCGCAGCCGAAGAAGAGGCGTTCAAACAGCCGATTCGCGCGCAATACGAGCACCAGGGCCACCCGTACTACGCAAGCGCACGCCTCTGGGACGACGGCGTGATCGATCCGGCGCAAACGCGCGACGTGCTCGGCCTCGGATTGTCAGCCGCGATGAACGCGCCGATCGAGGACACGCGTTTCGGTGTGTTCCGGATGTAGATGCGCAAGGTGCGGCAACCACGCGCAAGGAGTTTCGAATGGTGAATGAACTGAAGCCTGAAACGCTGATCGTCGAATTCACGCATCAGGTGGCGACGGTCACGCTGAATCGTCCGGACGTGCGCAATGCGTTCAACGAAACGATGATCGGCGAGATCACCGCGGTGTTTCGCGATCTGAGCGAGCGCGACGATGTGCGCGCCGTTGTGCTCCGCGCAAATGGCAAGGCGTTCTGCGCGGGCGCCGACCTGAACTGGATGAAGAAGATGGCCGGCTATTCGGATGACGAGAACCGCGCCGATGCCTTGCGTCTTGCCGACATGCTGTGGTCGATCTATCGCTGCTCGAAGCCCGTGATCGCGCGCGTGAACGGCGACGCCTACGCGGGCGGCATGGGTCTGATCGCCGCCTGCGATATCGTGATTGCCGCGGACACCGCGCACTTCTGCCTCTCCGAAGCGCGGTTGGGCCTGATACCCGCGACGATCGCCCCATACGTGATCCGCGCGCTCGGCGAACGTGCCTCGCGCCGCTACTTCGCGACGGCCGAGCAGTTCGATTGCGCGACCGCGCTGCGTCTGGGATTCGTCAGCGAAGCGGTCGGCGAAGACAAGCTTGACGACACCGTGCAGCAACTCGCCGCGATTCTCTGTTCGAACGGACCGCGCGCGGTGCGCGCCTGCAAGCAGCTCGTGCAGGACATCGCGGACCGCGACCTCGATCGTGCATTGCTCGAGGAAACGGCCGCGCGGATCGCGCAGGTGCGCGCCAGCGCCGAAGGGCGCGAGGGGGTGGCATCGTTTCTCGAGAAGCGCGCGCCGGTGTGGCGCACACAATAATCCACAGCGCCAGGGCAAATTCATGTTCAACAAGATTGTCATTGCGAACCGCGGCGAAATAGCGTGCCGCGTCGCCGCTACGTGCAAGCGGCTCGGCATCGCAAGCGTGGCGGTCTATTCCGATGCGGATGCGAACGCGAAGCACGTCGCGGCCTGCGACGAAGCCGTGCATATCGGCGGCTCGACGGCGGCGGAAAGCTATTTGCGCATCGATCGGATTATCGACGCGGCGCGTGCAAGCGGCGCGCAGGCCGTGCATCCGGGCTACGGCTTTCTGTCGGAAAACGAAGACTTCGCGCAGGCCTGCAAAGCGGCCGGCATGGTCTTTATCGGACCGCCGGTCGAAGCGATTGCGGCGATGGGCTCGAAGGCCGCGGCCAAAGCATTGATGCATGCGGCCGCGGTGCCGCTTGTCCCCGGCTATCACGGCGACAATCAGGACGCGGATCTGCTCAGGCGCGAAGCCGATGCGATCGGCTACCCCGTGCTGTTGAAAGCGAGCGCGGGCGGCGGCGGCAAAGGGATGCGCGTTGTCGAGCGCAGTGAAGACTTCGCGGCGGCGCTCGCGTCGTGCAAACGCGAAGCGGCGAGCAGCTTCGGCAACGACCGCGTGCTGATCGAAAGGTATCTGACGCGGCCGCGCCACGTCGAAGTGCAGGTGTTCGCCGATACGCATGGCGGGGCCGTCTATCTGTTCGATCGCGACTGCTCGGTGCAGCGGCGACATCAGAAAGTGCTCGAAGAAGCGCCCGCACCGGGGCTCTCCGATGTCTTGCGCCGCGCGATGGGCGAAGCGGCGGTCGCGGCCGCGCGCGCGGTCGGCTATGTCGGCGCCGGCACTGTCGAATTCATTATGACGGCCGGCGACTTCTACTTCATGGAAATGAATACGCGGCTGCAGGTCGAGCATCCGGTGACCGAAATGGTGACCGGGCACGACCTCGTCGAATGGCAGTTGCGCGTCGCGGCCGGTGAAGCGCTGCCGTGCACACAGGAACAGTTGCAGCTCAACGGACACGCGATCGAAGCGCGTATCTATGCCGAGCACCCGGCGCGCGGTTTTCTGCCGTCGACGGGCACGCTCAAGCATTTGCGCATGCCCGCGGGCGTCGAATTCACAATTGGCGCGTTGCAGGGTGGCCCGCGTGCGTCCGTGCGTATCGACAGCGGCGTGCGCGAGGGCGACACGATCACGCCGTTCTACGACCCGATGATCGCGAAGCTGATCGTGTATGGTGCAACGCGCGCCGACGCGTTACAGCGGATGAGCCGCGCGCTGCAGGCCTGCGAAGTGGTCGGGCCGCATACGAACGTCGAGTTTTTGCGGCGTATTGTGACGAGCGAGCCGTTCGCGAGCGCCGACCTCGATACGGGCCTGATTGAACGGCATCGCGACGCATTGTTCGCGCCCGCGCAAAAGCCGTTCGACGCCGCACTGGCGTTGGCATGCGCGGCTTTGCTCGAACGCGAAGGCGCTGCGGCCGGTGCTGCGGCGACGAGCGGCACATCGCCGTGGCAAGCGCTCGCGCACTGGCGCCTGAATAGCGGCTATCGACGGACGCTGAACTGGAACGATGTCGAAAGCGACATGCCATTCGCCGTCACATTCGCGCGCGACGGCGCCGACCAGACGCTCGAATTCGCGGGCCGTTGCGAGCCGTTTGCATGGTGGGTCGGCGCCGAGGCACACGAATATGGCGCAACGCTTGGCAATGCGCGCGTGACGGGCCGCGTGTTCGTCGATGGCGATACGTTCCATGTGTTCTGCCGCGGTGAGGCGCTCGCGTTCGAATGGCAGAACCTGCTCGCGCATGCGGCCGATGCCGAGCATGGCGAAGGCCGCCTGACGGCGCCGATGCCGGGCAAAGTGATCGCGGTGCTCGTCGAGCCCGGCGAAAAGGTCGAAAAGGGCGCGCCGCTTATCGTGATGGAAGCGATGAAGATGGAGCATACGATCGGCGCGCCTGCCGCGGGCACGGTGGCGGAGCTGTTATATGCCGTCGGGGATCAGGTCGCCGAAGGGGCGCAACTGCTCGTGCTGTCGAGCGAATGACCCGCGGCCTCTATCCCGGCGTCCTTATCACGCTAGCCGCGCATAGCCGAGTTCGATGGCCTCGTGTTCGAGCTGCGTAATGCGCGCATAGTCCTCGATCGAGAGCATTTCAAAGCCCTTCAACCGTAGCCGCCGCGCCCGCTCCGGCCGTATCGCGAGTGCTTCGTTCAGCGCGCTTCTCAACGCGCTTCTCAACGCGGCGATGCGATCCGCCGGCACCGCTTTCGATGCAATCAGCGGTAATCCCGGCGATGCCTGAGTCCACCCGATCTGCTTCACCGCATGCGCAAGCGCCGGCTGTTCGTCGCGTACAAACGCCATCGTCACGCAGTCGATCGCGGCAAGATCGGCACGGCGCTCGGCCACGGCGTGCAGCGAAGCGATATGCGAACCCGTCTGCAACGACGAACCGAAGAACCGGCCGCCGCGCGCAAGCGGCGCGATGACCTGTCGCAATGCATTGAAGCCGCTGTTCGAGTCGATCTGATTGAACGCGACGGTCGAGCCGCGGAAGCTTTCGAGCGCCGCGAACGGCGCATCGACATGCGTGACGAGCGCGCTCGAATAATAAGGGCCGACGCAGCCCGGCGCATCGAAGCAGGGCGTCGCAACGAGTTGCACCGCGCCGCGCAGATCGTGCGTCAACGGGTAGCCGCACGTTTGCGAGAGCAGCAGGTCGTCCCGCCGCCAGAACGCGGAAAGATCGCTACCGCTTTCGACGACGCGCGCCTCGGGTTCGACGGCGCTCAGCACGTCCAGAATCCACTCGCGCCAGCATGCTTCCAGCGATGGCGAGACGTTGTACATCGGCAGTGCGGCGACCCACGGAAGAGCACTCATGATGCGACCGATTCTTGCACATCATCGGGCCTGCGCCAAATCGCACGGCACGGCGCCGCTACGCTGCATCATGGTCTTCCACGTGATTGAGCACATCGAGCGCGGCCTTGCAGGCGCCCTGTAATTGCTCGCGCATCAAATCCTGCACACCCGGATCGTTTTTCACGATCGCATCGCGAATCCGCACCGACTGCTCGAACGACGCCCGCATGCGCCCGCCGCGCGCCATCGCAATACGCCGCACACGCCGCACCGGACCGATCAGCGCCGCATGGCTTTCCTGCAGCGTGCGGTTATCGGCAATCGTCATCACGACCGTATAGAAGCGATCGAGCGCGTCGACGTAGCTTGCAGGATTGTCGGCGGCGACGGCCGTCTCCATCGCGGCGACCACGTCATCGAGCTGCGCGCGCCCGAGCGCGGTGATGCGGTTCGCCGCAAGCTGCACCGCAAGGCATTCGAGCGCCGAGCGCACCGTATAGATCTCTTCGACGTCGCGCACGCTGACCGAGCGCACGAATGCGCCGATGCGCGGCAGCATCGTGACGAGCCCTTCGCGTTCGAGTTGCGCGAACGCTTCGCGCATCGGCGTGCGGCTCACATTCAACTGCTTCGCGACCTGTACTTCGGACAGGCGACTGCCGGGTGCGAGCACGCCTTCCACAATCGCTTCGCGCAGCGCCGGCACGACGACGCCTTCGCTCAACGAGTCGCTCGTCGCGTGGATGGTGCGCATGCGCGCGTGGTACTTGCGGCCGATCGTATCGAGCGGCGGCGCGAGCGGCATGTCCTGATGCTGGCCTTTTTCGGCCTTTTTGGCGGTTCGCAATTGGAGCTCCCTTCTCCCTTCCGGTTACCGGTAATAACCCCTCGGCGAGCATTCCGGTTGACACTGCACTATTCATTGAATACGCTGTATACAGATTATACAACATCGAACTTACCGCACCAAGACCCGAACCAAGGAGAGCACGTGGATCACGTTTCTTTGCCGCAGCCCGTATTGATCGAAAAATCGGGCGCGGTGCTCACGTTCACGCTGAATAACCCGGATGCCGCGAATGAAGTCACCGGGCCGATGTTCGACGCGATGATTGCCGCCCTGCGCAGCGAGGCCATCGAGCCGACCGCGCGCGTGCTGCGGCTGCGCGCCGCGGGCAACGCGTTCTGCAAGGGCCGCGAACGCGCCGGCCGCGACGCGCTGTCGATTCACGCGGAAGTCGCGCGCCTGATCGAATTGAAGAAGCTATTGCGCAGCACGTCGCTCATCAGCGTCGCCGAAGTGCAGGGCGATGCGTTCGGTTTCGGTTTCGGCCTTGCGATCCTGTGCGACTTCGCGATCGTGTCGAGCGCCGCGCGCCTGGCGTTCCCGGAAATGAAAGCGGGCCTGCCGCCCGCCGCGATCATGGCTTACCTCGGCCGCTATGCGTTGCCCAAGCGGGTGTTCCCGATGGTGCTGTTCGGCGAGCCGATGACACCGTCCGTCGCGCTCGATGCGAGCCTGATTACCCAGGTCGCCGAGCCCGATGCGCTGAGTCTTGCGACGGACACGCTGATCGAACGCATCCTCGCCCTCGACGAGACGGGCGCGCGCGGTTGCAAGGCGTTTTTCCAGGCGGCGGAAGAGAACGCGCTCGAACAGAACTTCCGCCTCGCAACCGAAACGCTGACCGTGACGACCCTGCGGCTGATGCAAAGCCGCTGACCGCTAACGCAGTCACCCCCGAGCGCAGCAGACCCCGAGCAAAACCCGACACACCCGCGGCAACCACCCCCCGCCGCGCAAAACAACAACCGACCGGAAAACTGGCTGGAGACGTACAACATGAACGTGAATGCAGGTGCAAGACTCGACCGGTTGCCGATGTCGGCGTTTCATCGCCGGATCATGTGGCTGATCGGCATCGGCATGTTTTTCGATGGCTTCGACATCTATGTCGCGTCGACGGTGCTCGGCGCGACGCTGAAAACGGGCTTCTCGACGCTCGCGCAAAACGCGCTGTTCGTGTCGCTGACGTTCCTCGGCATGATGCTCGGCTCGCTCGTCACCGGCTTTCTCGGCGACCGCTTCGGACGCCGCTTTACATATCAGGTGAATCTCGCGATCTTCGGCCTCGCGTCGCTCGGCGCCGCGATTTCGCCGACCATGAACCTGCTGATTGCATGCCGCTTCCTGATGGGCGTGGGCCTCGGCGCCGAAAACGTGGTCGGCTATTCGACGCTCGCCGAGTTCGTGCCGCCGCGCTCGCGCGGGCGGCTGCAAGGGCTGATGGCGGTGTTCGTCGTGACCGGCCTGCCGATCGCGGGGCTGATCGGTTTGCTCGTGATTCCGGCACTCGGCTGGCGCGCGATGTTCGTGCTTGGCGGCATCGGCGCGCTCGGTGTCTGGTACGCGCGCAAGTCGCTGCCCGAGTCGCCACGCTGGCTCGAGTCCGCCGGCCGCGAGAAGGAGGCCGAAGCGATCCTGCAGCGCATCGAAGGCGAGGTCGAGAAGGAGCAGGGCAAACCGTTGCCGCAGCCGGCCATGGTGCCCACGAAGCCCGCGCATGCACGCGAGCCGCTCAGCTTCGGGTCGCTGTTCGTCGGCACGATGCTGCAGCGGTTGATTGTCGGCTGCGTGTGTCTCGTGGTGATCAACACGCTGCTGTACGGTTTCGTCACGTGGCTGCCGACGTTCTTCGTGCATCAAGGCTTCAGCATCGCGAAGTCGTTCGGCTATGCGCTCGTGATGTCGATCGGCGCGCCGGTCGGATCGGCAATCGGCGCGTTCACCGCGGATTCGTGGGGTCGCAAGAAGACCATCATCGCCGCGTCGCTGCTGGCCATTCTGTTCGGCGCGATCTATCCGTTCGTCAGCAATCCGCTGCTGCTGCCGGTGGTGGGCCTGCTGCTGACCATTCCGATCTACGTGCTCGTCGCGTTGCTGTTCGCCGTGTACGTGCCTGAACTGTTCCCGACCGAGGTGCGTCTGCGCGCATCGGGCATCTGTAATACGCTGGGGCGTGGGGCAACGATCGTGACGCCGTTTATCGTCGTGGCGCTGTTTGCGCAGCATGGCGTGGTCGGTGTGCTCGCACTGATGATCGGCCTGCTCGCGGTCCAGATTGTCGTGGTCGCCTGGCTCGGCGTCGAACCGACGGGCCAGCGCCTCGAAGACCTTCAACCCGGCGACGCGCTCGCGCCCGACGGCGTGAACGCCGCCGCGCGGGTGTCGCCGCTCAAATAACTTTCAACGAAACGCGTCGGAAAACCGCAAGGAAATCGCAATGGATGCAGTCAACAAGCAGCACCTCGAAGCCCAGCTTCTGATCGATGGCGAATGGACCGGCGCCGAAGGCGGCCGCGCGATGGACATCGTGAACCCGGCAACAGGCGCGGTGATCGGCAGTCTCGCGGCGGCGTCGGAAGCCGATGTCGACCGCGCGGTGCGTGCCGGCCACGCGGCGTTCGAGCGCGGCGAATGGCGCGATATGCCGATCCAGCAGCGCTCGCGCATCATCAACAAATTTGCCGATCTGTTCGAAGCGGACCTGGAAAATTTCTACAAGCTCGAAACGCTGAACAACGGCCGGCCGATCTCCGAGACGCGCGCGCAGATTTCGCGCCTGCCGCAGTTCTATCGCTATTTCGCGGCGCTGTCGCTGACGCGCCGCAGCGACGTGATTCCGATCGAAGGGCCGTACCTGTGCTACACGCAGCGCGTGGCGCTCGGCGTGGTTGCGCTGATGGCGTCGTTCAATCACCCGCTGATGATTCTGTCGAAGAGCCTCGCACCGGCGCTTGCCACCGGCAACAGCGTCGTCATCAAGGCATCCGAACAAACCCCGCTGACCACAGTACGCCTCGCGCGCCTGCTCGAAGAAGCGGGTGTGCCGAAGGGCGTGGTCAACGTCGTGAACGGCGAAGGCCGCGTGTGCGGCGCGGCGCTCGCGAAGCACGAACTGATCCGTAAGGTTGTCTTCACGGGCGGCACGGAAGTAGGCCGTTCGATCGGCGAAGCGGCCGCGCGCACGTTTGCCCTGACCACGCTCGAACTGGGCGGCAAGGGCGCGGTGATCCTGTTCGACGATATGGACCTCGACCGCGCGGTCAACGGCGCGGCGTTTGCATCGTTCATCGGCGCAGGGCAGACCTGCGTGTGCGGCGCCCGTATCCTCGTGCAGGAAACGATCTACCGCGAATTCCTCGAGCGCTTCCGCGTGAAGGCGGCCGGCATTCGCGTCGGCAACCCGGAAGACCCGAAGACGCAGCTCGGCCCCGTCATTTCCGACCGTTCGCGTCAGCGCATTCTCGCGATGCTCGCGCGCGCGGAACAGGACGGCGCGAAGCTGTTGACGGGCGGCAAGGTTCCGTCGCATCTGTCGCAAGGCTTCTTCCTCGAGCCGACGGTGCTGTACGACGTCGATCCGCGTTGCGAGATCGGTCAGGAAGAAGTGTTCGGTCCGGTCACCGTGGTGATGCCGTTCAAGGACGAAGCCGACGCGCTTCGGATTGCCAACGATACGCAGTTTGGCTTGGCTGCATCGGTGTGGACGATCGACGTCGCGCGTGCACATCGTGTGGCGAGCAAGCTCGAATTCGGCATGGTGTGGGTCAACGACCACCACCGGCTCGATCCGGCATCGCCGTGGGGCGGCTTCAAGAACAGCGGCGTGGGCCGCGAGACCGGTATCGAGTCGTTCGACCAGTTCACCGAGCCGCGCGCGGTGACGATCAACACGACGGGCAAGACGGTCGACTGGTATGCGGACGACGGTCAGTTGAAGCGTCTGAACTGAAGACGCTGACGCCGTAGCAGACGCTTCGGCTCAAGTTGCCGGCGCCGTGTCGCGCTGTGTTCGTACACAGCGCCGGTTTGTTTTGAAGCGTGCACCGGATGCGTGATCGGCTTTGCCGCGTACGACGTGAACCAGTCGCGGTAGCCGCTCACGAGAAAACCGCCGTTCCGGAGCAGGTATTGCGCGCGGCGTTCGAGATAGACACGGCGCAATGCAAACCACGGCAGTCCCGGCAAGTCGTGATGTACCGCGTGGTAGTTATTGTTCAGAAACAGCAGCCGCCAGAACCACGCTGCTTCATTGATCACCGAGCGATGCTCATACGCATCCGCGCTGCGATGCTCGTGAAACGAGCGGACCGAATTCAACGCCAGTGCCGGATAACCGGCGCCGACAATAAACAGCCACGGCGCAATACCGCAGTTGCGCGCCAGCCATGTCGTCAATGCGGCGAGTGCCGCGCCATGGGCGAGCCATGCGGGTACGTCGCTGAAATCGCGCTGCGCAAGCTTGCGCAATGCATCGCTCGCGGTCGCGGCGAGCGAAAAACGCGGGGCCTAAAAGCAGGCGGCCGATAAACGTATTGCGCGCCGTCAGCAACGCGCGCAGCATCGGGCACGCGCGATCCCATGCGGCCAGACTCACGAAATAGCTTTCCGGATCGTGCCCGGGGCGCGTCAGGTGCGGATCGTCGTGATGCCGCAGATGCAGCTCGCGATAGACGCGGTACGGAAACCATACCGCGAGCGGCATAAATCCGATCAGGCTGTTGATCAACGGCGAACGCGTCGGATGCCCATGCAGCAGTTCATGCTGCAGCGACAGATACCATGCGCCGAACAGCGCGAGCAGCGCGACCGTAACAGGCATGCCGAGCACGCGCGCGTGGTTCGCGACGCCGAACCATCCGCTGTAAATCGCCACGATAACGAGCCATGTCGGCCATTCGCTGCGCCACGCCCAGCTCGCGCGGCGGCGGTTCAAAGCTTGACGCTGACTGTCATCGAGATAAAAGGCCATCGGCGGATCCGGTCGTTCATGCGCCGGGCTGAAGACCCTGACGTCGATCGAACCCGATCCTACCGGCCGGTTACGCGCGGCGAAACCAATTTGTCACGCAAAGCTTCGCTGGAAAAACGCTTAAGCGGGTGCCATGACCCGCGTGCGCTAACCGTGCTTCGCGAGCTTGCACTCATGATCGAGCAACGGCTCGGCCGTGCCGCTGCCGTCCTCGATATTCAGCGCGCTATTCACGATCAGCCAGCCGTCCTTCGTGGTGTGCCCCGCACCCGTGACGAGAATGGTCTGCTGGGCCATCTGATCGGAACCCGGATGATCGCGCGCGACGACACGAAACGGATTGTTCTCGCCGTCGAGATTCGGGACGCGCATCACGCGGTAACGCTGGTTATCGAGTGTCGCCGGATGCCACTGAAAGAGCACCTGGTCGCGATAGGGCGCAAGCGCGGAGACGATATCGTCGCGCATGCAATCGATATGGATATGCAACTGCTGTTGCGATCGCCGGAATTGCGAATTGATCTCGAGCCCGATCTGATCGTCCTGCAATTGAATCCTGGCCCGTTCACTGACGTAATGCCGCGCATTCCATGCATCGACCCAGTAATCGGGCGCGTCGGGTTGCAGAATCAGCGGGCTCTCGATGCCGCTCACGCGGTCGGTCGGAATCAGCAGGTACTGCGTGTCGCCGACGATATCCTTCAGGATCGCGTAGTGTTTCTTTAAATTGACGTCCGTGCATACACCGGGTTTTCCGCTCGATTGCTCGGGCGGCACGCACTGTTCACTGACGATCTGCCATAACGCGTTCGGGTTGCTGGCCGCCAGCGACGCGCAGCCGCCCACCAGCACGGCCAGCGAAAAGACCAGTGTTTTTCGCAAGAAGAGGGGCATGGAAGAGACTCATCGGTAGTTAGATGATGGGTGGCGCGAGTGCGCCGAGAACCTGTTCGAATGCGCTACCGAGCGCAAGGAGACGCCGGTCGCTGCCGACCGGACCGTCGAGTTCGATGCCTACGGGCAAGCCGTCCGCGGTGCGTCCCGCGGGCAGCGACAAACCGGGAAGCCCCGCATTGGCGGAAGGGTCCGTATTGCGCAGATAGGCGCCCATCGTATCGAGCATCTGGCCGTGCAGCGATACGACCGACGAGCCGCGAATTTCGTCGAGCGGCGTGGCGGGAAGAATCGTGGTTGGAAACATCAATGCGTCGACGCGTTCATTCGCGAATGTCGTTGCGTAAAGCTGCTGCAGTTGCGGCCGCCATTGGGTGAGCGCTGCATGATAAAGCGCTGCGAACGGGTCCGCGAGTATCGCGGCGAATATTTCGCGCACGTCGGGGCTCGCAATGGAGAGTGCCAGTTCCTCGACCGTCTGCACCGGCGCGTCGTTGGCGACGAGCCACGCGCGCACATCGGCGAGCGTTTCGTGCGCCGTGATCGGCGTGGTGCGGTCGTTGAGCCGCATCAGTTCGCCCATCTCGAGTTCGACGAACGCGACGCCCGCGGCTGCGAGCTTGCGCTGCGCGGCCCGCGCGACCGCTTCGAGCGACGCATCGAGGCCGTCCCACAGCGGCGCGGGCAGGCCGATACGCAGGCCGGCCAACGTGACCGCAGGCAGCGCGCTTTCGCCGGTTATGACCGTGTCGAGCAGCGCGGCGTCGGCCACCGTGCGTGTGATCGGGCCGACCGTGTCGCGTGTATGGCTAAGCGGCAGCAGCGCTTGCGGATCGTGATAGCGGCGCTCGGCGCCGCCGTTGCCGACCGACGGCCGGAAGCCGACGCAGCCGGTCAACGCGGCCGGAATGCGGTTGGACCCGCTGGTGTCGGTGCCGAGACCGGCCGGCGCGATGCGCGCGGCCACCGCCACCGCATTGCCGCCCGACGAGCCGCCCGGAATCAGGCCCGGGTCGTACGGATTGCGCACGGGACCCGGCGCCGCGAAATTTGTGCTCGTGATGCCGCATGCGAGCTCGTGCATGTTCGCTTTCCCGAGCAGCACTGCGCCCGCATCGAGCAGACGCTGCACCGACGGCGCGTTGATTTTCGGTTTGAAGTCCGCGAGTGCGGGCGTGGCGCCGGCGGTTTGCAGATCGACCGTGTTGATGTTGTCCTTCACGACCACCGGCAGGCCCGCGAGCGGCAGACGCGCCTTCTCGTCGGGCGATAACGCGTCGATGCGTTGCGCCGCCGCGAGCGCGCCTTCCATATTGAGCACGGTCAACGCGTTGAGGCTCGACAGGGCCGCCGCGCGTGCGAGCAGCGTCGCAACGTAATCGGTTGCGCGCAGCTTGCCCGCCTGGATCGCCGCGACTGCTTCGCATGCGGTGAGTGCCAGTTGTTCGTCGACGGTCCATGCCATGCGGTGTTTCCTCCCGGTCGGACGCACGCAACCCAACCCGCGCCGGCGCGGCCGGACCGCGCGGCACGAATCGGGCAGCAACGCTGCGCCTGTTACTTCTTCATGAAACGCAGGGCGAGCCGCGCGAGCCACGGCATCAGTGTGGGGCGCAGGAGACGCACATCATAGCCGCTCATGCGCTGATCGTTTTCGACGAGGCATAGCTCGAGAAGTTGCCGCGCGTCGAGCGCGGCGCCGATCGACGCGCTGTTTGCAGCGAGGAAATTCGAGTCGTGCATCACGCCGTCGGCGTCCATGCCCTTGGCCATGCCCACCCGGTCCCACACCAGTTTGACCCAGATCGCGGCGACGCGCAGCGAATGCCACGGGCGACGCCACCACGGCATCCTACGCCGGTACCACGCGACCCAGTTGATAAAGAAGAGGATATGGCGCGCCTCTTCCTGAATGACGGGCTCGAACGTTTCGACGAGCGGCTCGGGGAAATAGCCCGATTGCTGGGCCGAACGGAACAGGCCAAAGGCGAAAAAACTGTCGATGCACTCGCTGTAGCCCGTGAACATCCAGGCCCATTCGGGGTCGCGCGGCGCCGGATATTGAGGCTCCGGCGCGAGCTCGATGCCATAGGCGGCGACGAGGTGCGACAGCACATGCTTGTGGCGCGCTTCTTCGGCTGCGTCCATTTCGATCGCTTCGCGCAAGAGCGGGTCTTTGAGCGTCGCGGCGTAGGTCGCCACACGAATCGACGCGCGGCCTTCGGTTTGCACGGCGATGTCCCAGATCGGCAGCGAAGTGAGGCGCTTCAGTGCGTCGGGTGCGAGCGGCGGCCAGTCGAGTACGGCGGGCTTATAGGGGTTATGGGTTTCAAGCAACATGCGGCAGAACATCTGCTTGTGGGCCTCGGAGCCGATCCGCATGCGGGCCTGGTCCCGGAATGTCCAGTTTCGCAGCGCGTGGTCTTCGGCGGCAGCATCTGTCAGGGTGTCGGACATGGCAAATTTATTTAACGCATCTTACGTATGACATATGTCACCCTATTTTGTCACAACACGCTGGAATGCCGCTTGCGCTGGCGCGCGAGGCGCGGCCGACGGCCTTCGCGACGAATCGTGCGCGGCATGTGTGAAGGCCCGTGTGACTGGATGGAGTGGACCCCGGCTCAGGACTCAGACCGGTTTGAGCGCGTGCGTCCGTGCGCGTTCGCGTATTTTGTGTGAACAGCCGGCCTGGCGCCGCCTGGCTACTGGTGGTCGTCGACCCACAGGCGGCCCCAGCGGAACGCGTAGGCGAGCGCATGCTCTTCGTCGAAGAAGTAGTCGAGGGCGTCGAACGAATACGCGTGCCCCGGTTCGGCCGCGCTTTTCTCGATGGTCAGATTGGCCGCGAACAGCCCGTTCGGCAGGCGCTGCGCGGCGGGGGCGACCTGGTAACCCTTGTAGCGAATCAGTCGGTTCATTTTGCTCTTGCGTCCGGTTTTATGAGTCCGGTTTGACGCGACTATCGGTCGCCAATGCGCGCACGTCTGTGGGCTGGCACACGGTTTCGCGGACGCTTTGTGCGCATGGCCGCATTGCTTTGCGGGAGGCGCCGCGGTGGACTGACGGGGGGGGGCGACGAGTGGGCATGTGAAGCGGCCACGTGAAGCGGGCTTGTGTGAGGCCCGATGCGTCGGCGCCTCGCCCGTCTTCCCCGGGCGGGCGTCAGTCTGCCAGCGCGAAGATGCCCGCGGCGCTCGCGTGCGCCGGGCCGCTGCCGGCCGGGCCAGCGTCGCCGGCGCGCGCCTGTCCGCCGAATGCGAGCGCGAACTGGGCGGCCTGGCGGCCGACCGTGGCGAGCTGTTCGGCGACCTTCGGGTCCGAGCAGTGCCCGGCGCTGTCGAAGCGCGTCTCGAGCGTATTGATGCCGGCGCCGAATGGCGTCGGCCAGCCGCGCAGCGCGTGCACGATCGAGCGCAGCGAGGTGAGCACCGAGCCCGCGGCCTGCCAGCCGTACGCGGTGACGATGCAGCCGGCCGCGCGGCCGTCGAGATAGGGCCGCGCGTCGTCGCGCAGATCCTCGAAGGTATCGAGCGCGTTTTTCACGAGGCCCGATACACCGCCGTGATAGCCGGGCGTCGCGATGATCAGCGCGTCGGCGTTGCGCACGGCTTCGATGAGTTCGAGCTGCTCGTCGGTGCGCTCGGCATTTTCAGGTGCATAGTGCGGCAGCCGATGCAGGAACGCGCCGCCGAACAGATGCGTCTGCGCGCCGGCTTCCTGCGCGCCGCGCAGTGCGACGGCAAGCGCGCGCTCCGTCGACGACGCGGCGCGTGTCGTGCCGCCGATGCCGACGACAAGCGGCGCGCGGGAATGCTCGAAACGGTTCAACTGAAAGACTCCTTGCTCGGTGACGGTGGCCGCGATGACCGCAGCGCATGCGGTGCGAACGATCGCGCGCGCAAATGGACGATGGGGCAACGGGCCAGAATCGCTATCTTAGAGTTCGACGCGCGTGGCGCGAACCGACTTTTCGTTCTAACGATATACCGAACGAGGCTTGTTTGCAGAATGGCCGGCGGGCGCGCCGCTCCGCGCAGGTTGCTCGCAGGTTGCTCGCAGGTTGCTGATTGCAGCTGCGAGGCGGCGCTGTGAAGTTCAACACGCGTGAGCTTTGCGCCTGAACGGCCCGTCGGCCTGCCGTTCAGGCGCGCTAGTGAGAAGACCGCGACGTCTGGAGGGCTGCATGCGGTGCCGACTGCGGCGCCGGTGAAAGATGCGCGCCGCCCATATCGTGATGCATCGACGGAATCGCTTCGGATAACGGATAGGCGGTTCCGGTCCACGGCGCGAGGCCGTTTTCCCACTTCGCGATGACCGCCGACGCAATGCTGTTGCCGACCACGTTCGTGGTCGTGCGGCCCATATCGATGAACTGGTCGATAGCGAGCAGCAGCACCACGCCTTCAACCGGCAGCCCGAAGAGCGGCAAGGTTGCCGCAATCACGACGATTGCCGCGCGCGGCACGCCGGCCACGCCCTTGCTCGTCAGCATCATGACGAGCAGCATCCAGAACTGTTGGCCAAACGACAGGTGAATGTTGTACGCCTGCGCGATAAAGAGCGCGGCGAACGCCTGATACATCATCGAGCCGTCCAGATTGAACGAGTACGCGAGCGGCAGCACGAAGTTGCTGATGCGCGGCTTGACGCCGAAGCGCGTGAGCTGCTCGATCGTTTTCGGATACGCGGCTTCGCTGCTCGCCGTGCAGAACGCGATGATCATCGGCTCGCGAATCAGTTTCACGAGTGCGAAGACCGGTTTGCCGAGCACGCCATAGCCGGCCGCGAGCAGCACGCACCACAACACCATCATGCTGAAATAGACCGCGCCGATAAACTTGCCATACGTGACAAGCATGCCGAGCCCTTGCACCGTGATCACCGCGGCCACCGCGCCGAACACGCCGAGCGGCGCGAACCACATCACGTAACCGGTAATTTTGAGCATGATCGAGAACAGTCCCTCGATCGACGACAGCAGCGCGGGCGGCAGCCGGTCTTTCATCGTGCCCATCGCGATGCCGAAAAACACCGAGAACACGAGGATCGGCAGAATCTCGTTGTTCGCCATCGCTTCGATCACGCTCGACGGCACGATGTGCGTAATAAAGTTGTGCAGATTGAACGCAGCGGTGCTGACGCCCGCCGCCGCGCCCGCAGCCGGCACTTGCAGGCTCATGGCGTGCCCGAGGTCGAAGACGTTGCCGAGCACCATGCCGATCAATAGCGACGTGAACGACGCGCAGAAAAACCAGCCGAGCGCCTTCAGGCCCGCGCGGCCCACGACTTTCGGATCGCCGATCGCCGTCAGCCCCGCAACGATGCCGCTGAATACGAGCGGCGCGATCACCATCTTGATGAGCCGCAGAAAGATATCGGTAATCAACGAGAAGTTGCTGGCCATTTCCTTGGCTGCGGCGGGCGAGTCGGCCGATTGATGACACACGTAGCCCGCCGCAATGCCAAACAGCATGCCGATAACGATGGCCAGCCCCAGTCTGTTCTGTTTCACGCTTGTCTCCCGCGCTTGATGCGCATCGAAATGGACGAATGCGTTACGGGCGGCGCGCGGTTTCTTACGGTTTCTTGCGGTCTTGCCGGGCGCGCCGCAGTCGTATCTTCATCGACCAAAATTCAATGCGCCGCGTCGGGCGACGCTGTACTGCAGCGAGTGCGCGGCGTTTTATGTCACGAAGCCGGCATCGGTGCGATGGGTTGTACGCCTGGCTGCGGGGCGGGCAGCGGCTCGAAGCCATACGCATAACGCACGCAGCGCCGCGCGAGGATCGCCGTTGCGTCGAGCACGGGCCGCGAGAGATCGCCGTCGGCCAGCACGAGCGGAACCTCGGAGCAGGCCGCGACGACCATCTCGGCGCCCGCATCGATCAGCGCTTCGCCATAGGTGCGCATGGCGGCCCGCAGCGCGTTCGAACGGTCACCCAGTTTGACCCGGTACAGCAAGGTCATCAGGCTTTCCTGGTCAGTAGCGTCAAGCACGACCGCACGGCGGCCGGTGCGGGCGAAAGCGTGTTGATAGAGAAGCGTATGGATACACCCGCTCGTCGCAAGCAGACCGAAGCGGCGTGCATAAGGAAACGCTGATTCGCAGGCCGCGCGGGTTTCCTCGATCATGCTGACGAACGGCACGCTGACCGCCGCGCGGATGTCGGGCTCGAACGCATGCGCGGTATTGCACGGCATCACAAGAAAGTCGGCGCCCGCGCGTTCGAGGCCGGCGGCCATCGCGGCGAGCGCCGCGCCCGGCGATGCGCCGCGGCCCGCGATCGCCTCGCTGCGGTCAGGCACTTTCGGGTTCGAATCGATATGCACGCGCAGATGGTCCTGCTCGCATTCGGCAGGCGTCGCGGCCGTGAGCTTCATCAGAAAGTCGGCGGTCGCCTGCGGGCCCATGCCGCCCAGCACGCCGATTACAAGACCAGCCGGTGGTGCACCGGTGCTCATGGCGACTCCCGATCGTCGAAGGTATGGCGTCGATAATAGTTTTCTGTTTCGTAATGTTCCAGATTCATTTGCAGCGCTGATGTTTGTCACGCGTGTAAGCCTTGCGATTTGCATACTTTGGGCACGCGGCTGCGTTTTTTATGCAAAAATTCTGCCCTTGCCGACGAGCGCAATGAAGAAAAATGAAAGGCTCGCTGGTGTTCAAGGGGAAACCCGCGAATCCAAAACCCGCATGCACATCTCGCATGCAGACTAATAGGCGACAAGGAGTAGACAGTTGATTCAGCGCATCTCGCAGTTTTTCACGCAGGTCGTGCACCGCGTGCTTCCCGATCCTTTGATTTTTGCCATCTTCCTGACCATCGCGACCTTCGCGCTCGCGTTCGGTCTCACGCCGAAGCCACCCGTCGAACTGATCTCGTTGTGGGGCGCGGGCTTCTGGAATCTGCTCGCGTTCTCGATGCAAATGGCGATGATTCTCGTCACCGGCCACGCGCTCGCGAGTTCGGGTCCGATCAGGCGGATGCTGGTCGCGCTCGCGAATTCGGCACGCACGCCGGGGCAGGGCGTGATGCTCGTCGCGTTCGTCGGCGCCGTTGCGTGCGCCATCAATTGGGGCTTCGGCCTCGTGCTCGGCGCGATGCTGTCGCGTGAAGTCGCGCGACGCGTAAAGGGCACCGACTATCGGCTGCTTGTCGCGTGCGCGTATATGGGCTTTCTGACGTGGCACGGCGGCCTGTCGGGTTCGGTGCCGCTCGTCGCGGCGACCAAGGGCAATCCGATGGAGAAGGCCATTGGCCTGATCCCGGTGTCGCACACGATTTTCACCGGCTATAACGCGTTCATCACGTTCGGGCTGATCGTGCTGCTGCCGATTCTCGCGCGTTTGATGATGCCCAAGCCGCAGGATGTGGTTGCGGTCGATCCGGCGCTGCTGGAAGAACCGCCGACCGTCGAACGCAAACTGCCCGCGAACGCGACGCTCGCCGAACGGCTCGAAGAAAGCCGCTTCCTCGCGATGCTCGTCGCGCTCGTCTGCTACGGCTTCCTTGTCGTGCGCACGGTGACGAAGGGCTTCACGCTCGATATCGACACGGTCAATCTCGTGTTCCTCGCAACCGGCATGCTGCTGCACAAGACGCCGATGGCGTATGCGCGTGCGGTGGCCGCCGCGGCGCGCGGCGCATCGGGCATCATGATCCAGTTCCCGTTCTATGCGGGCATTCAGGCGCTGATGGATCACTCGGGTCTCGCCGGCGTGATCACGAAATGGTTCGTCGATATCGCGAACGTGCACACGTTCCCGCTGCTCGCGTTTTTGAGCTCTGCCGTGATCAATTTCGCGGTGCCGAGCGGCGGCGGTCACTGGGTCGTGCAGGGTCCGTTCGTGATGCCGGCCGCACAGGCGCTTGGCGCGGATCTTGGCAAGTCGGCGATGGCGATTGCATACGGTGAAGCGTGGACCAATATGGCGCAGCCGTTCTGGGCGCTGCCGGCGCTTGCGATTGCGGGTCTCGGCGTACGCGACATCATGGGCTATTGCGTAACGGCGCTGCTGTTTTCAGGCGTTATTTTTGTCGCGGGGATGTATCTGTTCTAAGAGTCCTCAATAGGATGAGTCTTCTGGTTTTCGACGGCAGATAATTCAGCAGGCGAGCGTCGGGCGCATGTTCCCGCAGGAAGGATCTATCCGACGCTGGCAGTGTTCAATCGGGCGAGGGCGGCATGCGTTGCGCGGCGCCACCCGCTTCATTCATGCGGCGCGCACCGCCTGCCGCTGCAGCCGCAAGACCCGTACAAAGTTCAGCACAGTGGGCGATTTTTCGCGCTGGCGGTGGATAAGCGCAATTCCCGTCGAAAGTGGGTTGTGCTTCAGTTCATGATAGGACACGCCTTCGATCTGCACTTGCCGGATCGATGCAGGAACCACTGCGATGCCGAACCCGGCGGCTACGAGGTTTGCCGCCGATGAGATCTGTGGCGATTCCATGCCGATCGACGGAGCGAAACCGGCCTGATGGCAGGCACCGATGATCGAGTCGTGCAGATCCGGTCCGATCGGCCGGGGAAAAAGGATGAACGAATTGTCGGCAAGTTCTGCCAGGTCGATGCGGCGTCGCCGGCTCAGACGATGGTTTGCCGGCAGCACGACAACCATGTTCTCATCAACCAGCCGCTCGACGACGAGATCCCCGCAATTCAGCGGCATTCGCACCAGTGCAGCATCGATGTGACGCTCGGCGACCTTGTCGAGCAGCGCCGAACTGTTGCTCTCCTCGCAACTGATCGACACACGCCCGTACGCATCACGGTAACGTTGCATCGTTGCCGCCACAATCGGATGAAATACCGTCGAGCCGGCAAAACCCAGCGAGAGCCGGCCTGTTTCGCCGCGCCCGGCGTTCTGCACTTCGGCCAATGCCTGTTGCGCATCTTCGATGATGCGTCGCGCGCTCTCGCGAAGGAGCCGTCCCGCCTCGGTCAATTCGACGCGGCGCGGATGACGGACGAACAAGGGCGTGCCGATTTCCCTCTCGAGCTTGAGAATCTGCTGACTCAAAGGGGGTTGGGCAATGCCCAGGTGCGTGGCGGCATCTGTGAAATGCAGATGGTCGGCCACGGCGAGGAAGTAGCGCAACTGACGAAATTCCATATCCCTTTCGTCCGCAGAAAACGGCTTTGATAAATTCGACCGATGAACAGACGGATTTTAACCATGTCCCCGCCCGATGCGCTCAACGGTCGTGTCCACCTCGACGGCCGGAGCCGACGTGAGTCAAATCCAACGTTTTCTGGGGGAGCCGTCAGTTATTCGCGCTGGACGCGAGATTTTCGATATGTGTGCCGGCACGAGCGGAACACGCGTCGCGCAGCCTTAGCGCAATGAAGAGCTGCGCCATCCAGTGAGGGGTGTCGAGTTTCGCGCCGAGCAGCATTTCGATGCGATCGAGCCGGTACCTGAGCGTGTTCGTATGAATGCCTAACTCCGCGGCAGTGCTCTTGTGCTGCTGTCGATTGTTGAAGTAGCACTCGAGTGTTTTCAACAGATCCCGTTCGTGAAGTATTTCTTCGAGCATCGCTTCGAAATAGCGCAGGGCACTCCGGTTTGCGCGAATGCTTTCATCGATCACGATGTCGGCATAGAACGCCACCTTGGCCATGTTGCGGCGAGGCGACAGGAAGTCGAGCGCTGTGTTCGCCTCCCCAGCCGAAGCCGCCCAGCCGCTTAGACCGCGGTTCATGAGCCCTACGCCGATGGCCCGGATCTCCGATATCGGCTTTGCGTAGTCGACGATCGCACCGGCGAGTGCTCTCTGGTTGGAAATCAACGAACACTTGCCGGTGCAGGGCAGCCACATGATCAGCCGGGAGCGACTTCTCTGGCCACGTTGCGTGACATGCACGATTTCGTCCGCCGGCACTTTCATCACCTGCGCAATGCCCGACGCAAGACGCTCCAATGCGGCCTCCATGTCAGACTTCGACTGCTCTGCCGGTTCGTAATCGACCGCCAGCGCTACGCGCGGCAGCATCGTGTCAAAGCCAAGGCCACGCGCAATCTGGTTGAAGTCCTGATCTTCGTCGATACCTGAAAACACCATTTCACCTAATCGGCGCCGCATCTCTTCGCGCCGCAGCGTGTGATGAAGTTGTTCGTCGAGAAAAACACGCTGGATGAACTGCATCATGGAATCTGCGTATTCCAGCAGATAGGGCGAGACCACAAAAAGTAGTTCGTCGCGTAGCGCGTGGTCGTGCTCGCCAAGCCCGAGATGAGCGAGCCAAAGCTCCTTGACGCTTAAGCGGAACGCGCACAATGCCGACTCAAGCGAGATACCTTGATGAACGCGACGGCGGATCGACGCCTCGAGTTGGTCGAGCTGGTTTGGAAATGCGTTGTCCACCCCGAGGACCAGGCTGCACCAGCGGGCGACTATCAGCTCGAGCGTATGAAACACCTCCTTCCTTTCGGATAGCCCGAGCTTTTCATAGCCGTTCACGTGCATCACAGCCGAATAGCAGTGTTCAACCAGATACCACGGCTCGTCGTGTAACGCGGCGATGCTGTTTTGGAGCTCATCGCCGATCTTCGGTGCTTCGGGCATGAGCGCGGAGAAAGTCATGGCTTGCCCGTCGCTTACTTTTCTGTGCTGTTGGGCGAATCGCAACGTGGATTGACCACGAGCGTCGGCGCGCAAGAGCGCGGGATGCAGGTCGATGGTTGCAGTTTGCGCACTGCCGCGGCGTACTCGGTTTGCATCGTCGTTTCCTCTGTTCAGGGTGCCCGGTCCGCACGCTGGCCCGTCCAAACGGGCGATTCGTACCGGTAAAAAAAATCGTTCCCATGAGGTTAGACATAGGGCCGACATTAATCCAATATCTCAATGGGAGGATTTGCAGACGAAATTCGTCTTGATGTCCCGACTTTCCATCTCGTCGGTGCGATAGAAAAACGCAGGGCGACGCGACCGTTGAACGTTGAGACCCCCGGTCTGCGTATCTTCCTATCTGAACATGTATCGGTGCGGCTGAGAACTAGAAGAAAGCACAATCGATTTGTGCAATGTCACTAAAGAATTTTCATTGAGGCACGCGGATGATGTATGCCGCGCGGCATGAGGTCTGATTGCCTCTGCCACAAGTCTTCGTTAGTAGCCGGAATAATTTTTCGACATTTATCGTTACGGAATCGAAATAGTCAGGCGCGCGCTATCCAGTTCTTCGGATACAGGAATTTTTCATGCAAATTCGGAATGATGTCCTGGCTCCGCGCGTTAGCGTTCTTTCGAGGTCCACGTGCCGACTGGGCAGATAGCAGGTTCGGCCAGACTCTAACAAGGAGCCTACAGTGTCAATGCCTCGTCGTGAATCAGATATCAATGCCGCGTCTTCTGACGAGGGCAACGATCGCCTCGTGGCGAACCTTAAGCGGATTGTCGGCTCAAGGTTCGTTCTGGTTTCGCCGTCCGATACGCGTCGTTACCGCAAAGGTTTCCGGTTTGGCGACGGTGATGCTTTGGCCGTCGTTCGGCCCGGCACGCTCGTCGAGCAATGGCAGGTTCTCCAGGCGTGCGTGGCAAGCAATGTCATTGTTATCACACAGGCGTCGAATACCGGACTGACGGGCGGATCGACTCCTGACGGGAATGACTATGACCGCAACGTCGTCATCGTCAGTACGAGCCGTATCAAGAAGCTGTACGTTATCGATGACGGACGACAGGTGATTTGCCTACCCGGCGCGACACTCGATCAACTGGAGACGACGCTTGCGCCGCTCGGCCGCGAGCCGCACTCGGTAATCGGGTCGAGCTGCATTGGTGCGTCGGTGTTCGGCGGAATCTGCAATAACTCCGGAGGCGCACTTGTCAATCGCGGGCCCGCCTTCACGCAGCTTGCCATCTACGCTCGCGTGGACGACAAGGGCGCGCTCAGTCTTGTCAACCACTTAGGCGTCGACCTTGGCGATAGCCCGGAGCAGATCCTTCGGCGCCTGGACCAACACGAATTTTCCCCCGACGACGTAAGGCATGATGCCGGCGATGCGTCCGATCATCACTATGCAAGTCACGTTAGAGAAATCGATGCAGATACCCCCGCTCGATATAACGCCGATACGCACCGGCTTTATGAAGCCTCAGGGTCTGCGGGCAAACTCATGGTCTTTGCCGTCCGGCTTGATACATTCCCCATCGAGAAAGACACGAAAGTGTTTTATATCGGCACCAATCAACCTGACGAACTGACCGACATTCGCAGGCACGTGCTCAGTCAATTTTCCCGGCTCCCCATTTCGGGTGAGTACCTGCATCGCGATGCCTTCGACGTCGCGGCCGTTTACGGAAAAGATACGTTTCTTGCGATTCAGTACCTGGGCACATCCCGGCTTCCTGCGCTCTTTGCCCTGCGTAGCCGGCTCGATGCGGTATTCGATCGTTTGGGCTTCTTACCCTCGCACCTGACGGACCGGTTGATGCAACTGGCGAGCAAGCTGTTTCCGAACCATCTGCCGGCCAGAATGCGAGCATACCGGGACAAATACGAGCATCATCTGCTTCTCAAAGTGGCAGCGGAGAGCGTCGCCGAAACGCGGGACTACCTGCAGCGCTACTTTGCCGGGCACACCGGTGGTTACTTCGAATGCACCGACGCGGAGGGAACCAAGGCTTTCCTGCACCGCTTCGCCGCCGCAGGCGCGGCAGTACGGTATCGCGCGGTGCATGGCCAGGAAGTGGAGGATATCGTTGCGCTCGACATCGCCTTGCGACGCAACGATCTCGAATGGGTCGAGACCTTACCGAAGGAAATCGACGGGCAGATCGCGATCAAGCTCTATTACGGCCACTTCCTGTGTCACGTATTCCATCAGGACTACATCGTCCGTAAGGGCCACGATTGCGTCGACCTGGAACACCAGATGTGGGCACTGTTGGACAAGCGCGGCGCGGAGTATCCGGCCGAGCACAACGTCGGTCATCTGTACCACGCCAAGAGCGCGCTTGCTTCCTTTTACCGACAGATCGACCCATGCAATTGCTTTAATCCGGGAATCGGAAAGATGTCAAAGTTCTTTCGCTATCGCGAAACGGAGCACGAAAATAGCTAAAGCGTGGTCGACCACTTCAGGTGGTACGGGTTGCGGCTTGGTGCTCTATCAGTTTCGCTTTCTTGCCGTTGAAACGCAGATGAAGCACCGCCAGCGGGTAAGGGCGATAACGCATGAGTACTTGTACTCGCTCAGGATCTTCCTGGGTGGGTGCCTTAATGTGACCTCCTTTGGCCGCCGTCCGATATCCGAGATATGCAGCGATTCGCACAAGAATGACTAGCGAAATCAATAAAGCGCCTGCGGCAAGACGGAACGCGCCCGTTTGAAAGAACGCTTCGGGTACTTTCACAAAAAGAATCATCGGCGCGACGACCGCCGCCTGCACGACGATCGCCGCAAGGGAAGTCGTCACCAGGTGTGTACGAATGATCCCGACGACTGCCTCACGCGTCAGAAGGCGCGAGGCGTCGACCTTAACTACCGAAGTACACATTGCAGAAGCTGACAGGGCCAACGCATCCTTTCACGATCTGCTTTGTCGGTCCCGTATTAAAACCGGACGGCTCCGCTTCGTCGCGCGGAATGTTCCTGTCTGGCTTCGACCCTGAAGGTTCCGGGTTGACGGCGATCTCATCGCCGGACGTACGTGCGCCTTGCGCATGTGCCAAGGGGGCTTGTACGACACACAGGCAAATCGCCGCTGCCAATTGGCTAAGGCACATTACGGAACGACTCAAGTAGCTGTCTGGACCATTTACATGTTGGGGCAGCCGGATGGTACGAAGTTCGACATGTTGAATACCTGCTTTCACATTACGCTCCTCTTTGGATCGGGGTGGTGAGGCGAGAGATTCCGATCAATATCGGAAATAAAATTGATCCGTGTATTTTGTTATGCGAAATATGAATCTCGTAAACGAATGATTTAAAAAGTCGGGGCATTCTCGTCGTGTATGAAGACATGCCAATAGGGCTTTCCGGTTTCATGTTGAAAGGCGCTGATCGATTCCGTTTAACGCATGCGACCGAATCTATAGATATGGAATGCGAAGCACCGTCGTCTTGGGAGGTGCATGCGAAAGCGGACTGAACTGGCCTAACGGCGATGGAAAAGCTTGTGTGCCAAGGCGTCGTTTGTGGAATCGTCCGTTCGCTTGTTGCCGACGACAATGCGATTGTTGAAATGCACAGTGGCCTGGTCTATGCGGATCGTATAAGGTGACTGCCGGCCGAACAATTCAAAGGCGGCGATGCGAGCAGAACACCGTTGTGTGTTTCAGTCATTGCGTGACTCGCCGGGAGTCAGGTACATCAAGGCATCCGAACTGATGGTTGATCGGACTCTCATCAACCTGGCCCGAAGCAGCCAGCGCGCGCGGTTCCGCGTCACGGTCATGGAGATCCACAATGAGAACACAGTGCCTGTTGGTGTTCTGCACTTTTTTTATCGTTGTCGACGCCACCCATGCCGCTGGTGATGGGACTCCCGCATATCGCGACGCCGAGTGGCCAAAGGTAGAGGCGTGCTTTGCCGATGCGCAGTCGAGCGATGACCCCGGCATTGTCGAGGGCGCGGAGTTGCAGTGCGAGGCAATGCTGCGCTCGATAGCGAAAGTCTGCGATGACGGTACTTCACGCGGGAAAGCCGAGCGGTCGAACCTCATCGAGCGAAGTCACGATGATTGACGCTCAGTGCGAGATTTTCTGCGCCAACTATGGGAACCAAAGCGAAAATACTGATCGTCGAAGGGGATACATCGGCTGCCGAAGTGTTGTGGAACGAGTTCAGGCTGGAAGGACATCAATCACTGGTCGCCTTTTCGGTCGAACACGCTCTGCTCGTTATAGCGCAGGCGTGCCCTGAGGTGATACTGCTGCGCCTGAAGCTGCCGGACGCATCGGGGTTGTCGCTTATCGACGGTGTACGCAATCGCGGGGCGACCGGCCGGTTGCCTATCATTGTGCTCGGCGAAGAGGGCGCCGGCGAGGAAGAGTGCGTTCGTTCGCTCGAGAAGGGCGCTGACGATTATGTGAGAGCACCGTATGGCATTCGGGAGTTGTTTGCGCGTATCAAGGTCATGCTACGTCCGATTGAGTATCGTGAAATGCCCCGCCGGGTTTCGGTCGACACCCTATCGATGGACTTCGATGCGCGCCGGGCATTTATGCGAACCGGACCCGACCCCGTCGACGAGGTGGAGCTAAAGCTGGTTCCGGTCTGCTACAGGCTGTTACGCTTCTTCGTCGAAAACCCATACAGGGTGCTCTCGCGCAAAGACATCATAGACAACGTATGGTTCGGCAAGTCTCTCAGTGGCGGCATTGTTGACGTATACATCACCCAACTCAGGGAAGCGCTAAAGCCACTGCAAAACAGCCTTACGATCCAGACGGTACGCGGCGTCGGGTTTCGTCTGTCGAAGGTAGCCGAGGCCGCCGCAGCGGAAGCATATCCGGCGGACGATACGGCCGGTCGCACCGAAGCCCTTGCGGCGCCCCGTACGCCAACGTCCGATGGCGGCGATGGCGCCGAGTGCCGTCATCCGCCGGTGCTGATATCGGATATCGATGCCGCGAAAGAGAAGATTCGTCAACTGCAGTCGAAACTGCAACGGAAAACGTATGAAAACGAGCGACTGCGCGATGCTATCGAGGCCGGGAAATACGCGTTGCCGCCAAAACACAAATGATGCGAATACACGATGCGAGGTCGCCCGACGCAGTCCATCGTAGGTCCATCTGCCGTCACGGCGGTTACGGCGGCAGGTGTTGTCAGTTGCGCCGATCGCGGATGTGTTCGCCGACGTAGTCCCTTCTGGTACGGTCGCCTCACGGTGCCTTGTCAAGCGAATGGGCAAGCCTGCTCGACAGGCATGCAAAGAAGCGCGTGCTGTTCAATGGTTCAGGGGCGCGTGCAACGTTGAATTGCACGCGCCCTCGAATCAACCTCCATCTACCGGGTTTTGACGCATGAGCGTTTCCGGCCGTTGTCTCCTCACTTCTTCTTCCCGCTTTATCTCGTACGCCGTTCGGCAAGCACTCTCGCCACATCTTCCTTGAGCAGGTAGACCGATACCGCAAGCAGCACGACATCCTTCATCAGGAACGGCACGTTGCCGGCCATCGCAGGGAAACCGCCAGCCGCTGTGTCCCAGCCGTTAGGCATGAACGGAATGATCGTCACGGTGCCGACAAAAGTCGCGACCGAGCCGAGCGCACCGAGCACTCCGATGCGCTTGTTCCAGAAGCCGATAAAGAGCAGCGCGCCGAACAACCATTCCGATACGCCGAGAAACCAGCTGGCGCCGCGAATGCCGAACACCGGATACAGCCAGAAGATCAGCGGTCCGTGGCTGATATATGGAATGAGCACCTGCGCCTCGTATTGGAACCATTTCTGGTAGCCGAAAAAAACGAAGATCAGCACCATCGATGCACGGACGACGTGATACGTGACGTCCTGTTTCATCAAGCCTGTGCGGGCCAGATTGTTGATCAGCGTGTTCATCTGTATTCCTCTTGCGTTGTTCAATGCCTTAGTGATGGCGATACAGGTTGCCGAACTGCGGACGCTCGCCCGATACGGCGCCGCCTGCACGCGCACCCGACACGGAGCTGCCGGCAGGCGAACCGCCGTACGCGCTGTCGACACCGGCTTTGGCGGCCGCGCGATTCGCGACATAGACGGTTGCCGCATCCGGTTGCGCGTCCGGGTAGTGCACCTTGCTGGTCGGATATGTGCCGTTCTGTTCGGCCTCGATCAGTTCGGCGCGCACCTGAGCGCGTGTGAGCGGCGCGACATCAGCCGCAGGGGCAGCGACAGGCGCGGCGAAAATAGCGGTCAAGGGAGCGACGACCAGCGATGCGGCGATAAGAGCGCGATTCAGACGTTTCATGGCTAACACCTCTAGGAAAGTTTCCGTCGGCGACGGCATGGGGTGAACTTTAGAGGCGCGCACCGGCAGCGTGAATGGCGCGGCGGCTCATGAATCTGCTTGATCGGATCACGGCCGGCAGATGCCGTAGACCGGCGCGGCAGGCGGCGCTGCGCGCGTCGAGGCCTGGTCGTGACGCGGCGAATGCGGCGTGCTGCGCTGCAACGTGAGGAATATTCGGACGCGTCGTGCGTTAGCTGAGAATCGATCGTTGCCGATCGCAAACGGAAGGCCGCACCGATGAATGAGCTTGATTCGCAAGTGGTGGCGTTGCTCGAACAGATGAGGCGGCAGGCTGCCGCACAACCCGCGTCGGCGGCGCCGTTGACGTTTGCAGAACGGGTGGCCGCGTTACGCGCGCGAATCGCACGCCACACCCCGGTGCGCGGTACGCCGGAGGCCGTGGCGAAGGTGACGAACCGGACTTTGCCGGGGCCTGGGGGCGCGATTCCGGTGCGCATCTACGATCCGCGCAGCGACAGTGCAGGTGACGCAGATGCCGCGAAAAACGAGGCGATCGCCGGGGCGCCCGCGCTGCTCTACTATCACGGCGGCGGCTTTGTTGCCGGCAGTCTCGAGAGTCACGACGTGCTGATGCGCGCGCTCGCGAATCGCGCGCAATGCGTGGTGATGGCGGTCGACTATCGGCTCGCGCCCGAGCATCCGTACCCTGCGGCAACGGATGACGCGTGGGCCGCGTTGCAATGGCTCGCCGTGCACGCCGTCGAACTCGATGTCGATGCAACGCGTCTCGCGGTCGGCGGCGATAGCGCGGGCGGTCTGCTGGCCGCGCTTGTCGCGCAGCGCGCGCGGGCGAGCGGTACGTCGTTGCGGCTGCAACTACTGCTTTATCCGAACACCGATGCGACGATGTCGCGACCGTCGTGGCAGACCTTCGGCATGCCTGCGTTTCTCGTCGACCGCACCGATATGCAGGAGCGCTACGACGCATGGCTGCGACCCGGCATCGACCGCGCGTCGCCCGACGTGTCGCCGCTGTTCGCGAACGATCTGACCGGTCTTGCGCCGGCGATGATCTCACCGCGGACCACGATCCGCTCTGCGACGAGGGCGACGAATACGCAGCGAAGCTGCGTGCCGCGAAAGTCGAAGTCGAGCATGTTTGCTGGCAGGGCATGATTCATGGTTTTGCGTCGTTTGCCGGTGCACTCGATGCGGGCAAGGCGCTGATCGAGCGATCGGCGGCCGCGTTGTGCAAGGCGTTTTCATCAGATCGTCGTGATTAATTGATTGATTAACGCCCATGTAGTTAAAAGCGAGCGTGTCTGATTCGACTTTCGGATGAGGCCGCTGCGCGCGAATCGATGTATTTGTGTCGCAGCTTTGTATTGAGGCGGTGCCTACACAGCGCGTGCAGGCGCGCCACGCAAAGCGAAGATAACCATACGGAGACACGGCATGAACATCGATTTCCACTACGGGGTGATCTACATCACGACGCGGCTCGGCGGGTTGTCCGCAAAGGACGCGCAAACCGTCGCGCATGCGTGCCAGTACATCGACGACGCGACGACGCCGGGCCTGCTGCGATTCGCGGGCGGCGAGCAGTTCGAACGCTTCGCGTCCGCCCACCAGCTGTTCGACTACGAGAACACGCAAGACGATTTGAACCGGCTGGTCTGGACGCCTTTTCACTTCCTGCCGGCGGGCGTCGGCGAAACGCTCGAGCAGCGCGCGATCTGCCGGCCGGACAGCGAAGTCGCGCGCGACCTCGTGCGGCACGCGCTCGAGCGCCGCGGCGCGGACAACGCGTTGCACCGGCTCGGCACCACGCTGCATACCTACGTCGATACGTGGGCACACCAGGGGTTCTCGGGTATCGAATCGGACTACAACAAGGTGTCGCATCTGGAAGCGGAGGATTGTTCGCGCGAAGACTGGCTCGAACGGATCGAGCACTACACCGGGCATCTGATCGACAAGCTGCAGTCCGACGTGCTCACGCGTGCGCTGCCGCTCGGGCATGGCGCCGCGCTGACTTACCCGGACCTGCCCTGGGCGAAATGGCATTACGTGAACGGCAAGAACGAAACAGTGCATCGCGATAACCTGCCGCAATTCATGGAAGCCGCGGATATGGCTTGCCGCGTCGTGCAGGCGTGGGCCGCGAAAACCGCCGATTTCACCGATCAACCGGGGCTGCCGGCTGGGGCGAAAGCGGCGCTGCAGCACTTGCTCGAGCACAACACAGATCGGGATGAGCAGAAGCGCCTTGACGTGATTCGCGATGCGGTCGTGGCCGGCTCGATTCCTGGCATTCAGGAAGCGATTCCGGTCTACGTCGCGAAAGGCCCAGGCTCGTGGAAACACGGCGCGACCGGCATCAAGGTGAAGGACGACGGCAAGGTGCAGCCGAAATACTCGAAGGCCTTCGAAAACAGCGACTATCGCAAGTTTCACGACGCAGTGAAGGAGCATCGCTTTGCGGTGGTGCAGGAGATCCTGCCGAAGTGCGGCTTGAGGCTTGCGTAATTGAGCGAGTCTTTCCGGGTGAAAAGCGGCGACGACGGAAAGGCTCCACGCAGACCCGAACGATAAGGCATTCGAATAAAAGAGCGCGTGCGCCACGCACCCGTGGCGCACGTTTGCTGCTTACGCTTATTCGTGGAACGGCAGCGAGTCCTGACCTTCCGCGCGCATCTCGAACACATTGAGCGTCATCGCGACCAGCGCATAGTAGCCAAGCAGGCCGACAAGATTAACAACGACGGTATGGCCGAAGCGCTCGACCGCTTCCTTATAGGTCGCATCCGACACGCGCTTCGCTTCGTACAGTTCGGTTGCGAACTGGTAGATGAGCTTGTCGTCTTTATCGGCGAACTTCGGCTCCAGACCGATGCGAATGGCCTCGGCGACGTCGGCCGGCAGGCCCGCCTGCATGGCGATTGGATAATGGATGTACCACTCGGCCTGCGCCTGCCAGCGCGCGGCCGTGACGAGAATCGCGAGTTCCGACAGGCGCAGCGGCAGACCCGTCTGATAACGGCAGAACGCGCCCAAACGCTGGGCGTGCTGCGCCAGCTCCGGGCTGAAAATCCAGCCGAGGAACGGACCGTTCAGGTTGCCGCGCGGACCGCTCAGGATGTCGTGGAGAACGGCCTTCTGTTCGTCGGTGGCCGTGGCGGCCTGGAATTGCGGAAGTCGTTGGCTCATGGTCAAGTCGAAGTGGAGGAGAGCGCAAACATCATAGCGCCGAAGGCGCACCGATCTGCGTCAACGCAGCACCGATCGCACCATCGAGCCGCCCGACAATTTTCGCAATCGGCTGTTCGTTGCAGATAAACGGCCGCGCCGCCGCTTGCATCGATATAACACTGGCCTTGCGAATCGACGATCTCGATGCCATCGCCGGCCACCGTGACCGGTAACGTGGGGCGCGGTGCGCGTTGGAATACCCGGGTCATTTTCCGGCCTCCGGAACAGATGAAGCACACGATGCAAAGTTCTACATTAGTAACAACACATGTTGTCAATGCGGAAAATCGTGTGGAGGCGGGGATTTTGGCGGTGCGGCTAAACCGCGCTTCTAAACGGAATAAGCTCCGCTCGCATGCAATTCCGCTTCCGCTGCCGCGAGCTGCGCAACGGCATCTTTGCCCTCGAGCGCCAGCAGATGCGCCACAAGCATCTCCGCCAGCGCGGAGGCCGCCACCAGCGACGGGAAAAACGACGGCGTGTCATGCGAGAAAATCAGCGTCTGGTCCGCGTTCAGGGCGATGGGCGATACCGCGCTGTCGGTCAGCGCAACCAGCCGCGAGCCCTGCCGCACGGCGGCGTCGGCGACGCGCACCGCTTCGGCTGAATACGGCGCAAAGCTGATCACAACCGTCGCATGGCGTTTATCGATGCTGCGCAGCTCCATTTCGAGCGTGCCGGCTTCCGCCGAGATCAGGCTCACCGACGAGCGGAACAAGCGATATCCGTAGACCATCCCGAACGCCACCGGAAAGCACGAGCGGAACCCCGCGACGTGCACATGCGGCGCCTTGCGGATCAGTTTCGCCGCTTCGGCGACGAGCCCCGCGTTGTGCGCGACCGTGGTGTCGAGGCTATGCGCCTGCGCAACGGCAAGGGCTTGCGTCAACCGGTTGCCGGAGCCGCCTTTGACGAGCGAGCGCGCCTTCGCGGTCAGCGGCTCGGGGCGCGTGCGCAGGCGGCCGACGAAGATCTCGCGCAACTCGTTCCAGCCCGGAAAGCCGAGATACTGCGCAAGACGCACCATCGCGGCCGGCTGGACGCTCGCGCGCTCGGCGACCTTGCGCATCGACAGCACCGCGACTTCATCGGGGTTGTCGAGCAAAAACGCCGCCGCAAGCTGAAATTGCGGGCTCAGTTCGGGAAACTTCTCGCGGATCGTCGCCGCGAGCGCGTCGAAGGTCTGGGTCACCGGAGTGCCTCGTGGTAAGCGGATATCGCAGCGGGTCGCGCTGCGAGGGGGATTAGCCGGCGCTATTTAACCACGAGCGAAAGCGCTGTTCGATGAAGCAGGCGGCGCGCCGCACCGGGCGCGCTGCAGGTTGGATGAAGCATGAAATTTCAGCTTCGCGGCTTCGTCAGTTGCGCGCTGGTATCGGCGGCGCCCATGCGCGCGGCCGCATCGGCGGCCGAATTGCCGCCCGCATCGCGTGCCTGCGGGTTCGCACCGCGCGAGATCAGCAAGTCGACGATCTCGGTGCGGTTGAACATGGCCGCCACCATCAACGCGGTGCGGCCGTCCGGCGAGGCACCTTCCACATCCGCGCCATGATCGAGCAGGATTTCGATAATTGTTTTGAAGCCTTTGAACGCGGCGCCCGCAATCGGCGTCTGGCCGTTGTTGTTGCGCAGGTTCGGGTCGGCGCCCTGTTCGAGCAGCGTGCGCGTCGCGTTCTCGTGGCCGTGATAAGCGGCAAGCATGATGAGACTATCGCCCTTGTCGTTGCGCAGGTTCGGCGGCACGCCTTTCTCGATTACCGCGGCCAGCATTCCCGCATCGCCGCGCCGCGCGAGTTCGAACACCTCGTGTGCGAGTTCGATCAGTTGCGGATCCATTTCCTCGGATGGTTGCCGCGCTTGCGTCGGCTTCTGGGTGTCGGTCATCGCGGACTCCTCGTGATAGGGGGGCAGCGCCGGTGTGCAAAGCCGCATTGAACGGCGCCGAGGCTGCGTCAAGCATAGCGCGGATCGCTCGATGGCGTAGGCAAACGGCGCATGGACGCGCCATCGCCCGCCGCGAGCCGGCGTTCGCGGCAACGCGGAATCTCATCGCGCCGCGCGGTGCGCGTTGGTCGATACTTGCTGAGGATCGCGATGCAGCACCACACATCGCGGCTCGCGATCATTGCGCGTCGTCGTCGCTTTTCAGGCGTCGCGCGGCATCGTCGAACATCTGCTTGAGCTGCGCACGCTGTTCGTCGGTCAGGTAGCGCGCAGCATCCGGCATCGCGAGCACGACATGCAGCCTCAGTTCGCCCTGATTGCCCGATGCATCCGATAAACCATGCGCAGGCAAACGGATCACACTGCCTTGCGTGGAGTTCGGCGGGATCGCAACGCGCAAGTTGCGCCCGAGCAGATGCGCGTCGAATGTGCCGCCCAGGGTCGCCGTCACGTAATCGACTTTCAGTTCGCGCGTCAGATTGAGTCCGTCTCGCTCGATGTCGGAGCCGCACAGAATGACGACCGAGAGCAGGGCATTGCCTGCGGCGCCGCCATTCGCACCGGGGAAGCCGCCGTCGGGCACCGTCAGTTGCTGGCCGTCCCAGGCGCCGGCGGGCACGGCAACCTGATCGGTTTTCCAGTAGCTTTCGGAGCCCGTGTTCTGGCAGGCGGGGCAGCGATCGATGTTTGCGCGTCCGCTGCCGCCGCAACTCCCGCAGCGTGCACCGAGCGCGGTTTTGCCTTGTCCTTCACAATCGGCACAGGGCCCGGCATTGACGCGCGCGCTCATGCCGCCACATTGCCGGCAGGGCGCGGTTATCTGGTAACTGGTCGGCGCATGGCCGCCGTTCAACGCGACGTCGAGCGGTACGTAGAGCTTGTCGTGGCGGTTCGCGCCGCGCATCGGCGGCCGGTCGTCGTTTGACCGGTACGCTTGCCAGCGGTCGGACGCGGTGGACCAGGACTTGCTCCGCGCATCGCGTTCGTTCGCGCGCGGCGCCTGGGGTTGCGGCGGGCGCGCCTGTGTAGGACGGTTCGCTTCCTGCGTGGCGGAAGCACCATGCGCCGCGGGCGCGCGTGCCCCGGTCAAGACTTCGAATGCTTCCTGTATGCGCTTGAAGACGGGCTCGACGTTCGATTCGCTGCCCTTGTTGAGGTCGGGATGGTACTTCGCGCGCAGGCGCCGATACGCTTTCTTGATCTCTTCAGGCGATGCGGTTTCAGGCAGGTTCAGCCGCTTGTAGTATTCCCCGATGCTCACGCGTTCTATCCGTCGTCTGTGCAAGCTGCAAGTCTATCAAGTGATGCGATCGGGTCGTGGCGAAAATTGTTTGAAAGACAGCCCGAGCGGAAAGGGCGGCCGCGCGGCTGTCGCTAACGGTAAGGAGGATTGGCGATGAAGGATCTGGCAGGAAAAGTCGCGCTCGTAACGGGCGGAAGCCGCGGCATCGGCAAGGCCATTGCGCTTGCCTATGGAAAATGCGGAATGTCGGTTGTGCTCACCTACAAGGATGCGGCCGAACCCGCGCGCGAAACGGTCGCGCAGATCGAAGCGGCCGGCGCGAAAGCAATCGCGATCCAGGTCGATGTGAGCGAGGCGGCGGCGATCAGAAAGATGGCCGGCAGCGCGCGCGACGCGTTCGGCAAGATTGACGTGCTCGTCAACAATGCAGGTGTCGGCTTTGCGAAGCCATGGCAGCAGCTTACCGCCGACGACTGGCACACGACGATCGCAACGAACCTCACGTCGGCCTATCTTGCGTCGCAGGAAGTCGCGCCTGACATGGTGGCGCGCGGCTGGGGACGGTTGATCATGCTGTCGTCGGTGGCCGCGCAGACGGGGGGCGTGATCGGTCCGCATTATGCGGCGTCGAAGGCGGGCATGATCGGGCTTGCGCACAGTTATGCGAACCTGCTCGCGAAAACCGGTGTTACGTCGAATGTCATCGCGCCGGCGCTGATCGAGACCGATATGGTTGCCGGCAATCCGAACATCAAACGCGATGTGATTCCGGTCGGGCGCCTGGGCGACGTCGACGAAGTCGCCGATGTCGCAGTGCTGCTCGCGAGCAACGGATATATAAACGGCCAGACGATCAACGTGAATGGCGGCTGGTATATGAGCAGCTAGCGCATCTCGACGGCGCGCTCAAACTGGACGACTATGTGGCCTCGACAATCACACTCTCGCATTCGCCGACGTGAATCCGGCCCCTCGAGCGTCTCGCATCGGGAAGCGTAATCGCGCGGTAATCGAATCCTGACAAATGCGCCATCCTCCTTTACAACCGGGCTGGATCGACGTGCCGCATCGAAGCGCGGCGCTCGGCCATTTTGCGCTCGAATCCGGTGAGCACATCGACGATCTTCGCCTGACGTATGTCGTGCACGGCGATCTCGACGACCGGACGAAGCCCGTCATTCTCGGTCTCTGCGCGATCGGCAGCACGCATCACCGGCTCGACTTTCTGATCGGCGCGGGCCGTGCGTTCGATCCGTCGCGCTTCACGATCGTCGTGGTCGACGCGCTCGGCAACGGGCTGTCGAGTTCACCGTCGAATTCGGCGACGCAACCGCGCACGCAGTTCCCGCGCTTTATGATTCGCGACATGGTGTCGAGCCAGAAGCGTCTGCTCGATCATCTGCGCATCGATGCGTTGCATACGGTCGCGGGCGCGTCGATGGGCGGCATGCAGGCCTTGCAGTGGGGCGTGCAGTTTCCCGGCTTCATGTCGCACATCGTTGCATTGGTGCCGATGGCGAAAACGGCGCCGTGGGCACAGGCGATGAACCACGCAGGCCGGCTCGCGCTGGCGAACGCAAATCCTGAATTGATGCGCGGCGGCGCGGCCACCGACTGGTCCGCATGGGTCGGCGTGATGCACGTATTCGCGAATCGCACGCCGCAGCGCTTTGCCATCGACGTCGCGCAAGCGGGCAGCGTGGACGCGTGGCTCGAGCATCGCACGCGGTGGTGGAGCGGGCAACAATGCGATCCGCTCGACTGGACGTATCAGTCGTGGGCATACGATGCTCACGACGTCGGACAGACGCCCGGCTTCGGCGGCGACACCGCGAAAGCGCTCGCATCGATCACCGCGCGCACGATGATCGGCGTGCCGCGGCTCGATCTTTACAATCCTGTCGAAGATGGCGTATGGGCGGCGCAACAGATCGCCGGCAGCACGCTGCTGCACTTGCCCTACGACAGTGGTCATATGGCGGCATCGGAGGCGGAACCGGCCGCTGCGCAACAGTTGAACGTGGAGATCGGGCGCTTCATTGCGCAAACGTAAGGGCGTATCTATTGTCGACGCATAACGGCCCGGCCGCTATCGGGCGCAAGCGAGCCTCTTAGCCTGTTTACAACACTGTGCGCGAGTTCCTGGACAGGCCGTTGCCGGCCTGGTAACCTGGCGTCTGTGTAATGTGCAGGCAGACGGAGGACCACCATGGCAGCCATTTCTCACTCGCGCGAATCGAACGCCGCTGCGCGCTATATGCAAGCGACGCGCAACGTCGAACAGGCGTTCCGCCTCGTGCGTGGGGAAGCCGAAGGCGAATCGACAATCAGCCATTCGGATGCGGTATCGCGCCTCGAACGTGCGCTCGAGGAATTGACCGAAGCGGAACAGCTGTTCGATTCGCTGACGCGCGGCGCGCGCAGCGCGCATTGAAGCGTCGCGCATTGAAGCGTCATTAAACGGACGCAGCGCCGGCGTGTTGCCGGTGCGCGTCGATGTCTGAATGGCGCCGCAGTCCTCGCCTGAAGGCCTATCCAATCGCGTTGAGAACGCGCCCAAAGAAACCATCGGCAGCCGCCGGATTCAGCCAGCGCACGATCGCCACCATCCGGTGCTCGGGCTCGACCCACGTAAATGAACTGCCCGCGCCGACGCCAAAATAGCTCGACGCCGGCACGCTCGGGAAAATCTTTCTGTCGGTATTGAGCCACACGAGGTAGCCGTAAAACGGCGCAATCGCGCAGGGCGTGCGCATCCGCGCAATCCATTCGCTCGACAGCAGGCGCCGGCCGTTCGCGATACCTTCGTCGAGCAGCAATTGCCCAATCTTCAACTGGTCGTTCGCGCTGACCGACATGCCGCCGCCCCAGTGCGTGCCGCCCGGTACCGACTGCATGCGCCGGCCATCGATATCGATCCATGCGTTGTCGTAACCGACCCATTGCCAGTTTTCGCTCGCGCCGGCCGGCCGCATGATCGCCTCGCGAAACACGTCCGGCAGCGGTTGCCTGAACAGATGCAGCAGTGCAAGCGCAAGCTGATTGATGCGCACGTCGTTGTATTCCCAGTATGTGCCGGGATGCTGCAACGCGCGCAGGTCGCCTTTTTTGCCGTCGGGCGGCGCGGCGAAATTCACCGTGCGAAAGTGATCGGCCTGATCCGATAAGCCGAAATACGTGCCTTGCCATTCGCTCGTCTGTTGAAGCAGATGCGCCCATGTGATCGGCGCATTGTGCGCGTCATCGAAGCCGATGCCGGGCACCCGGACACGCACCGGTTCGTCGACGTCGGGCATAAGGCCCCGGTCGTGCGCGACGCCGGCGAGCAACGCGAGATACATCTTCGCGACACTGAATGTCAGGTCGGGCCGATCCGGCTCGCCCCATGTGACGAGCACCCGGCCGTCCACTGCGATCGTGCCGGAAGCCGGTCCGCGGTCATGCACCGGACCGAGCAGCCTGTTCCACGGCGGCGGGTCGTTCACGTGCACGCCCCAGTTGCCGTTCACATGACGGTCCCAGAGCGATTCGTTTTCCACTGCGAATTGCACGGCTTGCTGTAAAGCGTGTTGCATGAATGCTTCCTGCTGTCAGGTCGATAAATTGGCGGCTAGCGAACACTGAGCCGCGCGCGTGCCCATCCGAGCGTAACGAGACTGATGATCGCCGCGAGCATCAGATAGAAACCCGGTGCGAGATTATTGCCCGTCGCCGCAATCAGACTCGCAACCGCCAGCGGCGTGAAACCGCCGAACACGGTGGTACCGATGTTATAGCCGAGCGCCATTCCTGTGGTTCGTGTGCGGGTGGGGAACAGTTCGGACATCAGCGCCGGAATCGGCGCGAAGTAGGTTGCCTTGAGCAGCGCGATCCAGATCACGGCCACGAGCAGGGTGGGCAGCGACGGATGCGCGTTCAGAAACACGAAGGCAGGGTAAATGGTCACGAGAAACAGGGTGCCGGCGCCGAGCATGATCCGCGTGCGGCCGACCCTGTCCGACCAATGGCCGACGAGCGGCGTCAGCACCATCACGATGCCGCCCGCGATCAGCGTGGCGATAAAGCCCGACGATGCGGCGAGCCCCAGTTGCCGCGACGCGTAGGTCGGCAGATAGAGCAGCATGTAGTTTGCGGTTGTCGTCAGCACGAGCGCGCCGATCGACACGAGCACGCGTGCCTTTTGCGTGGCGAACAGTTCGCGAACCGGCGACGCGGCCTTTTCGGCGCGCTCGAATTCGGGCGTTTCGTCGATGCGTCGGCGGATATACAGGCCGACCGGACCGATCAGCATGCCGAACAGAAACGGGATGCGCCAGCCCCAGCTGTTGAGATCGTCGGGCGCGAGCGTACTGGTCAGCACGGCGCCGAACGCGGACGCGAGCAGCGTGCTCGCGCCCTGGCTCGAGAACTGCCAGCTCGCCATAAATCCTTTGCGCTCGGGCGCGTGTTCGATCAGAAACGCTGTGGAGCTGCCGAACTCTCCGCCGGCCGAGAAGCCTTGCAGAAGACGCGAAACGAATATGCCGAACGGCGCGAAGAGTCCGATCGCGTCGTACGACGGCATCAATGCAACCATGCCGGTGCCGAGCGTCATCATCGTGATCGATAGTGTCAGCGATGCCTTGCGGCCTTTGCGGTCGCTGAACGAGCCGAGCGCAAGCGCGCCGATTGGCCGCGCCAGATACGACAGCGCAAATGTGCCGAGTGTCAGCAGCAACGACACCGTTTTGTCATGCACGGGAAAAAACTGATGCGACAGAATCGTCGCGAAATAGCCATAGACAATCAGATCGAAGAACTCGAGCGCGTTGCCGATCGAGGTCGCGACGATCAGGCGCGACACGTTCGCGCGCGATGCGCGTTCAGCGAGCGAGCCCGCCGTCGTGGTGGAGTCGAGGCGCATTGGCGATGTCCTTACGCAACGGTCAGCGGTTCAGGAAAGGGCGGAGCTGGAGACGTGGCGGCCGGCGCTATCGGGGCGTCCCGCACCGAGATCCCAGAAAAGGGCCGCCATGATTTGCAGCGCTTCACGCGCGACAGGTCCGAGCAGATGCTCGTTCGGCGCATGCTGCGAGCAACCGGGGTAGGAGTGCGGCACCCACAGCGTCGGCATGCCGAGCACATGGGCGAACACGTCGTTCGGCAAGGTGCCGCCGAGATTCGGCAGCAGCGCAGGGGGTTTGCCGGTCGTTTCGCGGATAGAGCGCAGTGCCCACTGCACCCATGCGTTATCCGGATCGACGCGTGTGGCGGGAACGCCGCGTTCGACATCGAGCTCGACGTGCGCGAAGCCGTGCCCATCGAGATGACGGCGGACGATCGACTCGAGGTTCTGCCAGTCGGTGCCGACCACGAAGCGCAATTGCATATGCGCGAAAGCCGACGGCGGTATCGCATTGACCGGCTTATCCGGATTGCCGGTGCGAAACGCGAGCACTTCGAGGCTGTTCCAGCCGAATACGCGTTCGGTCGGCGTGAGGCCCGGTTCGCCGTAATCGGCATCGATGGCGGGCTCGCCCGGATAGCCGCCGACTTCGATATCGGCGAGCGCGCGGCGCACCGAATCGGTGATCGGCGGCGGACGCAGGCCTTCGACGAGAATGCGGCCTTGCGCATCGACCATCGATGCAATCGCGTTCGCGAGCGTGATGCCCGGATTGCGCAACAGCCCGCCCCAGTTGCCCGAATGGTGACCGCCGTCGCGCAGCGTGACGTCGAGCCTGAAGTTGACGAGACCGCGCGAGCCGAGAAAGAGCGTCGGCCTGTGCGCGCTTACGCGCGGACCGTCGGACGCGATCAGCACATCGGCACGCAGTTCGTCGCGTAGCTGCTCGCAGAGCGCATGCAAGCCCGGCGAGCCGACTTCCTCGCCGGTCTCGTACAGCAGCTTCACATTGAAGCCGAGCCGTCCGCCGCGTGCCTCGATCGCGGCTTGCAGCGCGGCGAGATTGATGCTGTGCTGTCCTTTATTGTCGGCGGTGCCGCGGCCGTACCAGCGATCGCCGTCCACCGTGACGCGCCACGGTGCGAGGCCCGCGTGCCATTGCGCGTCGTAGCCGCGCACGACGTCACCGTGCCCGTACGTCAGCACGGTCGGCAGCGTATCGCTTTCATGGCGGTGCGCGATCAGAAGCGGTCCGGCGCCCTTTACCGGATTCGCGACGATGCGCGATGTGAAGCCGCACGCGCTGAGCAGCGGCGCGATCTCGTCGGCGAGATAGGCATGAAGTCGCTCGCCGCTGTCCGCTTCCTGGCTTTCGGTGCGCGCGGCGACGCGGCGCCCGAGGTCTTCGAGGAAGCGGCCCGAATCGTACTGTTCGGCTGCCGATTGAATCGCGATGTCACGTGTCAACGTTGCTCTCCGGTCAGCGCCGCAGCGGCGAGTGAGGCGAGGGGACATACGGCATTCGTGCAAAACCCATGTCGCGATCCTGACGTGGACGATATTTATGGACAATTACAATATTTGGCACGTACCGTTGCCGAAACGGCAATGCAACCATCTGTCGATATGGACCACACAGCACTGCGTTACTTTCTCGAAGTGGCACGCAGCGGGTCGCTGAGCAAGGCATCCGAGCGTTTGTACGTAGCCGTGTCCGCATTGAGCCGGCAGATTGCGAAGCTCGAAGAGGAAGTCGGTGCGGCGCTGTTCGAGCGGCATCCGCGCGGCATGGTGCTAAGCGATGCGGGACGTCTGCTTGCCGAACATGCGCAGCGCAGCCTGCTCGATGCGGAGCGCGTCACCGAAGAAATCCGCGGCCTTTCCAACGGCGGCCGGGCAACCATACGCGTGGCAAGCTCCGAAGGCGTGGCGCCGCACTTTTTACCGCAAGTCTTCGCGCGTTTTCTGAAGACGCATCGCGCCACGCATTTCCAGCTCGATGTGTCCGCTCCGTCCGTTGCGACGCAGCGCGTGCGCGAGGGCGCCTCCGATATCGCCGTCTGTTTCAGTATCGCGCCGGAAAAGGACATTCACGTGCTGTATGCGCAGCGCGCGCCGATCTTCGCGCTCGTCAGAAGCGATCATCCGCTCGGCGCGCGCGAATCTGTGTCGCTTGCCGATCTCGCCGCGTGGCCGCTTGCGATCGATCACCAGGGCGTGACGATCCGGCAGCTGTTCGATATCGCGTGCAGCCTCGAGGGGCTCGTATTCGATCCCGTATTCGTGAGCAACTATCACGCCGCGCTGCAAAGTTTCGTGCGGCAGACCGACGCGTTTACCTTGACGGGCTATGTGACGGTACGCAGCCGCCTGAAGGCCGATGGACTCGCGGCCGTGCCGATCGTCAATGCGGAATTGCATCAGCGTACGCTGCAGGTGCAGACGATGGCGGGGCGCATCCTGCCGCAGACAATGCAAACGTTTATCGAATTGCTGACGGGCGCGATACATAACCCGGCGCTGCTGGATTGAGCCTGTCTCGCGAGGGCCCGTGAACTTTGCCGATCAGTCCGCCCCGATCCACTTTTGTTATCACCCCATCTAATACGCGGATTGTTCCCGCATCGCGTGCCGCTTTATATTGTTTGAACCGGAACCCGCTATCAACCGGCAATAACGATAACGGCGCGCACGCCATTCGTGCGCCGTACAGGAGCGCACGATGAATCAGATCGATCTGGAGGGCCGCGTCGTCGTCATTACCGGCGGTGCGCGCGGCATCGGCTACGCGGTCGCGCAGCGTGCGCTGCGTTCGGGCGCGCAAGTCGCGCTGTGGGACATCGATAGCGAGCGCCTCGAGCGCAGCAAAAAGGAACTCGAAGCATTCGGCACCGTCTCGGCGGCCACCGTCGAACTGACCGACGAGGCATCGATCGACAAGGCGGTTGCCGCCACCCTCGCCGCGCATGGCGCGATTCACGTGCTGATCAATTGTGCGGGCATTACCGGCGGCAACGGCACGTTGTGGGATCTCACGCCGGACGTGTGGCGCCGGGTGATCGACGTCAACCTGATCGGCCCGTACCTCACGTGCCGCGCGATTGTGCCGCTGATGATCAAGCAGAACTACGGCCGCATCGTCAATATCGCTTCCGTGGCGGGCAAGGAAGGCAACCCGAACGCATCGCACTACAGCGCATCGAAGGCCGGGTTGATCGGCCTCACGAAATCGCTCGGAAAGGAACTCGCGACCAGAAATATCCTTGTTAACGCGGTCACGCCGGCAGCCGCGAAGACCGAGATCTTCGACTCGATGAAGCAGGAACACATCGACTACATGCTGTCGAAAATCCCGATGAACCGCTTCCTGCTGCCAGAAGAGGCCGCGTCGATGATTCTCTGGCTGTCGTCGGAAGACTGCGCGTTCAGCACGGGCGCGGTATTCGACCTGTCCGGCGGACGCGCGACTTATTGACCGGCCGCCGATCCGCTTAACCAAGCCGGCTTTCACGCGCGCTGTGCCGCCATGTATACGTCATGCGGATCCGTGCACGAGTGGTTGCGCGCGCAATTGCACAACCGGCACAACCCGCACAACCCGCAACCCGCAACCCGCAACCCGCAACCCGCAACCCGCAACCCGCAACCCGCAACCCGCAACCCGCAACCCGCAACCCGCAACCCGCAACCCGCACAACCGCGCAACCGCGCAACCGCGCAACCGCGCAACCGCGCAACCGCGCAACCCGCAACCCGCAACCGCAAAAACATAACGGAGCCTACTAACATGGCGATGCCCACTATCCGGCACGTGCGTGCCTTCGTCGTCCGCGGCGGCGGCGCCGACTATCACGATCAGGCCGGCGGCCACTGGATCGACGACCATATTGCGACGCCGATGGCGCGCTACCCCGAATACCGGCAAAGCCGGCAATCGTTCGGCATCAACGTGCTCGGCACGCTCGTCGTCGAAATCGAGGCGAGCGACGGCACGGTCGGCTTCGCGGTCACGACGGGCGGCGAGATCGGCGCGTTTATCGTCGAGCGGCATCTCGCGCGTTTTCTCGAAGGGCAATGCGTGACCGACATCGAGAAGATGTGGGATCAGATGTACTTTTCGACGCTTTATTACGGCCGCAAAGGCATCGTGCTCAATACGATCTCGGGTGTCGATCTCGCGTTGTGGGATCTGCTCGCGAAGGTGCGCAAAGAGCCGGTGTACCAACTATTGGGCGGACCGGTGCGCGACGAACTGCAGTTCTATGCGACCGGCGCGCGGCCCGATCTCGCCAAAGAGATGGGCTTTATCGGCGGCAAGCTGCCGCTGCAGCATGGCCCCGCCGAAGGCGAAGCGGGCCTGAAGCAGAACATCGAGCGCCTCGCCGATATGCGCAGCCGCGTTGGCGACGACTTCTGGCTCATGGTCGACTGCTGGATGAGCCTCGACGTCAACTATGCGACGAAGCTCGCGAAAGCGGCGCACGAATATGGGCTCAAATGGATCGAGGAAGCGTTGCCGCCCGATGACTACTGGGGTTACGCCGAACTGCGCCGCAACGTTCCGCGCGGCATGATGGTGTCCACCGGCGAACATGAAGCGACGCGCTGGGGCTTCCGGATGCTGCTCGACATGCAATGCTGCGATCTGATCCAGCCGGACGTCGGCTGGTGCGGCGGCATCACCGAGCTGATCAAGATATCGGCGCTGGCCGATGCGCATAACGTGCTGGTCGTGCCGCACGGGTCGTCGGTGTACAGCTATCACTTCGTGGTGACGCGGCATAACTCGCCGTTCTCCGAGTTCCTGATGATGGCGCCGAAGGCCGATGAGGTCGTGCCGATGTTCACGCCGCTGCTGCTCGACGAGCCGGTGCCCGTGAATGGCCGGCTGAAGGTGCCGGACACGCCTGGCTTCGGCGTGCGGTTGAATCCTGAATGCGCGCTTGCGCGGCCTTATCCACATTAAACGCGCCCACATTAAAAGCGCCACACTAAAGCGCCCACCGAAAGCGCCGCGCTAAAGCACTAAGGCATCGAAATCAGTCAAACGAAGGAGACAGTTGTGCTGCTGAAAGACAAGGCGGTGATCGTGACCGGCGGCTCGCGCGGCATCGGCCGGGCGATTGCGGTGGCATGTGCGAAGGACGGCGCGGACGTCGCGATCAATTACTGGGGCGACAACGATGCATCGTATAACCGCCGCTCCGCGGTCGCGGAAGTCGTCGACGAAATCAAAGCGCTCGGCCGCCGCGTGATCGCGGTCGAAGGCAACGTCGCCGATCGCGCGACGGGACCCGAGCTCGTGCGCCGCACGGTCGAGGCATTCGGCAAGGTCGACGTGCTCGCGAGCAATGCGGGCATCTGCCCGTTTCACGCGTTTCTCGATATGCCGGCCGACGTGCTCGAAACCACCGTGGCGGTGAACCTGAACGGCGCGTTCTTCGTGACGCAGGCCGCCGCGCAGCAGATGAAAGCGCAGGGCACAGGCGGTGCGATCGTCGCGACGAGCTCGATCAGCGCACTAGTTGGCGGCGGCATGCAGACGCACTACACGCCGACGAAGGCCGGCGTGCATTCGCTGATGCAATCGTGCGCGATCGCACTTGGACCGTACGGCATTCGCTGCAATTCGGTGATGCCCGGCACGATCGCGACGGACCTGAACGCAGAAGACCTCGCCGACGAAGCGAGGAAGGCGTACTTCGAAAAGCGCATTCCGCTCGGACGGTTAGGCCGTCCCGACGATGTCGCCGATTGCGTCGTGTTTCTCGCGTCGGATCGGGCGCGCTATGTGACGGGCGCGGCGCTGCTCGTCGATGGCGGCCTGTTCGTGAACCTGCAATGAAGCGTGCTCGACGCGGTGCTCGACGCGGTGCTCAATGCGCAGACGCGATCTTTGGTATAGCGCGGCTCGCCGGCGCCACGTCGCCGGCCGTGGACGCATCGCGCTTTAGCGTGAGCGAATGCTGACGCAGCAATTCGACAAAGCGCACAGCCGGCTCGGCAAGCGGTTCTTCCTTGCGCGTCAGAATGCCGAAGCCCGCCAGGCTCTTGCCGATTTCAACCGGCAACGCGACGAGCAGCTTGCCGCGCACGTGATCGCGCACGACCGATTCGGGCAGCATCGCGACCGCGTCGTAGTTTTCGAGCAATTGCAGCGTCGCGAAGATCGATGCGCATTCGGTGAGGTTGGCGGGCGTCGTCAGCCCGGCGCGCGCGAGCTCTTCTTCGAACAGCACGCGCGCGGGACTCGAAATCGGCTGTGCAACCCATGGCCAGTCGATCGTTTCGGGCAGCGTAAGCCTGGCGCGTTTCGCCAGCGGATGCACGGCGCGCACGACAAGCAGCAGCGTTTCGCGCGCGAGCGGTTCGAAGCTGAAATCGTTGTGCTGCAGCGGATTTGTCAGGCGCCCGAGCGCGAGGTCGATCTCGCGGCGGTGCAACAACTGCACGACCTGGTCGCTCGTTTCGCCGAGGATGCAGATGTTGAGCAGCGGCCGCTCGGTTTTCAGCGTCGCGACGGCCATCGCGAGCAGATCGGGCGCGGCGCCCATGATCGCGCCCACGGTGAGCTGGCCGTGGCCGCCTTTGCGCTTCACCTCGAGGTCGTCGGCGAAACGCGTCAGTTCGGCCAGGGCGCGGCGCGCATAGGCGAGCGTGACGACGCCAAGCGGCGTCGGCTGCATGCCGCGCGCATTGCGTTCGAACAGCAGAAAGCCGAGTGCTTCTTCAATATCGCCGAGCATCCGGCTCGCGCTCGGCTGCGCGACGTTGATGGCGTCGGCGGCCTGATGGACGTTGCGCGTGTCGTCGAGCGCGACCAGCAACGCAAGATGTTTGAACTTGAGCCGATTGATAAGGGCGACGGTGGCGGGGTTCTGGCTCATGAGGTGTGCGATCCGGTTTCGGTATCGCCCTATCCGAACAACGGATTGAGAGGCTATCGACGCCCGAATTATAGTCGCTGCATACGCGCGACCGCGAAAGCGCCCGGCAACCGCGGCAGACGGCACCCGCAAGCCTTGATCAGGCACGAAAGACCGAACGGGAGGGAGCAGGACATGGAGCGCGAAATAGACAGCAACACGGAGACAATCGCTTTCCGAATGGTGCTGAACCCCGGCATGCGCGACGAATACGAACGGCGCCATAACGAAATCTGGCCCGAGCTTGTCGATGCATTGCATCATGCAGGCGTGCGCGATTATTCGATCTACTACGATGACGCAACGCACCATCTGTTCGCGGTGCTGACGCGCACCTGCAATCACTCGATGGACGAACTGCCGCATCTCGATGTGATGCGCAAATGGTGGGATTACATGGCGGACATCATGCAGACCGCTCCCGATCACACACCGTCTCAGCAGCCGCTTTCGCGCGTATTCCGGTTGCGCAATGCCGATTCGCCGCACGCCCGGCGAATCGACGCACTCAACAGATAAAGGACGCTCCATGCAAGTGGTCGACCCGCACATTCATCTGTGGGACCTGAAGACGCATCACTATCCGTGGCTGGCGAACCCGGGCGTCTCGTTTGTCGGCGATGCGCGCGATTTGCGGCATGACTATCTGCTTGCCGATTTGCTTGAGGATGCGCAGCCCGTCGAGGTGTTGAAAGTCGTGCACGTCGAGGCGAATCACGATCCGGCGGACCTCGTCGAAGAAACGCGCTGGCTGCAGCAGGTGGCCGATGAACCTTCATCGCGCCGCATGCCGAACGGCATCGTCGCTGGCATCGATCTTGGCGCGCCGGACGCGGCACATGTGCTCGAAGCGCACGCGGCGTTCGCCAACACGCGCGGCGTTCGGCAAATACTGAACGTGCATGAAGACAGGCTGTACGACTATATCGGCCGGCATCTGATGCGCGATGCGGCCTGGCGTGCGAACTTCGCGCTGCTGCGTCAGTACCGGATGTCGTTCGATATGCAGCTGTATCCGTCGCAAATGGACGAGGCGGCCGCGCTCGCACGCGAACATGCGGATACGCAGTTCATCGTCAACCACACCGGCATGTTTGTCGATCGCGACAGCGTGGGCGGGTATCGCGCGTGGCGTGAAGGCATGCGCAAGCTGGCGGGCTGCGCGAACGTCGCGGTGAAGATCAGCGGGCTGGCGATGTTCGATCACCGCTGGACGGTCGAGAGCTTGCGGCCTTATGTGCTGGAAACGATCGATGCGTTCGGCGTCGAGCGTGCGATGTTCGCGTCGAATTTTCCGGTCGACCGGCAGTTCGGTGCGTATGCGGATTGGTGGAATGCGTATGCAGCGATTGTCGGTGGCGCGAGCGACGCCGAGAAAGCCGCGCTGTTCGTGCGCAACGCCGAGCGCGTTTACCGCATCTGATTATCGGATCGGATGCCGAATCTTTGACGGAGCCTTGATAGAAGCGCAAGGCAACCGTAACAACGCGGCACACACACGATGCTGCTTGCGGGAGGAGACAGGCCGTGCAGCAACACACCGACGCGGTGCCGAGGCTGGAACTGAAACACGCGAGCAAATCGTTCGGGCGGGTTCGCGCGCTCGCCGATGGCGCACTCGTCCTATGGCCCGGCGAAGTGCACGCGTTGCTCGGCGAGAACGGCGCGGGCAAGTCGACGCTCGTCAAGATTCTCGCGGGCGTGCATCAGCCCGACACCGGCGAGCTGTCTATCGACGGCACGCCGCGTCGCTTCGCGACGCCGGCCGAAGCGCGCGACGCGGGCCTTGCCGTGATCTATCAGGAACCGACGCTGTTCTTCGATCTGTCGATTGCGGAGAACATTTATATGGGCCGCCAGCCCGTGGACCGCATCGGCCGCATTCAATACGATGCGATGCGCGACGAAGTGAATGGTCTGCTTGCCTCGCTCGGCGTCGATCTGCGCGCCGACCAGCTCGTGCGCGGGCTTTCGATTGCGGACCAGCAGGTCATTGAAATCGCCAAAGCGCTATCGCTGAACGCAAGCGTGCTGATCATGGACGAGCCGACGGCCGCCTTGTCGCTGCCCGAAGTCGAGCGGCTTTTCGCGATCGTGCGCAAACTGCGCGAACGCGACGTCGCGATCCTGTTCATCACGCATCGCCTCGACGAAGTGTTCGCGCTCACGCAGCACGTCACGATCATGCGCGATGGCGCGAAAGTCTTCGATGCGCGGACGTCGGCGCTGACCACCGATCAGATCGTCGCGAAGATGGTGGGCCGCGACCTCGAAACGTTTTACCCGAAGGCCGACGTCACGCCCGGCGAAGTACGGCTCGCCGTGCGTGACCTGACGCGCGTCGGCGTGTTCAAGGACATTTCCTTCACCGTGCGCGCGGGCGAAATCGTCGCGCTGGCCGGCCTCGTCGGCGCGGGACGCAGCGAAGTCGCGCGCGCGATCTTCGGTATCGATGCATATGACTCAGGCGAGGTGCTGCTCGGCGGCAAACGGCTGGCGCCCGGGCGTCCCGCCGCGGCTGTGCGCGCCGGGCTCGCGCTCGTGCCGGAAGACCGTCGCCAGCAGGGCCTTGCGCTCGAACTGAGCATCGCGCGCAATGCGTCGCTGACGGTGCTGGGGCGCCTCGTTCGTCATGGGCTTATCTCCACGCGCAGCGAAACACAACTTGCGACACATTGGGGCAAGCGGCTGCGCCTGAAGGCCGACGATCCGGGCGCGGCGGCCGGGACGCTTTCGGGCGGCAACCAGCAGAAAGTCGTGCTCGGCAAATGGCTCGCGACGAACCCGAACGTGTTGATCATCGATGAACCGACGCGCGGCATCGATGTGGGCGCGAAGGCCGAAGTGTATGGCGCGCTATCGGAACTCGTGCGGAACGGCATGGCCGTGCTGATGATTTCGAGCGAGTTGCCCGAAGTGCTCGGCATGGCCGATCGTGTGCTCGTGATGCACGAAGGACGGATCAGCGCCGAAATCGCGCGTGCCGATGCAAGCGAGGAACGGATCATGAGCGCGGCGCTCGGCCAGGGCGCCGCTCAATGGGGGCATGCCGCATGATGCGCCATTCGTCGACCCATGCCACACCGGTGCAGCCGCCGGCGGAAAAGCGCATCGCGCCGCGTTCCGGCGGCTTCATCGGCAGCATCGCGAAGCGCCGCGAAACGACGCTTTTTGTCGTGCTGCTGTTGCTGATCGTGGGCACCGCGCTCGCGCGGCCGCAATTCCTGAATCTGCAAAACCTGCGGGATGTCTTGCTGAATGTGTCGATCGTCAGCTTGCTGACGGCGGGGATGACCGTGGTGATCCTGATGCGCCATATCGACCTGTCGGTGGGCTCGACAGTCGGCATCAGCGCATATGCGGTCGGCAGCCTGTACGTTGCGTTCCCGCATATGCCGGTGCTCGTCGCACTGGCCGCGGGGCTGGCGATCGGCCTCGTGGCGGGCGGCATCAACGCGCTGCTCGTCGCGGTCGGCCGCGTGCCTTCGTTGGTCGCGACTTTGTCGACGCTTTATATTTTCCGGGGCGCCGACTACGCGTGGGTGCATGGCGGGCAAATCAACGCGACGAGTCTGCCCGATGCGTTCTCACGGCTTGCTACCGGTGCGGCGTTCGGCATTCCGACGCTCGCGCTGATCGCCGCCGCGGTGTTGATCGCGCTCGGTGTCTATCTGAAGCATTTCCGCGGCGGCCGCGAGCATTACGCCATCGGCTCGAATCCGGAAGCGGCGCGGCTCGCAGGCGTCAATGTCGAGCGGCGCGTGATGTCGGGCTTTCTGCTGTCGGGCGCGATCGCGGGCTTTGCGGGCGCGCTATGGCTGGCGCGCTTCGGCACGGTCGACGCGAGCACGGCAAAGGGCATCGAACTACAGGTGGTCGCGGCCGCGGTGGTCGGCAGTGTCGCGATTACGGGCGGCGTCGGTACGATACTCGGCGCCACGCTCGGTGCGCTTGTGCTGGGCGTGATCAGCATCGCGCTGGTCGTGCTGCACGTGTCGCCGTTCTGGGAGCAGGCCATCGAAGGCGCGCTGATCGTCGCGGCGATCACCGTCGATACCTTGCTGGCCCGCTCCGTCGCCAAACGCATGATGAGGAAACGCGATCATGGCTAAACCCGATTCCGCGCTGCTCACGCGCAAGCGGCAAACGCCGCTGCGCTGGGAGACGCTGCTTGTGATCGTGCTCGCGCTGTCGCTGGTGCTCGGCCGCGTGCTGTCGCCCGTGTTTCTGACCGGCGCGAATCTGTCGAACGTGCTCGCCGATCTGACCGAGATCGCGTTGATGGCGCTGCCGATGACGCTGATTATCGTGTCCGCCGAAATCGACCTCTCCGTCGCATCGGTGCTCGGCGCATCGAGCGCGCTGATGGGCGTGCTGTGGCATATGGGCTTGCCGATGCCCGCGGTGATCGTGCTCGTGCTGGGGTTCGGCATGCTTGCCGGGCTGTTGAACGGGCTCGTGATCGTGAAGCTGAACCTGCCGTCGCTGGCGGTCACGATCGGCACGCTTGCGCTGTTTCGCGGGCTTGCCTATGTATTGCTCGGCGACCAGGCCGTCGCGGATTTTCCGCCCGGCTACACCGCGTTCGGCATGGATACGCTTGGCGCCACGTTTATTCCGCTGCCGTTCGTGATCGTCGTCGTCTGCGCCGTGCTGTTCACCGTGCTGCTGCAGGCCACCGCGTTCGGCCGAAGCCTCCATGCGATCGGCGCGAATCCGACGGCCGCCGCATTTTCGGGCATCGAAGTGGCGAAGATCCGGCTCAGCACCTTCGTGCTGTCGGGGGGGATGAGCGCGCTGGCCGGTATCGTCTATACGCTGCGCTTTACGAGCGCGCGCGGCGATAACGGCGAAGGGTTCGAGCTTTCCGTGATTGCCGCGGTGCTGTTCGGCGGTGTCAGCATTTTCGGCGGACGCGGTTCGATGATCGGCGTGCTGCTGTCGCTGCTGATTATCGGCGTACTGAAGAATGCACTGACGCTCGACGACGTATCGAGCGAAACACTGACCATCGTCACCGGTGCGTTGCTGCTTGCGTCGGTGCTGATACCGAATCTCGTGGCGCGCTGGCGTGCAATGCGCGACCGGCGCTTTCTTGCGAAGTCCGTTGCGAAGTCCGCGTCTTCGCAAGCGGCCAGTTGAAAAGCGCAGTGACACGGTAGTGACCGATATCAACCACCCGGGCCCGCACGGTCCGGTCATTCCAGCGAGGAGACAGAAAAATGCATGAACCCCTGCGGTATGCGAAAACTGCGGCGAAAACCGCGGTGTCCGCGGCGCTGCTATGCGCGGCGATGCTTGGCGTCGCGAGCGCCGCGCACGCGGCCGACGTGAAAAGCGGCCTGAAGATCGCCTTCGTCCCCAAGCAGATCAACAACCCGTACGAAGTGATCGCCGATGACGGCGGCATGGCCGCGATCAAGGAATTCAAGGGCGATGGCAAGGTCGTCGGTCCATCGGATGCGGGCGCGTCCTCGCAAGTGTCGTACATCAACACGTTGATCACGCAACGGCAGAACGCCATCGTGATCGCCGCGAACGATGCGAATGCGCTCGTGCCGTATCTGAAGAAAGCGATGTCGCAAGGCATCAAGGTCGTGACGTTCGATTCGGACACGGCGCCGGACGGACGCCAGCTGTTCGTCAACCAGGCGAACGCGGAGAGCATCGGCCGCGGGCAGATTCAGCTCGTGTCGAAGCTGATGGGCGGCGAGGGCGAGTTCGCGATCCTGTCGGCGACGCCGAACGCGACCAATCAGAACACGTGGATCAAGTGGATGCAGGAAGAGCTGAAAAAGCCCGAGTATTCGAAGATGAAGCTCGTGAAGATCGCGTACGGCAATGACGACGACCAGAAGTCGTTTGTCGAAACGCAAGGTCTGTTGCAGGCGTATCCAAACCTGAAGGCAATCGTTGCGCCGACCTCGGTCGGCATCGCCGCGGCCGCGCGTTACATCTCGACCTCGTCGAGCAAGGGCAAGGTTGCGGTGACGGGCCTCGGCACGCCGAACCAGATGCGCGCGTTCGTGAAGAACGGCACGGTGAAGGCATTCCAGTTGTGGGATCCGGGTCAACTCGGTTATCTCGCCGCGTATGCGGCGGCGAATCTCGCATCGGGCACGATCAGCGGCAAGGAAGGCGAGTCGTTCGAAGCGGGCAAGCTCGGCAAGCGCACGATCGGCGCGAACGGCGAGATTATTCTCGGACCGCCTACCACGTTCGACGCGAGCAATATCGACAATTTCAACTTCTGACACCGGCTGGCCGCTACAAAGCGGCGAACGGGTTGAACGCCGATGTCAAGGACGAGCCGCGCAGGCCTGCTGCGCGGCTTTTTTATTGAATGAGGCGATTGGCCTGCGCGTACCGAATGATGTCCGCGTTCGTTTCGATACCGAGTTTGCGCATTGCCTTGCTCTTCTGCGTGGCAACAGTGGAGATCGAACGGTTCAGGCGCGCCGCGATTTCCGTGAGCGACAGTCCCGCTCCATAAAGGCGGACCACTTCGAGTTCCTTCACCGTCAGTAGCGAACGTACAGAAGGTTCGTGCGTCGTTACGTGCGGACCACGAAGTATGTCCTGCACGCTGGCGGACCGGAACGGCTGCCGATGCACCGCGACGTCGAGCACGGCTTCCGTGAATACGCCGACGCTTTCGGACTTCGACACGATGCCGGCAATGTCCATCTGATCGAGTTCATGCAGGATGTCGCGATTGTGAACCATCGTGAATACCATGACCGGAATGGCCGGATAGAGCCGTTTCAGGCGCCTCACCAGATGCAATCCATCGTCATCGGCTTGCTCGCTGTACATCAAAAGATCGGTGACGATCAGATGCCATTCACCCGTTTGCAACGCATCGAGTAGTTCGGTACCTGAAGCGATGCTCGCGGCGACGCGCATGCCTGCGATGCGGCTGATTGCTGCAGCGACCGCGTGGCGGATCACCGGATGATCGTCGGCGACGGCGATCCGGATCTCGCGTGATACTGGTTCATTGGAGAGGACGCACATGCTTGGGGCGGTGCATGACCGCGGCGTTTGTAACGCGGCGATTCTAGCGTTCGATCGCTGCTTGTGCAGCGAAGTGACGATATTTTACGGATCGTCGGTAAAGAATAGAAGAAGTCCTATAGATCGTCGCGGGGGCATTGCAGATACTTCTGCGCGTCCGGAGCGTACTGTAAAAGAAAGGATTCCGGATGGTCGTATTTATCCATTCCGGGCAGGACTCGAGCGATGGGAAACCGGCCGCGACATATTGCGGCTGTCGTCCCGTAAGCGGCGCGACGAGCTGGCCGGTGCGCATCTCGAAAGGCTGATCGATCGGCGGTTGCATTTCGGCCGGCGGCGCCGGCGCGCCGAGGCACGGCCCGAACTGAACGCGGTCGCCGTCACGATTGCGCGGAAGATGGCCGAGTCGAAGGCGCAGGCCGATCGTCGCACGGCTGCCATTGAAAGCCGATACCGCGACGCTCGATACCGACGATATTGCGGCGATAGGCACGTGGCTGATGGGGCAACGCGACGACGGCAAAGTACCGGCGGATAAGGGAAAGTAAAAGCGGGTAAGGGATAACGCGAATGCGTGCCGCGCAGGGAGCCGCTGCCGGCGCGACCCCGATGCGGTAAGCTCAATGCTTGCCGCAATAGACGGCAAAGTAAAAAGACACAGGAGGCGACATGCGCAAGCTACGCTCGCAGAGCTGGTTCGGCAGGGACGACAAAGATGGCTTTATCCACCGCTCGTGGATGAAAAATCAGGGTATTCCGCACGACGAATTCGACGGCCGGCCCGTAATCGGCATCTGTAATACATGGTCCGAGCTTACCCCATGCAACGCGCATTTCCGCGAGCTGGCGGACTACGTGAAGCGCGGCGTGCGCGAGGCGGGCGGCCTGCCGCTCGAATTTCCGGTGATGTCGCTCGGCGAATCGAACTTGCGGCCTACGGCGATGCTGTTTCGCAATCTCGCGTCGATGGACGTCGAGGAATCGATTCGCGGCAATCCGATCGACGGCGTGATTCTGCTCGTCGGCTGCGACAAGACCACACCGGCCTTGCTGATGGGCGCGGCGTCGTGCAATCTGCCCGCGCTTGCCGTATCGGGCGGTCCGATGCTCAATGGCCGCTTTCGCGGCGGCACGCTCGGCTCGGGCACCGGCGTCTGGCAAATGTCCGAGGAAGTGCGGGCGGGCACGATGACGCGGCAGGAGTTCGTCGAAGCCGAATCGTGCATGAACCGCTCGCGCGGCCACTGCATGACGATGGGCACGGCGTCGACGATGGCGTCGATGGTCGAATCGCTCGGCATGGGGCTGCCGCACAATGCGGCGATTCCCGCGGTCGATGCGCGCCGCCAGGTGCTCGCGCATCTGGCCGGGCGCCGCATCGTCGACATGGTGCGCGATGACCTGACGATGGACAAAATCCTGACGCGTCAGGCATTTGAAAACGCGATTCGCACCAACGCGGCAATCGGCGGCTCGACGAATGCGGTCGTGCATCTGCTTGCGATTGCGAAACGCATCGGTGTCGAACTGACACTCGAAGACTGGGAACTCGGTTCCGAAGTGCCGTGTCTCGTGAACCTGCAGCCGTCCGGCGAATTCCTGATGGAAGACTTCTATTACGCGGGCGGCTTGCCCGCGGTGTTGCGGCAGCTCGGCGAACAGGGGCTGTTGCATCGCGATGCGCTGACCGTCAACGGCAAAACGATCTGGGACAACGTGAGCGACGCGCCGAATTACAACGAGCAGGTCATCACGTCGTTTGCGAAGCCGTTCAAGCCGCATGCGGGCATCGCGGTGCTCAAGGGCAACCTCGCGCCGAACGGCGCGGTGATCAAGCCATCGGCGGCGACCGAATCGCTGCTCCGGCATCGCGGCCGCGCGGTCGTGTTCGAAAACGTCGAGGAACTGCACGCGAAGGTCGACGACGAGTCGCTCGATATCGATGAAAACTGCGTGATGGTGTTAAAGGGCGCGGGGCCGAAGGGCTACCCGGGTTTCGCGGAAGTCGGCAATATGCCGCTGCCGAAGAAGGTGCTGCAAAAGGGCATTACCGATATGGTGCGGATCTCCGACGGGCGCATGAGCGGCACCGCGTATGGCGCGGTGGTGCTGCATGTATCGCCGGAGGCAGCGGCGGGCGGCCCGCTCGCGCTCGTGCGCACCGGCGATATGATCGAACTCGATGTGAAGGCGCGCAGGCTGCATCTCGAAGTGTCCGATGAAGAACTCGAACGCCGGCGTGCCGCCTGGCAGGCGCCTGAATTGCCGAAGCGCGGCTATTACCGGCTTTATGTCGAGCATGTATTGCAGGCGGATCAGGGCGCGGACCTGGACTTCCTGGTCGGCGCAAGCGGTGCGCCGGTGCCGCGCGATTCGCATTGAGCGGCGCGAACCGTGAGCGCCGTTGCCGGGACCTCTTCGCTGCCCGCCGGTATGTGGCCGGTGTTATACGCGTACTTCGACGCGCAGGACAGGCTCGATCGCGACGCGATGCGCCGCCAGGTCGACGCGACGATTGCAGCGGGCGCAAGCGGCATCGTGATCCTCGGTCTTGCGACCGAAGTGAACCGGCTGTCGCTTGAAGAAAAGCATGCGTTGATCGATTGGGCGGCGGCGGATATCGCATCGCGTGTGCCGTTGGCGGTGACGATTACCGGCGATACGGTCGATGCGCAGGCTGCGTTGGCCGACTATGCGGCGCAACGCGGCGCGACCGGCCTGATCTTGCAGCCGCCTTCGACGCGCGGGCAGCCTGAGTCATTCTATTTCGACTTCTTCGCGGCGGTGATGCGGCGCACGCATCTACCGGCCGGCATTCAGAATGCGCCCGAGTATCTGGGCGTCGGCTTGTCCGTACAATCGATCGTCGCGCTTGCGGCGCAATGTCCGCAGTTTCGCTGGCTGAAGGGCGAGGGTCCGGCGGTAACGATCCGCGCGACGATCGAAAGCCTGCGCGCTTTGGGTCAGGCTTTGCCGGTGTTCAACGGCAGGGGCGGCCAGGAACTCGTCGACAATCTGCGCGCGGGTTGCGCCGGGCTGATCGTCGCGCCCGATACGTTCGACTGGCAGGCGGCGATCTATCAGGCGTTTGCGGAAGGCGATACCGCGCGTGCGGAAAGCTTGTATGCGCAACTATTGCCCGCGATCGTGTTCGTGATGCAATCGCTCGATACGCTCACGTGTTACGGCAAGCGCATCGCCGCGTGGCGGATGGGGTTCGACGTGGCGCACGATCGGGGCGTTGTGCCCGCTGCGTTTGGGCTCGAGTGCGCGCGGCGGTTCGCGGCGAGTCTCGGTGAGTTCGGCGACCGGCGGCGGTAGCCTGCGACAGGCCGCACCAGACCTTGATAGCGGCTCGACACAGCCGCGTCATAGGCCTCGTATTGCGAAGGCTTCCGCGTATTTCACTGCGTTCGAGCCATCCCACAGACGGCCATCGATCAACACCTGCGGCGCTTGAATATCCGGCACCCTCACGCCGACGTTTTGCGCCGCTTCACGATAGAGTTGCGTCTGGTTGATCCGCGCGGCGATCTGCGCATAGTCGTCACGTGCGTCAATCATGCCCCAGCGCTGATACTGCGTGAGAAACCACACACCGTCATCGGGCCGCGGATAGTTCACCTTACCGCCCGCGAAGAAACGGACCGGCAAACGCGCGCCATGCCCGGTTTCATGCTGCAGCCGCGGCGCGATCATCTCCACGGGTACGCCGATAAATTCAGGCTGCGCGAGCCGCCGTGCGATTTCCGCGCAATGCCGGTCGTCGTCGAGCCAACGGCACGCTTCGAGCATCGTTTGCACGAGCGCGCGCGACGTATTCGGAAAACGGCTCACGAAATCGCGCCGGCACGCGAGCACCTTCTCCGGATGATCCGGCCAGATTTCGCTGCTATAGACGACCGTCGCGCCGACGCCTTGCGCCTGCGCCACGGCATTCCACGGTTCGCCGACGCACAGGCCATCGAGGCGGTCCTCCAGCAGCGCATCGACCATCAACGGCGGCGGAATCACGACGCTTTCGATATCGCGCAACGGGTGCACGTGTTGTGCGGCGAGCCAGTAGTACAGCCACATCGCGTGCGTGCCGGTCGGGAACGTCTGAGCGAACACGGGCTTGCGGCCGAGCGTCGCAAGCGCTTCGGGCAGCGTGCGATGCGAGGCAAGCGCCTCGGTCAGGCGTCGGGACAGCGTAATTGCCTGGCCGTTGCGGTTCAGCACCATCAGCACGGCCATATCGGTTTGCGGTCCGCCAAGGCCGAGCTGCACGCCGTAGACGAGGCCATACAGCGCGTGCGCGGCGTCGAGATCGCCGGAGATGAGCTTGTCCCGCACGGCGGCCCACGACGGCTGACGCACGAGTTCGAGCGTCAGCCCATGCGCGTGGCCGAATTCGTAGAGTTTCGCGGCAACGAGCGGCGCGGCGTCGCTGAGCGCGACGAAGCCGAGGCGCAGATGGGTTTTTTCGAGGCGGCCCGGCGAGGCGTGCGGCGTGCGCGCCGTGTCCGGTCCAAGCGAGTGTGCGGATTCAGTCATAAGCGGCCCATCATTCCGGCAAGCCCGCCGACGCAACGATCTGACGCGCGACGTCGACGAGTTTGATGCTCTGGTCCATCGCGCGTTTGCGCAGCATCGCGTACGCGGCGTGCTCGGTCATTTTCTGACGCTCCATCAGCACGCGTTTCGCACGGTCGATCAGCTTGCGCTCGGCGAGTTCGTTTTCGGCCTGCGCGAGACGTTCGCGCAGTTGGGATTCCTGTGCAAAGCGCGCAAGCGCCACTTCGAGAATCGGTGCGAGGCGTTCGGTGGCGAGACCTTCGACGAGATACGCGGTGACGCCCGCGCCCACCGCATCGCGAATCAGCTGCTGGTTCGCGTCGTTGCTGAACATCAGCACGGGGCGCGGCGCGGTCGCGTTCATCACCGCCAGCTGTTCGAGCGTATCGCGCGACGGCGATTCGGTATCGATGATGATCACGTCGGGCCGCTCGCTTTCGACCGTGCGGTGCAGCGCCTGCGGTGTCGCCATGCCGGCCAGCATTTCGTAGCCGAGTTGCGCGAGCGTTTCGCGCAATTCGCCTATCGGCTTGTCGGTATCGGTCACGAGCAGTACACGCAGCATGGTCTTCCAGTTCGATTCTTCAGTCGCGCGGGGCGCCGCGTTGCGCGGCTTCGCGCCTGTCTTGTCGCGCGCGTTGCCGCTGGCGTTGTCGCTGGCGTTGTCGCTCTCGGCCGCATCTGCAACATTAACCTGCGACGGCAGCGGTGTCGACGAGCCGTTTCAGCTCCGGCAGGCACGAACCGCAGACTGTGCCACAGCCGAGCTTTGCCTTCAGCTCGGGCACGGTTGCGCCTTGCGCAATCGCCTCGTTGATGCTCGACGCCTTTACCTGCATGCATCCGCAGACGACACGATCGCGCACCACCGGTTCGGCGCGCAGGCTCGCGAATGCGGCGAAACGCGGTCCGCTCCACGGCTTCGCCTCGCGTAATCTTGCCAGCAATGCGGCGCCGTTGGCGGTGTCGCCGGCCAGCACGAAGCCGTCGATCACGTTGTCGCGCCAGATGGCGCGCCTGTCCAGTCCGCGCCGCGCGTCGCGGTATTCGAGCGTGTCGTCGCCGGACGGCAGCTCCAGTGCCGCGTAGACGCGCTCGAGCCACCCCTGCGGCGCGGCGGTGTGCGCGGCGCGCAGAACCAGCAGATCGTCCGCGTCGAATGTCACCGATGCGTACGCGCAGTCCTTAAGCAGCGGTTGCAGCGCCGCCTGCAGCGCGAGCGTGTCGCCGCGGCGTGCCGCGATCATCCGCCACGGCAGGTCGGCGCGCTCGATGCGCACCGCCGCATGCTTCAGTTCGGGC
>NZ_BAAILL010000049.1:512932-580401 GCF_054589215.1 Paraburkholderia sp. 2C | reverse complement strand
CGGATTGCCCGTGTGAAAGTAGGTAATCGTCAGGCTCCCCCTCGCAGAAACACTAACCCCGCCCTCATCAGGGCGGGGTTTGTGCGTTTACGGCAGTTAAAAGCGCTTAAGCGCCGACGCAAGCCGACCAATCACGTCAATCACCCACCGCAAGGCCTACGCGCCAAACCATTCAGGTATCAAGCTTCACGTGCCAGGAACCGCTGTGCCAACCTCACCCAATACGTCGACCCAACCGGCAGCAACTCGTCGTTGAAGTCGTAGCTTGCGTTGTGCAGCATGCAAGGTCCATCGCCGTGCCCCATCTCGCGATGATCGCCATCTCCATTGCCGAGGAATGCGTAGCATCCCGGCTTTGCTTCCAGCATGAACGAGAAGTCTTCGGCCGTCATCGTCGGCTCGATTGGATCGACGACGTTTTCCTCCCCGACAATTTCCTTCATCACCATTGCCGCGAACTTCGTCTCTTCGCTGGTATTAACCGTCGGCGGATAATTACGTCGAAACGTCAGTCTGGCCGAACACTCATATGCCTCGGCAATGCCCTCCACGATCTTGTGCATACGCGACTCGATCATATCCAGCGTCTGCGTCGTGAATGTGCGAACGGTCCCCGCGAGCCACGCTTCGTTCGGCACCACATTGACCGCGTCCCCCGCGTGAATCTGCGTGATCGACAGCACCGCGGTGTCGATCGGCTTTTTGTTGCGCGTGATGATGCCCTGCAGGCCATTCGCGATCTGCACTGCGGTGAAGACCGGGTCGCGTCCGTTATGCGGCAAAGCCGCGTGCGCGCCCACGCCCTTCACTTCGATGCGGAACTCGTTGCTCGACGCCATGATCGGCCCCACGGTCACGCCGAAATGTCCGGCGCCAAGACCCGGCCAGTTGTGAATGCCGAACACCGCATCGACGGGAAATCGCGTAAAGAGGCCATCCTCGATCATGGCCTTCGCGCCGGCGCCGCCTTCTTCGGCCGGCTGGAAGATAAACACGATCGTGCCGTCAAAGTCGCCGTGCTTCGCGAGGTAACGCGCGGCGCCGAGCAGCATCGCCGTGTGTCCATCATGTCCGCAGGCATGCATCTTCCCGTCGTTGCGCGATCGGTGATCGAACGTATTGAGCTCGAGAATCGGCAACGCATCCATATCGGCGCGCAAGCCGATAGAGCGCGTGCCATTGCCACGCTTCAACACGCCCACGACGCCGGTTTTACCGAGTCCGCGGTGCACTTCGATTCCCCAACCGGATAATGTCTTTGCAACCAGATCGGAGGTATGAGTCTCTTCATAGCGAAGTTCGGGATTCGCGTGAATCGTTCGTCGAAGTGATTGAATTTCGCCATGCGCGGACTGGATTTCAGGGATAAGTTTCATGATGAGAGGTGCGCTAGCTGCGGGAAGTGATTTGAGCGAGCGACGACCGTGATGCACCGGTGCGCCCAATAATGATTTGATTCTACGCTGATCGATATCTCCGACAGCGCGGCCACCGATAATCCGAACGCGCGTGGCAGTCCGCCGCGTGGCCGGCGAACATAATAAAATTGACCTTTCACGCGTGTTACGGCGCAAACCAGGCAAACCAGGCAAGTCAGCGGGACCAGCGGCACCAGCAAGCCAGATCGGCAACCCGCACTAGCGCCGAACCACACCGGCAAGCCGCCGAAGCAACCACGCACAAACGTACACGCAATCAGAAGAAAACAGGCCCTACTTCCATGAACGCACCCAACGAATTCGCCCGCGCGGTCTGCCCGCACGATTGCCCGGATACTTGCGCGATGCGGGTGACCGTCGAAAACGGCCGCGCGATCAAGGTGACAGGCGATCCCGACCATCCGCCGACGCAAGGCGTGCTGTGCACCAAGGTCAGCCGCTACGCGGACCGCGTGCACCATGCGAGCCGCCTGACCACGCCCATGAAGCGCGTCGGCAAAAAGGGCGAGGGGCGCTTCGAGCCGATCACATGGGACGAAGCATTTGCGCTTGCCGCCACGAAGCTGTCCGAAATCGCGGCGCGCGCGCCCGAAGCGATCGTCCCCTACAGCTACGCCGGCACGATGGGCCTCGTGCAGGGCGACAGCATTGCGCAACGGTTCTTCCACCAGCTCGGCGCATCGCAACTCGATCGTGCGATTTGCGCATCCGCGGGCACCGCGGGCCTCAAATATACGTATGGCGCGGGTCTCGGCATGCTCACCGAGTTCTTCTCCGAAAGCGAACTGATTTTGATCTGGGGCGCCAATCCGATCGCGTCGAACCTGCATTTCTGGACGCTTGCGCAAGAGGCCAAGCGCAACGGCGCACGCCTGATCGCCATCGACCCGTACCGGTCGCTCACGGCCGAAAAGTGCCATCAGCACATCGCACTCAAACCGGGCACAGACGGCGCGCTCGCGCTCGGCATGATGCACGTGCTGATCACCGAAAATCGGCTCGATCACGCGTACATCGCCGATCACACGCTCGGTTTCGAGCAGTTGAAAGCCCGCGCACTCACCTATACGCCCAGACGCGTCGCGCAGATTTGCGGTCTTGAAGAAACCGTCATCATCGAACTTGCACGCCTTTACGGCAAAACCCGCAAAGCCGCGATCCGTCTCAACTACGGCATGCAGCGTGTGCGCGGCGGTGGCAATGCGGTGCGCGCGATCGCCTGCCTGCCGTCGCTGACCGGCGCGTGGCGTGAGCGCGCGGGCGGCGCGCTGTTGTCGTCGTCGGGGTGGGCACCGGTCGATTCGTTCGCGCTGGCCCGGCCTGATCTGATGCCGGGTTGGCCGTCGGCGCCTTCGCGCGTCATCAACATGAATGCGATCGGCGACGCTCTGCTCCACCCCGGCGACACCGGCAACACCGGCAACAACACAGCCAGCACGTCAGCATTCGGCCCAAAGGTCGAGGCAATCGTCGTCTACAACTCGAATCCGGTTGCCGTTGCGCCCGATTCGGAGCGTGTGGCCGCCGGCTTCGCGCGCGAAGATCTCTTCACCATCGTCCTCGAGCATTTCCAGACCGACACCGCCGATTACGCCGATCTGCTGCTCCCCGCTACGACGCAACTCGAACACCTCGACGTCCACAAGTCGTACGGCCACACGCACGTGATGGCGAACCTGCCGGCGATCGCGCCGGTGGGCGACGCGAAGCCGAACACCGAGATTTTCCGCGGCATCGCGCGGGCCATGGGGCTCACCGAACCCGCGCTCTTCGAGACCGATGAACAGGTCGCCGCAGCGGCCTTCCGCTGGGACGACAGCGCGCTCGCGGGCGTCGACTGGCCGACGCTCAAGCGCGCCGGCTGGGCGAAACTGCATGTGCCGGACGCGCCGTTCGCCGAAGGCGGCTTTCGCACACCATCGGGCAAGTGCGAGTTCTACAGCGAACGGCTCGCGCAACAGGGCCTCGATCCGCTGCCCGACTACTTGCCGCCGTACGAATCCGCCGAAAACGCGCCCGAGCTCGCGTCCCGCTATCCGCTCGCGATGATTTCGCCGCCCGCGCGCAACTTCCTGAACAGCACTTTCGTCAATGTCGAAAGCCTGCGTTCGACCGAAGGCGAGCCGCATCTCGACATCCACCCCGCCGATGCAAAGCGCCGCGGCATCATCGAAGGAAACCAGGTGCGCATCTTCAACGATCGCGGCTCGATGCAGGCGCGCGCCCGCGTGACCGACAAGGCACGCGAAGGGCTCGTGGTCGGCCTGTCGATCTGGTGGAAAAAGCTCGCGCCGGACGGCCGCAATGCGAATCAGGTGACAAGCCAGGCGCTGACCGATCTCGGCGGCTCGGCGACGTTCTACGACTGTCTCGTCGAAGTCGAACGCGCATAACGCATAATCCGGGCGTCATCCGGAAAGCAATGCCATGCATCGCAAAGATGACGTCCCGGTCCAGCGCACAAAAAGAAACAGGCCGTCCGTCCGCAAGCAGCCAGTTGCAGATCACGAATCGCCAATCGCTCAAAGCGAAGCAACCGGTAACCGGTAACCGGCGCCCGCAAACCCCGCCACGCCCCCGCAGTTCCTTCCCACGCCTATATATATGTATCCATGGGCAAGCCACACGGAATGACCACCCGGGGCAACGTGTTCTTCCGTTTCGAGGCCATCGTCTAAACCGGTGGTTTCCCGAAATAAAGTGCGGAAAAGCGCGTGCTACGATGCGCTGCCTTTCGCACGATCATTCAAAAACGTAGCAACAATATCAACCATCGCGCATGGGACCGGAGAAACACCGTATGCAGAAGATCTGGCTGAAATCGTACCCACCCGGCGTGCCGGCGGAGATTGATCCGACGCAGTACGCATCGGTGGCCGATCTTCTCGAAGAAAGCTTCCGCCAGTATCGCGACAAGCCCGCCTTCGCATGCATGGGCAAAGCCATCACCTACGGCGAACTCGATGAACTGTCGCGCCGCCTCGGCGCGTGGTTCCAGTCGAAGGGGCTCGAGCGCGGCGCGCGCATCGCGATCATGATGCCGAATGTGCTGCAGTACCCGATCGCGCTCGCGGCCATTCTGCGCGCCGGTTATGTCGTCGTGAACGTGAACCCGCTCTACACGCCGCGCGAGCTCGAATATCAGATGAAGGACAGCGGCGCGCAGGCGATCATCGTGCTCGAAAATTTCGCGGCGACGGTGCAGGCCGTGATCGGCAACACGTCGATCAGGCATGTGATCGTTGCTGCGATGGGCGATCTGCTGGGCCCGAAAGGGCACATCGTCAATTTCGTCGTGCGGCGCGTGAAGAAGTTGGTGCCTGCGTGGAGCCTGCCTGGCCACGTGCGGTTCAACGACGCGCTCGCGCAAGGCGCACGCGCGACGTTCAAACCTGTCCAGCAAGGTCAGCAAGACATCGCGTTCCTGCAATACACGGGCGGTACGACCGGCGTGTCGAAGGGCGCGACGCTCACGCATCGCAATCTGATCGCGAATGTGCTGCAGTCCGCCGCGTGGCATGAACCGGCTCGTGTGGCGCGGCCCGATGTCACGCAGACGGTCACGGTGGCCGCGCTGCCGCTTTATCACGTGTTCGCGCTGACGGTCTGCGGGCTGATGCCGATCCGGCAAGGCGGGCTCGTCGTGCTGATTCCCAATCCGCGCGATATCGGCGGCATGATCAAGTCGCTGCAGGGCTACAAGGTCACGACGCTGCCGGCGGTCAACACGCTCTACAACGCGATGCTCAATCATCCGGATTTCGACAAGCTCGACTTTTCCGACCTGATGGTTGCGAACGCGGGCGGCATGGCTGTGCAAAAGGCCGTCGCCGAGCGCTGGTTTGCGCGCACGAAGACGCCGATCATCGAGGGCTACGGTTTGTCGGAGACGTCGCCGACGGTGAGCTGCAATCCGGTGACGGCCACCGAATACAACGGCACGATCGGCTTGCCGGTGTCGTCGACGGAAATCTCGATTCGCGACGACGACGGCAACGACGTGCCGCTCGGTCAGCCCGGCGAGGTCTGCATTCGCGGTCCGCAGGTGATGGCCGGCTACTGGAACCGTCCCGACGAAACCGCAAAGGTGATGACCGCGGACGGTTTTCTGCGCTCCGGCGACATCGGGCTTATGGACGAGCGCGGTTTCGTGAAGATCGTCGACCGCAAGAAGGACATGATTCTCGTGTCGGGCTTCAACGTCTATCCGAACGAAGTCGAGGATGTGGTCGCGAAGCATCCGGGCGTGTTCGAAGTGGCGGCGGTTGGCGTGCCCGACGCGCAGTGCGGTGAAGCGGTGAAGCTGTTCGTCGTGAAGAAGGACGAAAAGCTCACCGACGCCGACATCATCGCGTTCTGCAAGGACCAGCTCACACCCTATAAGCGGCCGCGCATCGTGGAGTTCCGCAAGGAATTGCCGAAAAGCAATGTTGGCAAGATTCTGCGGCGCGAGTTGCGCGACGGCCGCGCGTAGCACGGTTCACACCCTCCGGTCGAGCGGGGAGGCGCCTTCGAAAGGGCGCCTCCTTTTTTATTTCGCGATGATCTCCAGGGAATGCGAAAGTTTTATACGCGAACGAACCGGCAGGCGCACGTCAAGCCGCACGGACCGCGTCGCGCCGGTGGTCGTTGCTTCCCCGCTGTTTCCTTTAAGCAACATAGTCTAAAATTAACGTTTGGCTACCAAAACCCCCTGTTTTGAGGGCTCGAATGCGCCGGTTGCGACTGCATTCGGAGGGTGGCCCGACTGGAGGAGCAGGATGCTGCTTGACGACTTGATTACCGAGTTCGATCGCGGTTTGCGATCGATGACAGGCGTGTCGCGCATGAGCCGCCCGATGCCGGTGCCGGCTCAACGGGCCGATACCGCGGATATGGCCGACGCAGCGGACGCGAGCGATGCCGCCGAACGCGTCGAAATGTCCACGCAGGAACGCGCGCACGCGGCCGGCCTCATGCGTGTCAATCATGTCGGCGAAGTCTGCGCGCAGGCGCTGTATCAAGCGCAGAAACTCGCCACGCGTTCCCCCGCACTGAAGCAAGCCTTCGAAAATGCCGCGCGCGAAGAGGAAGATCACCTCGCGTGGACGGCGAAGCGCCTCGAGGCGCTCGATTCGCGTCCGAGTCTCCTGAACCCGTTGTGGTACGCAGGGGCGCTTGCGATCGGCTTCGCCGCGGGACGTTTCGGCGACCGTGTGAGCCTCGGTTTCATGGCCGAGACCGAGCGCCAGGTCGAGCAGCACCTGAACGGCCACATGGAAGCGCTGCCCGCCGCGGATCACGAATCGCGCGCCGTCGTCGAGCAGATGCGCGCCGACGAAGCGGCGCACGGGAAAGCCGCGATGGACGCGGGCGGGATCGAACTGCCGTTTCCCGCACGGGCGCTGATGCGCGCGGCGTCGAAAATCATGACGACAACGGCATACCGCATCTGAACGCATTGAATCTTTTCGCCGGGATTTACCGTTGGACGGCGTTTACCACGCCGTCCTTTCGCCTTGCCTGAACCTCGCTCGACCTCTACCGCCGATATCCGCGTCATTGTTCGCTTTGCACGCCGGATCCCACCCCGCCAAATCCCTAAAATCCGCGCTTTCTCGCCCGACTTCTCAAGTACTACCTTCACAAGTCTCACTATCTGATTCATTTATAACGATTTTCCCGTTTACGTCTGACTTGAACGACCGTCGCTAAGTCCTTGTTCTAGCAAACAAAATTCGTTAAAAATCGGCCCGCCTCCCTTGACCCGTGTTTGGGGTTCCTCTAAAGTGGGAGACAGTGTGAGAAAGTGTATTTTTGTGTGATCTACCCGCGTATTTCGGGTAAGTTTTCGAGACCGGGCGGCGTCTTACAACGCCCTCACAAAGGGGAGTTGAAGTGTTCCAAGGGGCGTCGGCGCTGACACTCGATGCGAAAGGGAGGATGTCCATCCCGGCTCGCTATCGGGATGCGCTGCAAGGACAGGCAGAAGGCCGGGTGACGATTACCAAGCACCCGGACGGCTGCCTGTTGCTGTTTCCGCGCCCCGAATGGGAGGTCTTCCGCACGAAAATCGCCGCGCTGCCGATGGAAGCCAAGTGGTGGCAGCGGATCTTTCTCGGCAATGCAGCCGACGTCGAACTCGATACGGCCGGGCGCGTGCTCGTGTCGCCCGAGTTGCGCATCGCGGGCTCGCTTGAAAAAGACGTGATGTTGTTAGGAATGGGAAGTCACTTCGAGTTGTGGGACGCACAGACCTACAACGCGAAGGAACAGGCGGCGATGGCGCAGGGCATGCCCGAAGCGCTGAAAAACTTCACATTCTGACCGCGGGTGATCGACATGGCGCCTGCGATGGGAAAGGAGTTGCAGCATCGCACGGTGCTGCTGGAGGAAGCGGTCGACGCGCTGGTGACGCGCACGGACGGCGTCTATGTGGACGGCACGTTCGGGCGCGGCGGCCACAGTCGGGCGGTGTTGGGCAAGCTCGGCGAGGCGGGCCGGCTGATCGCATTCGATAAAGATCCGCTTGCGATCGAAACGGCGCAACGCATGGCCGATCCGCGTTTCGAAATCGTGCATCAGAGTTTTGCATCACTGCGCGACGCGTTGGTGTCGCGCGGGGTAGGGCGTGTGTCGGGTGTATTGCTGGATTTGGGCGTGTCGTCGCCGCAAGTCGACGATCCGGAGCGCGGCTTCAGTTTTCGCGCCGATGGCCCGCTCGACATGCGAATGGACCCGACGCGCGGCGAATCCGCCGCGGATTGGCTCGCGCGGGCCACGTTGCAGGAACTGACGGAGGTGATCAGAGATTATGGGGAAGAACGGTTTGCTGTTCAGATTGCAAAGGCGCTTGTTGCTCGCCGGGCAGAGTCCGAACGTCTTGGGCCTCTCGCAAGCACGGGCGAGCTTGCCCAAATCGTGGCTAACGCCGTCAAGACCCGTGAGAAGGGTAAGGACCCGGCAACCCGCACCTTTCAGGCTATACGGATTCACGTCAATCAAGAGCTTGCGGAGCTGCAAGTCGTTCTAGAGGCAGCGTTGTCGTTGCTGGAGCAAGGGGGGCGGCTGGTCGTGATCAGCTTTCATTCGCTCGAAGATCGCATCGTCAAGCGATTCATGCAGGCGCAGTCCACTGCGCCTGCGGTCGACCGCCGTCTGCCGATTCGTGCTGTCGACCTGCCGAGCCCTCCGTTCAAACTGCTAGGCCGTGTGTTCGCGAGCGACGCCGAAGTCGCCGCCAATCCGCGCGCCCGTTCCGCCGTGATGCGCGTTGCGGAGCGGATCGCGCCATGAACCGTCTCAATATCTTCCTGCTGATCGTCGTCATGGGCTGTGCCCTTTCCGTCGTGAACGCGACGAACCAGCAGCGCCAGTTCTTTATCCAGCTGCAGCGCGCGCAGTCGCAGGAGCGTCAGTTGCAGCAGGACTATTCGCAGCTTCAATATCAGCAGAGCGCGTTGTCGAAAACGTCGCGCATCGAGCAGCTCGCAACCGATTCGCTGAAGATGCAGCAGGCCACCACGGGCCGCACGCAATACGTCCAGCTCGAACCGGGCACCGCGACGGCCGAGGACGCGCCGATTCCGACGTCCGGGCCCGCATCGGGGCCGGTGAACGCACGAGCGGCGGCATCGGACCTCCAGGCACAAGCGGCACAAGCCGCAAGCTCCCGCGGAGGCGCGCGATGATGAAGAAATCGTCGAATCGCAAGAGCGTTGCGTTTTCCGCCAACCCCATTCTTTCTGTGCGCCTGCCGATGTGGCGCTCGAAGCTGGTCGTGTTCCTGCTGTTCATGGCGTTCGTCGCATTGGCCGGACGCGCGTTCTGGATCCAGGGGCCCGGCAACGCGTTCTATCAGAAGCAGGGCGAAAGCCGCTATCAGCGCACCATCGAATTGCCGGCGACGCGCGGCAAGATTCTCGATCGCAACGGTCTCGTACTCGCGACGAGCCTGCCCGTGCGCGCGATCTGGGCGATTCCCGAGTCGGTGCCGGACGATCTCGGCGCGGACAAGCTGCAGCAGCTCGGCAAACTGCTCGATATGACGCAGAAAGAGCTGCGCGCGAAGCTGTCCGAAGACAAAACCTTCGTTTACGTGAAGCGCCAGGTGCCGGTCGACGTCGCGGCCCAGGTCGCCGCGCTCGACATTCCCGGTATTTATCAGCGCAACGAATACAAGCGCTTTTATCCGGAAGGCGAGATCACCGCGCACCTGATCGGCTTTACGAATGTCGAGGACGAAGGCCAGGAAGGCGTCGAGCTCGGCGACCAGAAGATGCTCGCCGGCATGTCCGGCAGCCGTCGCGTGATCAAGGACCGCATGGGCCACATCGTCGAAGACGTCGACGAGACGGTCGTGCCGCACAACGGCAAGGATGTCGAGCTGTCGATCGACAGCAAGATTCAATACATCGCTTACACAAACCTTAAAGCGGCCGTGCAGAAGTTCAAGGCGAAAGCGGGCGCTGCGATGGTCGTCGACGTGCGCACGGGCGAAGTGCTCGCGCTCGTCAATTACCCGACCTACAACCCGAACGACCGCTCGCACCTGACGGGCGAGCAACTGCGCAACCGCATCCTCACCGACGTGTTCGAGCCGGGCTCGATCATGAAGCCGTTCACGGTGTCGCTCGCGCTCGATCTGCATCGCGTGTCGCCGACTACACTGGTGGATACGGGGCCGGGACGCTTTGTCCTCGACGGCGCCACGATCACTGACGACAGCGCGTTCGGCGTGCTGACGGTCGGCGGCGTGATCCAGAAGTCGAGCAACATCGGCGCGACGAAGATCGCGATGCAGCTCAAGCCCGAAGAGATGTGGAACATGTATACCAGCATCGGTCTCGGCCAGGCGCCGAAGGTCGGTTTTCCGGGCGCGGCGGCGGGCCGTCTGCGTCCGTGGAAGAGCTGGCGTCGTATCGAGCAGGCGACGATGTCGTACGGCTACGGCCTGTCGGCGTCGCTGTTCCAGCTCGCACGCGCGTATACCGCGATCGCGCACGACGGCCAGATCATGCCGATTTCGATTTTCCATACGCCGGGCGACCAGCCGCTGGCCGGCACGCAGGTGTTTTCGCCGACCACGGCGCGCGAAGTGCGCACGATGCTCGAAGCGGTGGTGTCGCCGGCCGGCACGTCGCCCGATGCGGCCGTGCCCGGCTATCGCGTCGGCGGCAAGAGCGGCACCGCGTACAAGCACTCGGGCCGCGGCTACGACAAATCGAAGTACCGCGCATCGTTCGTCGGCATGGCGCCGATGCCGAACCCGCGCGTTGTGATCGCGGTATCGGTCGACGAGCCGACCGCGGGCAGCCACTTCGGCGGTCAGGTGTCGGGCCCCGTGTTCTCGGCGATCGCCGGCGACACACTGCGCTCGCTGAACGTGCCGCCCGATATGCCGATCAAGCAGATGGTCGTGTCGGACGACACGAACCAGACCGAGTCCGTCGCGTCGGCCGGGAACAATGGCGATGCGCCGACCGGCGCTGTGAAGAGTGCAGCGAAGAAAGTCGCCGCGTCGAACCACGCGAACGACGCAAACAACACGAAGAAGTTCGCCGCGAAAATTGCGACCCGCGGCACGTCCGCGAAGAAGCTGACGATCTCGAGCAACGCGAAGGAACACCCGGGAGTCGTGCGATGAGCGCGCTGCGTTTCTCCCATCCGGCGCGTCCGCAGATCGACGACGCCCTCGCGTGGCTGAGCGCGCATGTGAAGTCCGGTGCGCAACTGCATGCGGACACGCGTTCGCTCGCGAACGGCGACGCTTTTCTCGCGTATGCGGTCGAAGGCGCGGACAACCGGCCGTTTATCGATCACGCGATCGAACGCGGCGCCGCGGCGGTGCTTTACCAGCCGGAAGGCTTGACGACGACAAAACCCGCCGCCGCGATTGCCCACGCGGTGCCCGCACTGAACGAACTCGCGGGCGCGATTGCGAGCGCCTGGTACCACGACCCGAGCGACGCGATGCGCGTGATCGGCGTGACCGGCACGAACGGCAAGACGTCGTGCACGCAATGGATTGCAACCGCGCTGTCGGCGCACGGCACGCCGTGCGCGGTGATCGGCACGCTCGGCAGCGGCATGCCCGGGCATCTCGTTCATACCGGCTTTACGACGCCCGATGCACCGCAACTGCAACGCAACCTCGCGCATTTGCGTAATGAGGGTGCGCAGGCGATCGCGATGGAAGTGTCGTCGCATGCCTTGCATCAAGGGCGCGTAAACGGCACCAAATTCGATATCGCGGTATTCACGAACCTGACCCAGGACCATCTCGACTATCACCGCACGTTTGCCGCGTACGAAGCGGCGAAAACGCGTCTTTTCGAATGGCCCGAGCTGCGCGTCGCCGTCATCAACGCCGACGACGAAGCGGGGCGCCGCCTTATTGCCAGCACGAAAGGGCATGCGCGCACGATCGCGTATTCGCTCGAAGGCGGCGTGGGGGCGGCCGATGTCAGCGCGCTGCTCGCCGATCAGGCGCTGATCGCCAGCGCCGTGCGCGCGACCGCCACGGGCACCGCGTTTCATCTGGTCTCCGACTGGGGCAGCGCCGATGTCGAAGTCGGCACGCTCGGCGCGTTCAACGTCAGCAATCTGCTCGGCGTGCTCGGCGCGCTGCTGGCGGCGAATGTGCCTTTCGACGCCGCGCTCGAGGAAATCGCCAGACTCGAGCCGGTGAACGGCCGCATGCAGCGCCTCGGCGGCCGTCTGCAAAACGACGAGCCGCTTGTCGTGATCGACTACGCGCACACGCCGGACGCGCTCGAAAAGACGCTTGCCGCCTTGCGCCCGATCGCACAGGCGCGCGGCGGCGAGCTTGTCTGCATGTTCGGCTGCGGCGGCGATCGCGATGCGACGAAGCGCCCGCTGATGGGCGCGATCGCCGAACGCAGCGCGGACGCGCTCGTCGTGACCAGCGACAATCCGCGCGGCGAAGATCCGCAAACGATCATCGATCAGATCGTCGCCGGCATGACGCAGCCGTCGAAAGCGCGCTGCATCGAAGACCGCGCGAGCGCGATCCTGCAGGCGATCCGCAGCGCGGCGCGCGAAGACGTGATCGTGCTCGCGGGCAAGGGCCACGAAGCCACACAGGAAATCATGGGCAAGAAGCGCGAGTTTTCGGATCAGGACCATGCACGGCTCGCGCTTGCCGCGCGTGCGACGCAAGCGCGCGGAGGGGGCGAATGATGGCGACCGGATCAGGCAAAACGAAAGCGATGTTCTCGCTGCGCGAAGCCGCCGCGCTGATTCCGGGCGCGACCGTGCTCGGCGACGATTCGGTCACGTTCGACCGCGTCTCGACCGACAGCCGCACCGCAGGGCCCGGCGATCTGTTCGTCGCGCTCAAGGGCGAGCGCTTCGACGCGCACGACTTCCTGACCGAGGTCGCGAGCCGTCAGGTGAACGCGGCGCTCGTCACACGCAGTCCCGGCGACTGGCGCCTGCCCGCATTGCGCGTGGCCGATACGCGCGTCGCGCTCGGCGCGCTCGCGCGCGGCTGGCGCCGCCGTTTCGCGATGCCGCTCGTCGCGGTCACGGGCAGCAACGGCAAGACGACGGTCAAGGAAATGATCGCGTCGATCTTCGCGGCCGAGGTCGGCGAAGCCTCGCGCCTTGCGACCGCCGGCAACTTCAACAACGACGTCGGTCTGCCGCTCACGCTGTTCCGCCTGAGCGACGCGCACCTGCTCGCCGTCGTCGAGCTCGGCATGAATCACCCGGGCGAAACGCAACTGCTCGCGAAGATCGCGGAGCCGACCGTCGCGGTGGTCAACAACGCGCAGCGCGAGCACCAGGAATTCATGGCGACCGTCGAAGCGGTCGCGCTCGAACACGCCAGTGTGATTCATGCGCTGACGCCCGACGGCATCGCCGTGTTCCCGGCCGACGACGCCTATTCAGGCATCTGGCGCGTCGCGGCAACCGGCAACAACGTGATCGATTTCGCGCTGAACACCGACGAATGCATAACCGAAGCCGCCGTCACGGGCCGCTTCGACGGCCGCACGCTCAGCATCGTCACGCCGCAGGGCGGCATCGATGTGACGCTGCAGGTGCTCGGCGCGCACAACGCCCGCAATGCGCTGGCCGCGACGGCCGCCGCGCTCGCGTCAGGCGTGTCGCTCGATGCGATCCGGCGCGGTCTCGAATCGTTCGGCGCGGTGAAGGGCCGTCTGCAGCTCAAGCGTGCGGCGCTCGGCACGCTTGCCGGCGCGACCGTGATCGACGACACGTACAACGCGAATCCCGATTCGATGCGCGCGGCGATCGACGTGCTCGCGGCGCGTCCGTCGCCGCGCGTGCTCGTGATGGGCGATATGGGCGAAACCGGCGACGAAGGTCCGGCGTTTCATCGCGAGATCGGCGCGTACGCAAAAGAGTGCGGCGTCGATGCGCTGTATGCGATGGGCGATGCATCGCGCGACGCGTGCGCCGCGTACGGTCCGCCGGCGCAGCACGCCGCCGATCCGGCCGCGCTCGTTGCGCAATTGCAGCAGGGCGGCTACACGGCAACCGCAACATTTCTGGTGAAAGGCTCGCGCTTCATGCAAATGGAGCGCGTGGTGGACGCCTTGACAAGTCCACAAACCGATGCGACGGGCGACACGCCCGCCGCGCATTGAAAGAGAAGGGAACCACGCATGCTACTGGCGCTGGCGCAATGGCTGCAGAATGACGCAAGCTTCTTGCGCGTGTTCAGTTATCTGACTTTTCGCGCGGTCGCAGCGACGATTACCGCGCTGCTGATCGGGCTGGTGTGCGGTCCGTGGGTGATCCGCAAGCTGACGGCGATGAAGGTGGGCCAGGCGGTGCGCACGAACGGTCCGCAAACGCACCTCGTCAAATCGGGCACGCCGACGATGGGCGGCGTGCTGATTCTGATCGGCATCGCCGTGTCGACCTTGCTGTGGGCCGATCTGACCAACCGGTTTATCTGGATCGTGATTCTGGTGACGTTCGGCTTCGGGCTGATCGGCTGGGTCGATGACTACCGCAAGGTGGTCTACAAGGATCCGCGCGGGATGTCGTCGCGCGAGAAGTATTTCTGGCAGTCGGTGATCGGCCTGTTCGCGGCCGTGTATCTCGCGTTCAGCGTTTCCGAAGCGAGCAACGTGCGCGTGTTCGACCTGTTCATGGCGTGGGTGCGCAGCGGCTTGTCGATGGGCCTGCCCGCGCGCGCCGACCTGATGCTGCCGTTCCTGAAGTCGATCAGCTATCCGCTCGGCGTCTGGGGCTTTATCGCGCTCACCTATCTGGTGATTGTCGGCGCGAGCAACGCGGTCAATCTCACCGACGGTCTCGACGGCCTCGTGATCATGCCCGTCGTGCTCGTCGGCGCATCGCTCGGCGTGTTCGCGTACGTGATGGGCAGCTCGGTCTATTCGAAGTATCTGCTGTTCCCGCATATCCCGGGCGCCGGCGAATTGCTGATTTTCTGCTCCGCGATCGGCGGAGCGGGCCTCGCGTTTCTCTGGTTCAACACGCACCCCGCGCAGGTGTTCATGGGCGACGTCGGCGCGCTGGCGCTCGGCGGCGCGCTCGGCACCGTTGCGGTGATCGTGCGCCAGGAGATCGTGCTTTTCATCATGGGCGGCATCTTCGTCGCCGAAACGCTTTCCGTGATGCTGCAAGTCACGTGGTTCAAATATACGAAGCGCCGTTATGGCGAAGGCAGGCGCATCTTCAAGATGGCGCCGCTGCATCACCACTTCGAGTTATCGGGATGGAAAGAAACGCAGGTGGTCGTGCGTTTCTGGATCATCACGTTGATGTTGTGCCTGTTCGGTTTGTCCACGCTCAAGTTGCGCTAAGCAGCACAAAGGAAAGCAAGCGATGTTCGGCGAGAAGTTTCGGGATCGGCAAAAGCCGATGGTGCTCGTGCTGGGGCTCGGTGAATCGGGCCTCGCGATGGCGCGCTGGTGCGCGCGGCACGGTTGCCGCCTGCGCGTAGCCGACACGCGCGAAGTGCCGCCGAATCTGTCCGCGCTCGAAGCGCATCGGGTCGATGCCGATTTCGTCGGCGGCGCGTTTTCGACGGTGCTGCTCGAAGGCGTCAAACTCGTTGCGATCAGCCCCGGGCTGTCGCCGCTTGCCGCCGATCTGCTGCCGCTGATTACCGCCGCGCGCGAACGCGATATTCCGGTGTGGGGCGAGCTCGAGTTCTTTGCGCAGGCGTTGAAGACGCTCGGTGAAAGCGGCTACGCGCCGAAGGTGATCGCGATCACCGGCACCAACGGCAAGACCACGACCACGAGCCTGACCGGTTTGCTCTGCGCACGCGCGGGCAAGAAGGTCGCGGTGGCCGGCAATATCAGTCCGGCCGCGCTCGACAAGCTCAGCGAAGCGATCGACAACACCGCGCTGCCCGATATCTGGGTGCTCGAGTTGTCGAGCTTCCAGCTCGAAACCGCGCATACGTTCGCGCCGGACGCCGCCGCCGTACTGAACATCACGCAGGACCATCTCGACTGGCACGGCGGCCTCGATGCGTACGCGGCCGCGAAGGGCCGTATCTTCGGCGCGAACACGGTGCGTGTGCTGAACCGCGACGACGCGCGCGTGATGGCGCTTGCGACCGCGGCGGACAGTGCCGCGCCGGTCGTCACGTTCGGCCTGAACGAACCGGCGCGCGACGGCGACTACGGCTTGTTGCGCGACAACGGCATGCTGTGGCTCGTCGAAGGCGAAGACCGCGATGCCGCCGAGGAACCGATGCCATCGCGCCGCCGCAAGGCCGAAAGCACGACGCCGCCGAACATCGCGTTGAAGCGCCTGATGCCGGCCGACGCGCTGCGCATCCGCGGCTTGCACAACGCGGCAAATGCGCTCGCCGCGTTTGCGCTGGCGCGCGCGGTCGGGCTGCCGGGCGCGCCGCTCCTGCACGGCTTGCGCGAATACCGCGGCGAGCCGCATCGCGTCGAGCTGATCGCGTCGGTGGACGGCGTCGATTACGTTGACGACAGCAAAGGCACGAACGTCGGTGCGACGGTTGCGGCGCTTGACGGTCTCGCGCAGCGCGTCGTGCTGATTGCCGGCGGCGACGGCAAGGGTCAGGAATTCGAACCGCTGGCGGCGCCCGTCACGCGCTGGTGCCGCGCGGTGATGCTGATCGGCCGCGACGCGCCACGCATTCGCGAAGCGCTCGCCGACACCGGCATCGCACTCGCCGATCACGCGACGCTCGAAGAAGCGACGCGCGCGGCGAGCGCGCTCGCGCAGCCCGGCGACGCCGTGCTGCTGTCGCCCGCGTGCGCGAGCTTCGACATGTTCAAGGGTTATGCGCACCGTGCCGAGGTGTTCCGCAGCACGGTCGAGGACATTGCCGCCGAACGGGGGACGATGATATGAGCTGGTCGGAACGCTTCGGATCGCGCCTCTCAGGGCAACGCGGCTCGGTCGCGTCTGGAAAGATCTCGGGTGCGGGAACGGGCGCCACGCATGGCGCCACATCGGGCCGCGGCATTGCGGGCGGGCTCGCTAGCGCCGTCAACGGCGTGCGCCCGCTGCGCTCGCGCATGCTCGATTACGACCATTCGCTGCTGTGGGTCGCGGTCGCGCTGCTCGGCCTCGGCGTCGTGATGGTGTATTCGGCGTCGATCGCCATGCCCGATTCGCCGAAGTACGCGTCGTACCGCGACTACGCGTTTCTCGTGCGGCAGATTCTGTATGTGTTTCTCGGCGGCGTGATCGGCATCGTCACCTTCCGCATTCCGATTTCGACGTGGGACAAGTACGCGCCGAAGCTCTTCCTGATCGCGCTCGCCGCGCTCGTGATCGTGCTGATTCCGCACATCGGCAAGGGCGTGAACGGCGCGCGCCGGTGGATTCCGCTCGGCATCACGAATATGCAGCCATCGGAAATCATGAAGCTCGCCGTGACGATCTACGCAGCGAACTACACGGTGCGCAAGCAGGAATACATGCACAGCTTCGCGAAGGGCTTTTTGCCGATGGGCTTCGCGGTCGGCGTCGTCGGCATGCTGCTGCTGCTCGAGCCGGATATGGGCGCCTTCATGGTGATCGCCGCGATTGCGATGGGCGTGCTGTTTCTCGGCGGCGTGAACGGCAAGATTTTTGGCGGGCTGGTGGCCACCGCGGTCGGTACATTCACGCTGCTCGTGTGGGCGTCGCCGTGGCGCCGCGAGCGGATTTTCGCGTACCTCGATCCGTGGGACGACCGCTACGCGCAAGGCAAGGCCTATCAGTTGACGCACTCGCTGATCGCGTTCGGCCGCGGTGAATGGTTCGGCGTGGGCCTCGGCGGCAGCGTCGAAAAGCTCAACTATCTGCCCGAAGCGCACACCGACTTCATTCTCGCCGTGATCGGCGAGGAACTCGGCTTTGTCGGCGTGATGGTCGTGATTCTGCTGTTCTACTGGATCGTGCGCCGCGCCTTCGAAATCGGCCGTCAGGCGCTCGCGCTCGACCGCACGTTCGCCGGCCTCGTCGCGAAAGGCATCGGCATCTGGTTCGGTGCGCAGACCTTTATCAATATGGGCGTGAACCTCGGTCTTCTGCCGACCAAGGGGCTCACGTTGCCGCTCGTCAGCTACGGCGGTTCCGGCATTCTGCTCAATTGCCTCGCGATCGCCGTGCTGCTGCGCGTCGATTATGAAAACCGGGTGCTGATGCGCGGAGGGAAGGTATGACGCGACTCGCAACCGATCCGCGCACGCTGATGGTGATGGCCGGCGGCACCGGGGGACACGTGTTCCCGGGGCTCGCCGTCGCGCATCGGATGCAGGCGTGGGGGTGGCGCGTCGTGTGGCTCGGCAACCCGACCGGAATGGAGGCGACGCTCGTGCCGAAGCACGGCGTTCCGATCGAGTTCGTGCGCTTCGGCGGTTTACGCGGCAAAGGCATGAAAACCAAGCTGATGCTGCCGCTGAACCTGCTGCGTGCGTGCGCGGAAAGCCTCGCGGTGCTGCGTCGCGTGAAGCCCGACGTCGTGCTCGGCATGGGCGGCTACATCACCTTTCCGGCTGGCGTCATGACGTGGCTGTCGGGCCGCTCGCTCGTGCTGCACGAACAGAATTCGATCGCGGGCCTCGCGAACAAGGTGCTCGCGAAGCTCGCGAAACGCGTGCTCGTTGCGTTTCCGGATGCGCTGCCGAACGCGGAATGGACCGGCAATCCGATTCGTGAGGAACTTGCGCGCGTGCCGGCACCCGAAGCACGGTATGCATTGCGAAGCGGTCCTTTGAATGTGCTCGTGGTCGGCGGCAGTCTCGGCGCCGCCGGCCTCAACGAAGTCGTGCCGAAAGCGCTGGCGCACCTCGCGCCGAACGAGCGGCCGCGCATCGTGCATCAGGCGGGCGCAAAGCACATCGACGCGGCGCGCGCGAACTACGTGGAAGCCGGCATCGAAATCGGCAACGCAGCGGGAGACGACGTGCACCTGGTGCCGTTTATCGACGACATGACGAGCGCCTACGCGAACGCGGATCTCGTGATCTGCCGTTCGGGCGCGATGACGGTCGCCGAGATCGCGGCCGTCGGTGTCGCGGCGTTCTTCGTGCCGTTCCCGTTTGCCGTCGACGATCACCAGACCACGAACGCCGCATTTCTCGCGCAGAACGGCGCGGCGGTCGTCGTGCAACAGCGCGATCTGTCGGCGGAGAAGCTTGCCGACTGGCTGCGCGGACAGACGCGCGAAACGCTGGTCGACATGGCGAAGCGTTCACGGTCGCTGGCCAGGCCCGATGCGACCGAACAGGTTGCGCAGATTTGCGCAACCGTAGCGGGGTTCGCGCACAGCGCGGTCCCGGAAGGAAGTCAGCAATGAAACATATCGTCAAACATATTCACTTCGTCGGGATCGGCGGCGCCGGGATGAGCGGCATCGCCGAGGTACTCGTCAATCTCGGCTATCAGGTGAGCGGCTCGGACCTCGCGCGCAATGCGGTGACCGAGCGCCTCGCCGCGCTCGGCGCGCGTATCGCGATCGGGCACGACGCGGAAAACATCGAAGGCGCAAATGCGGTCGTCGTGTCGACGGCCGTGCGCGGCGATAACCCCGAAGTGCTCGCGGCGCGCCACCGGCGCATTCCGATCGTGCCGCGCGCGGTGATGCTCGCGGAACTGATGCGCTTGAAGCAAGGCATTGCGATCGCCGGCACGCACGGCAAGACCACGACCACGTCGCTGGTCGCGAGCGTGCTCGCCGCGGGCGGTCTGGATCCGACTTTCGTGATCGGCGGGCGGCTGATCAGCGCCGGCGCGAACGCGCGTCTGGGCACGGGCGACTTCATCGTCGCCGAAGCGGACGAGTCGGATGCGTCGTTCCTGAATCTGTTCCCGGTGATCGAAGTCATCACGAACATCGACGCCGATCACATGGACACCTACGGCCACGACTTCGCGCGGCTCAAGCAGGCGTTCATCGAATTCACGCACCGGCTGCCCTTTTACGGCATCGCGGTGCTGTGCGTCGACGATCCGAACGTGAAGGAGATTCTGCCGTTCGTGTCGAAGCCGATCATCCGTTACGGATTCGCGGCCGATGCGCAAGTGCGCGCGGTCAATGTGGTCGCGCGCGAAGGCCAGATGCATTTCACCGCGATGCGCGAAGACGCGGCGCCGCTCGACATCGTGCTGAACCTGCCCGGCATGCACAACGTGCAGAACGCACTCGCGGCGATTGCGATTGCGACTGAACTCGAAGTGAAAGACGCCGATATCCAGCGAGCGCTGGCGGAATTCAATGGTGTCGGCCGGCGTTTTCAACGGTATGGCGAGGTGCCGGTCGCCGATGGCGGCGCGTACACGCTGGTCGACGACTACGGGCATCACCCGGTCGAAATGGCCGCGACGATCGCGGCCGCGCGCGGCGCGTTTCCCGACAAGCGGCTGGTGCTCGCGTTTCAGCCGCATCGCTTCACGCGCACGCGCGATTGCTTCGAAGACTTCGTGAAGGTGCTGTCGACGGTCGATGCGCTCGTGCTGACCGAAGTCTACGCAGCCGGCGAGGCGCCGATCGTCGCCGCGGACGGGCGTTCGCTCACGCGCGCGATCCGCGTGGCGGGAAAGATCGAACCGGTGTTCGTCGAAACGGTCGATGAAGTGCCGGAAGCGCTCGCGGCCGTGGTGCGTGCGGGCGATGTGGTGATCACGATGGGTGCGGGATCGATCGGCGGTGTGCCGGGCCGGTTGGCCGTAGCAAATGAAGGTGCGAAATGAGTAGTGTGAATCCAAAGGACTTCGGCAAGGTGGCTGTGCTGCTCGGCGGTGAATCCGCCGAGCGCGAAGTGTCGCTGAACTCCGGCCGTCTCGTCTTGCAGGGCTTGCGCGAAGCCGGCATCGACGCGCATCCGTTCGATCCGTCCGAGCGGCCGCTCGCGGCGCTGAAAGACGAAGGCTTCGTACGCGCCTTTAATGCGCTGCACGGCGGCTATGGTGAAAACGGCCAGATTCAGGGCGCGCTCGATTTCTACGGCATCCGTTATACGGGCAGCGGCGTGCTCGGCTCGGCGCTCGGGCTCGACAAATTCCGCACGAAGCTCGTCTGGCAGCAGCTCGGCGTGCCGACGCCGCCGTTCGAAGCGGTGCTGCGCGGCGACGACTATGCCGCGCGCGCGAAAGACATCGTCGCGAAGCTCGGCTTGCCGCTCTTCGTGAAGCCGGCGAGCGAAGGCTCGAGCGTCGCGGTAATCAAGGTGAAAGCGGCCGACGCGCTCGTCGCGGCGCTCGAGGAAGCGGCGAAGTACGACACGATCATCGTCGTCGAGAAGAGCATCGAAGGCGGCGGCGAATACACGGCGTGCGTGTGCGGCGATCTCGATCTGCCGATCATCCGCATCGTGCCGGCCGGCGAGTTCTACGACTATCACGCGAAGTACATCGCGAACGACACGCAGTATCTGATTCCGTGCGGTCTGGAGCCCGCGGTCGAAGCGCATCTGAAGGCGCTGTCGCGCCGCGCGTTCGATGTGCTCGGCTGCACCGACTGGGGCCGCGCCGATTTCATGATGGACGCGCAAGGCAACCCGTATTTCCTGGAGGTGAACACGGCGCCGGGCATGACCGATCACTCGCTGCCGCCGAAAGCGGCGCGCGCGGTCGGCATCAGCTATTCGGAGCTGGTCGTGAAGATCCTGTCGCTGACGCTGAAAGACTAACGGGCCAACATGTGGAACAACGTTCGCCAGCTGAACCTCGCCGCCAACGCGCTCAACGCGTTGCTGGTGCTCGTGCTGCTGGCGGCGGGCGCGTACTGGCTGATCCAGCGCCCGAACTTCGCGCTGCGCGAGATCCGCATCGACGGCGATACCGAGCACATCAACTCGCCGACGGTGCGCGCGACGGTGGTCGGCCGGCTGAAGGGCAACTTCTTCACCGTCGACCTCGACGCTGCGCGGCAGTCGTTCGAGCAGATGCCGTGGGTGCGGCATGCGAGCGTGCGCCGTGTGTGGCCGAATGCGCTGTCGGTGACGCTCGAGGAGTACAAGCCGCTTGGCACGTGGGGCAGCGATCAGCTCGTGAGCGTCGACGGCGAGCTCTTCACCGCGAACCAGGGCGAGCTCGAACAGGAATTGCCGGCGTTCGACGGGCCGGATGGGTCAGCGAAGGAAGTCGTCGCGCGTTATCGCGACTTCGAGAAGTGGTTTGCGTCGATCGGGGCGACGCCGGACGAAGTGACGCTGTCGCCGCGTTATGCGTGGACCGTGAAGCTGTCGAACGGCATGCAGGTCGAACTGGGCCGCGAGCGCAATCAGGACACGCTGTACGACCGTTGCCGGCGTTTGACGGCGGCGTGGTCGGCGGTGACGCAGCGCTGGGGGAAGGACATCGAGTATGCGGACTTGCGTTATCCGAACGGTTTTGCGATTCGTGCAGCTGGCATGCGCTTCATTACGGAACCCGACAAGGGCAAGAAGTAACAGGACATCACTCGCAATGAGCACGCTATGAGTAAAGACTATAAAGATCTGCTGGTGGCCCTCGATATCGGGACGGCGAAAGTCGTGGCGATTGTCGCCGAGCTGAAAGGCGAAGGTCACTACGAAGTGATCGGCCTTGGCCAGAGCGAGTCGAAGGGGCTCAAGAAAGGCGTGGTGGTGAATATCGAAGCCACCGTGCAGTCGATCCAGCGCGCGCTCGAGGAAGCGGAGCTGATGGCCGACTGCAAGATCACGAATGTGTTCACCGGCATCGCAGGCAGCCATATCCGCAGCTTCAATTCGAGCGGCATGGTCGCGATCAAGGAGAAGGAAGTCACGCAAACAGATGTGGCGCGGGTGATCGAAACGGCGAAGGCGATCAACATTCCGACCGACCAGCAGGTGCTGCATATCCTCACGCAGGAATTCATCATCGACGGCCAGGAAGACGTGCGCGAGCCGATCGGTATGAGCGGCATCCGGCTTGAAGTGAAGGTGCATATCGTGACCGGCGCCGTGAGCGCGGCGCAGAACATCGTGAAGTGCGTGCGCCGCTGCGGGCTCGAAGTGAACGATCTGATCCTGCAGCCGCTCGCGTCGTCGCTCGCGGTGCTGACCGATGACGAGAAAGAACTGGGCGTGGTGCTCGTCGATATCGGCGGCGGCACGACCGACATCGCGATCTTCAGCGAAGGCGCGATCCGTCATACGGCGGTGATTCCGATCGCCGGCGATCAGGTGACGAGCGACATCGCCATGGCGCTGCGCACGCCGACGCCGGATGCGGAAGACATCAAGGTCGGCTACGGCATCGCGAAACAGGCACTGGCCGATCCGGACGAAATGATCGAAGTGCCGGGGCTCGGCGAGCGCGGTCCGCGCACGCTGTCGCGCCAGGCGCTCGCGGCCGTGATCGAGCCGCGTGTCGAAGAACTGTTTTCGCTCGTGCAGCAGGTCGTGCGCGAGTCGGGTTACGAGGAACTGCTGAGCTCCGGCGTGGTGCTGACCGGCGGCGCATCGATGATGCCCGGCATGGTCGAGCTCGGCGAGGACATTTTCCTGAAGCCGGTGCGGATCGGGGTGCCCGAATACGCGGGCGGTCTCGCGGACGTGGTGCGCAATCCGCGCTATTCGACCGCGATGGGTCTGCTTGTCGAAGGGCGCTCGCAGCGCATGCGCGGCCGTAAGGTTGCTGTGCAGTCCGGCTCGATGGGACAGGTGTTCACGCGCATGAAGGACTGGTTCCTCGGCAACTTTTAACGAATCGAATTCGCGCCGGTGCCGGCGGCCGGCGCGCGACAGGGGGTTGCCCGATCCCCTGCCGGATAACGGCCGATTGAGACTTTTTTCTTGACGGAGGCAATATGGAATTCCAGATGCTGGAAACGGAAACCAACGGCACTATCATCAAGGTGATAGGCGTCGGTGGGGCGGGCGGCAACGCGGTGCAGCACATGATCAACCGCGGCGTGCAGGGCGTCGACTTCATCGTGATGAACACGGACGCGCAGGTGTTGTCGCGTTCGCGCGCGAGCACGGTGCTGCAGCTCGGCAAGACCGGTCTCGGTGCGGGCGCCAAGCCGGAAATGGGCCGCGCGGCCGCTGAGGAAGCGCGCGAGCGCATTGCCGACTCGATGCGCGGCGCGCATATGGTGTTCATCACCGCAGGCATGGGTGGCGGCACCGGCACCGGCGCGGCACCGGTCGTCGCGCAGATTGCGAAGGAAATGGGGATTCTGACGGTCGGCGTCGTGAGCAAGCCGTTCGAATTCGAAGGCGGCAAGCGCATGCGCGTCGCCGAAGCAGGTTCGCAGCAACTGGAGGATCACGTCGACTCGCTGATCGTCGTTCTGAACGACAAGCTGTTCGAGGTGATGGGCGATGACGCCGAGATGGACAAGTGCTTCCAGTGCGCTGACGATGTGCTGAACAACGCCGTAGCCGGCATCGCGGAAATCATCAACGTCGACGGTCTCGTGAACGTCGACTTCGAAGACGTGAAGACGGTGATGGGCGAGCAGGGCAAAGCGATGATGGGCACGGCGACGGTGGCCGGCGTCGATCGCGCGCGTCTTGCGGCCGAGCAGGCGGTTGCAAGCCCGCTGCTCGAAGGCGTCGATCTGTCGGGTGCGCGCGGCGTGCTCGTCAATATCACGTCGAGCCGTTCGCTGCGTCTGTCGGAAACGCGCGAAGTGATGAACACGATCAAGAGCTATGCTGCCGACGACGCAACGGTGATTTTCGGCGCCGTGTACGATGACGCGATGGGCGACGCGCTGCGCGTGACCGTCGTGGCGACGGGCCTGGGCCGGGCTGCGAAGAAACAGCAGTCGACACCGATGACGCTCCTGCGCACCGGTACCGACAACGCTCCGGTCAATAATCACGCAATGCAGCACGGCTACGCAACGCAACCGGCGCAGACGGCGGACTACGGTTCGCTCGATACGCCGGCCGTGTGGCGCACGTCGCGCGATACCGCGGCTTCGCACGTGCAGGCGCTGCAGGAAAAGGGCGTCGACACGTACGACATCCCGGCTTTCCTGCGCAAGCAGGCTGACTGACACGCGAGGAGCGGGCTTTCGTCGCGGCGCACTCTGCGTTGGCACGTGCTGCATGTGCTGCATTAGCGTGGTGGCGCCCTTCGAATGCACGAGCGTGACAGTGGAACGGCTCACAGACCGCGTCTCGCAAGACGCGCGGCAAGGACGGTTGCCCTCTTCGAATTTTCGAAGCGGCCGGACCGGTTTTGCCATGCTCATTGATGAAATGAGGTCGGATCAAACGCCGGTTTCCATGTGCGCTTTTGCACGTATAAGTGCGTGCGGCTCCCGCATCGAGTGAAGGAACGAGCATGATCAAGACTGGTGAAAAACTGCCCGACGCGACCGTTTTCGAAATGATCGACGAGGCGCGCGAGGGCTGCACGATCGGAGCGAACAGCTTCAGCGTGAGTCATGAAACGGCGGGCAAGCGCGTGGTGATCTTCGGATTGCCGGGCGCGTTCACGCCGACCTGTTCGGCCAAACATGTGCCGGGTTACGTCGAAGCGGCCGAGAAGTTGCGTGCCGCGGGCATCGACGAAATCTGGTGCGTGTCCGTCAACGACGCGTTCGTGATGGGCGCGTGGGGACGCGATCAGCGCACCGCGGGCAAGGTGCGCATGATGGCGGACGGTAGTGCGGCTTTCACCAGGGCACTCGGTCTGGATCAGGATTTGTCGGCGCGTGGCATGGGCATCCGCTCGCAGCGCTACGCGATGGTGGTCGACGATGGCGTGGTCAAGACGCTCAACGTCGAGGCACCCGGCAAATTCGAAGTCAGCGATGCGCAGAGCGTTCTCGCGACGTTGAAGTAGTCCGGTTGTTGCGTTACGGCAACGTCAATGGTGACGCCATTGTGACAGGCCGTAACGTGTCCAACCGCTGGGCCGGTGACTGGAAACGCCTCCATTCCGGGCATCGGCCCCCCTTCGTTTGAACAGGCATCGCAGCATTCGCGTCTCGCGTAACGTCGCGAAACAGATTGATACGACCAGACGGCGATGCCTCAGAGGCCGATGGAGTATAATCGGCTCTATGGGTTAAAAAGTCTCGATTGGCGATTTCAATCGCTGGTCCTCGACGTTGCCTTTGTTTGCAGTTGCGCTTGATCGCAGTTGCGCTTGTTTGCAACGTTCAGGCCTCGCAACGTTCAGGTGCAAGGCCAATCGGGATGCTGAATGGAACAGAAAACCATCATGTTGAAGCAGCGCACTATCAAATCGATCGTCAAGACGGTCGGCATCGGCTTGCATTCGGGACGCAAGGTCGATCTGACGCTTCGTCCTGCGGCCCCGGATACCGGCATCGTCTTTGCGCGCGTGGATTTGCCCACGCCGGTGGACATCCCTGCGTCGGCGATGGCGATCGGCGATACGCGGCTCGCATCGGTACTGCAGAAGGACGGCGCACGCGTGTCGACGGTCGAGCACCTGATGTCCGCCTGCGCGGGCCTCGGCATCGACAACCTCTATGTCGACGTCACCGCTGAAGAAATTCCGATCATGGACGGCAGCGCCGCCTCGTTCGTGTTTCTGATCCAGTCGGCCGGCATCGAGGAACAGAACGCCGCGAAGAAGTTCATCAAGGTGAAGAAGCCGGTCGAAATTCGCGATGGCGACAAGTTTGCGCGCCTCGATCCGTATTTCGGCTTCAAGCTCAAGTTCACGATCGACTTCCGCCATCCGGCCGTCGATAAGACCGGCCAGGCCCTCGAGGTCGATTTCGCGAACACGTCGTATGTGCGCGAAATCGCGCGTGCGCGTACGTTCGGTTTCGCGCATGAAGTGGAAACGATGCGCGAACTGGGCCTGGCGCGCGGCGGCAGCATGGACAACGCAATCGTGCTCGACGAGTACCGCATTCTGAATAACGACGGGCTGCGTTACGACGACGAGTTCGTCAAGCACAAGATGCTCGACGCGATCGGCGACCTGTATGTGGTCGGCCATCCGCTGCTCGCGTCGTATGACGCGTACAAGTCGGGCCATGGTCTGAACAATGCGCTGCTGCGCGAGCTGCTCGCGCATGAAGATGCGTACGAAATCGTCACGTTCGACGATCCGCAGAAGGCGCCGCGCGGTTTTGCGTACGATACGCAGACGGCGTTTGCATAAGCGCTGCGCGCGGGGCGGTTTGCCTCGCGTACGGCACCCCATGCCGGCTAATGAAGAAGCGATCCCACCGGGTCGCTTTTTTGTTTTTGCAGCGCAGCGGAACGCGCCCCGGCGCGTGGCTTTATTTGCGATGCCGCGCGGCCATACGGGCGAGCGCCGCCTGCAGCGGCGACGGCTCGAGCGACTCGCTCAATTCATGAAGGGCCTCCGCGCCCATCCGGGTCATGCGCGCCTGCTTGATCGGTGGAGGCGGTTCAACTGCCTTTGGCCGCACGCGGATTCTCAACGATTCGACCGCCCAGCCGCGTTGCTGCAAATCGGCCACGAGCCGTGGCTCCAGATGCCGCAAACGCGCGGCGAGCGCGTTGTGCGCGGCAAAGATCGCCAGTACGCCATCCTTGATAAAACCGGGCTCGACGCTCGTCGCCAGATAGTCGGGCAGCAGTTCGGCGAGGTCGCGTTCCAGCGCGGCGATCTGCTCGACGCCCGCGCGCAGCGCCGAAAAAGCATCGGTGCGCGCCAATACGTCGGCGAGCCGCTGTGGGCGCCGCACATCGTATGACGGTGAGAACGGTGCCGACCCCGACCGGGCGGCCGGCTTCGAAAACGGTGGCCTTGAATTCGACGAAGAGCGGCTCATGTTTGACAGTGGTGGCGCTGAAGAACCGCGAGCGCGGGCGATGCCGCATGAACAGGCTATTGTACCGTGCACCATTTGCTTGCCGCCATGTGAGATAGGCGGGCTGCGACCGGGCGTCGGTCGGGGCGAAGCGGCTTCATGCATGCATCATGACGCACGCTCGAGCAAGCGCCACAATGGCCGTCGGGAACAGCCGTCAGCGATCTTACGCTCGACACAGGCGCGCGTTGGGGCGCGTGCTAAAATCCCCGATTCGAATTCACTCCTTGACAAGCCGCCGAGGCACTTCCGACAACGGGTAAGCGAGGGCACGACCCCGGCCGCGCTTGCTCGCTTTCCCAGCCGAAGCCGCGACGCAGAGACACCGACCCGATGATCACCGGTTTTCTACAAAAGATTTTTGGCAGTCGCAACCAGCGCCTCGTCAAGCAATATCAAAAGACCGTCGCGTCGATCAATGCGCTCGAGCCGCAGATCGAGAAACTGACGGACGACCAGCTGCGCGCAAAAACCGGCGAGTTCCGTCAGCGGGTGGCGGGCGGCGAGTCGCTCGACAAGCTGCTGCCGGAAGCCTTCGCGGTCTGTCGCGAAGCGAGCAGGCGTGTGCTGAAGATGCGTCACTTCGACGTGCAGCTGATCGGCGGCATGGTGCTGCACTACGGCAAGATCGCCGAAATGCGCACCGGCGAGGGCAAGACGCTCGTCGCCACGCTCGCCGCGTATCTGAATGCGTTGTCGGGCCGCGGCGTGCACGTCGTGACCGTCAACGACTACCTCGCACAGCGCGACGCCGAGTGGATGGGGCGGCTCTACAACTTCCTCGGGTTGTCGGTCGGCGTGAACCTGTCGCAGATGGATCACAGCCTCAAGCAGGAAGCCTACGCCGCGGACATCACGTACGGCACGAACAACGAGTTCGGCTTCGACTACCTGCGCGACAACATGGTCTACGAGACCGAGGCGCGCGTGCAGCGGGCGCTCAACTTTGCAATCGTCGACGAAGTGGACTCGATCCTGATCGACGAGGCGCGCACGCCGCTCATCATTTCGGGTCAGGCCGAAGACCATACCGAACTCTATGTGCGCATGAATGCGCTGCCGCCGCTGCTCGAGCGGCAGATTGGCGAAGAGAAGGCCGACGGCACGGGTGTCGAGAAACCCGGCGACTACACACTCGATGAAAAAGCGCGTCAGGTGTTCCTGACCGAATCGGGCCACGAGAAGGCCGAGCGTCTGCTCGCCGAGTGGGGCTTGATCGGCGACGGCGAAAGCCTCTACGCGCCGCAGAACATCACGCTGATGCACCACGTTTATGCGGCGCTGCGGGCCCATACGCTGTTCCATCGCGACCAGCACTATGTCGTGCAGAACGGCGAAGTCGTCATCGTCGACGAATTCACCGGGCGTCTGATGGCCGGCCGCCGCTGGTCCGACGGCCTGCACCAGGCAGTCGAGGCGAAGGAGCACGTGAAGATCCAGAGCGAAAACCAGACGCTCGCATCGATCACGTTCCAGAACTACTTCCGCATGTACGGCAAGCTGTCCGGCATGACCGGCACGGCGGACACCGAAGCGTACGAATTCAACGAGATCTACGGTCTCGAGACGGTCGTGATTCCGACGAACCGGCCGCCGAAGCGGCTCGACCGCCAGGATCAGATCTACAAGACCGCGCGCGAACGCTACGACGCGGTGACCCGCGACATCCGCGAGTGCTATGAGCGCGGCCAGCCGGTGCTGGTCGGCACGACGTCGATTGAGAACTCGGAACTGCTGTCGCATCTGCTGACGAAGGCCGGCTTGCCGCACGAGGTGCTCAACGCGAAGCAGCACGAGCGCGAAGCGGCGATCGTCGCCGAAGCGGGACGGCCGCAGCGCATCACGATCGCGACCAACATGGCGGGCCGCGGTACCGATATCGTGCTCGGCGGCAATGCGGAAAAGCAGGCGGCCTTCCTCGAAGCGGACGACTCGATTCCCGCCGACGAAAAACAGCGTCGCATCGCGCAATTGCATGGCGAGTGGCAGACGCTGCACGATCAGGTAAAGGCCGCGGGCGGCTTGCACATCATCGGCACCGAGCGTCACGAGTCGCGCCGGATCGACAACCAGCTGCGCGGCCGCGCGGGCCGTCAGGGCGACCCGGGTTCGTCGCGCTTCTTCCTGTCGCTCGAAGATCCGCTGCTGCGCATTTTCGCCGGCGACCGCGTGCGCGCGATCATGGACCGGCTCAAGATGCCCGAAGGCGAGGCGATCGAAGCGGGTATCGTCACGCGTTCGATCGAATCGGCGCAGCGCAAGGTCGAGGCGCGCAACTTCGATATCCGCAAACAGCTGCTCGAATACGACGACGTCGCGAACGATCAGCGCAAGGTGATCTACCAGCAGCGCAACGAACTGCTCGAAGCGCACGACATCGCCGAGACGATCGGCGCCATGCGCCATGGCGTGATCGGCGAGATCGTGCGCCAGTTCGTGCCGGCGGGCAGCATCGAAGAGCAGTGGGACGTGCCCGAGCTCGAAGAAGTGCTGCGCAACGACTGGCAGCTCGATCTCGCGATTCAGGAAATGATCAACGAATCGCAGTCGATCGACGCGGACGAGATTCTCGAAGCCGTGACCGCCGCGGCGGACGAAGCGTATGAAGCGAAGGTCACGCTCGTGGGCCGCGAATCGTTCAGCGCGTTCGAGCGCTCGATCATGCTGCAGACGCTCGATCGCAGCTGGCGCGAGCACCTGGCCGCGCTCGATCACCTGCGCCAGGGCATTCACCTGCGCGGCTATGCGCAGAAGAACCCGAAGCAGGAATACAAGCGCGAGGCGTTCGAACTGTTCGCCGCGATGCTCGATGCGGTGAAGCTCGAAGTCACGCGGATTGTGATGAACGTGCAGATCCAGTCGCCGGAGCAACTCGAACAGGCGGCCGAGCAGTACGAAGAGCAGGGCAGCCACCTCGAGAATGTCGAGTTCCGGCATGCGGACTACTCCGATTCGAACGCGGCCACGGCCGTGGCCGCCGCGCCCGTGGCCGCCGATGCCGCCGCGACGATGATCGGCGATGCGATGAGCCATGCGCCACGCGGCGGCGCGGCCGCTGCGGCTGGCGCCGGTGCGCCGCGCGCGAGCGACGGTATCCCGAAGGTCGGCCGCAACGACCCGTGCCCGTGCGGCAGCGGCAAGAAGTACAAGCAGTGTCACGGCAAGATCGCGTGAATGTTTGAAGACGGCGCGCGCACTGCGCGCCGTTTCGCTTGGCACAGCCGTTTTACGCGACGCCGCCGGTGCGTTTTATACGGTACAGTGCAAGCCATTTCGCGGCGGCGCGGCGCCTTGCCGACCCGCCAGTTACGATCCTCATTGACGGCGCCCGCCTACTAGCGCGCCGGCATGTTCAGCTTCGACAGGTCGCCACCATGGCTGTCAATTTCCCTTCGATCGAACCCGCTCAACTCCATCCGGTACCGGGCGTCACGCTCGGCTGGGCCGAAGCGAATATCCGCAAAGCGAATCGCAAGGACGTGCTCGTGATCTCCGTCGACGACGGTGCGACGGTCGCCGGCGTGTTCACGTCGAACCGGTTCTGCGCGGCGCCGGTGACCGTGTGCCGCGAGCATCTGGAGCGCGTGCGTAGTGGGGCTGGCAGCGGCGGCAGCAGCGGCGGACAGCGCGGCAAGGGCATCCGCGCGCTGGTCATCAACACCGGCAATGCGAATGCGGGCACCGGCGAGCCGGGCCTCGCGCACGCGCGCGAAACCTGCAACGAGCTTGCGCGCCTCGCGGGCCTTGCGCCCGAGCAGGTGCTGCCGTTTTCGACCGGCGTCATTCTCGAACCGCTGCCCATCGACCGTCTGAAGGCCGGCTTGCCCGCCGCGCTGGCGAACCGTGCTGCCGCGCACTGGTACGACGCCGCGCAGTCGATCATGACCACCGACACGCTGCCGAAAGCCGCGTCGCGCCAGGTGAACATCGACGGCCATACGGTCACGCTGACCGGCATCAGCAAGGGTGCGGGCATGATCAAGCCGAATATGGCGACGATGCTCGGGTTCCTCGCGTTCGATGCGGCCGTCGCGCAGCCCGTGCTCGACGCGCTCGTCAAACATGTCGCGGACCGCTCGTTCAACTGCATCACGATCGACGGCGATACGTCGACGAACGATTCCTTCATCCTGATCGCGTCGGGCAAGTCGAGCCTGCCGGCGATCACGTCGACCGATTCGGCCGCTTACGCCGCGCTGCGCGACGCGGTGACCGACGTCGCGCAGACGCTCGCGCAGCTGATCGTGCGCGACGGCGAGGGCGCAACCAAGTTCATGACGGTGCAGGTCGAAGGCGGCACGAGCGTCGCCGAATGCCGGCAGATCGCGTATGCCATCGGCCACTCGCCGCTTGTGAAGACGGCGTTCTACGCCTCCGATCCGAACCTCGGCCGCATTCTCGCGGCGATCGGCTATGCGGGCGTCGACGATCTCGACGTCGGCAAGATCGATCTGTATCTGGACGACGTGCTCGTCGCGAAGGCAGGCGGGCGCAATCCGGCGTATCGTGAGGAAGACGGCCAGCGCGTGATGAAGAAGAGCGAGATTCTGATTCGCGTGCTGCTAGGCCGCGGCGACGCGCGAGCCACGATCTGGACTTGCGACCTGTCGCACGAATACGTAAGCATTAACGCCGATTACCGTTCCTGATCGGGTGCGGCGCCGCTTGAATCGAGCCGGCGCTGCGTGGATCCCGACCGCCTCTCACATTAGCCATGGACAAACTCGAACAACTGTTGACCCGCGCCGAAGCGGTGCTGGGCCGTCTCGAAGCAATGCTGCCGCCCGCGGCGCCCGATGTCGACTGGTCGGCCGCGGTCGCATTTCGCTGGCGCAAGCGCCAGGGGCGCGGCTTTCTGCAGCCGGTGCCGTCCATTTCCCTGATCTCGCTGGCGGACCTGCAGAACATCGACCGCCAGAAGGAACTGATCGAGCAGAACACGCGGCAGTTCGTCCACCAGCAGCCGGCGAACAATGTGCTGCTGACGGGCGCGCGTGGCACCGGCAAGTCGTCGCTGATCAAGGCGTGCCTCAATGCGTATGCGAAGGACGGCCTGCGGCTCATCGAAGTCGACAAGGACGACCTGCACGATCTCGGCGACATCGTCGATCTGATCTCGACGCGGCCCGAGCGCTTTGTCGTGTTCTGCGACGATCTGTCGTTCGAGGAAGGCGAATCGGGTTACAAGGCGCTGAAGGTGGCGCTGGACGGGTCGGTGGCCGCGCAATCGGACAACGTGCTGATCTATGCGACGTCGAACCGCCGTCATCTGTTGCCCGAGTACATGAGCGACAACGAGACGTACAAGCATACGGCCGATGGTGAGATTCACCCCGGCGAAGTGGTCGAGGAAAAGATCTCGCTGTCGGAACGCTTCGGTCTCTGGGTCAGCTTCTATCCGTTCAAGCAGGACGATTACCTGACGATCGTCGCGCACTGGCTGCGCCATTTCGGTTGCGACGACGCGGGCGTCGAAGACGCGCGCGGCGATGCGCTCGTGTGGGCACTCGAACGCGGGTCGCGCTCGGGGCGCGTCGCGTGGCAGTTCGCACGCGACTGGTCGGGCCGCCGGGCGGCAGCATGACGGCTGGCGCAAACAACGCCGCCGATAATGCACCGCAAGGCGCGGCGGCGGCGCGGCCGGTTACCGAGGTTGCGGTCGGTGTGCTCGTGCAGCCGGACGGGCGCTATCTGCTTGCGCAGCGGCCGGCGGGCAAGCCGTATGAGGGTTACTGGGAATTTCCGGGCGGCAAGCTCGAGCCCGGCGAGACCGTCGAGGCGGCGCTCGCGCGCGAACTGCACGAGGAACTCGGTATCGACGTGAAGGCGTGCCACCGCTGGCATACGCTCGAACACGACTATCCGCACGCGTATGTGCGGCTCTTTTTCTGCAAGGTGACCGAGTGGGCCGGCGAGCCGCACGGGCGCGAGGGCCAGGCGTTCGTCTGGCAAACGCTGCCTGCTGACGTCACGCCTTTGCTGCCCGCGACGATACCGGTGCTCGAGTGGCTCGCGGCCGAATGACAAAGTGACAGAGTGAGCACGGGCTATCGCTGCGCGCCGCGCGGGCTGCTGCGATAAGGTCGCTGTCCCGCCACCTTTGCCGCTCGCTTCAATGATGTGCGCTTTCGCCGGGCGCTTCGTCTGACGGCGGCTCATCATCGTTGCTGCCGATCCGGTATTTCTCGGCGGCCCAGGCGCCGAGATCCATTTGCTTGCACCGTTCGGAGCAGAACGGGCGAAAGCGGCTTTCCGAGGTCCAACGGACATCCTTGCCGCAAGTCGGGCATTTTACGACGGTGGTCATTCTGTCTGGTCTGTGACGATGGTTCGATCGAAACGTTACGAGCGTCGAATCTGGGGGCGCGGGTTATAGATTAAAGCGTATCGCGCCGCGCATTGTGCGTGCCCGGTCTGCCGTCCCGCGCCGCCGATGCCGATCGGCGACTAACCCCTACAGACTACACAGCGTGAGCTGAAATGGCACGTCGACGTCGACTGAGCGCGGACGAAGGTCGCCGTCCTGCACCGTGAAGCGGACCCACAGCATGTATTTGTTGGCGCTCGCTTCCGGGATCACGCGCAATTCCGGTGCCACACGCACCTGCATCAGCTGATATGTGCGGCCCGACAGCATCTGCTGGTAGCTGCCTTGCATCGCCATCACCTTCGACGCCTGGCCCGACTCGCGCGCAAGACGCAGCACGATGGCGGCCGCATCGCGCAGCGGCAGCAGCGGCATGACCCACTTCGCGATATCCTGGCGACGCTGATCCGGATGCGTCTGCTGCCATGCGTAGTACGACGGAAGATCGAATTTGCAGGTGCCGCCGGGGATGATCGCGCGGCTGCGGATGCTGGAGAGCCACTCGTTGTCGGCCAGATGCTGGCCCGTTTTGCCCTGCATTTGCGCAAGGCCCGCAAGCGTTTGCTCGATTTCTCCGAGCACGGCTTCGAGCGCATTCTGCTCGATGCCCGGGTTGCCGCGGAACGGTGCGAGCGTTTGACGCTGCCGCTCGAGCTCCTTCATCAGGTCCGACTTCAGGTCGGCGCGACCGGCGACTTCCGCGATCTCGAACAGGGTGGTGAGCGCGACGTGATGTTCCCTCGGATCTTCCTGAGTCAAAAAGAACGTAAAGCGCTCGAACAGATCTTCGAGGCGCAACAGCGTTCTGATTCGCTCGTTGAAGGGATACTCGTAAAGAATCAAGCGGGATCGCCTCGCGCGTGGTCGGTGACTGAATTGCAGGACATTCTAATGCCGTGACTCTACCCTAGCAATGAAACAGTGGATCCGTCCAGTTCGCAATTTTTTCGCTTATGTTTCGCTTCGGTTACTGCAAAATCGCGGCGCACTGCCCGAATTTCCGCCGACCTTTAACGTATCGCGGGCGTCTGCAAGACGTCCTCGCGGCCCGGATGACCTCAACGCCGTGCCGGATCCGCCTTTATATACGGGGATTATCGAACGTCGGCAGATGACCCGGACACATACTGGCGGTGCAGTTCCTCGACGCGGGCGTCGATTGATTCGAATGGCGACAGGTCGCTGTTGACGATCACGTCGTCGGCGGCTTCGAGACGCGCTTCACGCGTTGCTTGCCGGGCGATGATCGCGAGCACCTGCTCGCGCGTGAACGCATTGCGGCGCATCACGCGCTCGATTTGCGTTTCGACGCTGCAATCGACGACGAGCACGCGATTCACACGCGTTTTCCAGCTTCCCGATTCGACGAGGAGCGGCACCACGATCACCACATACGGCCCGCTCGCGGCGCGCCGCTCACGTTCGGTCTCCGCACGGATCAACGGGTGAGTGATCGCTTCGAGGCGGCGCCGCGCGTTTTCGTCGCTGAAGACAAGCGCTCGCATCCGCGCGCGATTGAGCGAGCCGTCGGGCGCGACGAACGAAGCGCCAAATTCGCTCGCGATGGCGGGCATCGCGAGGCCGTGCGGCCCCGTGATGCGGTGCGCGATCGCGTCCGTGTCGACGATCGGCACGCCGCGCGCCGCGAAGCGGTCGGCGACGAAGGACTTGCCGCTGCCGATGCCGCCCGTCAACCCAACAGCAAACATGCGTCAGCCTCCGAGTGCGAAATAAAGCGGCGTACCGAGAAACAGCGTGAGCACACCGCCGGCCGCGAGAAACGGACCGAACGGCAGCGGCTCTTCGAAGCGCATCCGGCCACGCCACGTTGCCACGAGACCGACGAGCGCGCCGGCGACCGCGGCGATCAGAATGATTTGCGGCAGCGCGGCCCAGCCAAGCCATGCGCCGAGCGCGGCAAGCAGCTTGAAGTCGCCATAGCCCATGCCTTCGATGCCGCGTACGAGCTTGAACGCCCAGTGTACGCACCATAGCGCGAGATAGCCGGCGATCGCGCCGAGCACGGCGTCGGACAGGCTCGCGAAGAGGCCGCCGAAATTGAGGATCAGGCCAGCCCATAGCAAAGGCAGCGTCAGCGAATCGGGCAGCAGGTGCGTGTCGATATCGATGGCGCTCGTCGCGAGCAGCGTGGCGCAGAGCCCGAACGCAGCGAGCGCGGTGCCGGTCGGACCGAACAGCATGAGCGCAGCGACTGCGCAGATGGCGCTTGCGATTTCGATCAACGGATAACGCACGCTCACGCGCGTCTTGCATTGCGAGCAGCGGCCGCGCAACAGCAGATAGCTGAAGACGGGCACGTTCTCCCACGCGCGCAGCACGTGGCCGCAATGCGGGCATGCACTGCGCGGCAGCCACAGGTTATAGCGCGGCGGCAGGCCGTCGTCTTCGAAGTGCTGACCGGTGGCGTCCGCGACTTCGGCACGCCACGCGCGTTCGAGCATGATTGGCAGCCGGTGCACGACGACGTTCAGAAAACTGCCGACCACGAGCCCGAACGCGACGGTGAAGACGATCTGCACAGGGAGCGGCAGCATGGCGAAGGCCGCGCCGACGGCAGCCGACAGGTTGTCGAGCCAGGCAACGACCGACGCGAAGGGCGACCCGACTGGCAACCCGACTGGCAACCCCGAGGACGACACGAAGGGCGCCGAAGACAACCCCGAAGGCGACGGATACGAGATGTTGTAGAGGTGGTCTGACACGGTTCTGAACGCGGCCGGCATGGTTAATGTCTCGATTCGGCTGGATGCTACACCACGTTGCCGAGTTGAATGATGGGAAGATACATTGCAATCACAAGCCCGCCGACGAGCAGTCCGAGCACCGCGATCACGAGCGGTTCGCACAGGCTCGCAAGCGTGCCGGTCTTTTCGTCTACCTGACGATCACACAGTGATGCGACATCGAGCAGCATCGTATCGAGCATGCCCGATTCTTCGGCGACCGCGACCGGCTGCACGACTTCGGGCGGAAAGCATTGGGTGGCCTGCATGGCGGCCGCAAGCCGCTCGCCATCGCGCAACCTCGCGGCAATGCCGGCCGTCGCGCGATCGAAGTACGCATTGCCGGTTGCGTGATCGAGCGACGTGAACGCATCGGCGAGCGGCGTGCCGGCCGCGAGCAAGGTGCCGAGCGCGCGGCTCCAGCGGGCCGCGCAAAGCGTGGTCAGGAGCGGTCCGATAACGGGCGCGCGCAACGATAACCGCGCGCATTTGAGGCGCGCGGCCTCCGACATGCGCAGCCATTTCGCGAAGCTCGCGCCCGCGGCGATACAGGACACGCCGATCGGCACGCTCCATTTTGCGGCTCCGGCGGATAACGCGAGTACCGCTTGCGTCGGCGCGGGCAGCGCGGCGCCGAAGCCGTCGAAGATTTGCCTGAAGGTTGGGACGACCCCTATCAGCAGCGCCGCGGTGATGGCGATCGCCAGTACAAGGATGGCAGCGGGATAGGTCAGCGCCGCGCGTACCTTTGCGCGCTGCGCGGCAGAGCGCTCGCGGTCGTCCGCAATGCGAGCGAGCACTTGCGCAAGCGAGCCCGATGCTTCGCCGACCGCAACCAGTTGCGCGTACAACGGACCGAACGGCTCCGCTCGCGAGCGCAGCGCCTGCGAGAAGCTGACGCCCGCGACGATGTCGCGCGCGAGCGCGCCGACGATGCGCGACATGCCGAGCGCTTTGCCGGAGGACGCCGGCGCGTCGGCCAGCAATTCGAGCGACGGCGCAAGCGGCAAGCCCGCGCGCAACAGGCTCGCGAGTTGCCGCGTGAAGCGCGTGACGTCGGCGGGGCGTGCCTGCGCACGCGGCGCAGGGCCGTGCGCGGCGAGTTCGACGATAAAGAGGCCGTCGCGTCTGAGCTTCGCGCGCGCCGCTGCGAGATCGGGCGCGATGACCGAGCCGCTCCGGTGTGTGCCGTCAGCCTCGATGCCGCGCCATCGGAAACGCAGTTCCTGCGATAACGAATCCATCACCATTGCGGCGGTCCTCATGCGATCTCGGTTGCGCATAGCGCTTCGGCGAGGCTCGTCGTGCCGTCGATCACGCGCGCGAGCGCGGCGTCGCGCAGCGTACCGACCGCTTCGGCGCGCGCCTGTTGCGCGAGCGTCTGCGTGCTTGCGCGCGTGACGATCAACTCGCGCATCGCGTCGGATACCGGCATCACCTGATGAATGCCGATACGTCCGCGGTAGCCGATGCCGTGGCATGCCGCGCAACCCACCGCCGCATAGGGCAGCCGGCCTTCGACGCTGTCCGCGGAGGCGCCGGCCGCGTGCAGCGCGGCGCTCAGTGCGGCGCTCAGCGCGGCGGCGGACTGCGCGTCCGGCGTCTTGCACGTCATGCAGAGTTTGCGCACGAGACGCTGCGCGGTAACCATGCGCAGCGCGCCCGCGAGGTTGTACGGTTCGACGCCGATGTCGATGAGCCGTGCGACGGCGGCGGGCGCGTCGTTCGTGTGCAGCGTCGACAGTACGAGGTGTCCCGTTTGCGCGGCCTTGACGGCGACGTCCGCGGTTTCTTCATCGCGGATTTCACCGACCATGATCACGTCCGGGTCCTGTCGCAGAAATGCGCGCAATGCGGTGGCGAACGTGAGGCCGGCCTTTTCCCGCACACTGACCTGGTTGATGCCCGCGAGCTGGATTTCCGCCGGGTCTTCGACCGAACACAGGTTGCGCGAGACGGCATTGAGCATCTGCAGGAAACAGTACAGCGAGAGCGTCTTGCCGCTGCCCGTTGGACCGGTTACAAGCATGAGGCCGTGCGGCGCGCGGATCGCCTGTTCGACGCTCGCGCACTGTTCGGCCGTGAGGCCGAGCGCACCGAGCGAAAGATCGGCAGGCAGAGACTCGAGCCGGCGCAGTACGAGCTTTTCGCCGTACAGCGTGGGCAGCGAGTTCACCCGATAGTCTTCGACTCGCCCCGCGCCGCTCGCGAGTCGCAGGCGCCCGTCCTGTGGCACGCGGCGCTCGGCGATATCCATGCGCGCGAGCACCTTTACGCGCGTGACGAATGCGTCGCGCAGATGCGCAGGCGGTTGCGCGGTTTCATGCAACACGCCGTCGATGCGCAAGCGGATTCGCCAGCCGTGTTCCGACGGCTCGATATGCAGATCCGACGCATTGCGGCGCGCCGCTTCCTGCAGCGTTTCCGTGAGCAGACGAACCGCCGGTGCGGCGTCGGCGTCGCTTGATACAGTCAGCGCGCTCAGTTGCGCGGCGCTAGCGGTGGATGCGGCGAGCGGTGCTGCGCGCTGCGCCGCATCAGCGTCGTGCGCGACGGTTCGAAAGGCCGCGCCGGGCGTCGCGTGCCGCGCGCCCGCGAAGTTTGACGCGTGTGGGGCGAAAGAAGGAAGAAGGGTCATCGAAAACCGGCCGTGAGCCGCCTGTGCAACTGGACGGCGTCATCATCCGGGATCGCGGCGGGGACCGCCATTAGGCCGTTCGGCTAGCTGTGCACCGCATTCATTTGCAGTACGATGCGCGCTGCCCCGCGTGATGTGTGCTGCGTGCGGTGTGCGGTGTGGCGATCGCTGTGCGCGGTGCCTGCGCTAGCGCCCCAGCAGTCTTGCGACCTTCGCGCCGGCTTTCTGCCCCGGGCGGAACAGCTTCACGGTGCGAATCGCCTGATCGTCGCTGCGCATCACCTCGAGCTTGACATCGGCGATCCGCACGCAGACGTCGCCCTCGGGAATCTCTTCGAGAATTTCGAGGATCAGACCATTGAGCGTCTTCGGACCGTCGGTCGGCAGCCGTAGTTGCAGCCAGCGGTTCAGCTCGCGCAGCGGCATGCTGCCCGCCACGATGCATTCCCCGTTGTCGTCCCATCCGCCGCGCGAACTTGCGCTGCGCGGCACGGACGTCGTGAATTCGCCGATCAGCTCTTCGATGATGTCCTCGGGCGTGACCAGTCCCTGCAATTCGCCATATTCGTTGACGACGAGGGCGGTGCGATGGCGGCTCTCCTGGAAGTACTGCAGCTGCTGGAAGACCGGTGTGCCGGACGGGACGAAATAAGGCTCCGCGAGCAGTTCGCGCAGTGTTTCGCGCTCGAGCTCCTGGTTGTGAAGCGCCGCAAGCGTCTTGCGTACGTGCAGCACGCCGAGTACGCGATCGATATCGCCCTGATAGACGATCAGCTTGTTGTGATAGCAGGTTTCGAGCTGATGCAGGATCTGATCGAACGGCGCATCGAAGTCGAGCGCCTCGATGCGGCGGCGCGGAATCATCACGTCGTCGACCGAAATGTTCTCGAGGTCGAACAGATTGAGCAGGATGCTGCGGTGCTTGGTCGGCATGAAGCTGCCCGATTCGAGCACGATGGTGCGCAATTCTTCGGTCGACAGGCGCTGATCGCGCGTGCCGCCGGTATTGATGTGCAGCAGGCGCAAAAAGCCGTTGGCGAACAGATTCACGAACCAGATAAGCGGCTTCGCGATGCGCATCAGCGGCGCAATCAGAAAACTCGCAGGCAGCGCGATCTTTTCGGGGTACGTCGCACCGACGATCTTCGGCGCAATTTCCGCGAACACGATAATCAGAAACGCGACGATACCCGTCGACACCGACAGCACGACGCTATTGCTGCCGAACGTGCGCAGTGCAATCGATGTCGTGAGTACCGGGATGATCGTATTGAAGAGGTTGTTGCCGATCAGGATCACGCTCAGCAACTGATCCGTGCGCGAGAGCAGGCCCTGCGTCGTTTTCGCGCCGAGCACCCCCTTGTTCGTGAGGTGCTTGAGCCGATGACGGTTGAGCGCCATCATCGCCGTTTCGGAAATGGAGAAGAAACTCGAACAGATCAGAAGGACCAGGACGGCGCCTATCTGCGCCCATAAGGGAAGTTGTTCCACGCGTCGTGAAGTCAGGGGAAGGGGATGGGGAGAATATAGCAGAGGGGTTCGGTGCGCCCCATTGGCCGAAAGATAGAGGCCGTTGGACGGAGCTTGAACGGGGATTTGCAGACTCGGGCCGCGGAACGCCCAGCAGCGGAGCCGAAGCGGGATAAAATGCGGGCGAAAAAAAACCGCGCTACGTCGTTGCGCGGTTTTTCAAGAAATTCTGGTCGGGGTGAGAGGATTCGAACCTCCGGCCTCTACGTCCCGAACGTAGCGCTCTACCAGGCTAAGCTACACCCCGATTTATCCTGCATGATGCTGCGTGACTCTTACTGGACTCGCTCAGCGATTCGGTCTTATTTAAGACTGTCTCGTCGTCGAGTAAGAACATAATTCTAGCAGGCTTTCCTTGTAAATGGAATCGGGAAACGAAGAAATCGCGGCCGCGGCAGCGTGCGCTTCCTGCTTCGCGCATTGCAGCGTGTGGTCGAGCGCGCCCGAACGCGTGATTGCTTCGAAGATGGTTTCGAAGCGATCCGTGCCGCCCTGCACGATCGCATCGCGCGCGAGCGCCGCCTGCTCCGGCGTGCCGCGTTCGATCAGATAAATCAGCGGCAGCGTGGGCTTGCCTTCGCGCAAATCGTCGCCGGCGTTCTTGCCCATCGATTCCGGCGTGCCGGTGTAATCGAGCCAGTCATCCATGATCTGAAACGCGGTGCCGATGCGCCGGCCGAATTCGGCGGCGGCGGCTTCGATCGTTTCGTCCGCGTCGGACAGCACGGCGCCCAACTGCGCGGCGGCCTCGAAGAGCTTCGCGGTCTTGTAGCGGATCACCTGCATATAGCGCGCTTCGTCGACGTCCGCGTCGTGCATGTTCAGCAGTTGCAGCACTTCGCCTTCGGAAATGATGTTCGTTGCTTCCGACAGGATTTCCATCACACGCATCTTGCCGACGCCGACCATCATCTGGAACGAGCGCGAGTAGAGAAAGTCGCCGACCAGCACGCTGGCCGCATTGCCGAAAAGCGCATTCGCGGTCTGCCGGCCGCGCCGCAGATCGGATTCGTCGACGACGTCGTCGTGCAGCAGCGTGGCCGTATGGATGAACTCGATCACCGCAGCCAGTTCGTGACGCTGGCCGGTGGTATCGCCCAGCGCACCCGCGACGAGCAGCAGCAGCGCCGGACGCAGGCGCTTGCCGCCGGCGCTGATGATGTACTCGGAGATCTGATTGATCAGCATCACCTCGGACGCCAGACGGTGCCGGATGACGCGATTGACCTGCTGCATGTCTTCGGCGATGGGCGCGAGCAGGCTGGCGGCGTTGGGTGCGGGAGTGGCGGTCGACGACATGGTGGCGATTTGGGGTAATGCGGCGGATTATAAGGCGAATCGCGCAGTTTCCGCGCCGCCGGGTCGGTGTGCGCGGCTTTTCCGGCCATTCGGCCTATGTTCGAGGTACGAGGCGCGCATCGGACAGGCGCCGGACGGTTGTCACGCGTACCTGAGCCGGCTTCCTGCGGCGCAACGTCGATTGACTTTGACCGTGCAGCTAACTCTATGTATAATCACGGGTTTCCGCGCGTGGTGCGTCGGAAAAATGAATCACGAATAAAGAGTGAGGTTTTCAATGTACGCGGTCATAAAAACCGGCGGCAAGCAGTACAAGGTTGCTGTCGGCGAAAAACTTAAAGTAGAACAGATACCGGCAGACATTGACGCAGAAATCACGCTCGACCAGGTTCTCGCAGTGGGCGAAGGCGAATCGATTAAGTTCGGTACGCCGCTGGTCAGTGGGGCTTCCGTCAAGGCTACCGTTGTCTCTCACGGTCGTCACGCCAAAGTGACCATCTTCAAGATGCGTCGCCGGAAGCACTACCAGAAGCACGGCGGCCACCGCCAGAACTACACCGAACTGCGCATCGACGCGATCAACGCGTAAGCGCATCGGGCAAGGAGCTATCAGATGGCACACAAAAAGGCAGGCGGCTCGTCCCGGAACGGCCGCGACTCCGAGTCGAAACGCCTCGGCGTTAAGGTTTATGGCGGTCAGGCAATCCTCGCTGGCGGCATCATCGTCCGTCAGCGCGGCACGCGTCTGCACCCGGGCCTGAACGTCGGTATCGGCAAGGATCACACGCTGTTCGCGCTGGTCGACGGTCACGTCAAGTTCACGACGAAAGGCGCTGACAAGAAGCACACGGTCAACGTCGTCCCGGCAGCGGCCTGAGCTAACTTGTTGCGATAACGCGGTTGCGCGCATTTGCGCGTAGTTGGGTTACGTTAAACAGGTTGGGCTTCAGCACCGGAAAAGGCCCCGCGAATTGAGCGGGGCCTTTTTTATTGGTTTTTCTTCCATGCGGCAAGCACGCTTCGCGTGCGCACCGCAACTGGCCGATCGGCAGATTGTTGAACCCTTGCGGCGCGGGGCAAAATAGCGGCAGCACGTCTGGTTCGCAAAGCACCAAACAGCACTAAACAGCAGCAGTAACAAACGGGACGGAGCAACTCATGAAGTTCATTGACGAAGCGAAAATCGAAGTCATCGCCGGCGACGGAGGGGATGGCAGCGCGTCGATGCGCCGCGAGAAGTTCGTCCCGTTCGGCGGGCCGGATGGCGGCGATGGTGGGCGCGGCGGCAGCGTTTTTGCGGTCGCGGATCGCAATATCAACACGCTGATCGACTACCGCTATTCGAAAAAGCATCAGGCGCGCAACGGCGAGAACGGGCGCGGCTCCGATTGCTACGGCAAGGGCGGCGACGACATTACGCTGCGCATGCCGGTCGGTACCGTGATTACCGATCTCGACACCGGCGAACTGATCGCCGACCTCACCGAGCACAACCAGGTCGTGCAGGTCGCGAAGGGCGGTGCGGGCGGCCTTGGCAACCTGCACTTCAAATCGAGTACGAACCGTGCGCCGCGCCAGAAGACCGACGGCAAGCCCGGCGAGCGTCGCATGGTGCGCCTCGAACTGAAAGTGCTTGCCGATGTCGGCCTGCTCGGCATGCCGAACGCGGGTAAATCGACGTTCATTTCATCGGTATCGAATGCGCGGCCGAAAATCGCCGATTATCCGTTCACCACGCTTGCACCGAATCTCGGTGTCGTGCGTGTGGGGCCGAGCCGCAGTTTCGTGATTGCCGACATTCCGGGCTTGATCGAAGGCGCGGCGGAAGGCGCAGGCCTCGGTCATCAATTTTTGCGGCATTTGCAGCGCACGGGCTTGCTGCTGCACATCGTCGACCTCGCGCCGTTCGACGAAGCGGTCGATCCGGTCGGCGAAGCAAAAGCGATCGTCAACGAACTGCGCAAATACGATGAGTTGCTGTACGCGAAGCCGCGTTGGCTCGTGTTGAACAAGCTCGACATGATTCCCGAAGAAGAGCGCGAAGCGCGCGTCGCCGCGTTTCTCAAAGAATTCGAATGGGACGGGCCCGTGTATCAGATTTCCGCGTTGACGGGGCAGGGTTGCGAAAGCCTTTGCTACGCGGTGTACGACTATCTTGCCGAACACTCGGATGCGCACCGCGCGGCCGAAGCGGAAGATCTCGCCGCCGATGTGCGTTTTCGCGCGGAGTCCGAGGGTGGTAGCAGCGGCGTATCGGCGCCACCGCACGACTGATCACAGCGGCAATGCGGTTGCCTCGGGCGCCGTTAGTGGTTGCCGGCCTGACGAATCACCCATGAACCCTGTTGGAGATCGCGCACAATGCGTTCCGTCATCGCAGATTCCCGCCGGCTCGTTGTGAAAGTCGGATCGAGCCTCGTCACGAATGACGGGCGCGGACTCGATCATGCGGCAATCGGCCGTTGGGCCGCGCAGATCGCCGCGCTGCGCGAGCAAGGCAAGGAAGTCGTGCTCGTCAGTTCCGGTGCGATCGCGGAGGGCATGCAGCGCCTCGGCTGGACGAAACGGCCGCGCGAAATCGACGAATTGCAGGCCGCCGCCGCGGTCGGGCAAATGGGGCTCGCACAGGTCTATGAAAGCCGCTTTGCCGAACACTCGATCCGCACCGCGCAGATTCTGCTCACGCATGCGGACCTCGCGGACCGCGAACGTTATCTGAACGCGCGCTCGACGCTGCTGACGCTGCTGCGCCTTGGCGTCGTGCCGATCATCAACGAGAACGACACGGTGGTCACCGACGAAATCAAGTTCGGCGACAACGATACGCTCGGCGCGCTGGTCGCGAATCTGATCGAAGGCGATGCGCTGATCATCCTCACCGATCAACAAGGGCTTTTTACCGCCGATCCGCGCAAGGATCCGACCGCGACGCTCGTGCAGCAGGCCGACGCGGGCTCGCCGGAGCTGGAGGCGATGGCAGGCGGCGCGGGCTCGAGCATTGGCCGCGGCGGCATGCTGACCAAGATTCTCGCGGCGAAGCGCGCGGCGCACAGCGGTGCGAACACGGTCATCGCCAGCGGCCGCGAGGCGGACGTGCTCGCGCGGCTTGCGTCGGGTGAAGCGATCGGCACGCAGCTGATCGCGCGCACCGCACGCATGGCGGCGCGCAAGCAATGGATGGCCGATCACCTGCAGGTGCGCGGCCATGTCGTGATCGACGACGGTGCGGTGGAAAAGCTCACCGAGGGCGGCAAAAGTCTGCTGCCGATCGGGGTCGTCGACGTGCAGGGTGCTTTTGCGCGCGGCGAGGTCATTGCGTGCGTGAACGGGGCAGGGCGCGAGGTGGCGCGCGGCCTGACCAATTACAGCAGTTCGGAGACAAAGCTGATTCAACGTCGCCCGAGCGGCGAGATCGAATCGGTGCTCGGCTATATGCTCGAGCCCGAACTGATTCACCGCGATAATCTTGTGCTCGTTTAGCGTTTGGCCCGGCAGTGCGCGCGAGCATCGCGCCGCCCGGGTTGCGCTATCCGAACGCGCGATGAGAACGCATCACGAGAACGCATCACGAGAACGACGCACCGGTCAATCAACGGTTCAGCACAATCACCGGGTCATCAATTCGCCCTGCGTCCGTTTGTACCGGATGTTGTTGACGATGGTCTTTGCCGAGCCCACCGGCATCCGGTTCGCGCAGAAGAAATCCTGATACAGCGACGCACGGTACGCGTTGAGGTCACCGTTTTCGATGCGTGCCCAGTCGTTTGCGACCGTGCGATCCCAGCCGTCGTGGTCGTCGTTGAGGCCCGCATACAGACGCCACGTGTAGTTGTCGCAGTGGATGCCTTCGTAATTGACGTTGCGCGCACCGCTCGGGCTCGTCACGACGACCGTATAGCGCACGACGCCGTCCGACCCCACCGATAGCGACTTCGCGTCGATAAAGAAACTGAGCGGCGTATTTTGCGAGACTTCGAACGGCAGCAGGTCGGCCTGGTTGGGCAGCGGCGGCAGCGCGTCGACCTTGTTCTCGGTCCAGTTGGTCGGCATGTCCAGCAGATAGTGGAAGTCCGCGTCCTTTTGCGGCGTCGGCTGCTTGTTACTGGAGCAGCCGGCGAGCAAGGCGCCGGTGGCGACACATGCCACCGCGAGAGCAAACAATTTCAAGTGAAATTCCCCGAAACGCCGGCGCGGCGGCGATGTGCCGCACCGGCAGACGCAGCGCGAGGCGCCGCAATGCGCTGCACGATATCAGTCTTGCGGCGCTTCGCGCAAACCCGGCACGCCAACGGCGACGCTTCCGGCTGCCGAACAGTCGGATTCCATCGGAGCGGGCAGAGTCGCTTCAACGGCAACACCCGACGTGTTGCCGACCGATGGCGCAACGTTCGGCGAAGATGAGGCCGAAGAAGCAGGGGGCGCAGAAATGCCCGACCCCGGCGGCACATTCACCGACGACGCCATCCGCGGATAACGCTGCCCATGATGTCCGCCCGGTTTTTCCGTACGCGGCGCAGCGCGGCGCAGGAAACGGGAGAGCTCCGTCAGCGCCAGCTGATACACATCCCGCTTGAACTCGATCACACAGTCGAGCGGCACCCAGTAGTCATTCCAGCGCCATGCATCGAACTCCGGGTGATCCGTGGCGCGCAAGCAGATATCGCAATCGCGCCCGACCATCCGGAGCAGGAACCAGATCTGTTTCTGGCCACGGTAATGCCCGCGTACTTCACGCTTGATGAACTTGTCCGGCACCTCATAACGCAACCAGTCGCGCGTGCGACCGACCACCTTGACGTGCTCGGGAAGCAGCCCGGTTTCTTCGTGTAACTCCCGATACATCGCTTGCACGGGGGTCTCACCATATTTGATGCCCCCTTGCGGAAACTGCCAGGAATGTTCACGGAGCCGCTTACCCCAAAACACTTCGTTGTGCGCGTTCAAGAGGATGATGCCGACGTTCGGGCGAAAGCCTTCACGATCCAGCATACAACCACCTTCGAATCCTTTAAAATTGCTTTGATTATAAACAGATAATGGTCCAAACGCACCCCGGCGGCACCCCGGCGGCACCCCGGTGGCAGCCCGGATGGTCCGCAGTCGGCACCTCGGGTGACGCCTCAGACTCATCTGAATGAAATCTGTATTGCGCCTAGTTTGCACGGGCTTTGATCCGGCCTGGACCAGGATCGTGTCCGATATCGCGTGGTAAATGTCGGATCGCAATCCCCCGTTGCTTGCACATGGGGCGCGGATTTTCGGACAGCGCCGTCAGGATCGTCGCCCGCGAGCGGACATGTCGAAGGCGGCCGGCAAGCCATTGAGCGCGTGTCGCCGATCAACCGATCAACCGGTCAAGCGATTCCTCGTCCGATCGTGACCCTGATCGTGGCAAAGCGAACGCATTCTGTGATTGCATTCGGCGCGAGCTTCACGCACATTTCACGCTCGACTGGCGAGCTTTTCGTACAGATCTGGCGCGGATTTGGCGAACCGGTCCGCAAATGCTACCGTTTCATCTCTTCGGGCGGGCCCGACCCGGTTCCGCCGCTTTTGGAAAACTCTGAATGAAAGCCTCCCGTTTCTTTATTGGCACGCTCAAGGAAGCGCCTGCCGACGCCGAAATTGTCAGCCACAAGCTTATGGTGCGCGCGGGCATGATCCGTCGCGTCGCCGGCGGCATCTATAACTATCTGCCAATCGGCCTGCGTTCGATCCGCAAAGTGGAAGCGATCGTGCGCGAGGAAATGAACCGGGCGGGCGCAATCGAACTGCTGATGCCGTCGGTGCAGCCGGCCGAGCTGTGGCAGGAATCGGGTCGCTGGATCAAGTACGGCCCCGAGCTGTTGCGCTTCAAGGATCGCAAGCAGAGCGACTTCGTGCTTGGGCCGACGCACGAGGAAGTCGTCACCGATATCGCGCGCAACCAGATCAAGAGCTACCGGCAATTGCCCGTGAACTTCTACCAGGTCCAGACGAAGTTCCGCGACGAGATCCGTCCGCGCTTCGGCGTGATGCGCGGCCGCGAGTTCATCATGAAGGACGCGTACTCGTTCGATAAGGACGTGGAAGGCCTCAAGGAGTCGTATCGCAAGATGTACGACGCGTACGTGCGCATCTTCACGCGCCTCGGTCTCGAATTCCGCGCGGTGGCGGCCGATAACGGCGCGATCGGCGGCAGCGGCTCGCACGAGTTCCATGTGATCGCCGATACCGGCGAGGACGCGATCGCGTATTGCCCGACGTCGCAGTACGCGGCGAACGTCGAAGCCGCCGACGCGCTGCCCTTGATCGCGCAGCGCGCCGCGCCCGCCGAGCCGCTCACGAAGACCGCGACGCCCGGCAAGGCGAAGTGCGAGCAGGTTGCCGAGTATCTGAATATCCCGCTCGAGCGCACGATCAAGTCGATCGTGCTCGCCACCGACAACGAAGGCGCCGCGCCGACCATCTGGCTGCTGCTGCTGCGCGGCGATCATGAACTGAACGAGATCAAGGCGAGCAAGCAGCCGGGCCTCGCCGAGTTCCGTTTCGCCACAGAAGCCGAGATTGTCGAGTGGTTCGGCACGCCGCCGGGCTATCTCGGGCCGTTGAATACGAAGAAGCCGGTCAACGTGATCGCCGATCGCACAGTCGCGAACATGAGCGACTTCGTGGTCGGCTCGAACGAAGTCGACTATCACACGACCGGCGTGAACTGGGGCCGCGATCTGCCGGAGCCGACCGTCGCCGATATCCGCAACGTCGTGCAGGGCGATCCGTCGCCGGACGGCAAGGGCGTGCTCGAGATTTGCCGCGGCATCGAGGTCGGTCACGTGTTCCAGCTCGGCACGCGCTACTCGGTCGCGATGAACGCGACGTGCCTCGACGAAACCGGCAAGCCGCAGCCGATGGAGATGGGCTGCTACGGCATCGGCGTCACGCGCATTCTCGGCGCGGCGATCGAGCAGAACTTCGACGACAAGGGCATCGTCTGGCCGGAATCGATCGCGCCGTTCGAAGTCGTGTTGTGCCCGATGGGTTACGACCGCAGCGATGCCGTGCGCGAGCAGGCCGACAGGCTCTACGCCGAGCTGATGGCCGCCGGTGTCGACGTGATTCTCGACGATCGCGGCGAGCGCCCCGGCGTGATGTTCGCCGACTGGGAGCTGATCGGCGTGCCGCACCGGCTCGTGATCGGCGATCGCGGCCTGAAAGACGGCAAGATCGAGTATCAGGGCCGTCGCGATACCGAGGCGACCTTGCTGCCCGTCGACGCCGCCGCGCAATCGGTGATCGATAAAATCAAGACATCACTCGCGCACTAATCGGAGCGGGCATGGAGTACAACTTCCTGTCCGCAACGATCCTGCTGATTCTGATTACGGATCCGCTCGGCAATATTCCGCTCTTCGTTAGCTGTCTGAGGGGCGTGACGCCGCACCGCCGGGCGGTCGTGATTCTGCGCGAGGTTGCGATAGCGTTTGGCATCCTGCTGGCCTTCATGCTGGCAGGCGACCGCTTTTTGCGGATGATGCACCTCACCGATCTGTCGTTGCGCATCGGCGGCGGCATCGTGCTGTTTCTGATTGCGATCAGAATGATTTTCCCGCATCCGGACGGCCTGACCGGCGTCACGCGCGGCGGCGAGCCGCTGATCGTGCCGCTCGCGATTCCGGCGCTGGCGGGTCCGTCGGCGCTCGCAACCGTCATGCTGCTGACGTCGCAAGCGCCCGGCAAGATGCTCGAGTGGATCGCCGCGCTGTGCGTGACGATGGTGGTCTGCGCAATCGTGCTCGTGATGTCCGAGCGGATTCAGCAGTGGCTCGGCGAGCGCACGGTTACCGCGTTCGAGCGGCTGATGGGCCTCGTGCTGGTCGCGATTTCAGTCGAAATGATTCTGGCCGGCATCCGCGCCTTCGTGCATCAGCTCTGACGACCGATTTGACGACCGGCGCCGGCGACGCTCACACGCCCGCGGTCAGCGCGCGGATTGTCGGCAAATTGCGCCAGTAGCCCTTCGCGTCCATCCCGCAGCCGAACACATAACGGTCCGGCACCTGGAAGCCGCAAAAGTCCGGGCGCAGCGGCTTGGCCTTTGTGATGTCCTTCTCGCACAGCACCGCGCTCATAAAGCGCTTCGCGCCCATCGCGAGGATGCGGTCGCGGATCGCGGCCATCGTCTCGCCTTCGTCGAGGATGTCGTCGAGCACGAGCACGACGCGGTCCTTCACCGATTCGGCCGGCGCGACACGCCACTGCATGTCGTGGCTGCCTTGCGTGGTGTTCCGGTAGCGCGTGAGGTGGATGTAATCGAACTCGAGCGGGAAGTCGAGATGCGGCAGCAGCATGCCGGTGAACACCGCGGCGCCGCCCATCACCGACAGCACGAGCGGGAACCCGTCACTCATCTCGGCGCGGATCTCGCGGGCCATCCGCTCGATCGACCGGTCGACGTCGGCGGCCGATACGATCTCCTCGGACTGGCTGAAAATCTGCAGGGCTTCTTCGCGGTTCATGACGGTAGCCGGGCGGTAACGGTATACATATTAGTTTGGGAGACAACGGCGCCGCGCGCCACAGAATAAACCCGGCATCGCGCCCCGATGTTGCGTGCAGTATTGCGTCTAGCGCATGCCCGGCAGCATGCCCTTCATGCCGCGCATCATCTTCTGCAGGTTGCCGCCCTTCAGCTTTTTCATCATCGTGCGCATCTGGTCGTACTGATTGAGCATGCGGTTCACTTCCTGCACCTGCACGCCGGCGCCCGCCGCGATGCGGCGTTTGCGGGTCGCCTTGATCAGGTCGGGCTTCGCGCGTTCCTGCGGCGTCATCGAGTTGATGATGCCTTCCATCCGGCGCATCTGCTTTTCGGCCTGACCCATATCGGCCCCGGCCGCGGCTTGCTGGAATTGCGCGGGCAGCTTGTCCATCAGCGACGACAGGCCGCCCATGTTCTTCATCTGCGAAAGTTGCGCGCGGAAATCGTTGAGGTCGAAGTCGCCGCCTTTCTTGACCTTGTCCGCGAGCTTCTGCGCGGCCTGCACGTCGACGCCGCGCTGCGCCTCTTCGACGAGCGCGAGAATATCGCCCATCCCGAGGATCCGGTTCGCCATGCGATCCGGGTAGAAAATTTCGAGGCCATCGAGCTTTTCCGCGACGCCGACGAACTTGATCGGCTTGCCGGTCACATGCCGCACCGACAGTGCCGCGCCGCCGCGCGAGTCGCCGTCGAGCTTCGTCAGCACGACACCGGTGAGCGGCAGCGCGTCGCTGAACGCTTTTGCGGTGTTGACGGCGTCCTGACCGAGCATCGCATCGACGACGAACAGCGTTTCGGCCGGGTTCAACGTGCTATGCAGTGCGGAAATTTCCTGCATCATCGCTTCGTCGATACCGAGACGGCCCGCCGTGTCGACGATCAGCACATCGTGATAGTGGCGCTTGGCCCAATCGACCGCGGCGCGCGCGATATCGACCGGTTTCTGATCGGGTTCCGACGGGAAGAAATCGGCGCCGACCTGCTCGGTCACGGTCTTCAGCTGAGCGATTGCAGCCGGACGGTAGACGTCGCACGATACGGTGAGCACCTTCTTCTTGTACTTCTCGCGCAGGAGCTTCGCGAGCTTGCCGACCGTCGTCGTTTTACCCGCGCCTTGCAGGCCGGCCATCAGGATGATGGCGGGCGGCGTGACGGCGAGATTGAGTTCGACGGCCTTGCCTTCGTAGTCGCCGCCGATCACCGCGGTCAGCTCGCGCTGCACCACGCCGACGAGCGCCTGACCCGGCGACAGGCTGCCGATGACATCTTCGCCGAGCGCCTTTTCCTTTACCTTGCCGATGAAGTCGCGCACGACCGGCAACGCAACGTCGGCTTCGAGGAGCGCGAGGCGAACTTCGCGTAGCATCTCCTGCGTATTGGCTTCGGTGAGCCGGGCTTCGCCGCGCAGCGTCTTGACGACGCGCGCCATCCGTTGAGTGAGATTGTCGAGCATGGGGAGCCGGTGAGTAACGATGTGCGGTGCAGATGGGCAGTGCGACCCTCTATGCGCGCGACGGCGGGGTGTGCGGCAGCGCATGCGGTGCGCTGTGTGCGGCACAGACACTCCTGCGTGGCGCACCACGCGGAGCAACCACATGCGGCACCGCACGGAGCCCGCATCCGGCCCACATGTAGCCAGGCGTCGCGGCCAAAGGCCCTAGTGTAAACTTCGAACATGGATATTGTACTGTATGCCCTCACTGCGCTCCTCTATGGCGGACTTGCCGTAGAGGGCTGGCGTTCGCATCGGCAGTCGGCGAGCGAGCCGGCGCTCGGGGGCGCGCCGTCGCTGGCCGCGGGCGGCAACCTGAATTCGCCGGCCACGGCTGCGCGCGCCGCGTCGATCGAAGGCGCGTCGTTACGCGCATCCGCGAGGCGGACGGCAGTCGGCATGTCGCCGGCCGCGCGCATCCTGCTGTTCGTCGCGCTGGTCGTGCACGGCGTATTGCTGCACACCACCATCTTCCCGCACGACGCGATGGTGTTCGGTTTCGCGTTCGCGCTGTCCGCGATGTTCTGGCTCGGCGTCGGCATCTACTGGATCGAAAGTTTCTTCTTTCCGCTCGACGGCTTGCGGCTGCTCGCGCTGCCGCTTGCCTGCGTCGCGTCGCTGCTGCCGCTCGTGTTCGGCGGGGTGCGCGTGCTGTCGTACGCGGCCGCGCCGCTTTTCAAACTGCACTTCCTGATCGCGAACGTCGCGTACGGGCTCTTCGTGATTGCGGCGCTGCACGCCGTGCTGATGCTGCTCGTCGAGCGGCGTCTGCATGCGATGCGCGGCCGCGGCGGCGCGCTGCAGCGGCACAATGCGGCAGCCGGCAACGGCTGGCTGTCGAGCTGGCTCGATACGCTGCCGCCGCTGCTGACGCTCGAGAAGCTGCTGTTCCGTCTGATCAGCGCAGGCTTCGTGCTGCTCACGCTCACGCTCGTGTCCGGCATGCTGTTCAACGAGCAACTCGTTAACCGGCCGCTCAGCTTCGATCACAAGACGGTGTTCGCGATCCTCTCGTGGCTCATGTTCGGCGCGCTGCTGACTGCGCGTAAAGTATCGGGCTGGCGCGGCCGCGCCGCGTTGCGCTGGGTGCTCGCGGCCTTCGTCGCGTTGCTGCTTGCTTATATCGGCAGCCGTTTTGTGTTCCAGGTGCTGCTGCACCGTCCTGTTGTCTGAGTGCTTCCATGCGGCAAATCATTCTGCTGATCCTGCTTTTCTTCGTCGGCCAATGGCTCGTCAAGGCGCTGCGGCGTCAGGACGCGCGCACGGGCGATGGCACGCGCGGCCAGCCCGGCGCACCCGGGGCGCATGGTGCAAACAGCGATGCAAACGGCGCCGGCCAGTCTTCGAGTAACCGTGCCGCGGGCGCAGCGAACGGCGCCGCGCGTCACCAGTTGCCGGAGCCGATGATCCGCTGCGTCGAGTGCGGCGTGCACGCGCCGAAGAGCGATTCGGTGACCGTCGGCGGACAGACGTTCTGCGGTCATGAGCACGCGCAGCGCTATGCGGCGCGCGTCGCGCAAACCAAAGGCCGCGAGGGCCGATGAAGCAGCGCTTTGCGGTTGGCGCGGACGGTTGGGTCGCGGCCGCGCGCCCACTTCCGTCGCCGAATTTTGAAGCGCGCCCCGCGGGCGCGGTGCCGACGCTGATCGTCGTGCACAACATCAGCCTGCCGCCGGGCGAGTTCGGCGGCCGCGCCATCGCCGATCTGTTCCAGAACCGCCTCGACTGCGACGCGCATCCGTACTACGCGGCAAACCTGCGCGGCGTGCGCGTGTCCGCGCACTTCGTCATTCTTCGCGACGGCACGCTCGAACAGTTCGTGTCGTGCGACGAGCGTGCCTGGCATGCGGGCGCATCGAGCTTCTTCGGCCGCGAGCGCTGCAACGACTTTTCAATCGGCGTCGAACTCGAAGGCAGCGACGCGAGCGCATTTGAACCGGCGCAATACCGGACCCTCGCCGCACTCGCGCAGGCGTTGGCCGCGCACTATCCGATCGATGCGATTGCCGGCCACTCGGACATCGCGCCGGGTCGCAAGACCGACCCGGGTCCGCATTTCGACTGGGCGCGGCTGCAGCGCGAAACTTCATTTCCCGATCAGTATTTCCCCTATCGGCATCGTCCGGCGTCTCGCTGAGCGCCTGCGACGAAAACCCGCGAAGCTCGACCGGGCTTGCTCGTGCGCGGGCCTTGCCCGGTTGCGGTGGGGCGAAATGTCAACCCGCGCGGGCTAAATTTTTCGATTGCGGGAACGCTAAAGTCCACTATACTTGGTGCCGTTAAAGCAGTTTTCCACAAGATGTTGTGTTGATCGGGGGCGGCACCCGCATCGTGACCAAAGGGTGCTAAAGCATTACCGGCATTGAAAAAATACTGAAGTGACGCGTTCTGAAGTGATGTCCGTCTCACTCGAGGCAGTGCGGCGTGCGTCTTCAGTTTTGCGTTTTCAACTCCGTGCTTCCAGCTCGTGTTGAAGCTTCAGCCATTTCGAAAAAAGGGACCAGCCAGTGATCGCAACACACATGATGAAGACGCTCGTCCGCGCGCATCTGAGTCGTCATCAGTTGCTTTGTGGTTCCGAACCGGCCATCGCGTTGCGCTGTTCCCGCCGCCGCAAAGAGGTCGAACCCGGTAGCGTTTTTCCAGAGCGCTCCGGGGACAACCCGAAGCTCAACTCCAGCGGCAATCCAGGCGGTGATCCCCTCCGCAGTTTTTATCCAATCCGTACCTCGCTCGCGTCCGCGCCGGCGCAGCGATTGTTTTAATCCGCGGTTAGGTCCGCACCACCCCAAGACCAGGAGCTTTTGCACATGCAAACGACCGACAACGTGACGACCCGGTACGAGGGCGCACCCACTGGCCTCCCGTACGCCGGAGAGGCTCAGGGCGCGCAAGCGCTCGCGCCGTCGACTTTCGCCGACTACAAGGTGATCCGTCGTAACGGCAGCGTGGTGTCGTTCGAGCCTTCGAAAATCGCCATCGCGGCGACGAAGGCTTTTCTGGCCGTCAACGGCGGTCAAGGCGCAGCGTCGGCGCGCGTGCGCGAACTCGTGGAGCAGCTCACGCAAGGCGTCGTGCGCGCGCTGGTGCGCAGCCGCCCGAACGGCGGCACGTTCCACATCGAAGACATTCAGGATCAGGTCGAACTCGCGCTGATGCGCGGCGGCGAGCATAACGTTGCGCGCGCCTACGTGCTGTATCGCGAGAAGCGTCATCAGGAGCGCAGCCAGTCGGCGGAAGCGCAAGTCGGCGAGGCGGGCCTGAACGTCACCGACAACGGCGTCACGCGCCCGCTCGATCTGCCCGCGCTGCATGCGCTGATCGAATCGGCCTGCGCGAACCTTGGCGACGCCGTGAGCGCGGAGCCGATCGTCGCCGAAACGGTGAAGAACCTGTACGACGGCGTGCCGATGAGCCAGGTCTACGACTCGGCCATCCTCGCCGCGCGCACGATGATCGAAAAAGACCCGGCGTACAGCCAGGTCACCGCCCGCATCCTGCTCCACACCATTCGCCGCGAGATCCTCGAAGAGGAAGTCACGCAGGCGCAAATGGACGAGCGCTACGCCGAATACTTCCCGCTCTTCATCAAGCGCGGCGTGCAGGCGGAGCTGCTCGATGAAAAACTGCTGCAGTTCGACCTGAAGCGTCTCGGCGCGGCGCTCGACGCAAACCGCGACCTGCAATTCGGCTACCTCGGCCTGCAAACGTTGTACGACCGCTACTTCCTGCACGTCGATGGCACGCGCATCGAGATGCCGCAGGCATTCTTTATGCGTGTCGCGATGGGCCTGTCGCTCGGCGAGATCGACCGCGAAGCGCGTGCGATCGAGTTCTACAACGTGCTGTCGAGCTTCGACTTCATGAGCTCGACGCCGACGCTCTTCAACTCGGGCACGCGCCGCTCGCAACTGTCGTCGTGCTACCTGACGACGGTCGACGACGACCTCGACGGCATCTACGAGGCGCTGAAGGAAAACGCGCTGCTCTCGAAGTTCGCCGGCGGCCTCGGCAACGACTGGACGCGCGTGCGTGCGCTCGGCTCGCACATCAAGGGCACCAACGGCAAGTCGCAAGGCGTGGTGCCGTTCCTGAAGGTGGTCAACGACACGGCCGTCGCCGTGAACCAGGGCGGCAAGCGTAAGGGCGCGGTGTGCGCGTACCTCGAGTCGTGGCACCTCGACATCGAGGAGTTCCTCGAGCTGCGCAAGAACACCGGCGACGACCGCCGCCGCACGCACGACATGAACACGGCGAACTGGATTCCCGATCTGTTCATGAAGCGTGTCCACGAAGGCGGCGACTGGACGCTGTTCTCGCCGTCCACCTGCCCGGACCTGCACGACAAGTTCGGCGCCGAGTTCGAAGCGGCTTACACGGCTTACGAGGACAAGGTCGCGCGCGGCGAACTCAAGCTCTTCAAGAAGATTCCGGCGGCGAATCTGTGGCGCAAGATGCTCGGCATGCTGTTCGAAACCGGCCATCCGTGGATCACGTTCAAGGATCCGTGCAACATCCGCAGTCCGCAGCAGCACGTCGGCGTCGTCCATTCGTCGAACCTGTGCACCGAAATCACGCTGAACACGAGCGACACCGAGATCGCCGTCTGCAACCTCGGCTCGGTGAACCTCGTCGCGCACATGAAGCAGCAGGCCGACGGCACGCTCGTGCTCGACCACGACAAGCTCAAGCGCACGGTGAGCGTGGCGATGCGGATGCTCGACAACGTAATCGACATCAACTACTACGCGGTCGCCAAGGCGCGTAATTCGAACCTCAAGCACCGTCCGGTCGGCATGGGCATCATGGGCTTCCAGGACTGCCTGCACCTGCTGCGCACGCCGTACGCGTCGGCTGAAGCGGTCGAGTTCGCCGACCGGTCGATGGAAGCGGTCTGCTACTACGCCTACTGGGCGTCGACGGAGCTTGCGCAGGAGCGTGGCCGCTACTCGACGTACCGCGGCTCGCTGTGGGATCGCGGCATCCTGCCGCAAGACACGCTGAAGCTGCTCGCCGACGCGCGCGGCGGCTATGTCGAAGTCGATTCGAGCGAGTCGATGGACTGGAGCGCGCTGCGCTCGCGCATCGCGGCACACGGCATGCGCAACTCGAACTGCATCGCGATCGCGCCGACGGCGACGATCTCGAACATCATCGGCGTGTCCGCGTGCATCGAGCCGACTTTCCAGAACCTGTATGTGAAGTCGAACCTGTCGGGCGAATTCACGGTGGTGAACGACTACCTCGTGCGCGACCTGAAGGCGCGCGGCCTGTGGGACGAAGTGATGGTCGCCGACCTCAAGTACTTCGACGGCTCGCTGTCGCGCATCGACCGGATTCCGGGCGACCTGCGCGCGATCTACGCGACCGCGTTCGAAGTCGACGCGACGTGGCTCGTCGAGGCGGCGTCGCGCCGTCAGAAGTGGATCGACCAGGCGCAGTCGCTCAATATCTATATGGCGGGTGCGTCGGGCAAGAAGCTCGACGAGGTCTACAAGCTTGCATGGCTGCGCGGCCTGAAGACCACTTATTACCTGCGCACGATGGCGGCGACGCACGTCGAGAAGTCGACGGTCGCGCACGGCGCGCTGAACGCGGTGCCGAGCGGTGACGGCGGTGCCGGTGGTGCCGGTGGTGCCGGTGGTGCATCAGGTGGCTTCGGTGTCGGAGGCGGCTTGGGTGGTGTGTCGTCGGGTGGTGTTCAGGCATTGGCAGCGGGAACGGCTGTTGCGTCCGCAATGGAAGCGCCGGCTGTCGCCGCTGTCGAAGCGGCGCCGGAAGCGGACGGTCCCGTCTGCATGATGCGTCCGGGCGACCCCGGCTTCGAAGAGTGCGAAGCCTGCCAGTAACGCGCAGTAACACGCCGGCGGCACGCGATTCGCGTCGCCGCCGGCGCAGCAGAAGCAACCTGTGCAACACGCGCGGCAAGCGCGGCACGCGCATCACATGCAACGCACGCGGTTCGCGCAAGCCTGCACGTTGTCGATCGAGCGGTAGTGCACGAGCACCTCTGGCAATGAAACGCCGCACATCGCAAGCGCGCGCCGAAGTCGCTTTTGTGATGTCGAAGCCTCATCGAACACATCATCGAAGCCGCTTCCAAAACGACGCTCGACGATGAAGCGCAACGCGTCGACATGCATTCGACGACACGCATTTCAATCGCGTTCACTGCATCGACCTTCACAGTCTGTTGAACAAAGTGTTGTATGAAGGTCGCAACGTGAATCGAAAACACGAATTTTCATGAGCGAGCCCTTTTATCGCTCGTGAAAAGATGGTACAAACCGATCTAAATTGATGGTGACATTTATGCTCAACTGGGATGACGAGATCACTGCCGTAACTCCGTCGAGCGCTTCGCAACAAAACGTGTTGCGTAACGCTGCGGGAACGGTTGTCGGTTCGCAAGTCGAAACGCGTTCCGCTCATCAAGCTCCCTCCGCGCAAGACATCTTCGCGGGCGACATCGCCGTCGCTCCCGCTGTCACCCGTCTTGCTGACCAGGCTTCAGTTCGCACCACCGCTTCGACCGTTGCTGCGGGCGCTACCGCTAACCCTTCCGCCGCTTCGGCCGAAGCGCGCGTGAATGTCGCCGACAAGCGCATCATCAACGGCCAGACCGACGTGAACCAGCTCGTCCCGTTCAAATACAAGTGGGCGTGGGAGAAATACCTGTCGGGCTGTGCGAACCACTGGATGCCGCAGGAAATCAACATGTCCCGCGACATCGCGCTGTGGAAAGACCCGAACGGGCTGACCGAGGACGAGCGCCGCGTCGTCAAGCGCAACCTCGGCTTCTTCGTGACGGCCGACTCGCTCGCGGCGAACAATATCGTGCTTGGCACGTACCGCCACATCACGGCGCCCGAGTGCCGGCAGTTCCTGCTGCGCCAGGCGTTCGAAGAGGCGATCCACACGCACGCTTACCAATACATCGTCGAGTCGCTTGGGCTCGACGAGGGCGAGATCTTCAACGCGTACCACGAGGTCGCGTCGATCCGCGCCAAAGACGAATTCCTGATCCCGTTCATCCATACGCTGACCGACCCGGCCTTCAAGACCGGCACGCTCGAAGCAGACCAGAAGCTGCTCAAGTCGCTGATCGTGTTCGCCTGTGTGATGGAGGGCCTGTTCTTCTACGTCGGCTTCACGCAGATCCTGGCGCTCGGCCGCCAGAACAAGATGACCGGCGCGGCGGAGCAGTACCAGTACATCCTGCGCGATGAGTCGATGCACTGCAATTTCGGTATCGACCTCATCAACCAGATCAAGCTTGAAAACCCGCATCTGTGGACGGCTGAATTCCGCGCGGAAATCCGCGAGCTGTTCAAGGAAGCGGTCGATCTTGAATATCGCTACGCCGAAGACACCATGCCGCGCGGCGTGCTCGGCCTGAACGCGTCGATGTTCAAGAGCTACCTGCGCTTCATCTGCAACCGCCGTTGCCAGCAGATCGGTCTCGATCCGCTGTACCCGAACGAGGAAAACCCGTTCCCGTGGATGAGCGAGATGATCGACCTGAAGAAGGAACGCAACTTCTTCGAGACGCGGGTAATCGAATATCAGACTGGCGGCGCGCTCTCCTGGGAGTAAACGTCCCTCGCGCCGCGTATGAGATTGATGGGGATGCCGCCGGCACGGGCCGCGGCATATTTGGTTAGGAGTTTGACTGCCTGATGCAGAGCGTGCCGGGTGCCATAGGCATCCCATGGGTCCAAAAGCGGACCCACCAAGGTCAGAGGCACTTTGCGAACCCTTCAGTGGGATGGGCAAACTTCCCCTTACGAAAAGCCGCTCGTCTGGCTCATGCGAGCTCGGGCGGCTCGATCAAACGCTTGCCGGCGTCGGTATCCGACGTCGACTGGACTTGGCGCGCGATGCCACGGGGCAACGCGCGCCTTACCGTATTCATTAGCGTAAGCGCGTCGGATATGCGTACGCCGATGAATAGCCCGCTTCGTAGCGCGCGCCCTGAAAAGCGTCCGCGGGAAACGGGTTTTGATGACGAAGGGTGTTGTTTGATTTAACTCTCATCTGAAACCTGAAGGAGAAAACCATGGCAATGGCCAAAAAGAAGCCTGCTGCAAAGAAAGCGGCAGTGAAGAAGGTTGCCGCGAAGAAAGCCGCTCCGGCGAAGAAGGCAGCTGCTAAGAAAGTCGCAGTGAAGAAGGTTGCTGCGAAGAAGGTAGCAGTGAAGAAGGTTGCCGCCAAGAAGGCGCCGGCGAAGAAGGCAGCAGCAAAGAAAGTCGCAGCAAAGAAAGTCGCAGTGAAGAAGGTCGCGGCGAAGAAGGCTGCACCGGCGAAGAAGACCGCAGCGAAGAAGGTTGCTGCGAAGAAGGCGCCGGCCAAGAAAGCCGCTGCGAAGAAGGTAGCGAAGAAGGCTGCCGCGAAAAAGGCGCCTGCGAAGAAGGCTGCCGCCAAGAAGGCTGCCCCTGCGAAGAAGGCTGCCGCGAAGAAGGCCGCTGCGCCTGCGAAGAAGGCTGCCCCTGCGAAGAAGGCAGTCGCCAAGAAGGCCGCCCCTGCTCCGGCTGCGCCCGCTGCATCGTCGGCGCCTGCTTCGACGGTCAAGACCGCGTTGAATCCGGCTGCTGCATGGCCGTTTCCGACGGGTCCGCGTCCGTAAGGGTAGTACGCAGAGCAACAAGCTGTGAGAGCCGGCGGTACGCGCATTCAAGGCGTGTGCCGGCTCGGTTGAGTAGCGCTACTCAATCCTCGATCCCGTCGCCCCCTGTGGGCGGCGGGATTTTTTTCGCCTGCGCGTGGCCACGAGAGTGTGGCCCGGGAGCGTGGCCTGAGAGTGTTGCCTGAGAGTGTTGCCTGAGCAGGGCTGCGTTGGGCGGCGGTGCGTCGATCAGTGTGTCGATCAGTGTGTAACCCGCGTGATGCCGCCGCTCGACAGCAGCCGCACGCGCTCGCCCGCGAGGAAGACCTCGCCGGTGTTGGTCTGCGTGATCGCGCGCATGTCGCCGTTGTCGAGGCGCACGGTGATCTCGACGCCATCGCGCACGGCCGCGGCGTTCTCGACGGCATTGCCGGCCACCGCGCCCGCGAGGCCGCCGATGATGCCCGTGACGATCGACCCGGTGCCCCCGCCGATCTGGCTGCCGGCGATGCCGCCGAGCGCGCCGCCGCCGAGCAGACCGAGACCGGTCGGCTGGCCGTTGTTCGAGCTGATCTTCACGGCGCGCACGCTATCGACGGTGGCCATCCGCACGGTTTCCTCGCGCTGCGCCTGCGACGCGGTGTAGACGTCGGCGGAACTGCTGTTGTACGCGCACCCCGACAGCGCGAGCGCGCCGCCGATGGCGCAAGCAAGCGCCGCCGCGGCGACGCGCCGCTCGGTTGAACGATTCATCGAACGATTCGTTGTTTTCATCTTTCACTCCCTATGGGCCCCCGACAGGCCCCAAACTTCCTGACTGCGATACTGCACCGGGTCCGTCTACGCGTCGAGTGCGTAGCCGAACGCCTGCTTGAATCGTTGGTTGATTTCCGCGCGCGACGGCGCGTAGTTTTGCGGCCCCTGGTGCTCGATCTTCAATGCGCCCATCAGGCTGGCGAGGCGACCCGCGGTGGCCCAGCCCAGTTGCGTTTCGATGCCGTACAGAAGACCCCCGCGGAATGCATCGCCGCAACCGGTCGGGTCGAGCACGCGTTGCGCCTTGACTGCCGGAATCTCTTCGATGCCGCCTGCGTGATGGATTTGCGAGCCGTGCTCGCCGCGCGTGACGATCAGCGCATCGACGCGGCTCGCGATCTCTTCGATCGACCAGCCGGTCTTGTTGCTCACCAGTTTGGCTTCGTAATCGTTGACCGCAACGTAAGTGGCAAGTTCAATCATGCGCCGCAGCGACGCACCGTCGAAGAGCGGCAGCCCCTGGCCCGGATCGAAGATGAATGGCACCTTGGCCGCGGCGAATTGTTCGGAATGCTGGATCATCCCGTCGAAGCCGTCCGGCGCAACGATGCCGAGCGTCACGCCCTTCGCTTCGTCCGCGCGGTTCAGGTGCGACTGCATCATCGCGCCCGGGTGGAACGCGGTGATCTGGTTGTTCTCGAGGTCGGTCGTGATCATCGCCTGCGCCGAGTACGTATCGGGCAGCACGCGCACGTGCGTCTTCGCGAGGCCGAGCTGATCGAGGCGGTCGATATAGAGCTGCGCGTCGACGGCGCCGAGCGTCGCCATGATGTGCGCATCGCCGCCGAGCAGATGCAGCGCGTAGGCGATGTTGCCCGCGCAGCCGCCGAATTCGCGGCGCATCGTCGGCACGAGGAAGCTGACGTTCAGGATGTGGACCTGTTCCGGCAGGATGTGCTCCCGAAACCGGCCTTCGAAGGTCATGATGTTGTCGTAGGCGAGCGAACCGCAAATCAACGTAGCCAAGGCGAGCGTCCTGTAAAAGTCGAAAGAACGGAAATGTGCAAAAAGGTGAAAACCGGTGCGTCGATACGACAGCGCCGCGCGTTCGTGGTCGCCCGGACCCGAAGCGCGGCGCAAGCGCATGCGCGGAAAAATGAACGTAGAGTGCGCGCGGCGCGTGAAGTTTACGTCAGTAGTTTACTGGCGCACCCGCACCTTATTTCAGTGCATTGAGCGCGGCGTCGTAGTTCGGCTCGGTCTTGATCTCGCTGACGAGCTCCGCGTGCACGACCTTGTCGTTTTCGTCGATCACGACGACCGCGCGTGCCGTGAGGCCGGCGAGCGGGCCGCTCGTGATGTCGACGCCGTAGGCGCGGGCGAACTCATGGCCGCGGAACGTCGACGCGGTGGTGACGTTGGCGAGGCCTTCCGTCGTGCAGAAGCGCGACGCGGCGAACGGCAGATCGCCCGACACGACGATCACCGCGGTGTTGGCGAGCTTGCCGGCCGCTTCGTTGAACTTGCGAGTCGACGTCGCACAGGTCGGCGTGTCGAGGCTCGGCACGATATTGAGCACCTTGCGCTTGCCGTGGAACTCGGCGAGCGTGACCGACTTGAGGTCGCGGCCGACCAGCGTGAAAGCCGGCGCCTGTTGGCCGACCGACGGGAACGTGCCGGATACGTCGATCGGGTTGCCGCCCAGCGTAACTTGACTCATGTTGTGCTCCGAAGATTGGTGAGATTCGCGATGGTTGGAAACGCGCGACCGCGGGTGCTCGCGCGTGAGGTCGGTCATGGATAAAAAATCTGCACGCGGAAATTGGTTGCCGTTGCGCTGCCGGTGTCGAGCCGCACGAACATCGTTTCGGTCGTGCGCGGTGCAAGGCCGGCGGCGATCTGCGTGCCGGGCTTCAGATAGTCTTGCGGCCACAGCACGCGGCGCACCGCGATGTTGTTGTGCTCGTCGAGCAGCGTCAGTTCGACGGCCGGGTACGCGAGCGGCACGTTGAAGCGGTTGTGCAGCGGCATGCGCAGTTCGAGCTTGTGCGGACCGTCCACCTGCCGCAGATCCGACGGCTCGACCTGCAATCCGTCGATATCGCGCGGCGGCGCGACCGTGCAGCCGAGGTGCTCGCAGACTTGCGCAAATACCATCCGCGAACCCGGTGCGTAGACCATCACCGTTTCGCGTTGCCACCAGGCGAGCTGCGCGAGCAGCACGAGGAACAGCACGAGCGCGACAAGAATACCGACAATGCGCCAGCCAAGGCGCCGCGGTTCGGACGTGCGCTTTTCGCGCACGACGGCGAATGCGTTGTCGTCGTCGCCGGGCGGCGCGGCGGCGAACGGCGGCGCGGCAGCCGGACCCGCTGCTGCTGCGGCAGCAGCCGAGCCGGGACCGAAGCGCGGCTCGTTGTCGGACAGGTTCGGCGGGATTCGTGTGCGATCCTCATCGGCTCTACCCACGGCTCCACCCGCAGGTTCAAGCGCGGGTTCGGGGCGCGTCTCGTCTTCGCGACGGCGCCACACGTGCGGCGGCGGCACGGCGGTGTCGCGCGGCGCCTGCGCCCCCGGCTGTGCGGCCGCATGCGGAACGACGGGCTCGGGGGGCGTTCTGAACGCCGGCTCGATCGGACGCGCAGTCGCATTTTCGAGGTGCAGATCCTGCCCCTCGGTGAACTCGAGCTTGAGCTTCGGCTGCGCGGAACGCGGAATCGTGACCGGGTTGTACGGAATCGTCGCGGCGTTATGGCGGATACGGCGATCGACCGATGCGTCCGGCGCGGGCGCCCACGGGTTCCATGTGTCCGCGCGGAAATCCGGTGAGTTCGGATCGTCGCTCGAGCCCGGTGCGTGCGCTTCGGGCGATGCCGGCTCGAACGGCGCGGCGGGTGCCGCGGGCGTTCCGGGAGCGGCAGGGAGATCAGCGGCAGCTGCGGCTGCCGTAGCAGCCGGAGGAGGCACCGGCGCGGCGCGTTCCTCCGCAGCGGACGCGTTCTGCGCGTTGGATGCAGTGGACGCAGCCGCGGACGAAGTGGAGGCCGCCGCCGCGCTCAACCCTTCACCGGCCGCGCGCGGCTCCTGCGCAGTCAGCCGCGCAACTTCATCGGCGGTAATCGGCGTGGCGCTGCGGAAATCGCCGCCGTCGGCGAGATCGAACAGACTGCTCGACGCATCGAATACTTCGCGGCAATGTCCGCAGCGCACCAGACCGCGGCGCAGTGCGAGCTGCGCCGGTTGAAGGCGGAAGACTGTTTCGCAGAAGGGACAGCGCGTCGCAAGAGCCATATTGAACCGGGAGCCGCGCGGGCTGTTGAGTGGAAAATATGCCCTATTCTAATGACTTTCGCGGCGGGTCCCGGCGAGACACACCCAGCCGTCGTGTTCGCGCCAAACCGAAATGTCGATCCACGGCGCGTAAGCGGTCGCCACTTCAAGCGCCTGGCGCGCGAGAATGCCCGACAGCGCGAGATGTCCGCCCGGTTTCACCTTCGACGCGAGCATCGACGCCATCAGTTTGAGCGGGTTCGACAGGATGTTCGCGACAACAATATCGAACTCGCCGGCAGGGCAGTCGGCCGGCAATCCGTAGGTGACCTCTGCATGATTGCGCTCGCTGTTGTAGCGCGCGGAGTCGACCGCTTGCGGGTCGATATCGATGCCGACCACCGGGTTCGCGCCGCATTTCTTCGCGAGAATTGCCAGAATGCCGGAGCCGCAGCCGTAGTCGAGCAGCGATTGTTCCGGCGTCACCGTTTCTTCGAGCCACTCCATGCAAAGCCGCGTGGTCGGATGGCTGCCGGTGCCGAACGCGAGGCCCGGATCGAGTTCGAGCACGAGCGCGTCCGGATCGGGTGCGTCATGCCACGACGGCACGACCCAGATCCGCTTGCCGATGTGAATCGGATCGAACTGCGATTGCGTGAGCCGCACCCAGTCCTGCTCCTCTACATCGCGAACCGCGAACGGCGGCATCGGCGCGAGGCCGAGCTCGTTCGCCGCCGCCGCGAGCAGCACGCCGGGTTCGTGCTCGGGCGCCAGCAACGCAACCACGCGCGAGTGTTGCCACGCGGTGCGCTCGGGAGTGAGCCCCGGTTCGCCGAACAGCGGCTGCTCGTCGGGCGTATCGGCGTCCGCGTCTTCGACCGAGACGGACAGCGCCCCCAACTCGAGCAGCGCGTCGGACAAGCTTTCCGCGTGCTCGCGCGCGAGTTCGACGACCAGTTCCCGATAGCTCATCGGCTTACGCTTCTTCCGGCGCAACCTGCTGCTTCGCGGCGAGCCGGTTCTCGAGGTAGTGAATGCTCGTGCCGCCCTCGACGAACTTCGCATCGAGCATCAGTTCGCGGTGCAGCGGGATGTTGGTCTGGATGCCTTCGACCACCATCTCGGAAAGCGCAATGCGCATCCGCTTGATGGCCTGCTCGCGCGTCGCGCCGTAAGCGATCAGCTTGCCGATCATCGAATCGTAGTTCGGCGGCACGAAATAGCCGTTGTACGCATGCGAGTCGACCCGGATGCCGGGGCCGCCCGGCATATGCCACGACGTGAGCCGGCCCGGCGACGGGGTGAACTTGAACGGGTCTTCGGCGTTGATCCGGCATTCGATCGCGTGGCCGCGGAACTGAATATCGCGCTGGCGGAACGCAAGCTTTTCGCCGGCCGCGATGCGGATCTGCTCCTGCACGATGTCGACGCCGGTAATCAGTTCGGTGACCGGATGCTCGACCTGCACGCGCGTGTTCATCTCGATGAAGTAGAACTCGCCGTTCTCATACAGGAACTCGAACGTGCCCGCGCCGAGATAGCCCATCTTCTTGCAGGCGTCGGCGCAGCGGTCGCCGATGCGGTCGATGAGCCGCCGCGCGATACCGGGCGCCGGCGCTTCCTCGATCACTTTCTGGTGGCGGCGCTGCATCGAGCAGTCGCGCTCGCCGAGCCAGATCGCGTTCTTGTACGAATCCGCGAGCACCTGAATTTCGATGTGGCGCGGGTTCTCGAGGAACTTCTCCATATAGACCTGCGAGTTGCCGAACGCGCGGCCTGCCTCTTCGCGCGTCATGTTGACCGCGTTGACGAGCGCCGCTTCGGTGTGCACGACGCGCATCCCGCGTCCGCCGCCGCCGCCCGCCGCCTTGATGATGACCGGATAGCCGACCGAGCGCGCCATCTTGACGATCTCTTTCGGGTCGTCGGGCAGCGCGCCTTCCGAACCGGGCACGCAGGGCACGCCGGTCTTGATCATCGTCTGCTTGGCCGAGACCTTGTCGCCCATCAGACGGATCGTCTCGGGGCGCGGGCCGATAAAGACGAAGCCGGACTGCTCGACGCGCTCGGCGAAGTCCGCGTTTTCGGACAGGAAGCCGTAGCCGGGGTGAATCGCTTCGGCGTCGGTCACTTCGGCCGCGCTGATCAGCGCCGGCATATTCAGGTAGCTGAGATTCGACGGCGCCGGGCCGATACAGACCGCCTCGTCCGCGAGCTTCACGTACTTGGCTTCCTTGTCGGCTTCCGAATAGACGACGACCGTCTTGACGCCGAGCTCGCGGCAGGCGCGCTGAACGCGGAGCGCGATCTCGCCGCGATTGGCAATGAGGATTTTTTCAAACATAGCGGATATTCGACTCGCGTCAGCCGATCACGAAGAGCGGCTGGCCGTATTCGACGGCCTGCCCGTTTTCGACGAGGATTTCCTTGATCACGCCGGAGAGATCGGATTCGATCTCGTTCAGAAGCTTCATCGCTTCGATGATGCAGATGGTCTGGCCTTCCTTGACCGTATCGCCGACCTGCACGAACGGATCGGCGCCCGGAGACGGGGCGCGATAGAACGTGCCGACCATCGGCGAGGTCACGACATGCCCTTGCG
>NZ_BAAILL010000049.1:484267-512876 GCF_054589215.1 Paraburkholderia sp. 2C | reverse complement strand
ATCGGCGAGGTCACGACATGCCCTTGCGGTGCCGCCGCGGCCGGCGCCGCCGGCGCGGCGGCCGCGCCTTCGGCCACGCCCGCCGGATGCATCGGCGCGCTCGCCGGAATCTGCGGCGCGTATTGAGCGGCAGGCGACTGCACGTAAACCGGCGGCGCATTCTTCACGATGCGCACCTTGCCTTCTCCCTCCGTGACTTCCAGCTCCGAAATACCGGATTCGGAGACGAGGTCGATCAGAGTTTTCAGTTTACGTAGATCCATGGGCATACCCCTTTCAATGCGTAGGTGCGCCGGCGCTCCCGCGAGCCGGCGCTCAATTCGTGTTCTGGGTTCAGGCGCGCGTCGTACCGGTGGACGCTTGAGCGGACAAGCGGTCGAGCGCGAACTCGAGTGCGTACAGATAGCCTTTCCAGCCGAGACCGCAAATGACGCCTTCGGCGAGATCGGAGAAATACGAATGGTGCCGGAACGGTTCCCGGCGATGCACGTTCGACAGGTGAATCTCGACGAACGGAATGCCGACGCCTGCCAGCGCGTCCCGGATCGCCACGCTGGTATGGGTATACGCAGCGGGGTTGATCAGGATGAAATCGGTTTTCTCGTTCCGCGCGGAATGGATGCGATCGATGAGCGCGCCTTCATGGTTGCTCTGAAACGACGCGAGTTCGGCGCCGGCGTCCGCCGCGCGGTCCGCCAGGGCCTGGTCGATCTGCGGCAAGGTCACGCGGCCATAAACCTCCGGTTCCCGGGTGCCGAGAAGGTTGAGGTTGGGGCCGTGCAGCACCAGCAGTCGCGTCATGGTCGCTTCTATTTCCGTGGAATTCGCGGCACTTTAGCGCTGTTTAGAGAAATTTGTCTAGTTTCTCGAACGCCCGGACAGGTGGCGCCGAACTGGCCGGAAGCACGTAAAAGCACAACTTCTCTCAATTTCAGTCGATTGGTGCATAAATCGCACGGTTCCGACCTCAATTAAGCATTGTCGAATTGTCTGCGTCAGAGCGCGTCGAGCGTGGCTTTCAGCTCATTTGGCTGAATCTGGCCCAATTTTGTCGACCGTACGACGCCTTTTGCGTCAATCACGACGGTGTACGGCAATGCGCCCGCATTGTTCCCGAACGCGCGCGCGAGGTCGGCGCCGCCGAAGCCGATCACGTAGATCGGATAGTCGACGCGCACCTTCTGCAGGAACGCCTTGATGTTTTTGTCGGAGTCCACGCCAAGGCCGACGAATTCGACGCCTTTTTTCGCGTATTCGCGGTGCAACTGGCTGAGCGACGGCATTTCCTCGACGCACGGCCCGCACCACGACGCCCAGAAGTTGATGACGACCGGGTGGCCCTTGAGCAGACTCAACGACTGCGGCTTGCCGTCGACGTTCGTGACGGTCGCCGACCAGAGCTGGTCGACCGGGCTCGCCGCCGCCGGGGCGGCGGGCGTTGCCGCATGCGCAACTTCGGTCAACGATTGGCCGAATATCCAGTGACTGGCCGCCGCGCCCCCCGCAGCCGCGACGACCGCGACTGCAACCGCCGCCAGGATCCGCTTCGTATTCATCTGAGGTCTGTTCAATTAGTAGAAGAGGCCGCGTCGCTTTCAGCGAGCAACGCCTGGACCGCCTGGACGCCCGCGCGCGCGAGCCGGCCGCGCGCATCGGCGCGCACCGCGCCGCGCAGGTCGTCGGTGCCATAGAGCGCGACGTGGATACCGACCGGCTCCGCGTCGCGTCCTTGCCGGGCAACCGGACGCCACAGGAAGCTCAGCGTTTCGACGTAGCCGCGTCCGGCGAAATGCCGGGTTTCCGAAACGTCGTACTGCACGTTCTCATTCAGCAGATAAATCGCGACTTCTTTCGGGTTGTCGCAAAACGCCTGCAGGTGAATATCGGAGTGTTCGCCCGCCGTGCCGCCGAGCACCGCGCCGGTCAGATACGGGTTGAACGGTGCAAGCCGCAACATCCAGTCGAGGGCGATTTCGCGCAGGCGACGCAGCACCGCGGGCTGCGTGTCGCCCTGAAACAGCGACTGATATTCGCGGATTTCTTCTTCGATCTGGTCGTTATCGGGCAGCCAATCGCCGGAAACGCGCGTCTCCCCGACGACTTGCCGCGCGGCTTTGCGCTTGGCCGTCGAATAGTCGAGACCGTCTTCCGCGATCATCCTCGCGGCGGCGATTGCGATTTCCTCGCGCACGCGCGTCGGGTCGAAATGTAGTTTGCGGACCATCCGCCAATCATACTAGAGAATACGAGGCGTCCTGCCCGAGGCGCCCTCTCGTACGGCCGTCCGGCCCACGCCGCGGGCTTGCCGCGCCTGCGGGAGCCGGCAGTGTCGAACGCCGGCCAGGGCCCAGCGCGGCGCGGGTCGTCGGGTACAATAGCGGCCTTTGCAAGGACCGCTCTATGCACATCCACATTCTCGGTATCTGCGGCACGTTCATGGGTGGTCTCGCGGTGCTGGCGCGCAGCGCGGGGCATCAGGTCACCGGCTGCGACGCCGGCGTCTATCCGCCGATGAGCACGCAGCTCGAAGCACAAGGCATCGGGCTTATCGAGGGTTACGGCGCGGAGCAGGTCGATCTGAAGCCCGATCTGTTCGTGATCGGCAATGTGGTGTCGCGCGGCAATCCGCTCATGGAAGCGATTCTCGACCGCGGCCTGCCGTATGTGTCGGGTCCGCAGTGGCTCGGCGAGCATGTGCTCAACGGCAAATGGGTGCTCGCGGTGGCCGGCACGCACGGCAAGACCACCACCAGCTCGATGCTCACGTGGCTGCTCGAAGACGCGGGCATGAACCCGGGCTTCCTGATCGGCGGCGTGCCGCTCAACTTCGGCGTGTCCGCGCGGCTCACCGATTCGAGCTTCTTCGTGATCGAAGCCGACGAGTACGACACCGCGTTCTTCGACAAGCGCTCGAAGTTCGTCCACTACCGGCCGCGCACCGCGGTCCTCAACAATCTCGAGTTCGATCACGCCGACATCTTCCCCGATCTTGCCGCGATCGAAACGCAGTTTCATCACCTCGTGCGCACTATTCCCGGTATCGGCCGCATCGTCTCGAACGGCCGCGAGGCGGCGCTCGAGCGCGTGCTGACGCGCGGTTGCTGGAGCGAAGTCGAGCGGTTCGGCGTCGCAGGCGGCTGGCAGGCGCTTGCCGCCGAAGACGGCGTGCCCGTCGACGCGCAATTTGCCGTGTACCAGCAGGGCGAGCGCGTCGGGGTGGTCGACTGGCAGGTGCAGGGCGAGCACAACCGCATGAACGCGCTCGCGGCGATCGCGGCCGCGCGTCATGTCGGCGTGCCGCCGGCCCAGGCCGCGCGGTCGCTGGCCGGCTTTCGCAACGTGAAGCGCCGCATGGAAGTGCGCGGCAGCGTCGACGGCGTCACCGTCTACGACGACTTCGCGCACCATCCGACCGCGATCGACACCACGATCGCCGGCCTGCGCACGCGGGTCGGCCGCGGCGAACCCGGAAAACGCACGCGCATTCTCGCGGTGCTCGAGCCGCGCTCGAACACGATGAAGCTCGGTGTCATGAAGGCGCAGTTGCCGGCGAGCCTCGCCGACGCGGATCTCGTGTTCGGCTACGGCGCGTCGAGCGGCCGCGATGCGCTCGGCTGGGATCTTGCCGAAGCGCTCGCGCCGCTGGGCGACAAGGCGCGCGCATTCAACCATATCGACACGCTCGTCAAAGCGGTGATCGACGTCGCGCAGCCGGGCGACCACGTGCTCGTGATGAGCAACGGCGGGTTCGGCGGCGTGCATCAGAAGCTGCTCGACGCGCTGTCGATGCGGCCGGCGGCGCTTGCACGGGGCGTCGCGTGATTCTTTATCTGCACGGATTCCGCTCGTCGCCGCAATCGTTCAAGGCGCGCCTGCTGGCCGAGCGGCTCGCGGCGCTGGGCCGCGGCGACGAATGGTGCTGTCCGCAACTGCCGGTGTCGCCGCTCGAAACGATCGAGCTTGCCGAATCGCTCGTCGCGGCGCGGGTTGGATCGAACGAGGCGAAGGATAAGCCTGGTCACCCCGAACGCATCGTGCTGATCGGCAGCTCGCTCGGCGGCTTCTTCGCCACGCATCTTGCCGAAAAGCACGGCTGGCCGGCGGTGCTGCTCAATCCGGCCGTCGTGCCGCAGCGCGACCTGTCCGCGTACCTCGGCGAGCAGCCGCGCGTGCACGGCGGCGGCAGTATCGTCGTGGAAGCGCGCCACCTTGACGAGATGCGTGCGCTTGCCGTCACATCGATCACGCGCCCCGAACGCTATTATCTGTTTGCGGCCACCGGTGACGAGGTGCTCGACTACCGCGAGATGCTTGCGCACTATCCGGCCGCGCGAACCAGACTGATCGAAGGCAGCGATCATTCGATCAGCGAGTTCGCGGACTATGTCGACGATGTACTCGCGTTTTGCGACAGCGCCGCGGCCGTTCCCCTTGCGCCGAACCCGAAGGCCGCGCCTCGCGAGGGTCCCGCGACGAAGTAGGCGCGCGGTTTGCGCGCCAGGTTCAAGGTCGGTCCGGAGCCGGTTCGCACACCATTCGCACGGGTTGTCACAGGCCGGTTTTGCACCCTGTTTTTGTACCCAGTTAGCAGACACTTAACAGATCATCATCTTCACGAATATGCAGTAGCCGGGCGCGGCGCCGTGCCTGACAGACACGGCGCGCACGCAACCGGATGCATGCAGCGCGACGGCCCATGGCGGCCGATGCGAGCCAGAACGAGAGTATTGAGTGAACGTTTTCTTTGAGGAATCGGGCAGTTTCAAGGCAGGCAGCGTGCTGTCGAAGCAGGGCGACGCGTTCCAGGTCGAGTTGCCGGGCGGCCGGCGCGCGAAGGTGCGCGCAAAAGACGTGCTGATCGAATTCGACAAGCCGGCTGCCGGCGAACTGATGGAGCAGGCCGACGCGGCCGCGCAGCAGATCGATCTCGACTTTCTGTGGGAATGCGCGCCGGAGGACGAATTTCCGTTCGCGACGCTTGGCGCCGAATACTTCGGTGCCGCATTCGGTCCGATCGAGCGCGCGGCGCTCGTGCTGCGCATGCACGGCTCGCCGATCTATTTTCGCCGCAAGGGCCGCGGCCAGTATCAGCGCGCGCCGCAGGAGCAACTGCAGATGGCGCTGGCGTCGCTCGAACGCAAACGTCAGCAGGCGCTCGTGCAGTCGGGCTACGAAGACGAACTGAAAGAGGGTCGTCTGCCCGATGCGTTCGCCGGCAAGGCGCTTGCGCTGCTCACGAAGCCGGACAAGAACTCGATCGAGTACAAGGCGCTCGAAGCGGCGGCCGCGCACCGCGGCGTGTCGCCGGCGCGGCTCATGCTCGATTGCGGCGGCATTCCGTCGGCGCGCGCGCTGCACGAGGCGCGCTTCCTGTCCGAGTACTTCCCGCACGGCACCGGCTTTCCGGCGGTCACGCCGGGCCCGCTGCCCGACGATCTGCCCGAAGCCGAGGTCGAGGCGTTCTCGATCGACGACGTGACGACGACCGAAATCGACGATGCATTCTCGGTCGAGCATCTCGCCGATGGCCGCGTGCGGATCGGCGTGCACATCGCGGCGCCGGCGCTGGGTATCACGCGCGGCGACACCGTCGACGCGATCGCGCGCGCGCGGCTGTCGACGGTCTATATGCCCGGCGACAAGATCACGATGCTGCCCGATGGCGTGGTCGACGTGTTCACGCTCGCCGAAGGCGGCATGCGGCCGGCGCTGTCGCTCTACAGCATCGTGAATCGCGAAACGCAGGAGATCGTCGCGAGCGAAACGCGTGCCGAGCGCGTGTTCGTGAAGACCAACCTGCGGCACAACACGCTCGACGAAGTGGTCACCGAAGACGCGCTCGCCGCGGGCACGGGCGACTATCCGCACAAGGACGACATCGCGGTGCTGTGGCCGTTCGCGCAGGCGCTGTTCGAAAAGCGCCAGGTGATGCGCGCGAGCTTTGGCCTGAAGCGCGAAGTGCAGCGCAATACCGACTTCAATTTCTACGTCGAAGACGAGCATGTGACGATTACGCCGCGCCGGCGCGGGTCGCCGCTCGATCTGATCGTCGCGGAACTGGCGATTCTCGCGAACTCGACATGGGGCGCGTTCCTGCACGATCACGGCGTGCCCGGCATTTACCGGTCGCAACGTGCATTCGGCGCGCCGACCGGCCCGAAGCGCACGCGTATGCAGACGACCGCCGCGCCGCACGAAGGACTCGGCGTCGCGCAGTACGCGTGGAGCACGTCGCCGCTGCGGCGCTATGTCGATCTCGTCAACCAGTGGCAGTTGATCGCGTGCGTTCAGCATGGCGTGACCGCCAAGCTCGCCGCGCCGTTCAAGCCGAAGGACGCGGACCTGTTCGCGGTCGTGCAGGGCTTCGACGATACGTACACGGCTTACGCCGACCATCAGCGCCGCATGGAGTACTTCTGGTGCCTGCGCTGGATCAAGCAGGAAAACAGGAAGCAGGTCGTCGCCTCGGTTGTGAAGGGTGACCTCGTGCGGCTCGAGGAAGTGCCGCTGCTGCTGCACGTGCCGGGGCTCGGCGTGCATGCGCGCGGCACGCGCGTGCTGCTCGACGTGATGTCGATCGACGAGCTGACGATCGAAGCGTCGGTGCGCCTGCTGCACGTGCTCGACGCGCCGACCGTGACGAGCGGCGCCGAAGCCGAAGAAGCCGATGAGAACGAAGGCGACGAAGAAATCATCGACGCCGCCGATGAGTCCGCGGAAAGCGAGGCCGAGGCGCAAGCCGAAGCGGACCCCGAGGGCGCGGCTTCGTCTGAAGGCGGCGATGCTTCCGCAGCCGGCGGCTCGACGCAAAGCGGCGGCGAACCCGACGGCGATGCAGCGAACGCCGATGCCGCCGGCTCCGATTCGCATCGCGAGACGGAGCCGGGCCGATGAGCGCGTCTTCCGTCCCGGTCTCGGACTCGCGCGACCGTTACGCGGTAATCGGCAATCCGATCGCGCATAGCAAGTCGCCGTTTATTCACGCGCGCTTTGCCGCACAGACCGGCGAGCCCGTCGAATACGGCCGGCTGCTCGCGCCGGTCGACGCATTCGTGCCGCATGTGCGCAAGTTCATCGAAGCGGGCGGCCGCGGCCTCAATGTGACGGTGCCGTTCAAGCTCGACGCGCACGCGTTGGCCGATACGCTGTCGCCGCGCGCGGCCGCCGCGGGCGCGGTGAACACGCTGCGTTTCGACAAGGCCGGCATCTACGGCGACAACACGGACGGCTTCGGACTCGTGCGCGATATCGAAGTGAATCTCGGCGTGTCGCTCGCGGGCGCGCGCGTGTTGTTGCTCGGCGCCGGCGGCGCTGCGCGCGGTGTCGTGCTGCCGATGCTCGAGCGTGCGCCGCATGTGCTGACGATCGTCAATCGCACCGCCGCGAAAGCCGACGCATTGGTGGCGCAATTCGCGCGGGCGGCGAGCGACGCGGGTTGCCGCCTGACGGGCGGCGGTGCGCAGGCAACCGAGCCCGGTGCGTACGACGTGATCGTCAACGCGACCGCGGGGAGTCTCGATGGCGCGCTGCCGGAATGCGACGACCGTGCGTTCGGTGCAGAGACGCTTGCCTACGACATGATGTACGGCGCACAGCCGACCGTCTTTATGCGGCATGCGGTTTCATTGGGTGCGCGCGCGGCCGACGGGCTGGGCATGCTCGTCGAGCAGGCGGCCGAGTCGTTTTACGTGTGGCGCGGCGTGCGGCCCGACGGTGCGCCGGTGCTCGCGGAACTGCGCAAGCAGCTTGCCGCGCCGGCCGGCGCCTAGCAGCAGCGGGGCGCTTGCATCGCGAGCAGCGTACCTTCCGACGACATTCTCTACAGGCGAACGGCGTTGAGCATTGCGGACAACATGAGAACAACGAAGCGCTCGAAAAGGGACAAAGCGCGAGCAGGCGCGGGCGCCAAGGCGATCACCGCAGGCCGCTGGGCCGCGTACGCGGTGGCCGTGTTCGCGTTCTCATGGTTTGCGATTCAGGCGTTCTACTTCGGGCAGATCGCCTTGTGGAACTACGTGAATCCGCAATCGACGGCGTTCATGCGCTCCGATGCGTGGCGTCTCGCGCAGGACCGGCCCGATCTGTCGATCCAGCACACGTGGGTGCCGTACGACCAGATTTCGCGCAATCTGAAGCGCGCGATCATCGCGTCCGAAGACGCGAACTTCGTCAACAACAATGGCTATGAAACCGACGCGATCCTGCAGGCGTGGGAGAAGAACAAGGCGCGCGGCAAAATCGTGGCGGGCGGCTCGACGATTACGCAGCAACTCGCGCGCAATCTCTTCCTGTCGCGCGAAAAGAGCTATATCCGCAAAGGACAGGAGCTCATCATCACGTGGATGCTCGAGACGCTGATGGACAAGGAGCGCATCTTCGAGATCTATCTGAACTCGGTCGAATGGGGCAATGGCGTCTATGGCGCGGAAGCGGCGGCGCGCTATTACTACAAGACCACGGCGGCCAGGCTTTCCGCCGGTCAGGCGGCGCGGCTTGCGGTCATGCTGCCGCGGCCGAAGTACTTCGACGAGCACCGCAACTCGGGCTATCTGACGCAGCGCGCGCGTGTGATCGCGCGGCGCATGGGGGCCGCGGAATTGCCCGATTGAGCGCCTGACCATTTGGCGGACGCGGCTCCTCGTTCTGGTTTCTCCCGTCGCTACAAAATAAAACGGCAACTGCGCTTGCAACGCAGTTGCCGTTTTCGTTTCCCCGCGAGGATGGATACCGGTTCAGCGGAAATAATAGGTCAGGCCGACTGTAAAGCTATTATTGGTTCTTTTTGTTCCATTCGAATTCGACTGGTCGGCTGTCCATTCACCGCTGATATGGATATTTTTGTAAATCGCGTATTCGACGCCGAGGCCGCCATGAAATCGCGTATCCGGCCACGCTGATGTAAAGCCGATGCGCGCGTACGGCATGATCTTGTTGAACGGCATGCCGATGCGGACGTCGAGGCCACCGTCGTCTTTCGTCGTCGATCCGCCGTGAAAATCGCCGAATGCTTCGGCGCCGAGCACAAAGCGCCCGACATCGAAACCGTAGCCGGCCATCGCGCCGAAGAACCCGGTGCCATGCGTGCCCTGGTTGACGGCGCCGGACGCATCGGACCAGTTTCCACCGACCTTGATGCCGAGATAGGGACCGGCGAACTCCGAGTGCGCCGTGTTCGTAGCAGGGGGCTGCGAATCAGTCGATTGCGCCGGCGTTTGGGCGTGCGCGATGCCCGCAAGCGCGGCGAAGGTTAATGCGGACAACCAGAGCTTAATTGAAGTCATATCGAAAATAAAAAGTTCGCTGTTTGCATTTGATTCGTCGTAATTCGAAAAATGAACAAATCAATATAAGACAATTGATGCGGGGCTTAAATGCAAGCAGATGCGAGACTAGATACTTCAGATAATTGACTGAATCAGACACTTCTTAAATGAATTTTGCGATCGCGGGTTAAGGAAGCGACGAGGCCTGCGTCAGCCGGTACATCGAGAGGAAGATGTCGATTGCGATGGTTGTCCCAATATGTGGTTGATCTATTCACATATTGGTGTATCTTGGAAAAGCGCCCTACAATCCGTTCCAACCAGCCGGTCCCCCGGCGAAAAGACATCGTCGGCGCCGCCGCAGCATAAGCGTGACGAAACGCAAAACGAATCGGAGACAACCCGCTATGGCCTCGTTCCTGTTCTGCCGACAGCCGGCGCGCGTGAGCCGCGCGGCGTCTGTTTGACGTCCCTCGCGACGTTGCGCATCACGTTCCCCTGACACCCCCAACCCGTTTGCCTGATCGCCATGAATAAAGCGATGACCAATCACGCCGGGTCCGAGTCCGACGCGGTGAGACAACCCGTAGTGCGCCCGTCGAACGGCACGGCGCTCCCGCCCGCGGACCGCGACGCGATCGCGCTGCCGAGCACGCTGCTCGACATCACACCGCAACAGGCCGGCACGCAGACGCTGCTGCGCGGCCTCGCGATTCTTGAAGCGGCGGCTGCTGGCGTGCGCGATCTGCGCACGTTCGGCGCGGCGCTCGGCACGACGCGCAGCACGACGCATCGGCTCGTCAGCAGCCTTGTGCAGGCGCGCTATCTGCGCCAGGTGCAGGGCGGCTATCTGCTCGGCCCGAAGCTGATCGAGCTCGGCACGATCGCGCTCGAGCAGATGCCGCTGACGACCGTCGCGCGTCCGCATCTCGCCGCGCTTGCCGAAGAAACGCACGACACGATTCACCTTGGCGTGCGCGACGGCGACGACGTGCTCTATATCGACAAGATTCCCGGCACGCGCGGTCTCGAGATGCGTTCACGCGTCGGTCACCGGATGCCGCTCGCGTCGACCGGTATCGGCAAGGCGATGATGCTCGACCTCACGCCCGAGCAATGGCAGAAGCTGTTCGACGCATCGCGCCGCGCGCTCGCGGGCGTGAGCTTCAAGCCCGACAACCGTCCCGACCTGCCGACCTTCTTGCAGCGCATGACGAACTACTCGGGCGGCGGCTTCACCTTCGATCTCGAAGAAAACGAAGCCTCGATCCGCTGTGTCGCGGCGCCGGTGCGCGACGCGTCCGGTGCGATCGTCGCGGCGTTGTCGGTCGCGAGCACGATTCCGTATATGTCGCTCGAGCGGATGGACGAACTGATTCCGGTCGTGCAGCGCGAAGCGCGCGCGATCTCGGAAGAACTCGGCTGGCGTGCACCGCAACCGGCAACCCGCAGGATCAAGCGATGACGGCACTGGGTGCACCGCCCTCCACCCCGGTCAATTCCGCCACGCGTGCTGCAGCGGCGCCTCGCGACGCGCATAAGCGCCGCGGCGCGGCAGCCGACGCCGACGCCGACGCCGACGCCGGCGGCGAGTCAGGCGCCATCGGCAACAACAGGGCGGCGCTGATCGCGCTCGACTGGGGCACGACCGCGCTGCGTGCCTATCTGTTCGACGCAGCGGGTCAATTGCTCGAAACGCGTGCGTCGACCGCCGGCATCATGAACCTGCCGCGCGCCGCAAGCGAAGGCGGCTTCGACCTTGCGTTCGACGCCGTGTGCGGCAGCTGGCTCGAAGACGCGCCGCATCTGCCGGTGATGGCGGCTGGCATGGTCGGCAGCGCGCAGGGGTGGAAAGAGGCGCCGTACGTCGGCACGCCGGCCAGCCCCGATGCGATCGTGCGCGGCCTCGCGCGCATTCAGACCGCGAGCGGCGTCGCGCTCCATATCGTGCCGGGCGTTCTCGAGCGCGGCGAACTGCCGAACGTGATGCGCGGCGAAGAGACGCAGATTTTCGGCGCGCTTGCCGGTGACACGGTAACCGTCGCGAACCGGCCGGATGCCAGCGCGAACGACGAAGAAAGCGCGCTGATCGGCTTACCCGGCACGCACGCGAAGTGGGTGATCGTGCGCGGCACGCACATCGAGCGCTTCTATACGTTCATGACGGGCGAAGTGTTCGCCGCACTTTCCGAGCACACGATCCTTGGCCGCACCATGACCACGCCCGATCGTCCCGACACGGCGGCGTTTCTGCGCGGCATCAGTGTCGCGCGCAATCACGGCCACGCGGGCATGCTCGCGACGATCTTCAGCACACGCACGCTCGGACTGACCGCGCAGCTTTCGCGCGAAGAGCAGCCCGACTATCTGTCGGGGCTGTTGATCGGCCACGAACTGAACGGACTCGAAGCGGTGCTCGAGCGTCAGCAGTCGACGCTTGCCGGCCGCACGCTGCGCCTGATCGGCAACGAGGCGCTGTGCGAACGGTATCGGCTCGCGCTCACGCAGTACGGCTGCCAGTCGGCCGAGCTCGTCAAACATGCAACCGAACGGGGCCTGTGGCGCATCGCCGTGCAGGCCGGCCTCGTGACCCCCGCCGCCGGCGCCGCGCCCGCGTCGCGCAACGGCTAGCGCCCGAGCGATCGATGCGGACTGCAACGCAAAGGACCCGCGCGCCGGCAAGGGAACAGCGAAAGGAACAGACAGGGAACCGATCATGCAAGCTGAACTGAATCTGCCCGGACCGTACCAGCCGCACGCCGGCTTGATGGCCGCCTTCGAAGCGTGTCCGCTGATTGCGATCCTGCGCGGCGTGACGCCGGCCGATGCGGCCGCTCACGGCCGCGCGCTCTATGAAGCGGGCTTTCGCATCGTCGAAGTGCCGCTCAACTCGCCACAGCCGTTCGACAGCATCGCAGCGCTCCGCCAGGCGCTGCCGCCCGACGCGATCGTCGGCGCGGGTACGGTGCTGCGGGCCGAGTTCGTCCATCAGGTGAAGCAGGCGGGCGGCGAACTGATCGTGATGCCCCATGCGGACCCGGAAGTGGTGAGCGCGGCGAAGTCGCACGCGATGGCCTGTTCGCCCGGCGTGGCGACGCCGACCGAAGCGTTTATCGCGCTTAAAAACGGCGCCGACGTGCTGAAGATGTTCCCCGCGGAGCAGCTCGGCTGCCAGGTCGTGAAGGCATGGCGCGCGGTGATCGCGACCCAGGTGCCGCTGGTGCCGGTCGGCGGAATCACACCGGACAACATGGGTCCGTTCCTGACCGCGGGCGCGAACGGTTTCGGTCTCGGCTCCGCGCTGTTCAAGCCGGGCCAGAGCGCTGCGATTACCGCGTCGCATGCGAAAGCGTTTATCAACGGGCTGCGCATCGCGCGCGCAGGTGCAAAGAAATGAATCGCCTTGCCGGCAAGGTCGCATTGATCACGGGCGCCGGCCGCGGTATCGGTGCCGCGATCGCGCATGCGTTTGCGCGCGAGGGCGCGGCGGTCGTGCTGGCGGAACTCGACCTCGAAACCGCGCAGCAGACGGCGCGAGAAATCGAAGCGGCGGCGAACGGCGCCGCGGCACGCGTGCTCGCGGTGCGTACCGACGTCACGCAATCCGCCTCGGTGCAGCATGCCGTCGCCGAAGCGCAGCGCGCATTCGGCGTGCTCGACGTACTCGTGAACAACGCGGGCATCAACGTGTTCTGCGACCCGCTGACGATGACCGACGACGACTGGCGCCGCTGCTTCGCAGTCGACCTCGACGGCGTCTGGAACGGTTGCCGCGCGGCGTTGCCGGGCATGGTCGAACGCGGCCGCGGCAGCATCGTCAATATCGCGTCGACGCATTCGTTCAAGATCATTCCGGGCTGCTTTCCGTATCCGGTCGCGAAGCACGGCGTAATCGGACTCACGCGCGCGCTCGGCATCGAATACGCGCCGCGCAATGTGCGTGTCAACGCGATCGCGCCCGGCTATATCGAAACGCAGTTGACGCGCGAATGGTGGGACAACCAGCCGGACCCGGCCGCCGCGCAGCAGGCGACGCTCGATTTGCAGCCGATGAAGCGCATCGGCCGTCCCGAAGAAGTCGCGATGACGGCGGTGTTTCTCGCCTCCGATGAAGCGCCGTTTATCAACGCGAGCTGTATCACCGTCGATGGCGGGCGCTCGGCGCTTTATCACGATTGACGGACGACGAAAGCAACAGGAGCAACAAAAGCAACAGGAGCAACAAAAGCAACAGCGGCAGGAGCACCGTCCACGCCAACGCGTGACGAGCACAGTGAACCGGTTGACGCGCTGGCCGCGTGTGTCAGTCCCGGTACAAGAAGACGCGGCCGATAACCTTCTCGTTACTAGTCAGGAGACAAGCATGAAACGCAGAATATTCCTCACGCTCGCGGCGGCAGCGACGACGGCGGTGCTGGTCAACGCGCCGGTTGCGCAGGCGGCCGATCAGGTCAAGATCGGCTTTCTCGTGAAGCAGCCGGAAGAGCCGTGGTTCCAGGATGAGTGGAAGTTCGCCGAGATCGCCGCGAAGCAAAAGGGCTTTACGCTCGTGAAGATCGGCGCGCCGTCGGGCGAGAAGGTGATGAGCGCGATCGATAACCTCGCCGCGCAAAAGGCGCAGGGCTTCGTGATCTGCACGCCGGACGTCAAGCTTGGACCGGGCATCGTGGCGAAGGCGAAGGCCGACGGCCTGAAGATGATGACGGTCGACGACCGCCTCGTCGACGGTTCGGGCAAGCCGATCGAGTCGGTGCCGCATATGGGCATCTCGGCTTACAACATCGGCAAGCAGGTCGGCGAAGGCATCGCGGCCGAGATCAAGAAGCGCGGCTGGGACATGAAGGACGTCGGCGCGATCGACGTGACCTACGAGCAGCTGCCGACCGCGCACGACCGTACGGCTGGCGCGACCGACGCGCTGGTCGCCGCGGGCTTCCCGAAGGCGAACATCGTCGCCGCGCCGCAAGCGAAGACCGACACGGAAAACGCATTCAACGCGGCTAACATCGCGCTCACCAAGAACCCGCAATTCAAGCACTGGGTTGCCTACGGCCTCAACGACGAAGCGGTGCTCGGCGCGGTGCGCGCTGCCGAAGGCCGCGGCTTCAAAGCCGACAACATGATCGGCATCGGTATCGGCGGTTCGGATTCGGCACTGAACGAGTTCAAGAAGCCGCAGCCGACAGGCTTCTACGGCACCGTGATCATCAGCCCGAAGCGTCACGGCGAGGAAACGTCGGACCTGATGTACGCATGGATCACGCAAGGCAAGGAGCCGCCGCTGCTGACGCTGACGACCGGCATGCTCGCGACGCGCGACAACGTGTCGGAAGTGCGTAAGGAGATGGGTCTCGCGTCGAAGTAAAGCTGTGCCGCTGACGATGGTTCGTCAGTGCGTCAGACAGACGTGAGAGCGACAGCGTAGCAACGAAGTAACGGCAAAGCGCGTGGACGCCTGTGACGTCCGCGCGTTTTGCGGATTCGTGCGACCGGTTTGGGACAGGAAAACCCGGAGCAAACCCGGGGCAAACCGCGCAAACACAAGTGGCAACAGGAGGCGAAGTGTCAGCGACGCTGCGTTTTGACAGTATCGGCAAGGTGTTTCCTGGCGTACGCGCGCTCGACGGCATTACGTTCGACGTGCATGCGGGCCAGGTGCACGGCCTGATGGGCGAGAACGGCGCGGGGAAATCGACCCTGCTCAAGATCCTCGGCGGCGAATATCAGCCGGACTCGGGGCGTGTATTGATCGACGGCAACGAGGTGCACTTCGGCAGCGCCGGCGCGTCGATCGCGGCCGGCATCGCGGTGATTCACCAGGAACTGCAGTACGTGCCCGATCTGACGGTCGCGGAAAACCTGATGCTCGGCCGCTTGCCCAATACGCTCGGCTGGGTCAACAAGCGCCATGCGAAGCGCCATGTGCGCGAGCAGCTTGCCGCGATGGGCGTCGAGCTCGATCCGGACGCGAAGCTGCGCAAGCTCTCGATCGCACAACGGCAGATGGTCGAAATCTGCAAGGCGTTGATGCGCAATGCGCGCGTGATCGCGCTCGACGAGCCGACGAGTTCGCTGTCGCATCGCGAAACCGAAGTGCTGTTCAAGCTCGTGCGCGATCTGCGCGCCGACAACCGCGCGCTGATCTATATCTCGCACCGCATGGACGAGATCTATCAGCTGTGCGACGCCTGCACGATTTTCCGCGACGGCCGCAAGATCGCCTCGCACGAGACGCTCGAAGGCGTGAGCCGCGACACGATCGTCAGCGAAATGGTCGGCCGTGAAATTTCGGATATCTATAACTACACGCCGCGCGCGCTCGGCGAAGTGCGCTTTTCGGCGAAGGCCATCGAAGGCGGGCCGCTCGCGGAGCCGGCGAGCTTCGAGGTGCGGCGCGGCGAGATCGTCGGGTTCTTCGGCCTCGTCGGCGCGGGCCGCAGCGAACTGATGCATCTGGTTTACGGCGACGATCCGAAAAAGGGCGGCCAACTCACGCTCGACGGCAAGCCAATCAAGGTGAAAAGCGCCGGCGACGCGATCCGCCAGGGCATCGTGCTGTGCCCCGAAGACCGCAAGGAAGAGGGGATCGTCGCGATCGCGTCGGTATCCGAGAACATCAATATCAGCTGCCGGCGGCATTATCTGCGCGCGGGCATTTTTCTCGATCGCAAGAAGGAAGCGGAAACCGCGGACCGCTTTATCAAGCTTCTGAAGATCAAGACGCCGAGCCGTCGCCAGAAAATCCGCTTTCTGTCGGGCGGCAACCAGCAGAAGGCGATTCTGTCGCGCTGGCTCGCGGAGCCCGATCTGAAGGTCGTGATTCTCGACGAACCGACGCGCGGTATCGACGTCGGCGCGAAGCACGAGATTTACAACGTGATCTACCAGCTCGCCGAGCGCGGCTGCGCGATCGTGATGATTTCGTCGGAATTGCCGGAAGTGCTCGGCGTTTCCGACCGCATCGTCGTGATGCGGCAAGGCCGCATTTCCGGCGAACTGGCGCGCGGCGCGGCAACCGAGCAGTCGGTGCTGAATCTCGCCTTGCCGAAGAGTTCGACAGTATCCGAAACCGCACAGGCGGCCTGAAGTCTGAGGAGCAACGACATGCAACAAGCTCAAGAAAACCTCGCGCAACAGGCGGCGAAAAGCGCCGCCGAAGCGCTGATTCCGCAGGCGAACGATCGCCAGAAATGGTGGCAGCAGATCACCGAATACAGCCTGATCGTGATTTTCGTCGTGATGTTCATCACGATGTCGCTGACGGTCGATCACTTCTTCTCGATCGAGAATATGCTCGGCCTCGCGCTGTCGATCTCGCAGATCGGCATGGTCGCGTGCACGATGATGTTCTGTCTCGCGTCGCGCGATTTCGATCTGTCCGTGGGCTCGACGGTCGCGTTTGCCGGCGTGCTCTGCGCGATGGTGCTCAATGCGACCGGCAACACGTTTATCGCGATCGTGGCCGCGGTGTTCGCCGGTGCGGTGATCGGCTTCGTGAACGGCGCCGTGATCGCGTATTTGCGCATCAACGCGCTGATCACGACGCTCGCGACGATGGAAATCGTGCGCGGTCTCGGTTTTATCGCGTCGCACGGGCAGGCGGTCGGCGTGTCGTCGGAGACGTTTATCGCGCTCGGCGGCCTTACGTTCTTCGGCGTCTCGCTGCCGATCTGGGTCACGCTGATCTGCTTTATCGTGTTCGGCGTGATGCTCAATCAAACCGTGTATGGCCGCAATACGCTCGCGATCGGCGGCAATCCGGAAGCGTCGCGTCTGGCGGGGATCAACGTCGAGCGCACGCGCGTCTACATCTTCCTGATTCAGGGCGCGGTGACCGCGTTGGCCGGTGTGATTCTGGCCTCGCGAATTACGTCGGGCCAGCCGAATGCGGCCGAAGGCTTCGAGCTCAACGTGATTTCCGCGTGCGTGCTCGGCGGCGTGTCGCTGCTCGGCGGCCGCGCGACGATCTCAGGGGTGGTGATCGGCGTGCTGATCATGGGTACCGTCGAGAACGTGATGAACCTGCTCAATATCGATGCGTTCTATCAGTACCTCGTGCGCGGCGCGATCCTGCTCGCCGCGGTGCTGCTCGACCAGTTGAAGAATCGCGGTTCGCGCGATTGATGTCCAACTGATACGCAACGTGTGATCGACCTTTAGGGGAATCGAACGATGTCGTCTCCGGCCAACGCAAGCGCACGGCATGCCGCCGATGTCTATGCGCACTATCCGAGCCTCACGGACCGCACGGTGCTGATCACGGGCGGCGCGACCGGCATCGGCGCGACCTTCGTCGAGCATTTCGCGGCGCAGGGCGCGCGTGTCGCGTTCTTCGATATCGACGAAACGGCCGGCGACGCGCTCGCCGACGAACTCGGCGACTCGCGGCACAAGCCGCTGTTCGCGCGCTGCGACGTGACCGACATCGACGCGCTGCAGAAGGCGATTGCCGATGTGCGCGCGGCGCTCGGGCCGATCGCGGTGCTCGTCAATAACGCGGCGAACGACAAGCGCCACAGGATCGCGGACGTGACGGCCGAGTCGTTCGACGCCGGTATCGCGGTCAACGTGCGGCATCAGTTCTTTGCCGCGCAGGCGGTGGTCGACGATATGAAAGCGGCGGGCGGCGGCTCGATCATCAATCTCGGCTCGATCAGCTGGATGCTGAAAAACGGCAACTATCCGGTGTACGTGATGGCGAAATCGGCGGTGCAGGGGCTCACGCGCGGCTTGGCGCGCGATCTCGGGCCGTTTCATATTCGCGTCAATTCGCTGGTGCCCGGCTGGGTGATGACGGAAAAGCAGAAACGTCTGTGGCTCGACGATGCGGGCCGCCGCGCGATCAAGGAAGGGCAGTGCATCGATGCGGAACTGATGCCGGACGATATCGCGCGCATGGCGCTTTTTCTCGCCGCCGACGATAGCCGGATGATCACCGCGCAAGACCTGATTGTCGACGGAGGGTGGGCATGAACGGGGAAGTTGTGGTGCAGGCAAAAGCACAGGAAAAGCGGGCGGCGCTCGCAATCGACGCGAAATGCGCGCTCGGCGAAGGCGCGACATGGTGTGCGCGCAGCAACCGCTTCTACTGGGTCGATATCGAAGGCGCGCGCTTGTGGCGCTACGATCCGCGCGCTGCGAGCAGCACGTCGTGGACGATGCCCGAGCGCCTTGCCACGTTTGCGCTGTGCGCCGATCCGCACTATCTGCTGCTCGGGCTCGCATCGCGTCTTGCGTTCTTCGACCTGGCGACCGGCGAGATCGAGACGATCGTCGAAGTCGAGCCGGGTTTGAACACGCGTGTCAACGATGGCCGGTGCGACCGCCAGGGGCGCTTCGTGTTCGGCACCAAAGACGAAGGCGCGCCGGCGCGGCCGATCGGCGGCTTCTACCGGCTCAATCGCGATCTGACGCTCGAACGGCTGCCGCTGCCGGCGCCGGCGATTTCGAACAGCATCGCGTTCAGTCCCGACGGCGCGACGATGTATTTTTGCGACTCGCCGACCCGCGAGATTTGCGCGTGCGATTATGGCGCGCACGGGCGCGTGTCGAATGAGCGCCGGTTCGTGCGGCTGACCGATGCGACGGGCGAGCCCGATGGGTCGACCGTCGACGCCGACGGCGGCTTGTGGAACGCGCATTGGGGCGGCGCGCGCGTCGTGCGCTACGATGCGAACGGCGTCGAGACGGAGCGCGTGACGGTGCCGACCGCGCAGCCCAGTTGCGTGGCGCTCGGCGGTGCGCGGCTTGCGACGCTCTATGTGACGAGTGCGCGCGTCGGTCTCGATGCCGATGCGCTGCGCGACGATTCGCTGGCAGGCGGCGTGTTTATCGCGACGCCGGCGCGGCGCGGTTTGCCGGAGCCGCTGTTCGAGGGTATCCCACGCTAGAGCCGCGGCGCGACCTGATTTAAAGTTCTGCTGGTTTTGTTGGTTTGGCGCTCCGACGCTCCGACGCCCCGGCATCCGGGTGACTTCCATGCATCGCGCGTCACCGCGTTTTAACGGGTTTTCACTCATTTTTTTCGCTTGAAGCAGGGCAATTCGCAGCATGCAGCACAGACCAAAGAGGCGGCCGGCTTCCCGCGCCGCCCGCATAGCCGCCGTCTGTGACGGCGACATTCGATGCCTCTCGAAGGGAGCTTTGAAATGACTGTCGCGAATTCTGCTGTCCCGTCTTCTTCCGCTTCTTCTTCCTCGCCAACCCAGACGCGTCGCGCGCGTCTTCGGGCGGCGACGCATCCGGTACTGGCCGGGCCGAGCACGTCGGCGGTTGCGATCGGCGCGTCGAATGCGGGCGAAGTCGATAACGTGACGCTCGCCAATGCGTACTTGCGTGTCGATGTCGCACCGCATCTCGGTGGCGGCCTGACGCGCTTCGACTGGCGCAGCGAAGGCAACCTGGTGCCCGTGTTCCGGCGCTGCCGCCACGTGAGCTCGCAGACCGACGCCAACGAACTCGCGTGCTACTCGCTGCTGCCGTATTCGAACCGCATCGGCGGCGGCCGTTTTTCCGTTGGCGGCCGCACCGTCGATGTGCCGTGCAATCGCGCCGGCGAATCGCTGCCGATTCACGGCGACGGCTGGCTCGCGTCGTGGCATGTGGCCGATACGGGGCAGGAAAGCGTGCGCCTTACGCTCGATCGCAGCGACGGCAAGCCGTATGCGTATCGCGCCACGCAGACCTATACGCTCGAGGGTCCGACGCTCGTGATCACGCTCGATATCGAGAACGTCGGACGCGACCTGTTGCCGTTCGGGCTCGGCGTGCACCCGTTTCTGGTCCGCGACGACGATACGCAGTTGTCGGCGGCCGCCGCGGGCCTGTGGCTTTCCGGCGACGACTGGCTGCCGGTGCGTCAGGTGCCGGTGCCGCCTGCGTGGCAGTTCGGCGTGGCGTATCCGCTGCCGCGCACGATGGTCAACCACGCATTCACGGATTGGAGCGGGCACGCGACCGTGGTGTGGCCGAAGCGGCGTCTGTCGCTGACGGTGTCGTCGAGCACCGATTACTACGTGCTTTACACGCCGCCCGGCGAAGACTTCTTCTGCTTCGAGCCCGTCGATCATCCGATCAACGCGATGAACCTGCCGGGCGGCGCGGCCGAGCATGGCATGACGATGCTCGGGCGCGGCGAGCGGTTGTCGCGAACGTTCCGGTTCACGGTCGAGCATGTCGGCCTGCGCGCGGTCGCGGGTGGCAGGGGCGCGCGGCGGCAGTGAGGTTCGTGCGCGAGTAGCGGCGATGCGCGGGCGGCTGCGCCGTATTCACGGCGCGCCCGCGCATAAGACGCGAGTAAAATACGCGCCTTTCCTGCACACGATGCCCCGCGCGGCTTCCACCCGGGTTCCACGATGACTTCCTTCATTCACACGCTCAATCTCGCCTGGCAAAACTCGAACTCGCTGCTGTGCGTCGGGCTCGATCCGGAGCCGGCGAAGTTTCCCGGCGCGCTCGCGAACCGGTCGGATGCGATCTTCGATTTTTGCCGCAAGATCGTCGATGCGACGGCGCCGTATGCTTGCGCGTTCAAGCCGCAGATCGCCTATTTCGCCGCACATCGCGCGGAAGATCAACTTGAACAGCTGATCGCGCATATCCATTTGAAACACCCGGAACTGCCGGTGATCCTTGATGCGAAGCGCGGCGACATCGGCAGCACAGCCGAGCAATACGCGCGCGAAGCGTTCGACCGGTACCGCGCCGATGCGGTGACGGTGAACCCGTATATGGGCTTCGATTCGCTCGAGCCGTATCTCGAGCACAAGGACAAGGGCGTGATCGTGCTGTGTCGCACGTCGAACCCGGGCGGCTCGGATCTGCAGTTTCTCGATGCCGGCGGCCGGCCGCTCTATCAGACCGTTGCGCAACTCGCGGCGCAGAAATGGAACACGAGCGGCCAGTTGGGGCTGGTGGTCGGCGCGACGTTCCCGAAGGAAATCGAAGTGGTGCGCGGGCTGGTCGGCGATATGCCGCTGCTGATTCCGGGGATCGGCGCGCAGGGCGGCGATGTCGAGGCGACGGTGCGCGCGGGGCGCACCGCGGCGGGCACGGGGATGCTGATCAATTCGTCGCGCGCGATCCTCTACGCGGGCAAGGGCGACGATTATGCGGAAGCGGCGGGCGCTGCGGCGCAGAAGACGCGGGATTCGATCAACGCGTATCGTTGACCGGCTACCCGTTGCGGGAGTTACGCGCCACCTTTCACCGGCCCAAGCCGCGCAATCAGCGCCCGATGCGCAGGAAACTGCGCCTGCAACTGCGCGACGTCGCCCACTTCGAACTCGCTGAACTCGAACCCCGGCGCGACCGTGCAGCCGACCACGGCGAAGCTCGCCGGGTCTTCGCACTCGGCGGAAAACCAGTCGCCGCCCAGCACGACCGCCTGAAACACGGTGTCCGGATGGGTGAGCGCGTTGCCGAGCCGATGGGTGGTGAGCTTGCCTTGACGGTCGAGCACGTGCACATGGAGCGGTTCGCCCGCATAGAAGTGCCAGACTTCATCGGACTTCAGCCGGTGCCAACGCGAATACGCGCCGTCGCACAACATGTAGTAAATCGCCGTCGACGCCGAGCGCGGCTCGTTCGCGTTTTCCTGACGGTGGATGGTTTGCGCCGCGCGATACGTCTCGCGGTAATAGCCGCCTTCGGGGTGCGGCTGCAAGTCGAAGCGGCGGATCAGTTCGTCTTTCGAATTCGTCGGCATGGCTCGGTCGTGGCAACGGATAGTGAGGAATGGAGCTTCGCATGAAGCTTCACCCTGCAGAACGCCTCAGCGCTCCCTTTCATCCAGCAATTTGAGCAGCCCGCGCAATGCATGCTCGGCTGCCTGCACACGAATTCGCTCGCGATCGCCCTTGAATACGAGTGTCTCGACCACCGTATGCAGCCGGTTGCTCCAGCCGAACGACACCATCCCGACCGGCTTCGTTTCCGTACCGCCGCCGGGTCCCGCAATGCCGGTAATCGCCAGCGACACCTGGGCGCGGCTGTTGCGCAGCGCGCCTTCCGCCATCGCGCGCGCAACGGGCTCGCTGACCGCGCCGTGCTTCTCGATCATGTCGGCGGGTACACCGATCATTTCGCTTTTCGCCTGGTTCGAGTACGTGACGAAGCCGCGCTCGAACCAGCCGCTGCTGCCCGAAATATCGGTGATCGCGGTCGCGACCATGCCGCCCGTGCACGACTCGGCGGTCGCGAGCATCAGACGCTCATCGCGCAGGCGGTTGCCGGCGCGGATCGCAAGTTGGTGAACGACGGTATCGGTAGACATGCTGGTTCCGCTTGGTTTTCCGGTTCAGTAGGTCTGACGAAGGCGTGCCGGCTCAGACCGCCATTCGCCACAACGCGATCACGAGCAACGTGAAAAACGCGGCGACGAGATCATCAAACATGATGCCGAAGCCGCCTTTCAGTCTGCGGTCGAAGTAACGGATCGGCGGTGGTTTCACCATGTCGAAGAAACGGAACAGCACGAACGCCCAGAGCTGCCCGGTGAGCGACACCGGTGTGACCAGCAGCAGCACGAGCCAGAACGCGACGATTTCGTCCCAGACGACCGGTGACGGATCGTCGATGCCAAGACGGTTCGCGGTAAAGCCGCAGATCGCGATTCCGCCGAAGAAACCCGCGATGATCAGAATGCCCCATTCGATCACCGTGAGCCGCTCGGCGAACGCCGCGAACGACGCCCACGCGAAGAGCGTACCCATCGTGCCGGGCATGACCGGAGACAGCCCGCTGCCAAAGCCGAGTGAAATCAGATGACACGGATGCGACAACATGAAGCGGGCCGTCGCGCGACGCGGACCCGGTTTGCGCGGACCGCGGTTGCCGACGCCGTTTGCCTCGCGTGACAGGTCCGCGCCGTTGGAGCTCGGGTGGTCGTTTGACGGACGGTTTGCGCCCGAAGCGCCGGATGCCGACGCGCTGGTCGCAGAAGCGTCGTGTGCGGTTGCGCCCGGCACTGGGGCGCCGGCCGCCGGTTCGCCCGGCATGGGTCCGCCTGCGGAGCCGACCGAAGGTTCAGTCTGCATGGAAATGATCGAAGCCTTGCAACGTCAATGTAAGCGGCGCGCCCGCTGCATCGTGCCACGCGATCGTGGCGATCGTGGGCGGGGCGGCGGCCGAATCGGGAGCGTTTATTGTACCGATGCGGGTCGTGCGAATGCCCGCGTTGTCACTGACTTTTTCAATTGAAGCGCGTGCGGCGACCGGAGCCGTAAAGCACAACTCGTAATCGTCGCCGCCCGCGATCGTGCAGCGGCGCTGCACGTCGGCGGGCAGCCGGCTCAATTGCGCCGAGCGAGGCAGCGCGTCCGCATCGACGGTCGCATTCATCTGCGAGCGTTCGAGGATGTGCATCAGATCGCCCGCGAGTCCGTCGGAGATATCGAGCGCGGCATGCGCGAGGCCGCGCAGCGCAAGGCCGAGTTCGATGCGCGGCTCGGGGCGTTCGAGTGCGTGACGAAAGTGCGCGGCGTCGTTCGCGTCCGCTTGCCATTCGCCGCGCGCGACGCCGAGCCCCGCGCGCGCATCGCCGAGCGTGCCCGACACCCAGATGTCGTCGCCCGCGCGAGCCGCATCTCGACGCAGTGCAACATGAGCCGGCACGGAGCCGAACACGGTGATGCACAGATTGAGCGGACCCCCTGTCGTATCGCCGCCGATCAGTTCGCAGCCGAAGCGCTCGGCGATGTCGAAGAGCCCGTCGCTGAACGCGGCAAGCCATGCTTCGTCCGCGCGCGGCAGCGAGAACGCGAGCGTGAACGCCTGCGGTTTCGCGCCCATCGCGGCGAGGTCCGACAGGTTCACGGCGAGTGCCTTGTGACCGAGCGCGCGCGGCTCGATGTCGGCGAAAAAGTGCCGGCCTTCGACGAGCATGTCCGTCGATATGGCCATCATCTCGCCGGCGGGCGGCGCGATCAGCGCGCAATCGTCACCGATGCCGAGTGCAACGGCGCCGTCGCGAAGCGCGCGGCTCGCACTGCCCGCGACGTCCGTGGGTGCGCGTGCACGCGCCGCACGGCGCGCGAAGAAGCGGTCGATCAGCAAGAACTCGGAAAGCATGAGGTAAGAGTCCGGAGTACGGTTGGCAACGGAAGCCGTGCCTTGCATTCAGGATCACAACACACTTCTGAATGTTGCGATGCGATGGGCACAAACGCGCTTTTTAGCACTGTTTGCGTCGTAGCTGTTGTTCCCGGATTGAAAGGCTCGTATTGTGGGATTGGCGCTACAATGCCGTCGAACTTCTATTCTAATCCGCCAATTCAGGCTCGCTTATGTCGAATCCCGCCAATAGCAAACTCCGTGAAGCCGCGCTCGATTATCACGAATTTCCGACTCCTGGAAAGATCGCGGTCTCGCCCACCAAGCAGATGATCAACCAGCGGGATCTCGCGCTCGCGTATTCGCCGGGCGTTGCATTCGCATGCGAAGAGATCGTTGAGAATCCGCTTAATGCCGCGCGTTTCACTGCGCGCAGCAACCTGGTCGGCGTGGTCACGAACGGCACCGCGGTGCTCGGGCTCGGCAACATCGGGCCGCTCGCATCGAAGCCGGTCATGGAAGGCAAGGCCGCGCTGTTCAAAAAGTTTGCCGGTATCGACGTGTTCGACATCGAGCTCAACGAGTCGGACCCGCACAAGCTCGTCGATGTGATCGCGGCGCTCGAGCCGACCTTCGGCGGCATCAACCTCGAAGACATCAAGGCGCCGGACTGCTTTATCGTCGAGCGCGAAGCGCGCAAGCGCATGAAGATTCCGGTCTTCCACGACGACCAGCACGGCACGGCGATCGTCGTTGCCGCGGCGATTCTCAACGGCCTGAAAGTGGTCGGCAAGAATATCCGCGAAGTGACGCTCGTCGCATCGGGCGCCGGCGCGGCCGCGCTCGCGTGTCTCGATCTGCTCGTCGATCTTGGCCTGCAACTTGAAAACATCACGGTGACCGACCTCGCGGGCGTCGTCTATAAGGGCCGTGCCGAACTGATGGATCCGGACAAGGAGCGCTTCGCACGCGAAACCAGCGCGCGCACGCTGGCTGAAGTGATCGGCGGCGCGGACGTGTTCCTCGGCCTGTCGGCGGCGGGCGTGCTGAAGCCGGAAATGGTCAAGCAGATGGCCGACAAGCCGCTGATTCTCGCGCTTGCGAACCCGACGCCGGAAATCCTGCCGGAAGTGGCGCGCGAAGTGCGTCCCGATGCGGTGATCGCAACGGGCCGCACCGACTATCCGAACCAGGTCAACAACGTTCTGTGCTTCCCGTTTATTTTCCGCGGCGCATTGGATGTGGGCGCAACGACGATCACGCGTGAAATGGAAGTCGCCGCGGTCAACGCGATCGCCGAACTCGCGCGCCAGGAGCAGAGCGATATCGTCGCCACCGCGTATGGTATTCAGGACCTGTCGTTCGGACCCGAGTACCTGATTCCGAAGCCGTTCGATCCGCGCCTCATCGTGAAGGTCGCGCCGGCTGTCGCGAAGGCGGCGATGGAATCGGGCGTGGCGACGCGTCCGATCGAGGACATGGACGCGTACGAACAGCATCTGCAGCAGTTCGTCTATCACAGCGGCACGACGATGAAGCCGATCTTCCAGCTCGCGCGCAGCGTCGACGCCGGCAAGAAGCGCATCGTGTTTGCCGAGGGCGAAGAAGAGCGCGTGCTGCGCGCGGTGCAGATCGTCGTCGACGAGAAGCTCGCGAAGCCGATCCTGATCGGCCGGCCGGCCGTGATCGAGCAGCGCATCGCGCGTTATGGCTTGCGTCTCGTGGCGGGCCAGGATTACACGATCGTCAATACCGACCACGACGAGCGCTATCGCGATTTCTGGCAGACGTACGCGAAGATGATGGCGCGCAAGGGCATCAGCGAGCAGATGGCGAAGCTCGAAATGCGCCGCCGCACGACGCTGATCGGTTCGATGCTCGTGAAGAAGGGCGAAGCGGACGGCATGATCTGCGGCACGATCAGCACGACGCATCGTCATCTGCACTTTATCGATCAGGTGATCGGCAAGAAGGAAAATGCGAGCGTTTATGCGGCGATGAACGCGCTCGTGCTGCCGAACCGGCAGATCTTCCTCGTCGATACGCACGTGAACGTCGATCCGACGCCTGCGCAACTGTGCGAGATCACGGTGATGGCGGCCGAGGAAGTGCGGCGCTTCGGCATCGAGCCGAAGGTTGCGCTCGTGTCGCATTCGAACTTCGGTACGAGCCACGCGCCGTCCGCGCAGAAGATGCGCGAGGTGCTTGCCATGCTGAAGGAGCATGCGCCCGACCTGCAAGTGGATGGCGAGATGCACGGCGACGTCGCGCTCGACGCGAACCTGCGCCGCGAGATCCTGCCGGAATCGACGCTCGAAGGCGATGCGAACCTGCTCGTGCTGCCGAACATCGACGCGGCGAACATCTCGTACAACCTGCTGAAGACGGCCGCGGGCAATAACATCGCGATCGGTCCGATTCTGCTGGGCGCCGCGCAGCCCGTGCATGTGCTGACCGCTTCGGCGACGGTGCGCCGGATCGTCAATATGACGGCGCTGCTCGTGGCGGATGTGAACGCAGCGCGTTAAGCATGTGAACGCCGCGCATTGAGGGTGTGAACGCCACGCGTTAAGCGCCCTCCGCCTCTCACCCTTCACGCCTTGACCTCCACCCGCAAAAAGAGGCGTGCCCGCAATGGGCACGCCCAGGGTGAGCAGGGGATCGATTCACCCAAAAAGGCCGGATGCTGGCATTCCGTTTTGTGGATCGCCGGGGGCAAGGAGGCATGAGGTACTGCCCCGCATCTCGCCTTGGTTGAATTTTATCTTGTTCAAGATAAGTTTCGCTGTAAAGAGTTGTCAAGACGAGCGAGCGGGCCGGAACGCGCCCGATGCGAGGTTTATTTGTGCTCGCGGATTGCCTCGTCTAAAACCTTTCATTTTCCGAACGAGCGTTGCTTCCGGGGTCCATTAGCGATACCCTTACGACTTTCGTGCGACACGCGTCGCATCGACTGGACGGCGAGAGCCGTCCCATTTGGTGGCACCTTGAGGCCACCCCTGTGTAGCGAAGCGAGACCGGTGCTGTTTGACTAGGAATTGCTGCCGTAGACGGTCAACGATATTCGTATCGTTGGACGTGATTGCATTGACCTGATTACCCATCAGGTTCCGCCAGTTAGCGGCTTCAACTCCGCTAACAAGCGGATTGGAGTATGTAATACCCGGACCTTCCGGCAACGAATCGCTGCAAGTACGAGCGCAAGCTCGGTATGTCATTGTTCGACCTCGCTCGCGTCTGATCGAGGGAAGTGAACCTGCTATGCGACTAGCAGTAGCCTAGGAAGACATGCGTCACTGGTAACGGTGGGGTGTGAAGCTCTTCTGACAATGTAGCCCCCGGACGTTTCGGGTGGACGGAGATCGTGAGATACCCGTACGGAGACTCCTAGCAGCAAACGGGGTCGAGGAGCTAGGCTGACTGATATGGTTAATGTAAGTGAACTGCTGATAAACCTCGTGATAAGGATGAATGCCAAAGCTGCTGATAGGCATCAACCAAAAGGTGTGCGGTCGGATAACTCGTTGGAAGTTCGGGTTACGTCGTCGTTAGACCGCCGGGGAATAGGCAGAACCTAAATCAGTCGTGTGACATGCCGGGAACGTGGTAAGCCCGTATGGTTGCCAGCGCAGTAAGGCTGGCAGGCGAACCGCAAGGGACGCTGTGGACTGTGCGGGTATGGGAGGACGGAAAAAGCGAATGCCGGGCTGTAATGGTTCGGATAGGGGTTGAGACATTACCTCATGCGAAAGCAGGCAGACTTCCGTCTGGTCTACCGTCGCAGGACGGCTGACTAACCCTTAGCTGGAATTGGTGATTGCTGACGGGCCGCTTGGGCCGTCAACGTACGTTTTTAACCCCCTTGCGGGAGCAGATTGCTCCCGCAAGGGGCGATCTGCTCTCCGCTCGGGATTCACTTCTTCGAGTAGGAGAGCAGCATGAAAGTATCTGGTCGAAAGACCGGATCTGCGCTTTCCCACGCGCCGGACAACTGGAACGCCGTAGATTGGCGTCGGGTTGAACGGAACGTGAGAGGGATGCAGATTCGAATTGCGAAGGCGACGCGGGAAGGTGACTGGCGCAGGGTGAAAGCCCTGCAACGGATGCTGACCCGCACGTTGTCCGCAAAGTTGTACGCGGTGCGACGTGTTACGCAGAACCAGGGTGCGCGAACGGCTGGAGTCGATCGCGAACTATGGGATTCGCCTGAGAGCCGGTGGGAAGCCATCGGCAGGTTGAAGCGGCGCGGGTACAGGCCTCTGCCATTACGGAGGGTCTTTATCCCCAAGGCCAAT
>NZ_BAAILL010000049.1:278904-484140 GCF_054589215.1 Paraburkholderia sp. 2C | reverse complement strand
GCTGGCACTGGAGCCGGTGGCGGAGTCCACGAGCGACCCGAACTCGTATGGGTTCAGGATCAACCGCTCGACGGCCGACGCCATGTCCCAGATTTTCGTTGTCATGTCCCGTCGCAACTCAGCGCCGTGGGTACTGGAAGCGGATATCAAGGGGTGCTTTGACCATATCAATCATGACTGGCTGGAGAACCATGTCCCGATGGACAGGCAGATTCTCCGGAAATGGTTGAAGGCTGGCCTGATTTACAAGGGGCAGCTACAGGCGACTGAGGCTGGTACGCCGCAGGGAGGAATCATCTCCCCGACGCTGGCAAACGTGACGCTGAACGGGCTGGAACGTGAACTGGTTGCGCACCTCGGTGCGAGATTCGGGATCGCGAAGGCGAAGAAGCTGAAGGTGAATGTGGTGCGGTACGCGGATGACTTCGTGATTACCAGCGACTCGAAAGAGATGCTGGAAAGCGAGGTCAGGCCTTGGGTGGAAGCGTTCCTTGCTGTTCGGGGGCTGCAACTGTCGGAGGAGAAAACGCGGATCACCCACATTGACGAAGGCTTTGATTTCCTTGGGTGGAATTTCCGGAAGTATTCGGGGAAGCTGCTCATCAAGCCTAGCCGGAAGAACGTGAAAACGTTCTACCGCAAGGTGGCGGATACGATCAGCAGTAACAAAGAGGCGACGCCGGAGGGGCTTATTCTCCTGCTGAACCCGATGCTACGGGGCTGGGCGCAGTATCACAGTCCGGTGGTTGCCAAGCAGGCGTACAGCCGCATGGATCATCTGGTTTTCCAGAGGGTCTGGCGGTGGTCAAAGAGGCGGCACCCGAATAAGAACACCGATTGGGTGAAAAAGAAGTACTTTCACATTGTGGGTGAGCGAAGTTGGGTGTTTGGCGCTCCTATGGTTGCGGGCGATGGTAGCAAGTGGTTGCTGGAGATGTATCGGATGAGCAGTACCCCGATCCAGCGCCACAAAAAGGTCAAGGGCGAGTTCAACCCCTTCGATCCGCGGTGGGAAGAGTACGGTGAGCAGTTGCGTCAGGAACGCATGTGGGTGTCCACACGCTACCGCAAGCAATGGGCATCGCTGTACATGTCACAGGGCGGGCTGTGTGCGCACTGTGCGTGTCCTCTGACAGATGAGACGGGATGGCATGACCACCATCTGGAGTATCGGATGACTGGCGGCACCGACGCCTTGTCTAACAGAGTGTTACTTCACCCACACTGCCATCAGCAGGTGCACGCTGGTAAACTCGCAGTAACTAAGCTGGTTCTGACATAGACAGGACTTTGTAAGTAGGCTTGAGCTGTATGCGGGGAAACTCGCACGTACAGTTCTTAGGGGGCTCCTTTTCCGCGAGGAAAGGGGGCTACCCTCCATGGTCGTCAAACTCGTGATCTAACAGCGGGAACCCTGATTCATGGCACGCAGGTGGCTTCGCAACGGCGTGCTGGTCGCCGTCCTGTCGGTCGGCGGTCTGTGCAGCGGTTTTGCGCCTGGCGCCGTGTCCGTGGCCTTCGGCCGCGACGTCACCGTACCGGGCAGCACTGACACCGTCGCGGTAGCGCAGTTGCCGCCGGAAGCAGTCAAAACGTTGAACTTGATTGCAGCGGGCGGGCCTTACCCGTATGAGAAGGATGGCGTCGTATTCGGCAATCGTGAGCGGTTGCTGCCGCCGCGCCAGCGGGGCTATTACCACGAATACACCGTTCCCACGCCGCGCGCGCATAACCGCGGAGCGCGTCGCATCGTCTGCGGCGGCCCGTTAAGGCGAACCGACAACTGTTATTACAGCGACGATCACTACGCCAGTTTTAATCGCATCATTGAATGACATCGGGACATACGGCATGAGCGACAACATCTACGCGCACGACCGCAAAGTCGCGAGGGATCTTTTTGCCGCCGGTAGCGGCAATCTGTTTCAGCGCGTCATGCAGATGCGCGAGGCCGGAGAAGGTCAGGGCGGCACGGTCGGGCACGAAGCCGGTACGGCGCATTCATCGAACGAGGATTCCATGAGTCTTTTCGCGACCGTACGACCGAATATCGTACAGTCGATTCGCGCTTTTCGCGTCCAGGATCTGGCCGACGAAGCGCAGAAACTCGGCCAGCATTTTCTGTTTGCCTGCTGTGGAAATGCGCAGAGCAAACAGGAGGTGATGGAAACCATCGCGACGTCATTCCTGTTTCCGAAGCACTTCGGCAAGAATTACGACGCGTTGTACGACTGCCTGACGGACCTTGTCGCGAAGGCGGGTGCGCAACCGGGCTTCGTGATCGTGCTCGAGGCGCTGCCGGTCGCGACGAAGTTCGACAAGGAAGCACGTGAGACGCTGCTCGACGTGTTCCGCGAGGCCGCGGAGTTCTGGGCCGAGCGGAAGGTCGCGTTCAGGGTGTTTTACTCGTTCGCCTGAACCGATCGCGCGGTGGGATGCGGTTCGGTTTTTCGAGGGGCTCAATGAACCGGCGAACCGTTCAAGCACGCCGCGCCGATCTCGCCATTGCTTCATAAGATAGGAAAAGGGCCCGCTGATATTTGATCGGCGGGCCCTTTTTGTTTGGCCCTTTCCGTTTGGCGCTTTTTGTTTGGCCCTTTCCGTAGCCGCGATACGGCGCAGGTATGACCGGCGCCGGGCGGCAGTTCACCAACCGCCCCAGCGCGCGGCCAGCGCGGATAGCACCGCGATCCCGGCGGTTTCGGTCCGCAACACACGGGGTCCGAGCCCGACGGCGGTAAAGCCGTGGCTCGTTGCCGCTGCCTCTTCCGCGGCGGAAAACCCGCCTTCGGGGCCGATCAGCACGAACGCGCGCCGCTTCGGCGGCTCATGCGTCAATGCCGAGAACGGCACGCTCGCGCGCGGCGACAGCAGCAGCCGCAATTCACCGTCTTCCGGCTCTTTCGGCATCGAGCCAAGCCATGTCGCGAGTTCGCGCGTCGGTAAAACTTCCGGCAGGCGATTGCGCCCGCATTGCTCGCACGATGCCTGCACGATGCGCTGCCAGTGCACTTGCCGGCGCTGCGCGCGCTCACCGGAGAGGCGTACCACGCTGCGGGTCGTGGTGAGCGGCGCGAACGCCGATGCGCCGAGTTCCACGGCCTTCTCGATCAGCCAGTCCATCTTGTCGCTGCCCGCGATGCCCTGCGCGAGCGTCAGGTGATATGGCGGCTCGGCTTCGGCATCGCGAAAGTCGTCGATGCGCACGGTCGAACCGCGCCGTTCCATTTCGACGACTTCCGCGCCGTACTCGCCGCCCGTCCCGTTGAATAGCGTGATCGTGTCGCCGGGCTGCAGGCGCAGCACCTGAACGTGCCGATTGACGTCATCGGGCAGCGTGACGACGTCGCCGGACGTCAGCGCGGTCCCGACGAAAAAGCGGGGCATAAGCGAAGTTCTCATTGATTTACGACAGATGGCGCGCCAGCGCCCAGCGGTAGCCGTCCGGATCTTCGATCTGCGCGAAGCGGTCGCCCCAGAACTGATCTTGCGGCGCGCTCAGCGATTTCGCGCCGGCCGCGATGGCGCGGGCAAATACGGCATCGACATCGTCGACGTACAGGTAGAAGGACTGCGGGGCGATTGCGCTCGCGCTTTTGGGCGTCTTCGCCTTCGAGCCGAATGCGCCTTCCGGCGCGAACATCACGATCAGCTGATCCTGATACGTCATCTCGACATGCATCAGTGCGCCGTCGTCGTGTACGCTGTCGCGCACGCGAAAGCCGAGTGCGGCTTCGTAGAAGGCGATCGCCATGCGTGCATCGCGGACCGTCAGATACGGGGTGAGCCACGGCACTCCGGCTGGGCGTGGGGAAGTCATCGAGCTCTCCTGAACCTTGGGGGCGTCCGATCGTCGCCGTTTGCTTTTGCTGCCCGACGCTTCGCCGCTGGGCCGGATGCAGGGAGCGGCGACGGACAAAGCGGGGCATTGTGCATGACTGTCATGGCGACGGCTTTAAGAATCGGCCTAGTTTATCGCGCACCGCATGCGGAGCCGAGAACAGCGCCGCGTGCAGCGCCGCATCGTAAAAGCGCAGTCCGTGCAGACCGCGTTGCGCGAGACGCGCGGCGAGTTCATGTTCGGTGAGCAAAACGGGGTCGAGCGTGTCGCTTGCAATCGCCATCATCCACAGCGAACCGTAGAGCGGCACATAGGCGGCGAGCGGGCGAACGATCGCGAACGCCTGCTGCAGGCTCGTCAATAGCGCGGTGACGCGGGCCGCATGAAAGTACGGCGAGCCCAGATGCAGCGAGATGGCGGCCTGCGGTGCAAGGATGCGTTTCAGGTCCGCGAAAAAAGCCGGCGTATAGAGGTCCGCGGCCGGCGAATCGGGCGGCGTCAGATCGAACACGACGAGATCGAACGGCATTGTGCCCGGCGCGCATGCAGCCTGTTGCGCAACGCACTGCGCGACATACTTCGCGGCATCGCCGATCACGAGTTCGACGCGCGGATTAACGAACGCGCCGCCGTGCACATCGGGCAGATGTTCGCGCGTGAGCCGCACGACGTCAGCGTCGAGTTCGGCCACGACGATCCGCTCGATGCCCGGATGCGCGAGCAGCTGCTTCGCCGCGCCGCCATCGCCGCCGCCGAGCACGAGCGCCGCGCGCGGCGCCGGATGCGCGAGCGCGGCCGGGTGCGTCATGCATTCGTGATAGATGAACTCGTCGCCGGCCGACGTCATGGGTTGCCCGTCGAGCGTGAAGAGACGGCCGAGCTGCGGCGTATCCCAGACTTCGATGCGCTGGTGCGGCGAATCGACGCGTACGATCTGACGCGCATTCGGAAAACCGTAGACCGCGTCGGGCGCGGGCTCGAACAGTAGCGAAACGCTCACGGAGCTGCGGTGCGCAAACGAGGCGCGTCAAGTTGCGATCCGCCGATTATAAGGGCCGAAGAGCCGTGCCACGCCCCCTCGACAAGAGGGACAAAGCCGATCCTCTGTTAGAATATTCCGCTTTCAGCCGCGTCCGATTGCCTGGTCGTACCGCGTCACCGGCGTCTGGTCTCGATCTCCCGATGACGCTTCCCGAAGTAGTTGCCCGATGTTGTCTCTGGAAGCGCGTTGACGGAGGCTCACTGGCCGCCAGGCTGTCCGGACCCTCCGCCCGCGCCTCGCTTTTTGGACTCGTTCTCCGGATCTAGACATGACGACCTCCTCTCCCGCCCCGACCTCCCAGATGGCCAACGCGATTCGCGCGCTGGCAATGGATGCCGTTCAGAAGGCGAATTCAGGCCACCCCGGCATGCCGATGGGCATGGCGGAAATTGCCGTCGCGCTGTGGTCGCGCCATCTGCGTCATAACCCGACGAATCCGCACTGGGCGGACCGTGACCGCTTCGTACTGTCGAACGGTCACGGCTCGATGCTGCTGTATTCGCTGCTGCATCTGACCGGTTACGACCTGCCGATGGAGGAGCTCAAGAACTTCCGTCAACTGCATTCGAAGACGCCGGGCCATCCGGAATACGGCATGACGGCAGGCGTCGAAACGACCACGGGCCCGCTTGGCCAGGGTCTCGCGAATTCGGTCGGTATGGCGCTCGCGGAGGCGTTGCTGGCGGAGGAGTTCAACAAGCCGGACGCGAAGATCGTCGATCACCACACGTATGTGTTCCTCGGCGACGGCTGTCTGATGGAAGGCATCTCGCACGAAGCCTGTTCGTTCGCGGGCACGCTGAAGCTGAACAAGCTGATCTGCTTCTACGACGACAACGGCATTTCGATCGATGGTGAAGTGGTCAACTGGTTCCACGACGACACGCCGAAGCGTTTCGAGGCATACGGCTGGAACGTGATTCCGAACGTCAAGGGCGACGACGTCGAGGCGGTTGACGCGGCAATCAGGAAAGCGAAGCAGTCGGACAAGCCGACGCTGATCTGCTGCAAGACCGTGATCGGCGAAGGTGCGCCGCACAAGGCGGGCTCGCACGACGCGCACGGCGCGCCGCTCGGCGCCGACGAAATCGCGGCGACGCGCGCGAATATCGGCTGGACCTCGGAGCCGTTCGTGATTCCGCAGGAAGTCTATGCGGCATGGGATGCGAAGGAGTCGGGGGCGAGCGTCGAAGGCGAATGGAACAAGCGTTTCGCCGACTACAAGGCGAAGTATCCGAAGGAAGCCGTCGAGTTCGAACGCCGGATGGCCGGCAAGCTGCCCGACGACTGGTCGCAAAAAGCGCAGGCCATCATCGCCGGCGCGAACGACCGCAAGGAAACGGTCGCGACGCGCAAGGCTTCGCAGCAGACCATCGAAGGTCTCGCCGCGGCGCTGCCGGAACTGCTCGGCGGCTCGGCCGACCTGACGGGCTCGAACCTCACGAACTGGAAAGCGTCGAAGCCGGTGCGTGCGCGCAAGGAAGGCGCGAGCGGCATCCAGTGGGGCAATCACGTGAACTATGGCGTGCGCGAGTTCGGCATGAGCGCCGCGCTGAACGGCATCACCGTGCATGGCGGTTACAAGGCCTTCGGCGGCACGTTCCTGACGTTCTCCGACTACAGCCGTAACGCGCTGCGCGTCGCCGCGCTGATGAAGGCACCGAGCATTTTCGTGTTCACGCACGATTCGATCGGCCTCGGCGAAGATGGCCCGACGCACCAGTCCGTCGAGCATGTCGCGAGCTTGCGTCTGATTCCGCATATCACAGTGTGGCGTCCCGCGGATACCGTGGAAACGGCGGTGTCGTGGGTTCAGTCGATCGAGCACAAAGGTCCGTCGTGCCTGATCTTCAGCCGGCAAAATCTGCAGTTTTCGGAACGCACCGATGCGCAGATCGCGAATATCGCGAAAGGCGGCTATGTGTTGCGCGACTGGAACGACGACGTGCCCGCGCGCAAGGTGATCCTGCTCGCGACGGGTTCGGAAGTGGAACTCGCGATGAAAGCGGTCGAGCCGCTCGCGCGCGAAGGCATCGCGGCGCGCGTGGTGTCGATGCCGTCGACCAACGTGTTCGACCGTCAGGACGCCGCGTATCGCGAACGCGTGTTGCCGGCAGGCGTGCGCCGCGTCGCGATCGAAGCGGGCGTGACGGAATTCTGGCGCAAGTATGTGGGCCTCGAAGGCGGCGTGGTCGGGATCGACACGTTCGGCGAATCGGCGCCCGCCGGTGCGCTTTTCAAGCATTTCGGCTTTACCGTCGAAAAGGTGGTGGAGACGGCGAAAGCCGCGCTCGGCTGACGCGCATGCGCGCCGCAGCCGCAACGTGCAGATTTTTTTAGTCACCAGGAGAGAGCAATGACGATTCGCGTCGCAATCAACGGCTATGGCCGGATTGGCCGAAACACGCTGCGTGCGTTCTACGAGAACGGCAAGAAGCACGACCTGCAGATCGTGGCGATCAACGACCTCGGCGATGCCAACACCAATGCGCATCTGACCCAGTACGACACCGCGCATGGCCGCTTCCCGGGCGAAGTGAAGGTGGACGGCGAGAACCTCGTCGTGAACGGCGACAAGATCCGCGTGCTCGCGAACCGCAACCCGGCCGAACTGCCGTGGGGCGATCTCGGCGTCGACGTCGTGATGGAGTGCACGGGCTTTTTCACGACCAAGGAAAAGGCGAGCGCGCACCTGAAGGGCGGCGCGAAGAAGGTGATCATCTCGGCGCCGGGCGGCAAGGACGTCGACGCGACGATCGTCTACGGCGTGAACCACCATGCGCTGAAGGCCGAGCACACGGTCATCTCGAACGCATCGTGCACGACGAACTGCCTCGCCCCGCTCGTCAAGCCGCTGAGCGACAAGATCGGCCTCGAAAGCGGCCTGATGACGACGATTCACGCGTACACGAACGACCAGGTGCTGACCGACGTCTATCACGAAGACCTGCGCCGCGCGCGTTCCGCCACGCACAGCCAGATCCCGACCAAGACGGGCGCTGCGTCGGCGATCGGTCTGGTGCTGCCGGAACTGGCGGGCAAGCTGGACGGCTACGCGATTCGTGTTCCGACCATCAACGTGTCGATCGTCGATCTGTCGTTTATTGCCAAGCGCGACACGACGGTCGATGAAGTGAACGCGATCATGAAGGAAGCGTCGGAAGGCTCGCTCAAGGGCATTCTCGGCTACAACACGGCGCCGCTCGTGTCGATCGACTTCAACCACAACCCGGCTTCGTCGACGTTCGATGCGACGCTCACGAAGGTGTCGGGCCGTCTCGTGAAAGTGTCGAGCTGGTACGACAACGAGTGGGGCTTCTCGAACCGCATGCTCGATACGGCGGTGGCGTTTGCGAACGCGAAGTAAAGCACGCGAATAACGGACGCTGCATCAGCGTCGCGTTGCTGCACGAAGGCTGTCCTGCGGTTTGCAGGGCAGCCTTTTTTATTTTTGCGGCGTTGGAAAATAAACGCCCGCGCGCTGTGCCGCATTCGCGATATGCGTTTCGATCGCGTGGCCGGCCAAGGCTGAATCGCGCGCCTTGAGCGCGTCGAGAATCGCCCGGTGCTCGTGGTACGTCGATAACACCAGCTCGCGCCGGTAGAACGGCATGCGTTGGCTTTCCTTCATGATGTCCGCGCTGCTGCGCAGGACCGCCTCGATCGCCGCATTGCCGGCGATATTCACGATCCGCATGTGAAATTCGAAGTCGAGCTGCGCGGCTTCGTCGAGTTCGCTCGCCATCAGCGCTGATTGCAGCGCGGCGATGTTGTCCTCGAACCATGCGACGTCGTCTTCGCTGATCGCGAGCGCTGCCATGCGCGCGGCAAAACCTTCGAGCGCGTAGCGCATCTGGTAGGTGTCGGGCAGTGAAGACTGGTCGGCGAATCGCCACGGATGCACGCTCGATGCCTTCGCGTTTTGCACATACACGCCTTTACCCGCGCGGATCGCGAGCAACCCGAGCGCCTCGAGCGTCGTCAGGGCTTCGCGCAGCGACGCGCGGCTGATCGACAGCTCTTCGGAAAGCTGACGTTGCGCGGGCAGCAGACTGCCGACGGGGTAGACGCCGCCTTCGATCCGTTCGCGGATCGTGGCGATGGCGGCGTCGGTGACGGTATGCGGAACGTTCTTCATGATCGCGCGGACTCGAGCGTGGTCTGACCAGCATTGTAGTCCGCGTTTTGGCAAAGCACACCATCCGGGCGCCCGAAACGAATGGGCGTGCAATGCCGTCTTCAAATAGCACGCCAAAAAGCCGCGCGAAATGCACGGGTAAACACCGCTCTTAACGTCCTTGACGCGACGATATCGGCTTCCTACTATCCGCCATGACAGTACTGGTCGGACCAGTATGAACAGAGGTGGTTTTGATTGGAAGTGGTTTTGTAGAAGCAATCCGTAACCGGGAGAAGGCCGTGTCGAAGTTCTTCAATTCGCTGTTTGGCCGGGTGGTGATCGCGCTCGTTGCGGGCATCGTGATCGGCGCGCTATTTCCCCATTTCGCGCAGTCGCTGCGGCCGCTCGGGGACGGCTTCCTCAAGCTGATCAAGATGGTGATCGGGCCGATCGTGTTCTGCGTGGTCGTAAGCGGAATGGCGAACGCCGGCGATCTGAAGAAAGTCGGTCGCGTCGGCGTGAAAGCGGTCGTCTACTTCGAAATCATGACGACGATCGCGCTCGTGATCGGCGCGGTGCTCGCCTATGTGACGCGGCCCGGCGTCGGCATGAACATCGATCTGCATTCGCTCGATGCGGCGTCGCTCGCCACCTACACGGAGCACGCCAGGAGCCTCAAGGACACCGCAGGCTTTCTGCTGAAGATCATTCCCGAAACGGCGATCGACGCCTTCGCGAAGGGCGACATTCTGCAGATTCTCGTGTTCTCGGTGCTGTTCGGCTCCGCGCTGTCGCTGCTCGGCGAGCGGGCGCAGCGCGTCAACGGGCTCATCGAAGAACTGTCGCATGTGTTCTTCCGCGTGATGGGCTTCATCATCAAGCTCGCGCCGCTCGGCGTGCTCGGCGCGATTGCGTTCACCACCGGCACCTATGGCGTCGCTTCGCTGAAGCAGCTCGGCATGCTGGTCGTCGTGTTCTACGCGTGCTGCATCGTGTTTGTCGCGGTCGTGCTCGGCATCGTGATGCGGCTTTCCGGCTTGAGCATCTTCAAGCTGATCCGCTACCTTCGCGAGGAGCTGTCGATCGTGCTCGGCACGGCGTCGTCCGATGCGGTGCTGCCGCAGATCATGCGCAAGCTCGAATGGATGGGCGTCAAGGATTCGACCGTCGGCCTCGTGATTCCGACCGGCTACTCGTTCAATCTCGACGGCTTCTCGATCTATCTGACGCTCGCGGTCATTTTCATCGCGCAAGCGACCAACACGCCGCTGTCGATGCACGATCTGATCGTCGTCGTGCTTGTGTCGCTGGTGACGTCCAAGGGCGCGCACGGCATTCCCGGTTCCGCGATCGTGATTCTCGCGGCGACGCTTTCCGCGATTCCCGCGATTCCGGTGCTTGGGCTTGTGCTGATTCTGCCGGTCGACTGGTTCGTCGGCATCGCGCGGGCGCTGACCAATCTGATCGGCAACTGCGTCGCGACAGTCGTCGTCGCGGTGTGGGAATCGGATATCGACAAGGCGCGCGCCCGGCAGGTGCTGAATCTCGCGCCCGGCTACCGCTACATCGCCGCGGAAAACGAAACGCCCGCGGAGACGCAGCACCACGGCCACGCGCCGGCGGTGTGAGCGACACGGGGCGGCATGCAACACGTCTTCAACCGCATTTATCGACCGATCAGCGAGTAAATCATCATGGCTCAACCCGTTCTCGATCCCAACGCCCCCGCCTTCACGCGCCGCTACATGAATCTCGCCGATCCGCGCCTCGGCGCGAAGGCGCTCTTCGCCAGCGACGAATTCTTCGCGCCGAAGGAGCGCATGCTCGATCCGCAGCCGGCCGTGTTCATCCCCGGCAAGTACGACGAGCACGGCAAGTGGATGGACGGCTGGGAGACGCGCCGCAAGCGCACGACCGGCCACGACTACTGCGTGCTGCGGCTCGCGCGGGCCGGCGTCGTGCATGGCGTGGATCTCGATACGAGCCATTTCACCGGCAACTTTCCGCCGGCCGCGTCGGTCGAGGGCTGCTGCGCCGACGCCGAGATGCCGCCCGATCACGCCGACTGGCAAATGCTGGTGCCGCCGACCACGCTGCAAGGTAACCAGCATCACTATGTCGAGGTCGACGACACACGGGTTTTCACGCATCTGCGCGTGAATCTGTACCCGGACGGCGGTCTCGCGCGGCTGCGCGTGTACGGTCAGCCGAAGCGCGACTGGGAGCGCGTCGAGCGCGGCACGCTGGTCGACCTTGCTGCAATCGAAAACGGCGCGTATCTGGTCGCCGCAAACAATCAGCACTTTGGTTCCGCGTCGCAGATGCTGATGCCGGGCCGCGGCGTGAACATGGGTGACGGCTGGGAAACGCGGCGCCGCCGCGAACCCGGCAACGACTGGGCAATCGTCGCGTTGGCGCGGCCGGGCACGATCCGCAAGGTCGAAGTCGACACCGCGCACTTCAAGGGTAACTTTCCCGACCGTTGTTCACTGCAGGCCGCAACGGTCACCGGCGGCACCGACGATTCGCTCGTCACACAGGCGATGTTCTGGCCCGTGCTGTTGCCGGAACAGAAGCTGCAGATGGATCACGTGCACACGTTCGCCGCGGAGCTGGCGACGCTTGGCCCCGTCACGCATGTACGATTCAATATCTTTCCCGACGGCGGCGTGTCGCGGCTGCGTCTGTGGGGAGAAATCGGCTAACCGGCTATGAAACATCGGGAGTAGCGGCGATGAATACACTGCGAATCGAGCGTCTGACGCGTGAAGCGTTCGCGCCATTCGGCGACGTGATCGAACTCGAAGGCGCGCGCCACTATCCGATCAATGGCGGCACGACCGAGCGCTTTCATGACCTCGCGCGCGTCGACGTCGGCGAGCACGGCGGCCGGCCGCTCATCAACGTGTTTCGTGGGCAGCCGCGCGCATTGCCGATCGAGATTTCGATGATGGAGCGGCATCCGCTCGGCAGCCAGGCGTTTCTGCCGGTTGCCGACGTACGTTATGCGATCGTGGTGGCGCCGGCCGGCGAACTGGACGCGTCGCGTCTGCGGGCGTTCATTACGCAGGGCTGGCAAGGCGTCAACTATGCGAAAGGCGTCTGGCACCATCCGTTGCTTGCGCTCGATCGCGTCAGCGACTTCATCGTGATCGACCGCGGCGGCGAAGGGCCGAATTGCGATGAGCAGACATTGGCCGAACCTTGGCGTCTCGTGCTGTAGCTGTGGCCGTGGCGGTAGATGTATCGAGCTTCGGTTAGCCTGACAAAAAAGACCCGTCCGACTTTCATCGGACGGGTCTTTTTTATATTGTGTGTCGCGTCAGTGCTTGCGATGCGGGCAGTTTTCCTTTGTGCACGCGCCGTACAGTGCGAGCGCATGCTCCTGGAGCCGGAAACCGCGCTGCTTCGCGATGGCTTGCTGGCGGTTCTCGATTTCGGGGTCGAAGAATTCCTCGACGAGACCGCAGTCGATGCAGACGAGGTGGTCGTGGTGCGTCCCTTCGTTCAGCTCAAAAACGGCCTTGCCCGATTCGAAATTGCTGCGCGTGAGCAAGCCGGCCTGCTCGAACTGCGTGAGCACCCGGTAGACCGTCGCGAGACCGATATCGAGCTCTTCATGCAGCAGATTGCGGTACACGTCTTCAGCCGTGAGGTGACGGACCGGGCTGTGCTGGAAGATCTCGAGAATCTTGAGGCGCGGTAGGGTCGCCTTGAGCCCGATATTCTTGAGATCGGTTGGATTGGTCATGGCGAGGGATCCCTAGAGTACAATGCAGGGTTCTCATAGTAATTGGATTTGCCGTTCAGGTCATCTTCGACGGAAACTTGCAAACCTACGTGACTCATAGCGGCTAATTCTGCGGCTTATTTTGCGGCTTGTTCGTGGCTCTGGTTCATGGCTAATAGAGCCCGCACGGTGAGGGAAATGATTCCAAAATCTGTATTGTTCTACCGGGGGAGCCGCATGCGGAGTACCTTGCTCGCCGCGGCGGCCGTCGCGCTGGTTGCCGGCTGTTCCACATACGATAGCGTGACGCAGAAAATCGCGCAGAGCATCACGCCGTACCGCATTACTGTCGTGCAGGGCAATTTCGTGTCGAAAGAAGCGGCGGCGCAAATGCAGGTTGGCATGTCGCGCGCGCAGGTGCGTCAGTTGCTCGGCACGCCGTTGCTGACGGACATGTTCCATGCGGACCGCTGGGACTACCTCTTCTATTTCAAACGCGGCTCGACGTCGATCGTCCAGCAGCGCGATTTCATCGTGATCTTCGCGAACGACCGCGTTGCGAGCTGGTCGGGCGGCGAAGATCTGCCGTCGAATCTCGAACTGCTCGCCGATATCGACGGCGACAAGTCGGGCAAGAAGGCGCATGCGACGGCGCTTGCGGCGAGCGGCGCGAGCGCGCCGGCTGCGGCGGCTTCCGGCGCATCGGCAGCCGTTGCTGCGGGGCCGCAGCCGCCCGCAGTGCCGGCGTCGGACACGGCGCTTTCGCCGACCGCCGAAGCGGCGCAAGCGGGCAATCTGCCGCCTGAAGATCCGAACGCGCAGGCCGCGCAAGCCGCGAACCGGCTGACGAACGCGGTGCAGTCGCCGGCGCCGGGTACGACGCCGTCGGTGCGCGCGGGCACGCCGCAGTCGAACGGCGGTGTGCCGCAAAACGCCACGGCGCCGGGCCAGCCGCAGTTCCACTTCCAGCGTCCGCCGCCGCCCGCCATTCAGGGTTTGCCGCAGGACAATCCGGTCGGGCCGACGGGTCCGCAGAGCAGCAGTCCGCAGGCGCCGGCGCAGTCGCAACCGGCGTCCTGATTGTCTGATTGACGGGAACGGGCGGCGCCTTTCAAGGTCCGTTTAGTGTGGTCCGCCTTGTGGTCGATTCAGCGGCCCGTTTCCGTCTTGCCGCACACGCGCGTGCAGGCCAATGCCGTTGCCGGGTCACGTCGCGAGACACGTTACCGAGTCAGCCATGAAAATTGCCATTGCCGGCGCATCGGGCCGTATGGGCCGTATGCTCATCGAAACCGTTCTCAACGAATCTGACGTGACGCTTTCGGGGGCGCTCGATCGCCCCGGAACGCCGCAATTGGGCCAGGACGCGGGCGCGTTCCTCGGCAAGCAGACGGGCGTCTTGTTATCGGACGATATCGACGGCGTGCTCGCGAAATCCGACTATCTGATCGACTTCACGCGTCCTGCGGGAACGATCGCGCACGTCGACGCGGCGTTGCAACACCACGTGAAGGTCGTGATCGGCACGACCGGTTTCGACGACGCGCAAAAGGCGCATCTGCGCGCCGCGGCCGAGAAAACCGGCATCGTGTTTTCGTCGAACATGAGCGTGGGCGTGAACGTCACGCTGAAGCTGCTCGAATTTGCGGCGCGCCACTTCGCGCAGGGTTACGACATCGAGATCATCGAGGCGCATCATCGTCATAAGGTCGATGCGCCGTCCGGCACTGCGTTGATGATGGGCGAAACGATTGCCGGCGCGCTCGGCCGCACGCTCGACGATTGCGCGGTGTATGGCCGGCATGGCGTGACCGGCGAACGCGATCCGTCGACGATCGGTTTCTCGGCGATTCGCGGCGGCGATATTGTCGGCGACCATACGGTGCTGTTTGCCGGTACCGGCGAGCGCATCGAAATCACGCACAAATCGGCGAGCCGGCTGTCGTATGCGCAGGGCGCGCTGCGCGCGGTGCGGTTTCTCGCGGGGCATGCGAGCGGTCTGTACGATATGCAGGACGTGCTCGGGCTGCGTTAGGCGAGGTCCGCCGGCGCTGCGCGTCCGTTTCCCGTCCGGCGCTGAGCCGTCGAGTCGCCGGGCCGCGTTGTCCGCGTTGTCCGCGTTGTCCGCATTGTCCGCAGTGCCGCATTCCGCTTTTGCGGCATGCCGCCGGGCGCGCCGCACGAAGGTCCACATCGCGTTTTCAAGTTGCGAGGTCAGATGGCAAGCACCGGCATCCTCCATTATCTGCAAACCAGCGACGCCATCACGCATGGTGTCGCGTACGTGCTGGCGGCGATGTCGATTGCCAGCTGGTGTTGTCTGATCGTCAAGGGCTGGATGCTTGGGCGCGCAAAGCGGCAAGGGCCGCGCGCGGTCGCCACGTTCTGGCAGGCTCCCACGCTATCCGATGGGATTACCGCGCTGCGGCGCGTCGATCGCGAGCGCGTCTTCGCGCCGCTTGCGGAAGCCGCGCTGCGCGCATCCGAAGTCGAAATGCCGGGCGCGATGCTTGCGCGCGTCGAGCGCAGCGAGCGTGTGCTGCGTGCCTTGCGCGAGGCGCTCAGCAAATCGCAGCGGCGGCTCGAGTTCGGGCAGGTGCTGCTGGCATCGGTGGGAAGCACAGCGCCGTTCGTCGGTTTGCTCGGCACCGTGTGGGGCATTTATCACGCGCTCGGCAGCATCGCCGAAAGCGGGCAGGCGATGATCGAGAATGTCGCCGGGCCGGTCGGCGAGGCGCTGATCATGACGGCGTTCGGGCTGGTGGTCGCGATTCCGGCGGTGCTCGCGTACAACGTGCTCGGGCGCCTCGTGCGACAGGTTTCGGAGGAACTCGACGGCTTCGCGCACGATTTGCACGCCTATCTCTGCGCGCCGGCCGAACGGCCGCGTGACGCCGCCGAGCACGCAAGCCGCAACGCGGCCGCACATCGCTGACCTGTGCCCGGTACTGGGCGCAACGGAGACGCATATGGCATTCGGCGGACTCGATAAACACAAGACAGCCGCACCGATGGCGGACATCAACATGACGCCGCTGATCGACGTGATGCTGGTGCTGCTCGTGATTTTCATCATTACCGCGCCGCTTTTCACGCATGCGATACGGCTGGATTTGCCGCGCGTCGCGGCCGCCGAGGCGCGCGAGACGCCGCAGACGGTGACGCTTTCCATTGATGCAGCGGGGAAGATCTACTGGGATGACAAGTCCGTCACGCTTGACCAGATGCGCGCGCGATTGATCGAAGCGGGCAAGCAGAAAGAACAGCCGGAAATTCATTTGCGCGCCGATGGGACGACGCAGTACCAGGTGATCGCGCAGGTGATGGGCGCTGCGCAGCAGGCAGGCGTGGAGCGGATCGGCTTTGTGACGCAGCCCGTTGCGACCGACGGACGAGCTTCGGACAAAGCGGTGACGGGTCCGCCATAACGATCCGGGTGTCGCGTGGTCGGGCAAACGGCTTCCGATCCGAAGGACCACCACGAGGCGAGAGAAGCACGAACGCGTGTAACGAAAAAAAGCGCGGTTGACTGTTACCAGCCAACCGCGCCTGAACCAACTCAAGTCGCTTGATTTGACGGTACGCGCCGCACCTTCCGGCGCGTCCGTCTCAAGTGCGACTTAGAACTCGTAGCCGACCTGCACGCGGGCACCGGCGTCACCCGTCGACGTCACGGAGATAGCCCCGTTGGTCAGCCACTTGCCGTTGGCCGAACGGTGCGTCACACCCACCGCTGCCGCCGCGCCGCTCTTGTACATGCCGCTACCCGCCGCGACGACCGTCTTGCCCGGCTGGGACGGCGTCAGGTTCGGCATCGCCATCGCCGCCGCGATACCGGCATACGAATTCTTCGCGACCTGATTCACCGAGTTCTGCACCGAGTTGACACGCGAATCCGTGTAGTCCTTCGCGGTCATGCCAGCCGGCATGCTGCCGATCGCGTTGTTCACGGCGGCGTTCATCTGCTCGACGTTCACCGCGTCGGTGGCTTGCGTGCCGGCGGCCACGTTGACGATCTGGCGTTCGCTGCCCGCTGCGCCGACCGATACCGTGTTCGCACGATCAGCCACCGAGTTCGCGCCGAGCGCTACCGAGTTATCCGCCGATGCCTTGGCGTTCGCGCCCATCGCCGTCGCGTGGTTGCCGCCTGCAACTGCGGCTTCCGTTTCGCGGCTGCCGTTCGCTGCGAAGTGCGGGTTGTTGGCGTTGTTGGCGATGGTCGTCACGTTCGAGATCGCGGAGTTCATCTGGTCGAGGTTGACCGCGTCCTTGCCATCGGTGCCGGCTGCGACGTTGTGGATCGTCGTGCCGCCGTCGACGTTGTTGCCCATCGTCATGCTGCTGTAGTTGACCGAGCCGTCGGCGTTATGGTCGTACGTGGCTGCGGCGTTCGTGCTGCCGTCGCTGTTGACGAGACCCGAAGCCTTGAGCTGGGCAAGGTTCACCGCATCGGTGTCCGCCGTGCCGGCTGCGACGTTCGTGATCTGGCGTTCCGCACCCACCGCACCGACCGACACCGAGTTCGCACGATCGGCCACCGAGTTCGCGCCGAGCGCCACCGAGTTGTCGGCTTGAGCACGGGCATTGCCGCCGATCGCTACCGCGTCGAGTCCGATCGCTTGGGAGTCGGCGAGGATCGAGTTGGCGTGGAAGTACTTGATGCCGGCGCCGCTGTTCGTGATGCTGTCCAACGTGTCATTGATGTTGTTGATCGCGGTGCTGTTGGTGGTGGTGCGCTCGTCGATGTTCGAGATCGCGTCGCCCATGTTGCTGACCGTCTTGCCGTCGACGACATAGCTCGGCGCGGAGATCGTGCCATCGGCGTTGACCGTCGAGCCGCCGCCGATCGCGTTAGCAACCGAGCTGCTCACGCCGTAGAGCTGCGAGCCGTTCACTGCATCCGTGCTGGTGGCGTTGACCGCGCCTGCCTTCAGGTTCGTGAGCGTCGTGCCGGCCGTGCCCGACAGCGTGACCTTGTCGTGCGCCGACGAGTCGTACTTCACCGCGTCGGACATTTCACCGTTGATCTGGGTGATCTTCGTGCTGAGCGTCGAGATGTCGCTGGTGTTTTGCGCGACGTTCTGGTTCGTGGCGTAGAGCTGCGCGCCGTTCACGGCGTCCGTGCTGGTGGCGTTGATTGCGCCTGCCTTCAGGTTCGTGATGGTCGTGCCGGACGTACCCGCCAGGCTGATCTTGCCCTTGCTCGCGTCGTCATAGGCCACGAACGCGTTCGTCACGTTGCCCGAGGTGTCGACATTCAGACCCGCGGACTTCAGTTGCGCCATGTTCACTGCGTCGGTGTCGGCCTTGCCTGCCGCCACGCCCTTGAGCTGACGTGCGCCTGCCGTGCCGGTGAAGTCTACCGTCGTGCCGTTGGTTGCCTTCGCTACGGTGATCGCTTTCGTGGTCGCGTCCTGCTGTACGAGGCCGACTGTGCCGTTGGTGATGTTGTTTACCGTGTTGCTCAGGTTCGAGATCGAGGTTGTGTTGCCGGTTGTTGCCGTGTCGAGTGCGGTCAGCGCCGATCCGACGTCGCTTTTCGTCTGGCCTTGCACCGTGTATGTCGGCGCCTTGATCGTGCCGTCGGCGTTCACCGCTGCGCCGCCGCCCAGTGCCGTGGTTACGCCCTTGAGCTGCGAGACGTTTACCGCGTCGGTATCCGCCGTGCCCCTGGCCATGTTCACGATCTGACGTTCGCTACCCGCCGAGCCGATCGACACGGTATTGCTACGATTGGTGTACGAATCGGCGCCAAGCACCACAGCGTTAGTCGCGTAAAGCTCCGCCTTGGCATTCTTACCAATCGCGATATCCCCTGTCCCTGAGCCAGGTACGAAAGCGCCTGTACCAATTGCAATGCTATCGGACGCATCCGCCCGTGCGCTCCCTCCAATGGCGACGGTTCCTGGGCCATTCGCTATCGAATCAGCGGCCGTCGAATTCACGTGGAAATACTTGATCCCCGCGTTCCCGTTGGTGATGTTGTTCACCGAGTTCGTTACGTTCGTCACGTTCGTGTTCGTCGCGTTGAGCTGCGAACCGTTCACCGCGTCCGTGCTGGTCGCGCTGACTGCGCCCGCTTTCACGTTCGTGATCGTCGTGCCAGCCGTACCTGAGAGCGACACCTTGTCGCGCGCCGACGAATCATATTTAACAGCATCCGCCAACTGGCCGTTGATGTTGGTGACCTGCGTGCTCAGTGAACTCACGTTCTGGTCTGTTGCGTATAGTTGTGAACCGTTCACCGCGTCCGTGCTGGTCGCGCTGACTGCGCCCGCTTTCACGTTCGTGATCGTCGTGCCAGCCGTACCTGAGAGCGACACCTTGTCGTGCGCCGACGAATCATATTTAACAGCATCCGCCAACCGGCCGTTGATATTGGTGACCTGCGTGCTCAGTGAGCTCACGTTCTGGTTCGTTGCGTAGAGTTGTGAACCGTTCACCGCATCCGTGCTGGTAGCGGAGATTTGTCCCGCGCTCAAGTCAGTGATTACATGGTTGTTCATCCGCAACTGATCGTAGGCATCAATGCCAGTATCACGGATGGTCAGCTTCGTTTGGCCGCCCGCTCCCAATCCCACGAAGTTCGGATTGGTCACGTTGATCCATGATCCCCAATTACCATTTGAATCGTACGACACCATTGCTGCCTGAGTATTGCCACTGTGGACATCACAGTCTTTAAAGGAGGAGTCGAGGCCACTTTGGTTGGCCGACGAAAGGCAGAGCGCATTGAAGGGATCTAGGATGCCTACCGCATATGAGTTCGATGGGGCTGCTTCCGCGCCGGTCATCGAAGCGGTTCCAACTGCAGTCAGAAAAGCGGCGAGCGCTACATTCGCCCGCCCACTCGAGGCTTTTTTGCTCTTCGCCAATTCCGAGGCGACGCTCCAGGCTTCAGTAATTGCATTCCAGACGACACGGTAAGCACGATTCATAATTGAGTCCAAATAAAAAATAATGAAAAAATTTGAAAGGGGTGCGCTTATCGATAGTGAATGTATTCAGTTGCATTCTCGCAATCCCCTGATCGACCGGCCTGTGGGGGTATTTGATTAGCGCGACAGAGGAAATTTTAGAGATGGTCTTTTAAGATCGGCATAAGACGAGTCTTAAACAGTCTTAAAATAAATCGCGGCGTTGATTGGTTTGCGGACATTTGCGCTCGGAGGCGAGAGATAAAAATGTCCAAAACCAGTTTGAAATTGGAGCGGGCCAGCGGACAGTCAGGTGAGCACACCTGTTGGCGATTTCGAGCGGAGGGCGTTATAGCCTCCAGGCGCCCAGCGCGGAACGAGAGCACCGATAGCCTCCTGCGTCCGGCCTTGCCGCCCCAGCCGCCGCCAACCTCCGCCCCCGCATCGAACGGTATAATCTTCGCTTTCCCCTTAAATCGGGGCTTCGCGGATCCTTCACGTAGCCGAGCACCGGTCCTGGTGCATCAGCACCGACCATCGACACCACCGACCATGCACGAAAAATACGTTCCCTCCGACGTCGAATCCGCCGCGCAAGCGCAATGGCGCGCGACCGACGCCTACAAAACGACGGAAACCGCCAGCAAGCCCAAGTTCTATTGCGTGTCGATGCTGCCGTACCCGTCGGGCAAGCTGCACATGGGGCACGTGCGCAACTACACGATCAACGACGTGATGTACCGCTATCTGCGGATGAACGGCTACAACACGCTGATGCCGATGGGCTGGGACGCGTTCGGCATGCCCGCCGAGAACGCCGCGATGGCGAACAACGTGCCGCCGGCGAAGTGGACGTACGACAACATCGCGTACATGAAGGGCCAGATGCAGTCGATGGGTCTCGCGATCGACTGGTCGCGCGAAGTCACGACCTGCAAGCCTGACTACTACAAGTGGAACCAGTGGCTGTTCCTGAAGATGCTCGAGAAGGGCATCGCGTACAAAAAAACGGGCACGGTCAACTGGGATCCGGTCGATCAAACCGTGCTCGCGAACGAGCAGGTGATCGACGGTCGCGGCTGGCGCTCGGGCGCGGTCGTCGAAAAGCGCGAAATCCCGATGTACTACATGCGCATCACGCAGTACGCGGACGAACTGCTGAATGACCTCGAAGGCCTCGGCTGGCCCGAGCGCGTGAAGGTGATGCAGCAGAACTGGATCGGCAAGAGCTTCGGCGTGAACTTCGGCTTCCCGTACGAAATCGACGGCGAGAAGAAGCTGCTGCGCGTCTTCACGACGCGCGCCGACACAATCATGGGCGTCACGTTCTGCGCGATTGCCGCCGAGCATCCGCTCGCCACGCGCCTCGCGCAGGGCAAGCCCGAACTGCAGGCGTTCATCGATGAATGCAAGCACGGCGGCGTCGCCGAAGCCGATATGGCGACGATGGAAAAGAAGGGCATGGCGACCGGCTTTTACGTCACGCATCCGCTCACACAAGAGAAGGTCGAGGTGTGGATCGGCAACTACGTGCTGATGAGCTACGGCGAAGGCGCGGTGATGGGCGTGCCGGCGCACGACGAGCGCGACTTCGCGTTCGTCAGGAAGTACGGCATTCCGGTAAAGCAGGTGGTGGCGGTCGAAGGCCAGACGTTCTCGACCGATACTTGGCAGGAGTGGTACGGCGACAAGGAAAACGGCACGCTGATCAACAGCGGCAAGTACAACGGGCTCAATTACACGCAGGCCGTCGACGCGATCGCTGCCGATCTGAAGGCGCTCGGCGTCGGCGACAAGCAGGTCACGTATCGTCTGCGCGACTGGGGCATTTCGCGCCAGCGCTACTGGGGCACGCCGATCCCGATCATCCATTGCCCGACGTGCGGCGACGTGCCGGTGCCCGAGCAAGACTTGCCGGTCGTGCTGCCCGAGAACCTCGTGCCGGACGGCACGGGCAATCCGCTCGTGAAGTCCGAAGCATTCGTCAACTGCAAGTGCCCGAAGTGCGGCGGCGCGGCGAAGCGCGAAACCGACACGATGGACACGTTCGTCGATTCGTCGTGGTATTTCTACCGCTACGCGGCGCCCGACGCGCAAACGATGGTCGACGCGCGCACCGACTACTGGATGCCGATGGATCAATACATCGGCGGCATCGAGCACGCGATTCTTCACCTGCTCTACTCGCGCTTCTGGGCGAAGGTGTCGCGCGATCTCGGCATCGTCAAGTTCGGCGAGCCGGCGAAGAACCTGCTCACGCAAGGGATGGTGCTGAACGAGACCTTCTATCGCGAAGACAAAACGGGCAAGAAGACCTGGTACAACCCGGCCGACGTGACCGTCACGCATGACGACAAGGGTCGTCCGGTTGGTGCGACGCTCAATGCGGACGGGCAGCCGGTCGAACTGGGCGGCGTCGAGAAGATGTCGAAGTCGAAGAACAACGGCGTCGACCCGCAGGTGCTGATCGATCAGCACGGCGCCGACACCGCGCGTCTCTTTACGATGTTCGCGGCGCCGCCGGAACAGCAGCTCGAATGGTCGGGTGCCGGCGTCGAAGGCGCGAGCCGCTTCCTGCGTCGCGTGTGGGCGTTCGCTCATGCGAATCTCGCGGTATTGCGCGAGCGCGCGTCATTCGACGCCACGCAACTGAAGGAATCCGAAAAGACGGTGCGCCGCGAGATTCACACCGTCCTGAAGCAGGCCGATTTCGATTACCAGCGCCTGCAGTACAACACGGTGGTGTCCGCCGCAATGAAGATGCTCAACGCGATCGAAGGCGCGCGCGACGCGCAAGCGGGCGTGTTGCGCGAGACGTATGGCATCCTGCTGCGCGTGCTGTATCCGGTCGTGCCGCATGTCACATTCCAGTTGTGGCAGGAACTCGGCTATGCGGACGAGTTCGGTGCGCTGCTCGATGCGCCGTGGCCGAAGGTCGACGAAAAAGCGCTCGAGCAGGCCGAGATCGAACTGGTGCTGCAGGTGAACGGCAAGGTGCGCGGCGCGCTGACGGTCGCGAAGGATGCCGCGCGCGAAGTGATCGAGCAGGCGGCGCTTGCACACGAAATGTTCGCGAAGTTCAGCGAAGGGCGGCCGCCGAAGAAGGTGGTGATCGTGCCCGGACGGCTTGTCAATATCGTCGCGTAAGTGATTGCCGCCAAGCGGGAGCGCAGCGCAGGCGCCTCGCTGCGTGCCGTCATGTTCCGCCGTGTGCCGAAGAATTAACTGCGAACCAGGAGCCAAAGTGACTCGCAGATCGTTTTTGACGCTTGCGTGCAGTGTAGCGATGTTGTCCGCTTGCGGCTTCCAGCTGCGCGGCCAGTCCGACTATGCGTTCAAGCGTCTCGCCATCGCCGGCGCGCCGCCGGCGTTCTCTGCGCGCCTCACGCGCATTGTGCAGGGCGGCAGCGACACGGTTATCGTCAATTCGCCGGCCAATGCGGATGCGGTGCTGCGCGTCACGGAGGTGCTCGGCAACAGCGTGCTGACGCTGAATTCGCTCGGCGTGGTCGAAGAATATGCATTGACGTATTCGATCAATTACTCGCTGGTCGGCTCGGACGGTACCGTGCTGATTCCGCCGAGCATCATTGCGCTGAACCGCGCGATGACCTATAGCGACCAGTTCTCGCAATCGAAAGCAGCGGAAGCCGACATTCTTTACGCGGACATGCGCAACGACGCGGTCGATCAATTATGGCGACGCCTTGCGATTGTGAAGTCGCTGCATCCGGCGCCGGGGCAGGAAGTGCCCGCCGTGGTGCCGCGTGCGCCCTTGCCGCCGCCGCCGCTTTGATGAATGCTGCTTTCGCTTCCTGCTACCGAAATCTGATCCTGTCTGACCATGCAACTGCGACTTGACGCGCTTGAACCGCATCTGGCCAAGGGGCTCGCCGGCCTGTACGTCGTGTACGGCGACGAGCATCTGCTTGCGCAGGAAGCGTGCGACCGGATTCGAGCCGCGGCGCGCGCGGCGGGGTTCACGGACCGGAATGTGTTCACCGTCGAGCGGGGCTTCGACTGGAGTTCGCTGCTGGGTGCGAGCCAGTCGATGTCGCTGTTTGGCGACAAGCAACTGGTCGAGTTGCGCATTCCGACCGGCAAGCCGGGCAAGGAAGGCGCGGAGGCGCTGAAGACGCTCGCCGATGCGGCTAATCCGGATGTGCTTACGCTTGTCACTCTGCCGCGACTCGACGCGGCAACGCAGAAAGCCGGCTGGTTCACCGCGCTGGCGGATGCGGGCGTCGCGTTGAAGATCGACCCGGTCGAGCGCGCGCAATTGCCAGGCTGGATCGGGCAACGGCTCGCGCTTCAGCAGCAACGCGTTGCGCCGGGCGAAGACGGCCGGCGGGCATTGCAGTTCATGGCGGAGCGGGTTGAGGGCAATCTGCTGGCCGCGCACCAGGAAATCCAGAAGCTCGGGCTGCTTTATCCGGCGGGCGTGCTGAGCTTCGAACAGATTCACGACGCCGTGCTGAATGTTGCACGCTACGACGTGTTCAAGCTGAACGAGGCGATGCTGGCGGGCGATGTCGGCCGCCTGTCGCGGATGCTCGACGGTCTGCGCGGTGAAGGCGAGGCCGCAGTGCTCGTGCTGTGGGCCGTGGTGGAGGAAATCCGCACGCTGCTGCGGATCAAACGCGGCGTCGCGGCGGGTAAGCCGCTCGCGATGCTGACGCGCGAGAATCGCGTGTGGGGACCGCGCGAGCGGCTCATCGGGCCAGCGCTGTCGCGCGTGACCGAAGCGGCGCTCGAGAAGGCGCTGACCTTGGCCGCCAAGCTCGATCGGCAAGTGAAGGGTTTGTCGGGCGGCACGCCGGGCAAGCGGCTTAGCGACCCGCCGCCTGACCCGTGGGCGGGGCTCTTTGAACTGGCGATGACGGTGGCGTCGTCGCCGGCCCCGGGTAACGGCGCACGGGCGTCGGCGTCGGGCATGCCCAGGGCGCCGACAAACGTACCGGCCACGGCGGCTGGGCGACCGTCGCCCGCGGCGTCTGCGCGGCGGCCTTCTTAGCAGCCCTGCGCGCGGTCGCCGCGTACCCACGATGGCCGATGTGCCGCGCGGCGCGTTGCTGCGGCGCGATACGCACCCGTCGGCCCAATTCATCCTGTCGCGGCGCGTACATTTGCGCCGGGACTTACAATCGATCCAACGTTCGCTAACTCATAGTATCCGCGCCTCGTCGTGAAAGCGCGGTCCGACGGAAACCACCATGGATATCGACCAGTACATGACCGACCTCGGCCGCCGCGCGCGCCGCGCCTCGCGCGCGATGGCGCGCGCGTCGACGGCGGCGAAGAATGCCGCGCTCGAAGCGGTCGCGCGGGCCATCGAGCGCGATACGGCCGTGTTGAAGGAAGCGAATGCGCGCGACGTCGCGAAGGCTCGCGAGAAAGGCCATGATGCCGCGTTCGTCGATCGTCTGACGCTCTCCGACAAGGCGCTGAAGACGATGGTCGAAGGCCTGCGGCAGGTGGCCGCGCTGCCGGATCCGATCGGCGAGATCAGCAATCTGAAATACCGGCCGAGCGGCATCCAGGTCGGACAGATGCGCGTGCCGCTCGGCGTGATCGGGATCATCTACGAATCGCGGCCGAACGTGACGATCGACGCGGCCGCGCTGTGCCTGAAGTCGGGCAACGCGACGATCTTGCGCGGCGGTTCGGAAGCGCTCGAATGCAATACGGCGCTTGCGAAGCTGATCGGCGAAGGGCTCGATGCGGCCGGATTGCCGCAGGACGCCGTGCAAGTGGTCGAAACGCCGGATCGCGCGGCGGTCGGCAAGCTGATCACGATGACCGAATACATCGACGTGATCGTGCCGCGCGGCGGCAAGAGCCTGATCGCGCGGCTGATGGAGGAAGCGCGCGTGCCGATGATCAAGCATCTCGATGGCATTTGCCACGTGTATGTGGATGAGCGCGCGGATATCGCGAAAGCGATGAACGTCTGCGATAACGCGAAGACGCATCGCTACGGCACGTGCAACACGATGGAGACGCTGCTCGTGGCGCGCGGAATCGCTGAGCAGGTGCTGCCGAAGCTCGGCAAGCTTTATCGCGAAAAGGATGTGGAGTTGCGCGTGGATGCGGCGGCGCGCGAATTGCTGCGAGCTGCGGGTGTCGGGCCGCTCGTCGAGGCGACCGAAGAGGATTGGCGCACCGAGTATCTCGCGCCGGTGCTGGCGGTGAAAATTGTCGAAGGCATCGACGAGGCGATCGAGCACATCAACACGTACGGATCGGCGCATACGGATGCAATCGTCACCGAAGATCACGACCGCGCGATGCGGTTTCTACGTGAGGTGGATTCGGCGAGTGTGATGGTCAATGCGTCGACGCGTTTTGCCGACGGCTTCGAATTCGGCTTGGGCGCGGAGATTGGCATTTCCAACGACAAACTGCATGCGCGCGGGCCGGTGGGCCTCGAAGGATTGACGTCGTTGAAGTATGTCGTGCTGGGGCATGGCGAAGGACGTCAGTAATTTTCGATTCGCAGTCACATTCGAACGACGACAAAGAACAGGGACTTTATCGATGCTCTGGATCAAAACGTTTCATATCGTATTGATCGCAGCCTGGTTTGCCGGGCTTTTTTATTTGCCGCGGATTTTTGTGAATCTGGCGATGGAGACTGAGCCGGCGGCAATTGCACGATTGCTGACGATGGCGCGCAAGCTGTTCAGATTTATGTCGCTGATTGCGGTGCCGGCGCTGGCTTGCGGGTTGTGGCTCTGGCTCGCGGTGGGGATTGGGCGCGGGCAGGGGTGGATTCACGCGAAGGTCGGGGTAGTGGTTTTGCTTGTGCTGTATCACGTGTACTGCGGCCTGTTGCTGCGCACGTTCGAGCGCGGCGAAAACCGGCGCTCGCATAAGTGGTATCGGATGTTCAACGAGCTACCGGTGCTCGGGATGCTTGCCGCAGTCGCGTTGGTCGTAATCAAGCCGTTTTAAATCTCTTCAAGTCGTTCGCAATCCTTTAATGAGGCGCCACCGATTCTGCAGTCGGTAGGCGCCTTTGCTTTTTTCTGCGCGGCCATTTCGGCTTTTCAGGCGCTCTTTTCTTCCTGATTCTCATCCATCAAATGGCATGGAATTCGCCACGGGTCTCTGTGTGGTGAGTACTTCGCTCGCACGCTTATTTCTCGGTTCGCAATCGTGATCGCATCGCAGGCGTTTGCATTGCGCGTCGTCCTGTTTTAGTCGATGACGTTCGCCATCGAAGTGCTCTAAAACGCTCGTTTGACAATTCGCTTACGGCGTCCTACGCCATTGTTCTAATGCGTTTTTAAGTCCCTCACGCCCTATTCGGAGTAGTCCGATATCCGCTTAAGACTCCTGGAAATAAAGTTCATCCCGCGGTAGATGGGCTAGGCGGATTCTCTCTATATCAAATTTCTCCTGTCCCACCTTCCGGCTTCGGCCGATCGACACGCGATAGCGGTTCACGACTTCTCGTGTCCCGAGGCCGGTCTGAAGTGTCCATTTTTTCATTGATCAAAGGCGTCGCTGAATCGGCGCCATGGGATGTTTTTGCGTCTGCTTTCGTGCGGTGACCCGTTGCGTTTCTGGCGTTTGAATTGTCTCGGTATTTTTAGGATTGCGTGATGAATAAGGCTTATCGGTCAGTTTGGAATGAGTCCACCGGTACGTGGGTTGCGGCAGCGGAAACCGCCAAGGGTCGGAAAAAATCGTCGTCTGCATCGCGGACGGGCGCCGCGCTCATGACGGCGCTCTCCGCCGTATCGTTCGCCCCGGCGGCGATGGCTGCCGTAGGGGGTATGGAAATCTGCAAGTCGGGGTCGAGCGGTACCCAGGGCTTTAACCAGTTTACGTCTTGCACATTGTCACGGGATGGCTTGATCAACAACGGCGGCGTCGGTCTGTTTGCCAACCCGCAGGGCTGGAACGCCAGCGCGAACGATCCAGCATCCCTGATCGTGTCCGACAAGGGCTTCGTCCAGCTCGATGCGACGGACAAAATCATCGTCAAGCAACAGATGACGATGGAAGGCAAGAAGATTTTCAACCTAGCCAATGGCACGGCCGATACCGACGCAGTGAACGTCTCGCAGCTCAAGGGCGTGACGACGGCACTGGGCGGTGGTGCAGAGGTGAACGCCGACGGCACGGTCAAGGCGCCGTCGTACAACGTGGCTGGCAGCACGTATTCGGACGTTGGCGCGGCGCTTTCAGCGGTCGACGCGAAAGCAGCAACCGGTGCCGCGGACGGCGTGAAGTACGACACTTCGGCGCACGACAAGGTGACGTTCAATGGCGCGACGGGCACTACGCTTTCCAACGTGAAGGCAGGTGCGCTGAGCGCATCGAGCACGGACGCGGTGAATGGCTCGCAGCTGTTCGCGACCAACAAGCGCATCGACGACATCAACTACAACATGGGCAACATCGGTGATGCAGTGATGTACGACTCGTCGGCGCATGATCGACTCACGCTGGGCGGACTTGCTGGCGGCACGATGACGGCTCCGGTGATCCTGAGCAACGTCGCGGACGGCAAGAGCAAGTACGACGCGGTGAACTTCGGTCAGTTGTCGGCGCTGCAAGGTCAGGTGACGAACCTCGACAACCGCGTGACGGTCGTCGAAGGTCAGGTGATCAACATGAGCGGCGGCGGCAGCTGGAACAACGATGCAGGCGGCAAGAAGATCACCAACGTCGCGGAAGGCACCGAAACCACCGATGCGGTCAATGTCGGTCAGCTGAACGAAGCCGTTGCCAACGCGAACAGCTACACCGATGCGCGCATCGGCGATCTGCCGAGCGGCATGACGTCGAAGGACTACATCGACCAGAGCATGAAGTCGATGCAGTCGCAGGTGAACTCGGTTGCCAAGAACTCGTACGGCGGTATCGCCGCGGCCACCGCGCTGACGATGATTCCGGACGTCGATCAAGGCAAGACGATCGCGGTCGGTGTCGGCACCGGCAACTACAAGGGCTATCAGGCTGTCGCGCTCGGCGCTTCGGCTCGCATCACGCAGAACCTGAAGGTGAAGCTCGGTGCGGGTATGTCCCCGGGTAACGGCACGGCCATCGGTGCGGGTGCTTCGTACCAGTGGTAAGCCGTTAGGCGGTCGAGCGGCGCGGTCCTGGCCGCTCGACTGTCAGTTGCAAGACTCGTGTAGTTCCTGTTAGCAGTACCTTGAGACGGGCTCCTTCGGGAGCCCGTTTTTTATGGCGCGGCCGTTCGCGTGCAGCGCTTTCTTTATCCTTCGGGCCCAATCCGCCTGCGCGTGATCAGGTCCTTCGCGCCGGCCAGTTTCTCGGCCAGTTCCGGTCCCCGTTGCAGCGCGACGCCCACCGCCAGAATGTCGCCGATCGCGAGATGCGAGGTGCGCGACGTCATCGGCGAAAAAATATCCGTGTCTTCATCGACGTTCGCGAACAGCCCGATCGACGCGATCCGCGCGAGCGGCGAATTGCCGTGCGTGACCGCGATCACTTTTGCCCCGGCCGCAAGCGCGGACTTCGCCGCATCGACGATGTCGCGCGTGCGTCCCGTATTCGAAATCGCGACGACCACATCGCCTTTGCCAAGCAGCGCCGCGGACATCAGAAACGTATGCGGATCCGAATACGCGACGCTCGGCATGCCGAGCCGGAAAAACTTGTGCTGCATATCCAGCGCGGTGACGCCCGAGCCGCCTGCGCCGTAAAACTCGATCCGGCGCGCATGGGCAAGCAGGTCGATTGCCGCCGCGACGCTGTCGGTCGACAGGTTGTTGCGCACCTGAATGAGCGCGCCAATGGTCCGGTCGAGCACTTTGGCGGCGACGCCCGGCGCCGGTTCGTCCGGCCGCACGTCGCGATAGACGGCGGGCACGTCGGCTGCAATACCTTGCGCGAGCCTGATCTTGAACTCGCGGAAGCCCGAAAACCCGAGCGCATGACAAAAGCGCGCAATGGTCGGCTGGCTCACGCCCGCACGCGCGGCGACTTCCGTCATCGACAGGTCGAGCACCTCGCGGGGCGCCTCGATGACGTAGTCGGCGAGCTTGCGTTCGGACGGGCGCAACTGATCGCGCATCGCTTCCACCTGGGACAACATCATCGGAGAACTCGCCCTATGCTGAAGAAAGAAACGAATGGACTATAGCTGAACAGTAGAATAGGTACAAAAACTACATTTCGGTGGGTAGGTGATTTCCCTGGGATTCGGGCGAGTTTATTGGAAGCCTTTGAAAATGCGGCTCATGAGCCCATCGACTGAATCTCGAATTCAGCGTCGGCCACATTGATTCGATGTAGTTTTTCTACTAAACTCCATGGAACGGTCGAAACGCCGACCGTGTCCCCGCGATACCGAATCCGGCGCGAGCGCCTCCCGACATGCGCATCGGCCAGCCAGAGCGACGAAGGAGCATCATCGATGGTTTCCCCGCATTCTCAATTGATGAAGGTCACGCGTCGCGTGATCGAGCGCAGCAAACCGACCCGCGATGCCTACCTCGCGCGCATCGAACAGGCGCAGGGTCATTTCCCGGCACGCGGCACATTGTCGTGCGCGAACCTCGCGCACGGTTTCGCCGGACTCGAAGGCAACGACAAGTTCGCGATCAAGGCGATCGGTCAGCCGAACATCGGCATCGTGTCCTCGTACAACGAGATGTTGTCCGCGCACGCGCCGTACAAGACATTCCCGGACATCATCAAAGCCGCCGCGCGCGAAAACGGCGGCGTCGCGCAATTCGCGGGCGGCGTGCCCGCGATGTGCGACGGCATCACGCAAGGCAACGCGGGCATGGAGCTGTCGCTCTTTTCGCGCGAAGTGATCGCGATGAGCACGGCGGTCGCGCTCACGCACAACATGTTCGATGCGGCGCTGTGTCTCGGCGTGTGCGACAAGATCGTGCCAGGCCTGATGATCGGGGCGCTGCAATTCGGCCATCTGCCGACCATCTTCGTGCCGGCCGGCCCGATGACGAGCGGCCTGTCGAACGACGACAAGGCGAAGATCCGTCAGCAGTTCGCGACCGGCGGCTGCGACCGCGGCGCGCTGCTCGAGGCGGAAGCCGCCGCGTACCACAGCCACGGCACGTGCACGTTCTACGGCACCGCGAACAGTAACCAGATGCTGATGGAAGTGATGGGCATGCATCTGCCGGGCTCGGCATTCGTGCATCCGCATACGCCGCTGCGCGACGCGCTGACCGCGCAGGCCGCACGCCGTGTGCTCGATCTGACCGCCGACCGCGGCAACTACATGCCGATCGGCCATGTCGTCGATGAAAAGGCGGTTGTGAACGGCATCGTCGCTTTGCTCGCGACCGGCGGTTCGACGAATCACACGCTGCACCTCGTCGCGATTGCGCGCGCGGCCGGCATCATCATCGACTGGGACGACTTCGATACGCTCTCGCAAGCCGTGCCGCTGCTCGCGAAGGTCTACCCGAACGGCAAGGCCGATGTGAATCACTTCCACGCGGCCGGCGGCGTGGCGTTCCTCGTGCGTAATCTGCTCGAAGGCGGCTTGCTGCACGACGATGTGAACACCGTCGCGGGCAAGGGGCTCTCGCATTACACGCAGGAGCCGAAGCTGATCGACGACACGCTCACGTGGGTGCCGGGCGCGCATGAGAGCCACGACACGAAAGTACTGCGCAGTATCAAGGAACCGTTCCAGCCCGACGGCGGCTTGCGTCTGATGCAGGGCAAGCTCGGCCGCGGCGTGATCAAGATCTCCGCGGTCGCGCACGAGCACCGCGCGGTGAAAGCGCCGGCGATCGTGTTCGATTCGCAGGAGGCCGTGCAGGAAGCGTTCGATAATGGCGAACTGAAGCGCGATTTCATTGCGGTCGTGCGGTTCCAGGGTGCGCGCGCAAATGGCATGCCCGAACTGCATCGTTTGACGCCGCTGCTCGGTGTGCTGCAGGATCAGGGTTTCCATGTGGCGCTCGTTACCGATGGCCGTATGTCCGGCGCATCGGGCAAGGTGCCCGCGGTGATTCACGTGTCGCCCGAGGCGCTGCTGCAAGGCCCGCTCGGCAAAGTGCGTAGCGGCGATACGATCGTCATCGACGCGGAAGCGGGCGTGCTCGACATCGAGATCGACGAAGCCGAATGGGCGCAGCGGCCGCTCGCGGTGTGTCACCATCAGGCGGAGAACGAAGTGGGCTTCGGTCGCGAACTGTTTGGCGTGTTCCGCGCGGCGGCGGCGCCGGCAGAGCTCGGTGCATCGGTGTTCGGTCCGCTTGCAGGCGAGACCGAAGCGGCCCACGCGCATGGCCACGGCGCGCAGGCGGGCGCATCGGCAGACCACGAGGCGAAAAAGCACGCCAGCGCAAACACCGCACACGCGCAACCTAGCCACGCAATGCACAAGTAAGGAGTGTGACCATGACGTCAAAGACAGTAAGCGACATCGTTCGGCTCGGCCCCGTCATTCCGGTGCTCGCATTCGATTCGGTCGAGCAGGGCGAGAACGTGTCGCGCGCATTGCATGCGGGCGGCGTGAAGGTGCTCGAAATTACGCTGCGGACCGAAGCGGGTTTGAAAGCGATCGAGCGCGCGAGCCAGCTCGCGGAAGATATCGTGGTCGGTGTCGGCACGATCACGAGGCCCGAGCAATGCGCATTGGCGAAGCAAGCCGGCGCTCGGTTCGGCGTATCGCCGGGCCTGACGAAGGACATGCATCAGGCCGCGCAGGATGCCGGTCTGCCGCTGCTGCCGGGCGTGATGACGCCGACCGACATCATCGTTGCGCTCGAGCTCGGCTACGAGATCGTGAAATTTTTCCCCGCGCAGCAAGCGGGCGGCGTGCCGATGCTGCAGGCGTTTCAGGGACCGTTCCCGACGCTCAAGTTTTGCCCGACCGGCGGCATCACGGCCGAATCGGCGCCGAATTTTCTCGCGCTGCCGAACGTGGTGTGCGTCGGCGGTTCATGGCTCACGCCGAAGGCCGCGCTTGCCGCGCAGAACTGGGATGAAGTGACGCGCCTCGCGCGCGCCGCGACGGCACTCGCCGCGCACTGATGAAATGACCTTGCGATTCAAGCGTTGATCCACCCGGCATCGGGGTCTGCGCGACGCATGGAGCCTCGCCGATTCAGCCGCACGGCTGCAAAGGCGAGGCTTTTTGTTGTCCGCACGCAGTAAAATTCGCGTCCTGGTACGCGACGTGCAGCCGCACTCCGGCATCTGCATTGAAGACCAATAACGCAAAAGGAGGAGCTTCATGGGAGCGGTTCACGGCAGCATGCTGCTGGTCTACGGCGTGATCGCGATTGGTGTTTTGATCTTGATGATCACGCGGTTCAAGGTCTATCCGTTCCTCGTCCTGATCATCGTTTCCTTGCTGCTCGGGCTGGCTGCCGGTATGCCGGCCGGGTCGATCGTGAAGTCGTTCGAAACGGGCAACGGCAATACGCTCGGGCATATCGCGATCGTCGTCGGCCTTGGCACGATGCTCGGCAAGATGATGGCCGAATCGGGCGGCGCCGAACGCATCGCCACCACGCTGATTCGCTGGTTCGGCGAAAAGAACATTCACTGGGCGATGATGTTCGTCGCGGTCATCGTCGGTTTGCCGGTGTTTTTTGAAGTGGGCTTCGTGCTGCTGATTCCGATCGCATTCAACGTCGCGAAGCGCACGGGCAAGTCGCTGCTGCTGATCGGCTTGCCGATGGTCGCCGGTTTGTCGGTGGTGCACGGGTTGATTCCGCCGCATCCGGCCGCTTTGCTTGCCGTGCAGGCGTATCACGCGGATATCGGTCGCACGATTGTGTACGGGCTGATCGTCGGCGTGCCGACGGCGATTGTCGCGGGCCCGCTGTTCGCGTTGCTGATTCACCGCCACATCAGGTTGCCTGAGAACAATCCGCTCGCCGCACAGTTCATCGCACAGTCTGACGCGCAAGGCGAGCAGAAGGGCGAACAACAGGGCGAACAACAGGGCGAGCGCGACCTTCCGGGCTTCGGCGTGACGCTGTTCACGATCCTGCTGCCCGTTATCCTGATGCTGATCGGCAGCTGGGCCGATCTTGTCGCCGCGCCGAAGACGCTCGCGAACGATCTGCTTCACTTTATCGGCAATACCGACGTCGCACTGCTGATCGCCGTGCTCGTCAGCTTCTGGACATTCGGCGCGCAGCGCGGCTTCAATCGTGAACAGATCCAGAAGTTTTGCGGCGAATGTCTCGCGCCGATCGCGGGCATCACGCTGATTGTCGGCGCGGGCGGCGGATTCGGGCGCGTGCTGATGGATAGCGGTATTTCGAAGCAGATCGTCGACACGGCGACTTCCGCGCATCTGTCACCGCTGTTGCTTGGCTGGTCGGTGGCCGCGCTGATTCGCCTTGCCACCGGCTCCGCGACCGTTGCGATGACCACAGCCTGCGGGATCGTCGCGCCGATCGCGTCCGCGGCCACGGTTGCCGTGAAGCCCGAACTGCTCGTGCTCGCAACGGGCTCGGGTTCGCTGATTTTCTCTCACGTCAACGATGGCGGTTTCTGGTTGATCAAGGAATACTTCGGCATGACGGTTGGTCAGACGTTCAAGACCTGGTCGCTGTGCGAGACCCTCATTTCGTTGCTTGGCCTGGGACTGACCTTCGCTTTGGCGGCGGTCCTGTAAGGAGTGTTTGATGATTCTGATTGTGATGGGCGTGTCGGGCGCCGGAAAAACGCGTATCGGCGAGTTGCTCGCCGAGCGCCTGCACTGCGAATTCACCGATGGCGACGCGTTTCACAGCGCGGCGAACAAGGAGAAGATGCACCAGGGCATTCCGCTCACCGACGACGACCGCTGGCCGTGGCTAAAGGCGATACGCGCGGCAATCGAAGAGAAACAGCGCACGCATGAGACGGCGGTGTTCACCTGCTCGTCGCTCAAGCGTTCGTATCGCGACATCCTGCGCGCCGGCGACAGGGACGTGTGCTTCGTTTATCTGAAGGGAACGCGCGAGGTGCTGCAGGAGCGGTTGACGACGCGCACCGGACACTTCTTCGATCCGTCGTTATTGCAAAGCCAGCTCGATACGCTCGAAGAGCCGGGAGTGGACGAAGCGATTACGGTGAGCATCGATCTGACGCCGGAGCGGATGGTCGATGAGGTGCTCGATCAGCTGAAGTCGCGCTGATCGGGCGTAAGGGAGCGGCGGCGTCCCGGTTTGCCGGCCAAAGCTTGCCGGCCAAGTTTGCCGCGGCAAAAAAAGAGCCGCCCTTGTGCAAAATGAGCGCGGCTCGCTTGATTGGCGACTGACGTCGCTTATGTACGCCGTTCAGGCAATCCGCTTCGCCAACTCCACCGCCTTGCCAACATAAGAACCCGGCGTCATCGCCAGCAGCCGTTCTTTCGCATCGGCCGGAATATTCAGGCCGCCGATAAACGTCTGCAGCGCGTCGCGCGTAATGCCCTTGCCGCGCGTCAATTCCTTCAACTGCTCGTACGGATTTTCGATTCCATAGCGACGCATGACGGTCTGCACCGGCTCGGCCAGCACTTCCCAGCAGTTGTCGAGGTCTTCGTTGAGCCGTTGCGGATTCACTTCGAGCTTGTCGAGACCGCGAATCAGCGCGTCGTAGGCGAGCAGCGAGTAACCGAACGCCACGCCGATATTGCGCAGTACCGTCGAATCGGTCAGATCGCGCTGCCAGCGCGACACCGGCAGCTTGTCCGCAAGGTGACGCAGCGTTGCGTTCGCCAGCCCGAGGTTGCCTTCCGAATTTTCGAAGTCGATCGGATTGACCTTGTGCGGCATGGTCGACGAACCAATTTCGCCGGCCTTCGTCTTTTGCTTGAAGTAGCCGATCGAGATATAGCCCCACACGTCGCGATCGAGATCGAGCAGGATCGTGTTCGCGCGCGCGACCGCATCGAACAGTTCCGCCATATAGTCGTGCGGCTCGATCTGAATGGTGTACGGGTTGAACGTCAGCTTCAGCCGTTCTTCGACGACCTTGCGCGAAAACGCTTCCCAGTCGAATTCCGGATACGCGGACAGATGCGCGTTGAAGTTGCCGACCGCGCCGTTCATCTTGCCGAGCAGTTCGACCCTGGCGATGCGCTCGATCGCGCGCGCGAGGCGTGCGGCCACGTTCGCGATTTCCTTGCCGAGCGTTGTCGGGCTGGCCGGCTGGCCGTGCGTGCGCGACAGCATCGGTTGTTCGGCCTGCGCATGCGCAAGCGCGACGAGGCGCTGATGCACCGCGCGCAGCGCCGGCAGGATGACGTGCTCACGCGCGCCGGCAATCATCAAACCGTGCGACGTGTTGTTGATGTCCTCCGACGTGCACGCGAAGTGGATGAACTCGCTCGCGCGCTCGAGCTCCGGCTGTCCCTTCACCGACTCCTTCAGCCAGTATTCGACCGCCTTCACGTCGTGGTTCGTCACGCGCTCGATATCCTTGATCCGCGCCGCGTCGTGCGCGGTGAAGCGCTCGACCAGTTGCAGCAGGAACTGCTCGGACGCGGGCGAGAAACGCGGCACTTCGGCGAACCCGGCATGCGACAGCGCAATCAGCCAGTGAATCTCGACAGTCACGCGGTGGCGCATAAAGGCGGCTTCCGAAAGCCAGTCGCGCAGGGCTTCGGTTTTCGGCGCGTAGCGGCCGTCGAGCGGGGACAGCGCGGTCAGCGCGAACAGGGTATCGGGGCGGGTGTCGGACATGATGGGGCGGACGCGCAGCGTCAGGACGGAAACGGGGAGAACCGCGAATTTTACCACCGTGGGCGTGTCGCCGAGGACGTCGGCTCCGTCGGGCCACTGCGCCGCCGCTAGAATGGCGGCTTCGCCGGATTTCCTTTTTCCCCGCCGCCCACAGGCTCTCGCATGGAACTGAAATGGCTCGAAGACTTCGTGTCGCTTGCGGAAACCCGCAGCTTCAGCCGTTCGGCTGAACTGCGGCACGTCACCCAACCGGCGTTTTCGCGCCGCATTCAGGCGCTCGAAGCGTGGCTCGGCACGGAACTGATCGACCGATCCGTGTACCCGACGCGTCTGACCAACGCCGGCCAGGTGTTCTACGAGCAGGCGCTTGCGATGCTGTCGCAATTCCACGAAGCGCGCACGCTGTTGCGAGGCCACACCGCGACGCCTGCCGCGACGATCGAATTCGCGGTGCCGCATACGTTGTCGCTCACCTATTTTCCGCGCTGGCTGCAGCGCATCGAAGCGCAGCTCGGGCCGATTCATACACGCCTGCGTGCGCTGAACGTACACGACGCGGTGTTGTCGCTCGTCGAAGGCGGCTGCGATCTCGTCATGGGCTATCACCATCCGAGCCATCCGGTCGCGCTCGATCCTGCCCGATACGACATGCTGACGCTCGGCATCGAGCCGATCAGTCCGTTCTCGGCGCCGGGCCGCGCGGGTCGCGCGCGCCACACGCTGCCGGGCACGCCCGATGCGCCCGCGCCGTACTTGTCGTACACGCCGAACGCGTATCTCGGCCGCATGACCGAGGTGATCATCTCGAACGCGCCGCAGCGGCTATACCTCGATCGCGTCTACGAAACCGACATGGCGGAGGGACTGAAAGCAATGGCGCTGGCCGGGCACGGTATCGCGTTTCTTCCGCATAGCGCCGTCGAAGACGCGGTCGCCGACGGCCGCCTGCTCCGTCTCGACCGCGCGACGCGCGGCGGCGGCGCGCAAGGGCAGTTCACGTTGACGATGGAGATCCGCCTCTATCGCGACAAGCTCGCCGTACAAGGCGACGACCCGCGGCATACGCTGATACGCGCGCTGTGGGACGTGGTGTCGGCCGAGCTTGCGCAAGACGCCAGCTGATGGATCGGTGCGAAGTGCGTGCATGCACGCGCTATCGCCGCCCCCGGCAATAGCGTTTTGTGCATTCCGGAGGTTATGCATAAAAAACATAACGGGATGATCAAACGGCATTGGCCTTCGCAGAGGCGATTTTCGACAATGGCGTCATTCGTTGACCGTCGGAGTCTTCATGTCATCCCAATCGAAGTTCGAAACATCGCCGGAAACCCTGCCCTCCTATCTGCATCAGGACGATCTCGGCCCGTGGGGCAACTACCTGCGCCAGGTCGACCGCGTCGCGCCGTACCTCGGTACGCAATCGCGCTGGATCGAAACGCTCAAGCGTCCCAAACGCATCCTGATCGTCGATGTACCGATCGAACTCGATAACGGCACCGTCGCTCACTTCGAAGGCTATCGTGTGCAGCACAACGTCTCGCGCGGCCCCGGCAAGGGCGGCGTGCGTTATCACCAGGACGTGACGCTGTCGGAAGTGATGGCGCTTTCCGCGTGGATGTCGGTCAAGAACGCGGCGGTCAACGTGCCGTACGGCGGCGCCAAAGGCGGCATCCGCGTCGATCCGCGCAAGCTGTCGCGCGGCGAACTCGAGCGCATGACGCGCCGCTACACGAGCGAAATCGGCATCATCATCGGGCCGAACACCGATATTCCCGCGCCGGACGTGAATACGAACGAGCAGATCATGGCGTGGATGATGGACACGTACTCGATGAACCAGGGCCAGACGGCCACGGGCGTCGTGACCGGCAAGCCGATCACGCTCGGCGGCTCGCTCGGCCGCCGCGAAGCGACGGGCCGCGGCGTGTTCGTGGTCGGATGCGAAGCGGCGCGGCGCACCGGCGTTCCGATCGAAGGCGCGCGCGTCGCGGTGCAGGGCTTCGGCAATGTGGGCGGTATCGCGGCGCGGCTCTTTCAGGAAGCCGGCGCGAACATCGTCGCCGTGCAGGACCACACGGGCACGCTGCACAAGTCGACCGGCATCGATGCGGGCGCGCTGCTCGAGCATGTCGCAAAGACCGGTGGCGTTGGCGGCTTCCGTGAAGCGGACACCATCGCGAACGACGACTTCTGGACCATCGAATCGGACATCCTGATTCCGGCCGCGCTCGAAAACCAGATCACCGAGAAAAACGCGCCGAAAATCCGCACGAAAATCATCGTGGAAGGCGCGAACGGCCCGACCACGACCGCGGCCGACGACATCCTGCACGACAAGGGGGTGCTCGTCATTCCGGACGTCGTCGCGAATGCGGGCGGCGTGACCGTCTCGTACTTCGAGTGGGTGCAGGATTTTTCGAGCTTCTTCTGGACCGAGGACGAGATCAACGAGCGGCTCGAGCGCGTGATGCGCGAGGCATTTGCCGCGGTCTGGCAGGTTGCCGACGAGCAGAAGGTGTCGGTGCGCACGGCGGCGTTTATCGTCGCGTGCAAACGGATTCTGATGGCGCGCGAGATGCGCGGGCTCTACCCCTGATTGGGGGCCCCCAGCCCGGGTTTAATTTTTCACAAACGGTTTGTGCGCGATTCTGTATGATCGCGCACATTGCAGGCGGACGGCGTTGTAAGATGCCGTCCGCTTTTGCGTATGCGTTCCGTAGGGGGTAGCGCGCGGGACGCAATACCGGACACAGTGCTGGATTTACGCAACATTTGTGTCCGGACATGGTTAACGACCATTCTTTCAAAATAGTTACTTTGATACACTTGCGCCGGTATTGGCCAAGGAGACTTACAAATGAAGGTTAAAAAAGCTGCGCTGCTTCTCGCGACTGTCGGACTGTTTTCGGGTTTGTTTGCGGCGGGTGCTCATGCACAGGACGCCGGCACGCTTAAGAAGATCAAGGACACGGGCGTTATTTCGCTCGGTCACCGCGAATCGTCGATTCCGTTTTCGTACTATGACGACAAGCAGAATGTGGTTGGTTATTCGCAGGAATTCGCGCTGGTCGTGGTCGAAGCCGTCAAGCAGAAGCTGAACATGCCGAACCTGAAGGTGAAGCTCACGCCGGTGACGTCGCAAAACCGCATTCCGCTCGTGCAGAACGGCACGATCGACCTCGAGTGCGGTTCGACCACGAACAACACCGAGCGCCAGCAGCAGGTCGCATTCTCGAACACGATCTTCGTGATCGGCACGCGCCTGATGACGAAGAAAGATTCCGGCATCAAGGATTTCCCGGACCTGAAGGGCAAGACGGTCGTGACGACCGCCGGCACCACGTCCGAGCGCCTGCTTCGCAAGATGAATCAGGACAAGAACATGGGCATGAACATCATCAGCGCGAAGGACCACGGCGAGTCGTTCCTCACGCTGTCGACGGGTCGTGCCGCCGCGTTCATGATGGACGACGCGCTGCTCGCCGGCGAGCGCGCCAAGTCGAACAACCCGAACGACTTCGTGATCGTCGGCACGCCGCAATCGCGTGAAGCGTACGGCTGCATGCTGCGCAAGAACGATCCGGAATTCAAGAAGGTGGTCGACGACGCGATCGCGAAGCTCGAAACATCGGGCGCAGCCGATCCGATCTACAAGAAGTGGTTCGAATCGCCGATTCCGCCGAAGGGCCTGAACCTGAACTTCCCGGAAAGCGAAGATATCAAGGCGCTCTACAAGAGCCCGAACGACAAGGCAATCGACTAAGGTCGATCAACCGTTACCGTCGCAACGTGTTGAACGAAACGGAAGGGGCCGAACGCTTCTTCCGTTTCTTTTTGTTGGAGTCTTTGTCATGTCCTATCACTGGAACTGGGGCATTCTGCTAAGTCCGGTTTCCACGGGCGAGCCGACTACCTATCTGGGCTGGCTGATGTCCGGCTTCTGGGTGACGATCGTCGTCTCGCTGTCGGCATGGGTGATCGCGCTGATCGTCGGTTCGTTGTTCGGCGTGCTGCGCACCGTACCGAACAAAACGCTTTCCGCGATCGGCACCACCTATGTCGCGATCTTCCGCAACATCCCGCTGATCGTCCAGTTTTTCATCTGGTATCTCGTGATACCGGAATTGCTGCCGGTGTCGATCGGCACCTGGTTCAAGCAATTGCCGCCGACCGTGCAGTTCTTCTCGTCGTCGATTCTCTGTCTTGGTCTTTTCACCGCTGCGCGTGTCTGCGAGCAGGTGCGCTCGGGCATCAACGCGTTGCCGCGGGGCCAGCGCGCCGCCGGTCTCGCGCTCGGCTTCACGCAATGGCAGACGTACCGCTACGTGCTGTTGCCGGTTGCCTACCGCATCATCGTGCCGCCGCTCACGTCCGAGTTTCTGAATATCTTCAAGAACTCCGCGGTCGCGTCCACGATCGGTCTGCTCGAACTCTCGGCGCAGGCGCGGCAGCTCGTCGATTACACCTCGCAGGCGTATGAGTCGTTTATCGCGGTGACGGTCGCGTATATGGTGATCAACCTGATCGTGATGCAGCTGATGCGCATCCTCGAACACAAGACCCGCCTGCCGGGCTATATCGGAGGCAAGTGATGCATCACTTCGACTGGAGTGGTATTCCGGGCGCGCTGCCTACCTTATGGACCGGCGCGATCATCACGTTCGAGATTACCGTCATCGCGATTGTCTGCGGCATTCTGATCGGCACGGTGCTGGCGCTGCTGCGGCTATCGGGCGTCAAGCCGCTCGAGTGGTTCGCGCGCACGTATGTGACGCTGTTCCGCTCGATTCCGCTCGTGATGGTGCTGCTGTGGTTCTTCCTGATCGTGCCGCAGGTGTTGCAGAATCTGCTCGGGCTGTCGCCCGATATCGACATCCGGCTGGCTTCGGCCATGGTCGCGTTCTCGCTGTTCGAAGCCGCGTATTACTCGGAGATCATCCGGGCCGGCATTCAGGCGGTGCCGCGCGGCCAGGTCAATGCAGCGTTTGCGCTCGGCATGACGTACGGCCAGGCGATGAAGCTGATCGTGCTGCCGCAAGCGTTCCGCGCGATGGTGCCGCTGTTGCTCACGCAGGCAATCGTACTGTTTCAGGATACGTCGCTCGTCTACGTGATCGGCCTCGCCGACTTCTTCCGTACTGCTGCCAATATTGGCGATCGTGACGGCACGAGCGTCGAGATGGTACTGTTTGCGGGCGCCTGCTATTTCGTGATCTGCGTGATCGCGTCGAGCCTCGTCAAAAGTCTTCAGAAAAAGGTCGCAAGATGATCTCTATCAAGAATGTTTCGAAGTGGTACGGTCAGTTCCAGGTGCTGACCGACTGCACGACGGAAGTGAAAAAGGGCGAGGTGGTCGTCGTGTGCGGCCCGTCGGGTTCAGGCAAATCGACGCTGATCAAGACCGTAAACGGCCTTGAGCCGTTCCAGAAAGGCGATATCGTCATCAACGGCCAGTCGCTCGGCGACAAGAAGACCAACCTGTCGAAGCTGCGCGCGAAGGTCGGCATGGTGTTTCAGCATTTCGAGCTGTTCCCGCATCTGACGATCACGCAAAACCTGACGCTTGCGCAGGTCAAGGTGCTCGGCCGGTCGAAGGACGAGGCCGCGGCGAAGGGCATCAAGCTGCTCGATCGCGTCGGCCTGCGCGCGCATGCGGACAAGTTTCCGGGCCAGTTGTCGGGCGGACAGCAGCAGCGCGTGGCGATTGCGCGCGCGCTGTCGATGGATCCGATCGCGATGCTGTTCGACGAACCGACGTCCGCGCTCGACCCCGAGATGATCAACGAAGTACTCGATGTGATGGTCGAACTCGCGCAGGAAGGCATGACGATGATGTGCGTCACGCACGAAATGGGCTTTGCCAAGAAGGTCGCGCATCGCGTGATCTTCATGGACAAGGGGCTGATCGTCGAAGACGACCGCAAGGAAGACTTCTTTGCGAATCCGAAGTCGGATCGCGCGAAGGATTTTCTCGCGAAGATCTTGCACTGATTGCGCGCGAATGCGCTGCGCTTCGCCTGGCCGAAGCGCAACAAGCGGTCATGAAACGGGCAGCGCGAAGCTGCCCGTTCTGTTTTTGGCGACGCGGCACGACCGTCGCCAACGCAATTGCCGGGACTAACGCGCGACCGACGCCAGATCCGGCTTCGAAAAATCGCAAAGCCGCCGCGCCTGATCGGCAACGACCGAATACAGCGCCGACGGCCCGTCGTTGCGATAAATCGCGTAGTAGCGCACATCGGGCGGCCGCTGCGTCGAATCCAGCACATTGAGCAGCCCTTGCTCGACGAGGTCGGCGAAATAAAGCGCCGGCAAATAGCTCACGCCAAAGCCCGCCACCGTCAGCGAACTCAGCGCGATCAGGCTGTTGCCCGCGAACGTGCGCCGGATGGCGAGCTTTTTCGATTCGAACCAGCGGTCGTAGATCGCGTCGACGCCCGACGTGCCGATTTGCATCAGGATCGGATAGTTCGCGATTTCCTCGAGCGACAGCACGCGTGATGCGTCGACGAGCGACGGACTCGCCATCCATTTGAGTTGCAGCTTCCTGAGCGGCACTGACGTAAAGCGCGGATCCTTGAGCACCGTTGGCGCGATGATGAAATCGATATCGCCGCGCAGGAGCCGCGCACTCAGATTCGTGCTGACGTCGATTTCCGGCTCGAGCGACACCGTCGGATACGCCACGCGAATGTCCTGCACGAGCTTCGGCAGGAAGGTCAGCGCGATCAGCTCAGTGATGCCGAGGCGAAAGTGCCGGACCACTTCGACTTCCTTGCCCATTTTCTCAAGCAGACGGTCGCGCAACTGCAGCATTTCCTCGGCGGCCTCGAGCAACTCGCGGCCTTTGGGCGTCAATTGCACGGTGCGTCGGCTGCGATCGAAAAGCGGCGCGAGGAAGAACGCTTCGAGTTCGCTGATGCGCTTCGAAATGGCCGACTGCGTCGTGTACAGACGGTCCGCGGCCGCGCCGAAGGTGCCGAGGCGCGCGACCCAGTAGATCGCTTCGAGCTGCTTGAGCGTGAGCATGGTTCCAGAGCGATGAAGTGATGCGGTTAATGGAAAAGCGACGGGAGATAGCGGCGAACCTGCGGTAAACCGCAAGGTACAGCGTACGGCCGGTTTCCCGACCTATGAATTTTATTCATCTTTCGCGATGCCTTTTACTCCCGCTAAACGGCATTCTGGTTTGGGATACTGCGCGAACGGGTTGCGCGAGGAGATAGCACAATCGGCATCGCAGAGCAGCGAGGCAGAACAGTCCAGAACCCGCATTAGCGAGGCAAAACGATATGCGAGGCATGACCTTGTCGGAAAAGCTGCTGTCCGCCGCGGCGGGACGCAGCGTACGAGCAGGCGAAATCGCCATCTGCGAGGTCGACTGCGCGATGGGCACCGACGGCTCGATTCCGATGGCAATGGACTATTTTGCGTCGATGGGCGGCGTGCGCGTGCATGCACCGCACAAGCTGCTGTTCGCGCTCGATCACTATGCGCCGCCCGCAAGCGCCAAAGCCGCGATGCTGCAGGCGAAGATCCGCCGCTTTGCGCGCGAGCAGGGCATCCCGCTATTCGATATCGGCGCCGGCATCGGACATCAGATCGTCGTCGAGCAGGGGCTTGCGGCGCCAGGGCGGCTGCTGGCCGGCGCCGATAGCCACGCGGTCACATATGGCGCCGCGAATTGCTTTGCGACGGGCATCGGCTCGTCGGATCTCGCGGGCATCATGCTGACCGGCAAGACCTGGCTGCGCGTGCCGGAGTCGATCCGCATCACGCTGCACGGGAAGCTGCCACGTGGCGTCTATCCGAAAGATCTCGCGCTGCACCTCGCGCAGCTATTTGGCGCGGATGGCGCGACTTATCAGGCGCTCGAGTTTCATGGCGAAGGGGTCGCGTCGCTCGATTTCGAAGACCGTCTGGTGGTGGCGAATCTGTCGGTCGAAATGGGCGCGAAAAACGCGGTGTTTCCGTTCGATGCAGCCGCGCGCCGCTATCTGGAGAAGCGTGCGGCCGGGACGCTCGAAGCAGTGTCGGCGGATCCGGATGCGCAGTATGTGCGCGCCATCGACGTCGATCTGTCCGCGCTGCAGCCCTACGTCGCGATGCCTCACAACGTCGACAACGTCACGAGCCTTGCCGAACTCGGCAATGTGCCGGTGCAGATGGCGTATCTCGGCACGTGCACGGGCGGTCGCGCGAAAGACTTTCGACAGGCGCTTGCCGTGTTCCGTGAGTACGGCAAGCCTGCGAAAGGCGTGCAGCTCGTGGTGACGCCCGCGTCGCGCGAAGTGATGCACGAGCTGACCGAGGGCGGCGAGCTTGCCGAATTCGTCGCGCTCGGTGCGGTCATCGTCACGCCGGGCTGCGGGTCGTGCTGCGGCACCGCGGGCGCGATTCCCGAAGACGGTGCGAACGTCGTGTCGACCGCGAATCGCAATTTCAAGGGGCGCATGGGCAATGCGAGCGCGAATGTGTTTCTTGCGTCGCCGGAGGTCTGCGCCGCAAGCGCGGTCGCGGGCCGCATCGTCAGCCTTCAAACGTTCGCCGCCGAGCGATAGCGATTCCAACGATCATGCAATTTTCCGTGACAGGGATTGCGCGCCGCTTCGGCGACGACGTCAATACCGACTACATCATCTCTTCGCAGCGCAAGCGCGAGTCACTCGACCCCGCGGTGCTGAAGCACTTTCTGTTCGAAACGATCGCGCCGGAATTCGCGCAGACCGTGCGCATCGGCGACATCCTCGTGGCCGGCAAAAACTTCGGCTGCGGCTCGGCGATGGAGGTTGCGGTGACCGCGGTGGTCGGCGCCGGCATTCGCGTCGTGCTCGCGCGGAGCTTTGCGCGCACCTACTTTCGCAATGCGATCAATAACGGGCTCTACCCGGTCGAGTGCGATACCAGCGCGATTCGTGAGGGCGACCCGTTGCAGCTCGAGATCGGCGCGCATACGCAGGTTCGTTGCGCGGGCAACGATCAGGTTATCGAAGCAGCGCCTATCGCACACGACATCCTGAAGATACTCGACGCAGGCGGCCTCGTGCCGTATTTGCGCCGGCATGCGTCGTTCTGAGCGACTGCGTCCCGTTGACTGACTGACGCTTTCGGCTTCCCGCTTCCCGACACACGGACATCAACCATGAGCCAGCCCAACATCCCCGGTTTTCGCGTCCTGCCGATGCCCGCGCCGATCAGCAAGGATATTGTCGAACGCTTTCAGTCGGTCGTGACGCCGCATATCAGCGACAACATGCAGCGCTTGTGCGGCGTGATCGGCCTCAAGCCGTATCACGCCGGCAAGAAGCTGGTGGGCCGCGCGATCACCGTGAAAGTTCGGCCCGGCGACAACCTGATGATCCACAAGGCGATCGATATCGCCGAACCTGGCGATGTGATCGTCGTCGACGGCGGCGGCGAAGTCACGCAGGCGCTGGTCGGCGAATTGATGCAGATGCATGCGCAGGTACGCGGCCTGGCGGGCTTCGTGATCGACGGCGCGGTGCGCGATGTGGCCGCGTTCCATGCCGCGGATTTTCCGTGCTATGCGCGCGGCAACACGCATCGCGGTCCGTTCAAGGAGGGTCCCGGCGAGATCAATGTGCCGGTGGCGATCGGCGGTCTGGTGATCGAAGCGGGCGATCTGATCGTCGGTGACGAGGACGGCCTTGTCGCGGTGCCGGCCGATCAGCTCGAGACGCTGCTTGCAGCGGCCGCCGCGCAGGCCAGGCGCGAGCAGCAGCGTAAGGAAGCCATTCTGAAGGGCGAAGACAAGCGCGGCTGGATCGATGTGTATCTGAAGGAGAAGGGCGTGATCGCCTGAAGGCCGCGAAAGAAACGCGCCGCCATACCTGCAAACAAGGGGACTTCGAATGAAACTGATTGCCGCACGGATGGACCGAATCAAGCCGTCGCCGAGCTCGATGGCGACCGCGCGCGTGAAGGAGCTGCGCGCCGCGGGCCGCGACGTCGTCGGGTTGACGTCGGGCGAGCCGGACTTCGATACGCCGCCGCATATCGTCGAAGCCGCTTACGCCGCGATGAAGGCCGGCAAGACACGCTATACGGTCGTCGACGGCACGCCGGAACTGAAGCGCGCGGTGCGCGACAAATTCGCCCGCGACAACGGCCTCGCGTACGAGCAGGACGAGGTGACGGTCGGCAATGGCGGCAAGCAGATCGTTTTCAATGCGCTCACGTGCACGGTCGAAGCAGGCGATGAAGTCGTGATTCCCGCGCCGTACTGGGTGTCGTATCCGGACATGGTGCTGCTCAACGGCGGGCGGCCGGTTATCGTCGAATGCGATGCGCAAAGCGGTTACAAGATGACGGCCGCGCAACTCGAAGCCGCGCTCACGCCGCGCACGAAGTGGGTCGTGCTCAATTCGCCGTGCAACCCGTCCGGCGCGACTTACAGCGAAAGCGAGCTGGTTGCGCTCGGCGAAGTGCTGAGCCGTCACCCGGACGTCTGGGTACTGACCGACGACGTCTACGAGCATCTGATCTACGACGGCCAGACATTCGCGACATTCGCCCAATGCAACCCGCAACTGCGCGAACGCACGCTGACGATCAACGGCGTATCGAAGGCGTATGCCATGACAGGCTGGCGCATCGGCTTCGCCGGCGGCCCGAAGTCGCTGATCAAAACGATGGCGAAGCTGCAGTCGCAGAGCACGAGCAATCCGTCGTCGGTGAGCCAGGCGGCGGCGCTGGCGGCGCTGACCGGTCCGAACGATTTTCTGGCGGGCTGGCGCAGCGAATATCAGCGCAGGCGCGATCTCGTCGTCAGCCGGTTGAATGCGATCGACGGTCTGTATTGTCCGCGTCCCGCGGGCGCGTTTTATGTCTATCCGTCGTGTGCGGGCGTGATCGGGCGGCGCGGTCCGAACGGCGTCGTGATCGGCGACGACACCGACTTCGTCATGCATCTGCTGGAGAGCCGCGAAGTGGCGGTGATTCAAGGCGCGGCGTTCGGTTTGTCGCCCGCGTTTCGCATTTCATTCGCTACGTCATACGAACAACTGGAAGAGGCATGTAACCGGATCGAGGCGGCTTGCGCGATGCTCGACTCGTAGCTTGTAGCACGACGCGTGGCGGCTCGCCGCGCGTTATTCACTAGCGGGAAGGGGACAACAATGAAAACGCTGCAGATCAAGGCGCGTCACTGGGCGCCGTGCGGGGCGATCGCGTTGCTGCTGTACGGTTGCTTCGCATTGCCGGCGCAAGCGCAGGATCTGACCGGACGCCTCGCGTCGATCAAGGAACGCAACACGATCGTGCTCGGCTACCGCGAATCGTCGGTGCCTTACTCGTACTACGACAACAACGAGCAGGTGATCGGCTACTCGCACGACATCGCGCTTCAGATCGTCAAGGAATTGAAGAGCGCGATCAATGCGCCGAATCTGCAGGTGAAGATGATTGCGGTGAACGCGCAAAATCGTATTCCGCTGATCCAGAACGGCGCGGTCGACCTCGAATGCGGCGGCACGACGAACAATAAGGAGCGTGCGCAACAAGTCGACTTCTCCGACACGATTTCCGTCACCGAAACACGGCTTCTGACCCGAACGAATTCGGACATTCATTCGTTTGACGACCTGAACGGCAAGACGGTCGCGGTCACCGCGGGCACGACGTCGGAGCGCTATTTGCGCAGCTACGTGCACGAGAAGAACGCGAATATCACGATCATCTCGTCGCGCGATCACAGTGCGTCGTTCATGACGCTCGAAACCGGACGAGCCGCCGCGTTCTTTATGGATGCCGATGTGCTTGCCAGCCAGCGCGCGACGGCGCACAACCCGCAGGAATATGTGGTGACGGGCGAGCCGCAGACGCACGAGGCGATCGCGTGCATGCTGCCCAAAGGCGAGACTCAGCTGAAGGCGATCGCGGACCGCACGATTGCGCGGCTCGAGACGAGCGGCGAAGGCGAGGCGCTGTACAAGAAGTGGTTTATGTCGCCGATTGCGCCGAAGGGCATCAATCTGAATCTGCCGATGAGCGAGGCGCTGAAGGCCGTGTTCCAGCATCCGAACGATCAGCCGATGGATGATTGAACGCAGGCGGTGGCGCGGCGTCCTTGAAGTTGAAGGACGCTAGGATTCGAACGCCGCCGCGTCGTCGGATTCGAGATCGAGCGTCGACGTGTCGGGCAGCATCGATGCGCCCGACGCCGACACGCCGTCGCAAGGCGCCTTTGCGGCTTTTTCGAGCACGGCGGGCGGGACCGGCACGTTCGTTTGCGCGACCATCTTGCCGTGCTGGAACATCAGCAGATCGCCGGGCGCGAAACGCGTCCATGTCTCGTTGTCGGTGAGCGGCTGCGTGGCGATGACCGCCACGCGATCCTCAGGCGTCGTGTACTTCGCGAAATCGATCGATACGTCCGCATCGACCAGATGCGCGGTCGAGAACGGCCAGCTGCGCACGAGGTAGTACAGGTGCGTCGAGCAATGCGCAAAGAGCGCCTGCCCGTTCGACATCAGGAAGTTGAATACGCCGAATTGCGTGATTTCACGCGTGAGCGTTTCGAGCGCGGCGAACAGTTCTTCGAGCGGAGGCTGCTGCTGGCCTGGAAACGCCTCGCGCAATCCCTGCAGCAGCGCGCAGAACGCGAGTTCGCTGTCCGTCGTGCCGACCGGCTGATAGACGCCCGACAGCTCGGGCCGATAGTTCTGCAAATCGCCGTTGTGCGCAAAGATCCAGTGACGCCCCCACAGTTCGCGCAGGAACGGGTGGCAGTTTTCGAGGACGATGTGGCCCTGCGTCGCCTTGCGAATATGCGCGATCGTATTTTTCGATTTGATCGGATAGCGCTTGACCATCTCGGCGACCGGCGACGTGGCCGATGATTGATGATCGATGAAGAGGCGACATGCCTTGTCTTCGAAGAACGCGATGCCCCAGCCGTCGGCGTGGTGATCGGTGACACCGCCGCGTGCCGCAAAACCGGTGAACGAGAACACGACATCGGTCGGCGCGGCGCAGTTCATTCCAAGAAGTTGGCACATGATGCGCTAGGGTCAAGCGTCTGTGACGCGTAAGGGCGGGCGGTACGCAAAGCCTTGCGGCTTAAGGCCGAGCCAGCCGTTACAATGATATCTTTACAAGCATAGCACCTCGTCCCAGGCCGTAATCATTAAAATTGACCTGTGTTCAGGCCGCTTTCCGACAGTTTGTGAGCGGGTTTCGCAGCCGGTTTGCGCCGCTTTGCGCTGAGTTTGTTCTATTTGATTGCCATGATCTCCTCATTGTCTGCTTCCATGTCTTCCTCGTCGCCTGCCGGCACATCCGTCGATTCTGTTTCGCTTGCACGTCCCGATGACTGGCATCTGCATGTGCGCGACGGCGCGATGCTTGCGGCGGTGTTGCCGCACACGGCACGCCAGTTCGGCCGCGCGATCATCATGCCGAACCTGAAACCGCCGGTTACCACAACCGAACAGGCACGCGCGTACCGCGAGCGGATTCTGGCTGCGATTCCCGCGGGCATGAAGTTCGAACCCCTGATGACGCTCTATCTCACCGACAACACCGCGCCCGATGAGATTCGTCGCGCGCGTGAAAGCGGCTTCGTGCATGGCGTCAAACTGTACCCGGCCGGCGCGACGACGAATTCCGATGCGGGCGTGTCGAACCTCGCGAAGTGTGCGAAGACGCTCGACGCGATGCAGGACGTCGGCATGCCGTTGCTCGTGCATGGCGAAGTGACCGACCCGTCGATCGACCTCTTCGACCGCGAGAAAGAATTCATCGACCGCGTGATGACCCCGCTGCGCCGCGATTTCCCGGCGCTAAAGGTCGTGTTCGAACACATCACGACGAAGGATGCCGCCGAATACGTACGCGATGCGGACGCGGCGCCTGGCCTCCTCGGCGCCACGATCACCGCGCACCACCTGCTCTACAACCGCAACGCGATTTTCCAGGGCGGCATTCGTCCGCATTACTACTGCCTGCCGGTGTTGAAGCGCGAGAAGCACCGGGTGGCGCTCGTCGAGGCGGCGACTTCGGGCAATCCGCGCTTTTTCCTCGGCACCGATAGCGCGCCGCATGCGAAGGGGCTCAAGGAGCACGCGTGCGGCTGCGCGGGCTGCTATACGGCGCTGCATGCGCTCGAGCTTTACGCGGAAGCCTTCGACAAGGCCGGCGCGCTCGATCGTCTCGAAGGCTTCGCGAGCTTTTATGGCGCGGATTTCTACCGTCTGCCGCGCAGCGACGAGCGCGTGACGCTGCGTCGCGAGCAGTGGACGCTGCCCGCCGAGGTGACGGCCGGCGATACGCCGGTCGTGCCGTTGCGCGCCGGCGAGGCGATCGGCTGGCGGCTCGTGTGAGTGGTGCGGCTCGCGCGGCGCGTCCGGCTGCCGGTTTCGCCGATATCGACTGGTCGACGCCCTGGTTCTCCCCCTTCGCGCCGCGCGGGGAATGCTGGCAGCGGGCGGCGCTGCAAAGCCTCGCTGCGCTGCTCGCGGAGATGAACGCGGATGCGCGGCAATGCGCTCACACAACCGGCCGCGGCGCGCGTCTGTCGTTTATCGCGCAACACGAACTTCCGTCCGGGACCACTTACGAGGCGCACATCGCAGCGACCGGCGGCGTTCCTACCCGGCACAATCTTCACGATTTCTTCAACGCGCTGTCGTGGTTCCAGTTTCCGCGGATCAAGGCGGCGCTCAGTGCGCGCGGGACCGCCGCGATCGATGCACTCGGCGTCGGTCCGACGCGCGGCAGCACGCGTGACGCGCTGACCGTGTTCGACGAAAACGCGGTTCTGTTCGCCTGTTCCGACCGGGCGCTGGCGGCTGCGTTGCGGGCATTCGACTGGCCGGCGCTTTTTGTCGCGGGCCGCGGCGCCTGGGGCGCGCACTGCGAGGTGCGCTGCTTCGGTCACGCGCTGCTCGAGAAACTCGTTACGCCGTACAAGGCTTGCACCGCCCATGCGTGGATCGTCGACGTGCCGCGCGCTTACTTCTCGTGGGACGCCGCCGCACGTGATGCATGGCTCGACGACGCAGTCAGCCGCGCCTTGCTGGCGTCGGATGCAATAACGGGCCGTGTGTTCGCACCGCTGCCGGTGCTCGGCATTCCGGGCTGGTGGCCGGCGAACGAAGCACCGTCGTTCTACGACGATGGATCGGTATTCCGCGCGGGCCGCCGGGGCGGGCAGGCTGGATAGGGCGGGCAAGGCCAGGTACGGCCACGCACGGCCGGATAATGCCGCATAGGTCAACAGGTGCGATGGTAGAATCGCGCTCAGCAAAGCAGGCCAGGCAGTCGCGGCTTTGCCGGTCACGGCCGGCGAAGGCGAGGAAAGTCCGGACTCCATAGGGCAGGGTGATGGCTAACGGCCATCCGTGGCGACACGCGGAACAGGGCAACAGAAAGCAAACCGCCGATGGCCTGGCGAAAGCCAGGATCAGGTAAGGGTGAAACGGTGCGGTAAGAGCGCACCGCGGCTGCGGTAACGTAGCCGGCACGGCAACCTCCACCCGGAGCAATTCCAAGTAGGCAGGCGTGCATCTTCGCGATGCAGGACGGGGCCCCCGTTTCGTCTGCGGGTAGGAAGCTTGAGCGCGTCAGCAATGGCGCGTCTAGAGGAATGGCTGCCACGCGCGGCACGCCTTCGGGCGCGCGGCGTGCACAGAATCCGGCTTATCGGCAGGCTTTGCCGCTGAATGAAAAACGCCGGCGTCCCATTGGTTGGGGCGCCGGCGTTTGTTTTTTTGCCGCGTACGGCGATGTTGCGCATCGCACGCGCGAGGACATCGTCCGATCAGGCGTCGACGATGTCGAACGAGTGGGTCAGCTCAGCGGTTTTCGCAAGCATGATGGACGCGGAGCAGTACTTGTCGTGCGAAAGATTGATCGCGCGCTCGACCGTCGTCGGGTTCAGGTTCTTGCCGGTCACGGTGAAGTGGAAGTGGATCTTCGTGAACACCTTCGGATCTTCGCTCGCGCGCTCGGCCTTCAGCGTCACCGAGCAGCCGGCGATTTCCTGACGGCTCTTCTTGAGGATCATCACGACGTCGTAGGCAGTGCAGCCGCCCGTGCCGAGCAACACCATTTCCATCGGGCGCGGCGCGAGGTTGCGGCCGCCGCCTTCGGGCGCGCCATCCATCGCGACCAGATGGCCGCTGCCGGTTTCCGCGGCGAAGGCCATGCCGTCGGTGCCCATCCAGCTCACTGTGCATTCCATGTGTGGTCCCCAACTGATTCGGTGCAAATTCGAGCACGCATTGTAGCCCGTCAGGTTGAGGTTCGCCCGAGGCTACATCCATTCGCATGAGCCTTGACCGGATGTCGATTGTTGCGGTGCATCACAAACGGTCCGATACGGGATTCCCCTAGAGCGATTAGGGTTTTCCAGCGCCCATTTTGCGCGGGGATGGTGCCTTCAACATGCCTTATTGGTTGATTTTAAAGAAATTCTTCCGGGCGCTTAAAGTATGATCGACATGTCATATCGTGAAATCAAATTTCGCATTGCAAATCCTCTTGCAACGCACAAGCCGCGCTCATATAATCTGTTCATTGGTTGCTGCTTCTGAGCAACCTCAGCATGTCTCCTCCACCCTCCTCCTAAGGTGGATTAAGCCCGAACCGCTGGTTCGGGCTTTTTTTCGTCTTGCTCTGTGCGCAGCACACACCGTCATCGTTAGCGACGCTTTGACTCGGGCTCGCAATTTCCTTTATAATTCAGAGCTTTTCCGCATTCATGCCCGCGGAAGAAGAACAGGGAGCGCCTGCGCAGCGTTACGGAAGCAACTAGAACTTCCCGACAAACGTGGTCAATGGACGCCGTTCAAAGTCCAGCAGGAACAAAAAGGGCACAGCAATTTATTTGGATCGATCATGAAAACTTTTTCCGCAAAAGCCCATGAGGTGACGCGCGAATGGTACGTGATTGACGCGACGGATAAGGTTCTCGGCCGTGTCGCCAGCGAAGTGGCACGCCGTCTTCGCGGCAAACACAAGCCTGAATTCACTCCGCACGTCGATACTGGCGATTTCATCATCGTCATCAACGCCGGCAAGCTGAAGGTCACGGGCAACAAGACCACGGACAAGAAGTACTACCGGCACTCGGGCTACCCGGGCGGTATCTACGAAACGACGTTCGGCAAGATGCAGGAACGCTTCCCGGGCCGCGCGCTCGAGAAGGCGGTCAAGGGCATGCTGCCGAAGGGCCCGCTCGGCTACGCAATGATCAAGAAGCTGAAGGTCTACGCCGAAGCAACGCATCCGCATTCGGCGCAACAGCCGAAGGCGCTCGAGATCTAAGGGGAGCCCACATGATCGGTAACTGGAATTACGGTACGGGCCGCCGCAAGAGCGCTGTCGCTCGTGTCTTTATCAAGGCTGGCAAGGGCGACATCATCGTCAACGGCAAGCCTATCGCTGACTACTTCTCCCGCGAAACGTCGCTGATGATCGTGCGTCAGCCGCTGGAACTCACGAACCACGCAACCACGTTCGATATCAAGGTGAACGTGTCGGGCGGCGGTGAGACGGGCCAGGCCGGTGCGGTTCGCCACGGTGTCACCCGCGCACTCATCGACTACGACGCAACGCTGAAGCCGGCGCTGTCGAGTGCTGGTTTCGTCACGCGTGACGCACGTGAAGTCGAGCGTAAGAAGGTCGGCTTCCATAAGGCACGTCGCAGGAAGCAGTTCTCGAAGCGTTAATCGCTTCCTCTGCACGCATCTGCCGATTCCCCGCCGCCGCTGCTGGCTGTGGTGGAATCAGCCGCAAAAGGCCGCTGTCGCATACTTGCGTCGGCGGCCTTTTGTTTCCCGCTGCGGTGCCACGGGCGGCCACGCCTTCGGCTCGCCGTGCCGCTATTCGTAAGAACCTATTGTTTTCATGGACTTCGGCACGATATCAGGATCGGCCCTACAATAGCGTTTAGTAGCTTTTTTGGAGAGTTCGCATGAACGCAGTGACCGACACCCCAGTAGCCGAAATGCCGGCTCCGTTCGTTTTTACGGACGCAGCGGCTGACAAGGTCAAGGAACTGATCGACGAAGAAGGCAACCCGGAGCTGAAGCTGCGTGTGTTCGTGCAGGGCGGCGGCTGCTCGGGCTTTCAGTACGGTTTCACGTTCGACGAGGCGATCAACGAAGACGACACCGTAATGAACAAGAGCGGCGTCCAGTTGCTGATCGACTCGATGAGCTATCAGTACCTTGTTGGCGCAGAGATCGACTACAAGGACGACATCAACGGCGCGCAGTTCGTCATCAAAAACCCGAACGCAACGACAACCTGTGGTTGCGGTTCGTCGTTCTCGGTGTGATGATTTGACGCGCAGTCTGTGCGACAGGAAACGGGGCCTCGGCCCCGTTTTTCATTTGCTGCCGCTGCGCGACGCCTTTATTTCAGTGTGCTTTCGAAGTATCCCCGTGTAGCGCCGGGTTTCGCCAGCCGCTCCCTCGTTCAGCGACGTTCAGCGCGGATATAGCGCCCCCAGTACACGTTCGCCGGCCGCGCCCGTCACCGCCGGCAAGTTTCCAGGTTCCCGCGCGACATGCCGCATCGCGAGCCACGCGAACGCAAGCGGCTCGACCTGATGCGGCGGCACGCCGAGCGCTTCGGTCGACAGCACAGGCACGCCGCTCACACCACTTTCCCCCATCGCTCGTTGCAGCGATTTGAGCAACTCCGCGTTGCGCGCCCCGCCACCGCACACATAGAGTGCCTTGCAATCCGACGCATGACGTTCGATCTCGCGCGCAATCGTTACTGCGGTGAGCGCGGTCAATGTGGCTTGCACGTCATTCGGCTGCAGCGAACGGAATGGTTGTAGCTTCGCATCGAGCCATTCGTTATTGAAGAGGTCGCGCCCCGTGCTTTTCGGCGGCTGAAGTTCGAAGAAGGGTTCGTCGAGCAGCGCATGCAGTAACGGACGGTGTACCTGGCCGTCGGCGGCGAAGTGGCCGTTTTCATCGAAGGGCTTGCCGAGATGGCGCTGTGCCCACTCGTCGAGCAGTGCGTTTGCCGGCCCGCAGTCGAAGCCGCGCACGGCACCGTTCGCCGACAGGATCGTGATGTTGCTGATGCCGCCCAGATTGCACACAACACGCGTTTCGCCCTTCGCGCCGAAGACCATGGCGTGAAACGCCGGCACGAGCGGCGCGCCCTGGCCACCTGCCGCGACGTCGCGCGAGCGGAAGTCGGCGACGACGTCGATGTGCGTCATCTCCGAGAGCAGCGCCGGATTGTTGATCTGCCGCGTATAGCCCTTTTCCGGGCGGTGGCGAACGGTCTGCCCATGTACGCCGATCGCACGGACGTCTTCCGCGGACAGATTGCCGCTTCTGAGCAGTTCATGTACGCAAACGGTATAACGCGCGGCGAGCGCATTGGCGGCAAGCGCTTCGCGCTCGATTTCATTGTCGCCCGGCTGTTGCAGGCCGAAGAGCGCGTCGCGCAGCGTCTCCGAAAAGCTCACGAATGCCTCTGACCGCACGACCGGCACTTTGCCCGCCGCAAATTCGACCGCGATGCCATCGACGCCGTCCATGCTCGTGCCCGACATCAACCCGACGTACACGCCGTCTGCGCTTGCTGCCTGTTTCGCCACGTTGGGCTCCTTTCAAACGTATATTGCACACTGCTCACGACTGCTCACGCCGATTGTCGCGCAATGCCGCCTCGCGTAACAGGTTATGCAACGCGGTTTGCGGCCGCATCGGGTTCATGCGACCCCTGCATCATGCCTCATTCAGGCAGCGTCGAAACCCTGGCCATTCGGCCAGCACGCCGCGGTTGCCACCCCGTTCCGGCCGCGTCGCGCCGCATCTATGGGACAATCTCACTTTTCGCGATTCCCCCGTTCCAGCATGAGCACCGAGTCCACTTCCAAACCCGCCTTTCCCGTCACCGACGAAGTCCGTCATGCGCTTGCCGTTACGAAGCGCGGTGTCGACGAGCTGCTGATCGAAGAGGAGTTCGAGCAAAAGCTCGCGAAAAGCGCCGCGACCGGCACGCCGCTTCGCATCAAGCTTGGTCTCGATCCGACCGCGCCCGACATCCATATCGGCCACACCGTCGTGCTCAACAAGATGCGCCAGCTGCAGGATCTCGGGCACACCGTGATCTTTCTGATCGGCGATTTCACCTCGCTGATAGGCGATCCGTCCGGGCGCAACGCGACGCGTCCGCCGCTCACGCGCGAGCAGATCGAAACGAACGCTAAGACCTACTTCGATCAGGCCTCGCTGGTGCTCGACCGTGCGAAGACCGAGATTCGCTACAACAGCGAATGGTCGATGCCGCTCGGCGCGGACGGCATGATCAAGCTCGCGTCGCGCTACACGGTGGCGCGCATTCTTGAGCGAGAAGACTTCACGAAGCGCTTTCAGAGCGGCGTGCCGATTTCGATTCACGAATTCTTGTACCCGCTCATGCAAGGCTACGACTCGGTGGCGCTGAATTCGGACCTCGAACTGGGCGGCACGGACCAGAAGTTCAACCTGCTGGTCGGGCGCGAGCTGCAAAAGCAGTATGGCCAGGAGCAGCAGTGCATCCTGACCATGCCGCTGCTCGAAGGACTCGACGGCGTCGAGAAGATGTCGAAGTCGAAGCATAACTACGTCGGCATCAGCGAAAAGCCGACCGATATGTTCGGCAAGCTGATGAGCATCTCCGACGACCTGATGTGGCGGTATTTCGAACTGCTGTCGTTCCGGCCGATGGACGAGATCAACGGCTTCAGGCGCGAAGCTGAAGCGGGCCGCAATCCGCGCGACTTCAAGGTGATGCTCGCCCAGGAGATCGTCGCGCGCTTCCACTCGCAGCCGGACGCCGAGCGGGCGCTTGAAGACTTCAATCACCGCGCGAAGGGCGGTGTGCCGGACGACATCCCGTCAGTGGCGCTTAGCGGCGCGCCGCTCGCGATCGGTCAGTTGCTGAAGCAGGCGGGCCTCGTGCCGTCGACGAGCGAAGCGCTGCGTAATATCGAGCAGTCTGGCGTGAAGATCGACGGTGCCACGATCTCCGATAAGGCGCTCAAGGTCGAAGCGGGCGAATACGTCGTGCAGGTCGGCAAGCGGCGCTTTGCGCGCGTGACCCTTTCGGCGTGACCTAAGGTGATGGCGCACATGGCCGACTTCGCCGCGCGAGCCGTCGCTCTTGCGCCAGCAAGGTGTGTCGCATGATTGCGCTGATCCAGCGTGTGAGAAACGCCGAGGTGCGCGTCGGCGATCGTGTGACCGGCGCAATCGGTGCAGGCCTGCTTGCGCTCGTCTGTGCGGAACGCGGCGATACCGAAGCGGTTGCCGACCGGTTGCTGGCGAAAGTGCTCGGCTACCGTGTTTTCAGCGATGCCGCGGGAAAAATGAACCTGAACCTGCAGAATGTCGACGGCGCCGGGCGCGCGGGCGGCTTGCTGCTGGTCTCGCAGTTCACGCTCGCGGCGGATACGAATAGTGGGCTGCGGCCGAGCTTCACGCCGGCAGCGCCGCCCGACGAAGGCAAGCGCCTGTTCGACTACTTCGTTACCGCGGCGCGGGCGAAGCATCCGGTTGTCGAAACCGGCGAATTTGGCGCTGAAATGCAGGTCTCGCTGGTGAACGACGGGCCGGTCACGTTCTGGCTGCAAGTCCGCGCATAACGTAACGCATCGCAGTGCATCGCATCGCGTTTCAACCGAACGTGGGCGTCGCCAACGGTGCTGCCTCGGCGCCAGGCAGTGTGCGCCCAGTCAGCACGGCTTGCCGGCATGTGTTATTAACGAACGGTCTAACTTTGCGTTCGCTATTCGGCTTGACGAAGCCACGAACGCGCACCGCTATCACATGTCCACTCAAATTCTCTTTATTCGGCACGGTGAAACCGACTGGAATCGCATCAAGCGCATTCAGGGGCATATCGACATTCCGCTCGCGGCGTCCGGCGTCGCACAGGCACAGCGACTTGCCGTGCGGCTTGCACGCGAAGCAAAAGAGGGCGCGCGTCTCGATGCGATCTATTCAAGCGACCTGCAGCGCGCGCGGCAAACCGCGCAGCCGTTTGCCGATCTGCTCGGCATGTCGCTGATCCTGAACGAGGGCTTGCGCGAGCGTTCGTTCGGCGCGTTTCAAGGCCACGATAGCGAAGAGATCGCCCAGCGCTTTCCCGACGAATACGCGCAATGGCAGACGCGCGATCCTGGCTTCGCTCCGCCTGAAGGCGAGTCGGAGCGCGTGTTCTATCACCGCGTGTTGCACGCGCTCGAGCCGATCGTTGCCGCGCATCCGGATGGGCGCATCGCGTGCGTTGCGCACGGCGGTGTACTTGATTGCGTGTACCGGTTTGCCAATGGCATTGCGCTCGATGCGCCGCGCGACTACCCGCTGCTTAACACGAGTATCAACATTGTCGATTTCGAGGGCGGGAAGGCGACTGTCGTGTCATGGGCAGACGTTGCGCATCTCGATGGACGCAGCGAGGACGACAGCTTCTACAAGTCGCCGCAGGCGCAACGCTAAAGCCGCCGCGTATCCCACCAGGTTCCCCAGGGTCACCGCATCGGGCGCTAAACCGCAGCGCGCGGGGCAACGCTTATGCAGGATCCGAATCCCATAACCCGCGCACCGGACTCGAAGAGTCGGGCGCGGCAAGCCCGAAATGCCGGTACGTGAGCAGCGTCGCCACCCGGCCGCGCGGCGTGCGCTGAAGATAGCCCTGCTGGATCAGATAAGGTTCGAGCACGTCTTCGATCGTGTCGCGCTCTTCCCCGATTGCCGCAGCGAGATTGTCGACGCCAACCGGCCCGCCATCGAACTTGTGCAGGATCGCCTCGAGCAACTTGCGGTCCATCAGATCGAAGCCGACTGGATCGACATCGAGCATTGCAAGCGCGGCATCCGCCACCTTCGCGGAGATATTGCCGTCAGCCTTGACCTCCGCGAAGTCGCGTACGCGGCGCAGCAGGCGGTTCGCAATACGCGGCGTGCCACGCGAGCGTTTTGCGATTTCGAGCGCGCCCTCGGGATCAATCTGCGCATTCAATAGCGACGCGGACCGCGTCACGATGCGCGCAAGTTCCGTCGCGTTATAAAACTCGAGCCGGGCAACGATACCGAAGCGATCGCGCAGCGGATTGGTCAGCATACCCGCGCGCGTCGTTGCGCCCACCAGCGTGAACGGCTGCAGGTCGAGCTTGACGCTGCGCGCAGCCGGCCCTTCGCCGATCATGATGTCGATCTGGTAGTCCTCGAGCGCCGGATAGAGGATTTCCTCGACGACCGGCGACAGGCGGTGAATTTCGTCGATAAACAGCACATCGTTCGCTTCGAGGTTCGTCAGCAACGCGGCGAGGTCGCCGGCACGCTCGAGCACCGGCCCTGACGTTTGCCGCAGATTGACGCCCATTTCGCGCGCGATGATGTGCGCGAGCGTGGTCTTGCCAAGGCCCGGCGGCCCGAACAACAAAACGTGGTCGAGCGACTCCGAACGGCGCTTCGCAGCTTCGATAAAGATCTCGAGCTGACCGCGCACCTTTTCCTGGCCGACGTATTCGTCGAGCTGACGCGGGCGCAGCGCGCGCTCGAACGCCTCCTCATTCGGCGACACGGGCGTGGCGGCGATGATGCGTTCGGCAGCGAGTTTGTCGGTTTCGATCATGACGGCCATTGTACCGCGCGCCGCGTGTTCACAAACCTGGCCGAATGGCCAGGGTGTGCGCGCGGCGGCAGTGTGAGATGCTTCGCTTCGTCGTCAGATGCGACGCGCCGCCAGGGCGGCACGACGCAATGGCGAGGGCCGGTCAGGTCTTCGACAATGCCTTGAGCGCGAGCTTGATGCCTTCGGAGACACCCGTGCCCGCCGGCACGTTTTTGATGGCCGCCAACGCTTCCTTTTCGGAGTAGCCCAATGCGAGCAAAGCATTCAGGATATCGGACGCATGATCGGAAGCGGAAACAGCGCCTGCGGCAGCGCCGAGGTCGGCACCGAGCTTTCCCTTGAGTTCGAGCAGCAGCCGCTCCGCGGTTTTCTTGCCGATGCCGGGCACGCGTGTGAGGCGCGCGGCATCCTGCAGCGTCACGGTTTGAGCGAGCTCCTGCACGCTCATGCCGGACAGCACGGCGAGCGCCATGCGCGCGCCGATGCCACTGATCTTTAACAATTCGCGAAACGTCGCGCGTTCTTGCGCGGTGCCGAAGCCGTACAGCAAATGAGCATCCTCACGCACGATCAGCTGCGTGAGCAGCACCACTTTTTCGCCTGTCGACGGCAGGTTGTAGAAGGTGCTCATCGGCACGTCGACTTCGTAGCCGACGCCGTTGCAGTCGACGAGCAGGTGCGGCGGGTTCTTTTCCAGCAGGACGCCGGCAATGCGACCGATCATGATCGATTCAATCGTGAGGGAAAGCGCGAGTGTAGCGCAGCGCGCAAGCCGGCGGCGGCGGTGTGAAAGGTCGGCGCCACGTTGCTGCCACGAAGTCGCTGCGCATGGGCACCGCGGTTCGGGATCGCGCGATGCATCAGCCTAACCGACCAGTCGCCCCCGTCGTACGCGCAGGCCTTTCTTCGCCAGCGCGGGCGCGATGCCGCCGAGCGTGCTCAATGTGCTGCCGCCGTGCGCGTGGCAAATGGCCATGCCGAGCGCATCGGCGGCATCGGTGCCGGGCACGCCCGAAAGCGTCAACAGGCGCACGACCATTTGCTGCATCTGTTCCTTTGTCGCGCGGCCGTAGCCGACCACCGCCTGCTTCAACTGCAGCGCCGTGTATTCGGCAACCGGCACGCCGCCCGCGACGAGCCCGCAGATTGCCGCGCCACGGGCCTGGCCGAGCAGCAGCGTCGATTGCGGGTTGACGTTGACGAAGACCTTTTCGATGGCCGCCTGATCGGGCGCATGCTCGCGAATCAGCGTGGAAATGCCCTCGAAAATCGTACCCAGGCGGGACGGCAGATCGCCGTCCGGCGTCTTGATGACGCCGCTTGCGACATAGCTCAACTGGTGACCGGACTGGTCGATCACGCCGAAGCCGGTCACGCGCAGGCCGGGGTCGATGCCGAGAATTCTCATAACGGAAGGGCAGACTCAGTGCCTGCGATACTACAACGAATCGGATGAAAAACGGCCCGGCAGTGTGGTTCTGCCGGGCCGCCTGGTCAATCCGGTAACGTGAGTCAGTGATGCGACTCAGTGGCGTGACTCAGTGGCGTGACTCAGTGACGGAAATGCCGCACGCCCGTCACGACCATCGCGATGTTGTGCTCGTCCGCGGCGGCGATAACCTCGTCGTCGCGCACCGAGCCACCCGGCTGGATCACGCAGGTCGCGCCAGCCGCGACGACCACGTCGAGCCCGTCGCGGAACGGGAAGAACGCGTCCGACGCAACAGCCGAGCCGTTCAGCGACAGCCCGGCGTTCTGCGCCTTGATGCTCGCGATGCGCGCCGAGTCCACGCGGCTCATCTGTCCGGCGCCAACGCCGAGCGTCATGCCGTTGCCGCAGAACACGATCGCGTTCGACTTCACGAACTTCGCCACACGCCACGCGAACAGCAGATCGTCCATCTCCTTAGGCGTCGGGTAGCGCTTCGTCACGACGCGCAGGTCGCGCGCCTGCACATTCTTTGCGTCGAGCGATTGCACGAGCAGACCGCCGCCGACGCGCTTCAGGTCGAACGCATTATTCCCGTCGCCAAGCGCGATTTCGAGCAGCCGCACGTTCTGTTTCGCAGCGAACACCTGACGCGCCGCGGCGCTGAACGCCGGTGCGATCAGCACTTCGACGAACTGTTTCGCAACGGCTTGCGCGGTTGCTTCGTCCACTTCGCGGTTGAACGCGATGATGCCGCCGAATGCCGACGTCGGGTCGGTCTGGAATGCCTTGGCGTATGCTTCGTTCGTATCGGCGCCTACTGCCACACCGCACGGATTCGCGTGCTTGATGATCACGCAGGCCGGCACATCGAACGTTTTTACGCATTCCCAGGCAGCGTCCGAATCGGCGATGTTGTTGTACGACAGCTCCTTGCCCTGCAACTGCGTGTAGTTCGCCAGCGCACCGGCCGGCACCGACAGGTCGCGATAGAACGCTGCGCTCTGATGCGGATTCTCACCGTAGCGCAGGTCCTGAACCTTGTCGAACGCGAGATTGAGTGTGGCCGGATATGTGTTGCGCGAGCGGTGCTGCAGCTCTTCGGTGAGGCTCGTCAGGTAATTCGTGATCGCGCCGTCGTACTGCGCCGTGTGGGCGAACACCTTGGTTGCGAGACGGAAGTTGGTCTTGTAGCTAACCGTGTTGCGATTCGCGCGCATTTCATCGAGCACTGCCACGTAATCGGCCGGATCGACGACCACCGTTACGTCGCGGTGATTCTTCGCCGCGGAGCGCAGCATGGTCGGGCCGCCGATATCGATATTCTCGATCGCATCTTCGAGCGAGCAGTCTTCCTTCGATACGGTCTGCACGAACGGATACAGATTCACGACGAGCAGATCGATTGTCGGAATGGCGTGCTGTTCGAGCGCCGCGATGTGTTCGGGCAGATCGCGGCGCGCGAGAATGCCGCCGTGCACTTTCGGGTGCAGCGTCTTCACGCGCCCGTCGAGCATTTCCGGAAAGCCGGTGTAATCGGCCACCTCGGTGACCGCGAGGCCCGCGTCCGCGAGCAGTTTCGCGGTGCCGCCGGTCGACAGGATCTTGACGCCGAGTTCCGACAGCGATTTCGCGAAATCGACGATGCCTGACTTGTCGGAAACGGAGATGAGCGCTTGCTTGATCATGATGAAAACGGGAAAGCCCGATGAAGGCGTGGCAGGGCGCGTGCGCTACAGCAGACCGTGCTGTTGCAACTTCTTGCGCAGCGTATTGCGGTTGATGCCGAGATACTCGGCGGCCAGCGACTGATTGCCGCCGGCCTGCTCGAGCACCACCTCGAGCAGCGGTTTTTCAACGCACGAAATGACCATGTCATAAACGTCGTGCGGATTGGAGCCGTCGAGATCCTGAAAGTACACATCCAGGCTGTCGCGGACACATTGTTCGATGTTGTGCTTGCTCATGCTGCTAATAAGTCGGATTGGTCCCGTTCGCCGTTGTTTTTTGCATCGTCTTCGACGTACACGAGGCGATCGGAAATCGCCTTTTGCGCGTCGAAAAATTCATTGACGGCGAGCAATTGCTCGCGCGTCGTATCCAGCGTATTCATCCGATGGCGGAACACGTTGGCGCCGGAAAGGCCGCGAGTGTACCAGCCGATATGCTTACGCGCAGTACGTACGCCGGTGAATTCACCGTAAAAAGCGTAGTGATCCTCGAGATGCTCGTTCATGACCTGCTGGATCTCGTCGATACGCGGCGGCGGCAGCAGGCTGCCGGTCTGCAGGAAATGATCGATTTCGCGGAACAGCCACGGGCGCCCCTGCGCCGCGCGGCCGATCATGATGGCGTCCGCTCCGGTTGCGGCAAGCACGTCGCGCGCCTTCTGCGGCGATGCGATGTCGCCGTTGGCGACGACCGGAATGGTCACCGCGGCCTTGACCGCGGCGATCGTTTCGTATTCGGCTTCGCCGTGATAGAGATCCGCTCGCGTGCGGCCGTGCACAGTCAGCATCGAGATGCCGGCGGATTCGGCAAGACGCGCGACGGTGAGCGCGTTTTTGTTCTCGCGATTCCAGCCGGTACGAATCTTGAGTGTGACGGGCACCGCATCGGGGCCGATGCCCACGGCGTGTACGACGGCCTCGACGATGCGTTGCACGAGCGGCTCGTTTTGCAGCAACGCGGAGCCGGCCGCGACGTTGCAAACTTTTTTCGCGGGGCAGCCCATGTTGATGTCGATGATCTGCGCACCGTTCGCGACGTTGTAGCGCGCGGCTTCGGCCATCATGTGCGGATCGGCGCCGGCGATCTGCACGGCGATCGGCTCGACTTCGCCCGCGTGGTTCGCGCGCCGCATGGTCTTTTCGCTCTTCCAGAGTTGCGCGTTCGACGCGACCATTTCCGAGACGGCATAGCCTGCCCCGAGCCGCTTGCAAAGCTGGCGGAACGGCCGATCCGTCACGCCCGCCATGGGGGCGACGAAAAGGTTGTTGCGCAAATTGTGCGTGCCGAGAACGGGCATGAGCAAAAGAACCAGCTGCGGCGAGTCGCTTTGCGAGGCGGCGCTGCACACAGCGCCGACGCATGAACGAGTACCGCGGATCGCGAGGGGAAAGTTTCTATTTTAACGTTAACGGCGCACTACCCGTCAGAGTTAAGTGCACGATAACCCGTTAAATCTTCTATGAAAGTGCGCCCGGTCATAGAACGGACGCACGCTCAGTCAAGCGACGCTAGCGCCGCTGCCCGAACATCATCTGCCGCGCGAGCGCCGTCTTTAAGGGCGGCACGAACTCGAGCGCAGTCAGCGCGAGGCCGCGTAGCGGGCCGAGTGCGGGGAAGTCGAACGTGAAGAGACGCGCGAGCGTATCGGTGGCGCCGATCGTGAGCCGCCGGTCCAGCGCGCGGCTGCGCGCGAACGCCGCCAGCGCGAGCGGCGACGCGCCGTATTGCGACAGCGCGTCGGCAAGCGCATGCGCGTCGCGCAGACCGAGGTTGAGCCCTTGCCCGGCGACAGGGTGGAGCGTCTGCGCGGCGTTGCCGATCGCGACGACGCGGCCGTTGACGAGCGCGTCGACAGTATTGAGGCCGAGCGGAAACGCCGCACGTCCGCGGATGTGCGTAAAGCGGCCCATCCGCTCGCCAAATGCGATATCGAGTTCGTGCAGAAACGCGTCGTCGGGCAGTTGCGCCCGGCGTGCCGCTTCTTCGGGCGCGCAGCACCAGACCAGCGCATAGTCCGCGCCGCGCGCGCCGCCTACCGGCAGCAGGGCGATCGGCCCTTGCGAAGTGAAACGCTCCCACGCGACGTGCGGCCGCGGTGCCGACACCGTCACCGTGCCGACCAGTGCCGTTTGCCGGTAGTCGCGCGTTCCGCCGCCGCGAGGCGCCTGCTGTTCGTGGAAGAGGCCGCCTTCGGCACTGACCAGCAGCCGCGTGCGCAGCGTGCGCGGTGCGTGGGCCGGGCCGGTGCTTTCGATGTGCAGCGTCACGCCGTCGTTTTCCTGCACGGGCGGCTGTGCAGTCGTCGATTTGAACCAGTGCACGGGCGTCGTTTGCACGGCCTGCGCGAGGGCATGCACGATCGAGCCGTAGCGCAGCACATAGCCGAGAGCCGGCAGACCATGCTCGGTATGATCGATCAGCGTGCGGCCGAAGTGCCCCCGCTGCGAGACGTGAATGCGCTGAATCGCGGTCGCATCGGCCGGCCAGCGCAGCGGTTCGAGAATCACCCGGCTGCCTTGCGACACGGCGATCGAGCGCGGATCGGATGCGGCATCTTCGGGCTCGCGCGCGTCGATCAGCGCAATCGACAGCGCGCGCGTCGCACTGCGCCGCGCGAGCCAGCCCGCGAGCGCAAGCCCGACCGGGCCCGCGCCGATAATCGTCACGTCGAAGTCGAACGGCTGGTCTTGCGGGGAAGGGCTCACGGTGTTCGAGCCTGACGGCTCGCCGGTCCGCGACCCGTGAGCCGGCGCCTGCTGTGCCGGTTCCACATTCGCCCCGCTCATGCCGCGCCGGGCGCGGCAAGCGCGCTGCCTCGAGCTGCTTGCGCGTCGCGCATCAACGCTTCGATTTCATCGGCGGCGACGGGCACATCGCGCGTGAGCAGTTCACAGCCGGTCGCGGTGACGACTGCATCGTCTTCGATGCGAATGCCGATGTTCCAGTACTTTTCCGGCACATCTTCCGCGGCGCGGACGTAGAGGCCGGGCTCGATCGTGAGCGTCATCGATGGCGCGAGCGTGCGCCACGGCGGCATTTTCTGGCCGTCCGGGGCCGCACTTGCATCGCCGCTTTTTTCACCGCTTTTTTCACCGCTTTTTTCACCGCTTTTTTCACCACTTCGCTCACGGTAATCGCCGCAATCGTGCACATCCATGCCCAGCCAATGCCCGGTCCGATGCATATAGAACCGCGCATACGCACGCTGCTCGATCACATCGTCGACCGTCGCATAGCGCTCGCGCCCGATGATGCCCGTATCGAGCAGTCCTTGCGCGAGCACACGCACCGCGGCTTCATGCGGTGCATCGAAGCTCACACCGGCGCGCGTCGCATCGATCGCCGCCTGCTGCGCGGCCAGCACGATGTCGTACAACTCGCGCTGCGCGGCGCTAAAGCGGCCGTTGGCCGGAAAGGTGCGCGTGATGTCGGATGCGTAGCCGTCGAGTTCGCATGCGGCATCGATCAGGATCAGATCGCCATCGCGCGCGATCGCGTTGCCGGCCGGGTAGTGCAGCACGCAGGCATTCGCGCCTGCCGCGACGATCGATCCGTACGCCGGCGCTTGCGCGCCATATTTGCGAAACGTGTACAGCAGCTCGGCTTCGAGTTCGTATTCGCGCATGCCCGGCCGGCATGCGGCCATGGTGCGGCGATGCGCGAGCGCGGAAATCTGCGCGGCGCGCCGCATCACGGCAAGCTCATGGCTGTCCTTGAAAAGACGCATCTCGTCGAGCACCGGCAGCAGGTCATGCACCGCGGTCGGCGCGACGACGCCGCTGCGCGCGCGCGCACGCACCGCGTCGAGCCAGTGGCGCACCCGCGCGTCGAGTTCGGGCGATACGCCGAGCGCATAGTGCAGCGCCGGCTTGTCCGCGATGATGCGCGGCACATGCGTGTCGAGCTCGTCGAATGGAAAGGCGGCGTCGAAGCCGAATGCGTCGCGCGCGCCCTCCGGCCCGTAGCGGAATCCTTCCCAGGTCTCGCGCTCGGCGTTCTTCTCGCGGCAGAACAGGATGGCGGCGGGCGCATCGGGCGGCGCGCTCGCGTCGAGCACGAGCAGCGCTTCGGGTTCGGTAAAGCCGGTCAGATAGTAGAAGTAGCTGTCGTGCCGGTACGGGTAGTCGGCGTCGCGGTTACGCAGCACTTCGGGGGCGGTCGGCACGATCGCGACACCGCCGCCCGCCGCGCGCAGTGCGGCAAGCACGCGCTCGCGCCGCTGACGGTAGACGGCGACGGCCGCGGTCGGATCGATGGAGGATTCGGTCGGCAGGTTCATCGTGCGATTGTAGCGCCCTAAAAGAAATCGCAATGCGCGGCGCGTATGCCCGCGAATTGTTGCAATCCGCCCACACGCAGCACCGGCGCCGCTTACAGGAAACGGTGGCAGCCCTTGAAACGGCGCCATTCCACGTATACTTTCGCCCAATCAAGAAGACGAGAAGAGGCAGAAGAAGTGATGAAACTCATCGGTTCGCTGACGAGCCCGTTCGTCCGCAAAGCGCGGATCGTGCTCGCGGAAAAAAAGATCGACTACAAGCTGGTGCTCGAGAACCCATGGTCCGACGAGACGACCATCCATACCTTCAACCCGATCGGCAAGGTGCCGTGTCTGGTGATGGAAGACGGCGAGGCCGTATTCGATTCGCGTGTGATCTGCGAATACGTCGATACGCTGTCGCCGGTCGGCAAGCTGATTCCGCAACCGGGGCGCGAGCGCATCGAAGTGCGCTGCTGGGAAGCGCTCGCGGACGGCATCATGGACGCCGCCGTGCTTGCGCGTCTCGAAGGCGTGCTGCGCACTCCGGAGCAGCGCAGCGTGAGCTGGGTCGAGCGGCAGCGCCGTAAGGTCGACGAAGGCCTCGTCGCGATGTCGCAGGGCCTCGACAGCAATACGTGGTGCGCCGGCAATCACTACACGCTTGCCGATATCTCGGTGGGCTGCGCGCTCAGCTACATCGATTTCAGAATGCCGGAGCTGAACTGGCGCGAACTGCATCCGAATCTGGACAAGCATTATCAGAAGCTGTCGCAGCGGCAGTCGTTTATCGATACTGTGCTGACGGAATAAGCGGCGGCCCGCGCCGGCCACGCACGCCGCTTTCCGCCGTCAGGCGGCTACGCTGCTCACTTCCGGCGTAAACGAATCGCTGGTCGCGACCGGCCACCATTTTTCATAGAGCGTATAGCGGTAGGTGCCGTTGAGCAGATCGTCGGGCTCGAGGTACTTCAGCAGATCGCACATCAGCCGCACCTCGTACGACGACACACGCCGCACGATATGGTGCGGCCGCAAGTCCGCCGGATGCCGCAATCCCGCGGCCTGCACGATTTCTTTCAGCGCATGCAGCGTGTTGTGGTGATAGTTGAACACGCGGTCCGACTTGTCGGACACGATCAGCGCGCGCTGGCGTACCGGGTCTTGCGTCGCGACGCCGGTCGGGCAGCGTCCGGTATGGCACGTTTGCGCCTGGATGCAGCCGACCGCGAACATGAAGCCGCGCGCCGCGTTGACCCAGTCCGCGCCGATCGCGAGCGTCTTCGCGATATCGAACGCGGTGATCATCTTGCCGCTCGCGCCGATGCGAATCTTGTGGCGCAGCCCGATCCCGACGAGCGTGTTGCGCACGAGCAGCAGCCCTTCCTGCAGCGGCACGCCGATATGATCGGTGAACTCGAGCGGTGCGGCGCCCGTGCCGCCTTCCGCGCCGTCGACGACGATAAAGTCCGGCAAAATGCCCGTTTCCAGCATCGCTTTTGCGATGCCGAAGAATTCCCACGGATGTCCGATGCACAGCTTGAAACCGGTCGGCTTGCCGCCCGATAGCGTGCGCAGCCGTTCGACGAATTCAAGCAGCTCGCGCGGCGTCGAGAACTCCGAGTGCGAGGCCGGCGATACGCAATCGCGGCCCATCGGCACGCCGCGCGTCTCGGCGATTTCCGGCGTGATCTTCGCGGCCGGCAGCACACCGCCGTGGCCGGGCTTCGCGCCTTGCGACAGCTTGATCTCGATCATCTTCACTTGCGGGTCGCGCGCCTGCTTCGCGAACTTGTCCGCATTGAACGTGCCGTCGTCGTTGCGGCAGCCGAAGTAACCGGACGCGATCTCCCAGATGATGTCGCCGCCGTGCTCGCGGTGATACTTCGACATCGAGCCTTCACCGGTGTCGTGTGCAAAGCCGCCTTTCTTCGCGCCGAGATTGAGCGCGCGGATCGCATTCGCCGACAGCGAGCCGAAGCTCATCGCCGACACATTGAAGATCGACATCGAATATGGCTGCTCGCGCGTTTCGCCGACCGTGATGCGGAAGTCGTGACTGTCGAGCTGCGTCGGCGCGAGCGAGTGGCTGAGCCATTCGTGGCCGACCGCTTTCACATCGACTTCCGTGCCGTAAGGGCGGCTGTCCGTTTCATTTTTCGCGCGCTGGTAGACGATGCTGCGCTGCACGCGCGAGAACGGTTTCTCGTCGGTGTCGCCTTCGACGAAATACTGGCGGATCTCCGGCCGGATGAACTCGAACAGGAAGCGGAAGTGTCCCCACAGCGGATAGTTGCGCAGAATCGCGTGCCGCTTTTGCGTGAGGTCCCACGCGCCGAGCGCGACGAAGAGCGCCGGCACGAGGAGCCAGAACCACGAAATGAGCGACACGGCCGCGAGCGCCGCGCAGGCGGCGGTGACGAGCACCGCGCACCACATCGCCAGATAACGTCGAGAAAACATGGAGACTCCGTTGCTGTGAATGCGCCGCGGCGGGATCGTTCGTCGCCATGCGAACGGAATCCGCTGCGGGGTGGGGCGTGGAGCGTGGTCAGCGCGCGGCCAGCGCCGCGTCGCGCGGTGCCGGCGCAACAGGCCGCGGCTGAGCCGTTGCCGCGGATTCGATGATGCCGCCGCCAAGACAAATGTCGCCATCGTAGAGCACCGCGGATTGTCCCGGTGTGACAGCCCATTGCGCATCGTCGAAGTGCAGCGAGAAGAGGTCGTGATGCGGGTTCTGCTGCACGCCCTGCGGCGTGCCTGCCGGTGCATCGACGCGCGAGAAGGTGCACGCGGCGTCGGCTTGCCTGTAACGCGTTTTCGCGCCGCACGCGAAGCCTTCGGCCGGCGGCTCGCCCGCGACCCAGCTCGTATTGCCGGCGACGAGCGTTTCGCTGAGCAGCCATGGATGGTCGTGCCCTTGCGCGACGTAGAGCGTGTTGCCCGGAATATCCTTGCCCGCGACGAACCACGGTTCGCCGCTGCCGTCCTTGCTGCCGCCCAAACCGATGCCCTTGCGCTGGCCGAACGTATAGAACGCGAGGCCGATATGCTCGCCGACGAGTTTGCCGTCGGCGGTTTTCATCGGACCGGGCTTCGTCGGCAGATAACGGTTCAGGAAGTCGCGGAACGGGCGCTCGCCGATAAAGCAGATACCGGTCGAATCCTTCTTCTTCGCATTCGGCAGGCCGATTTTTTCCGCGATCTCACGCACTTTCGTTTTCGGGATTTCGCCGAGCGGGAACAGCGTTTTCGACAGTTGCGCCTGGTTCAGCCGATGCAGAAAGTACGACTGGTCCTTTGTGTGGTCCTTCGCCTTCAGCAGTTCGAAACGGCCGTCCACTTCGCGCACGCGCGCGTAGTGTCCGGTCGCGATGATTGCCGCGCCGAGCGACATCGCGTGATCGAGGAACGCCTTGAACTTGATTTCCGCATTGCACAGCACGTCCGGGTTCGGCGTGCGGCCGGCCGAATATTCGCGCAGGAATTCGGCGAAGACGCGGTCCTTGTATTCGGCGGCAAAGTTGACCGCTTCGACGTCGATGCCGATCAGGTCGGCCACCGACACGACGTCGATCCAGTCCTCGCGCGTCGAACAGTATTCGCTGTCGTCGTCGTCTTCCCAGTTCTTCATGAAAAGGCCGACCACGTCGTAGCCCTGTTCCTTCAGCAGCCACGCGGTGACCGACGAATCGACGCCGCCCGACATGCCTACTACGACTTTCTGCTTGCTCATCTCGTTGTGCCTGCTGCTTTCTTTATCGGGGAGGCCCGACCGAATGCGTGTGCACGAAGTCGAGCGGGAAACGCTTGCCCGCGAGGTAATCGTCGATGCGCTGCATCACGAGCGGCGAGCGATGCCGGTCGGCGCACGCGCGCATTTCGTCGGCGCTCATCCACAAGGTGCGGACGATATCCGGGTCGAGCGCCCGGTGCTCGGGCGTGCCGGCCGCACCGTAGAACGTGAAGCTCAGATACGTCGTGCCGTCGCGGCCGTCGCGCGAGTAATGCGTCATGTAGACGCCGATCAGCGCCTCGGGCGTGAACGGATGCGCGGTTTCCTCGAGCGTCTCGCGAACGACCGCTTCGGCGAGCGTTTCGCCCGCTTCGAGGTGCCCGGCCGGCTGATTGAGGCGCAGTCCGGCGGACGTGTGTTCCTCGACGACGAGAAAGCGCCCGTCGCGTTCGACGACGGCTGCGACCGTCACATGCGGAGCCCAGGTTTCCGGTTTCATGGGCCGACATTTTACCGTTTCTGAGGTTTCGCCGCCCGCCGGGTGCGCGGGTCGGCAAGGGCCCGTCAGGGCCAGTGAGCGCCAATGAGTGCCGCTTCGGTCCCGCTTCGGGCCCACTTCGGTCCCACGGCCTTCCCGACAGCCAGTCAGCCGACAAATTTAATGCGCGCGCCGGGGATTCGGTTAAAGTGACACCGTAGCCGTTGCATTGAGCAAGCCGGCGAGCCCTCGTCGGCAAGTCCGTCAAACAAGAAGGTCGAGGAGGAGATCACGATGCACATCGGAGTGCCAGCCGAGACGCGCGCCTACGAAACCCGCGTCGCCGCGACCCCCGAGACGGTGAAGAAGGTCGTGTCGCAGGGCCACCGCGTCACGGTGCAAAGCGGCGCCGGCGTGCCCGCCAGCTTCCCCGACGACGCTTTTGCCGCCGTCGGCGCGGACATCACCGATGCGGCGCATGCCTTTTCCGCCGAACTCGTTCTCAAAGTCCAGTCGCCCACCGAAGCCGAATTGCCGCTGATCAGGCGCGGCGCGACGCTGGTCGGCATGCTCGATCCGTTCAACGCAGAGAATGCCGCGCGCCTTGCCACAACCGGCGTAACCGCCTTCGCGCTCGAAGCGGCGCCACGAACGACGCGCGCGCAAAGCCTCGACGTGCTGTCGTCGCAGGCGAATATTGCCGGTTACAAGGCAGTGCTGCTCGCCGCGGACCTGTATCCGCGCTTCATGCCGATGCTGATGACCGCGGCCGGCACGGTGAAGGCGGCACGCGTGCTGATACTCGGCGCGGGCGTCGCGGGCCTGCAGGCCATTGCGACCGCGAAGCGCCTCGGCGCCGTCATCGAAGCGTCCGACGTGCGCCCCGCGGTAAAAGAGCAGATCGAATCGCTCGGCGCGAAATTTCTCGACGTGCCCTACGAAACGGATGAGGAACGCGAAGCGGCCGAAGGCGTCGGCGGCTACGCGCGGCCGATGCCGCCATCGTGGCTCACGCGTCAGGCGGCGCTCGTGCACGAGCGTGCAAAACAGGCCGACGTGGTGATCGCGACCGCGCTGATTCCGGGCCGCCCGGCGCCGACGCTGATTTCGACGGACACCGTGCAGTCGATGAAGCCCGGCTCCGTGCTCGTCGATCTCGCGGCGGGACGCGGTGCGGAGTTCGAAGGCAGACGCGGCGGCAATTGCCCGCTGACCGAAGCGGACAAGGTCGTCGTCAGGCATGGCGTGACGCTCGTCGGTTACACGAACCTCGCCGCGATGGTGCCCGCGGACGCGTCGTCGCTGTATGCGCGCAACCTGCTCGACTTCATGAAGCTGATCGTCACGAAGGAAGGCGCACTCAACATCGATCTTGCCGACGATATCGTCGCGGCCACCCTGCTCGTGCGCGACGGCGCGGTCGTGCGCGCAACCTGAGCGCAACCTGAGCGCAACCTGATTGCGACCATCGGGCCGCCCACCTGCAAGCACCGCACAAGCACCGCAAAAACGCTTGAAGACGCACAAGGAGAATCAGCGATGGAAGTCATCAACCACACGGTGGTCAACCTGATCATTTTCGTGCTGGCGATCTACGTCGGCTATCACGTGGTCTGGAACGTCACGCCCGCGCTGCACACGCCGCTGATGGCGGTGACCAATGCGATCTCGGCGATCGTGATTGTCGGCGCGATGCTCGCGGCGGGCCTTACGGTCGGCCCGGGCAAGTTCTTCGGCACGGTCGCGGTCGCGCTCGCGGCCGTCAACGTATTCGGCGGCTTTCTTGTCACCAGGCGCATGCTCGAAATGTTCAAGAAGAAGGAGCCGAAGAAACTCGCCGCTCCGGGCAAGGAGGGCGCATAAATGAGCATGAACGTCGTTACGCTGCTCTACCTCGTCGCGTCGGTGTGCTTCATCCAGGCGTTGAAGGGCCTGTCCAATCCGAAGAGCGCACGCGCGGGCAATGTGTTCGGCATGGTCGGCATGGCGATCGCGATCGTCACGACCATCGCGCTGATCGTCAAGCAGGCGGCACTGCTGGGCGCCGACCTGCCGCTCGGGCTCGGGCTGCTATTCGGCGGGCTCGTGGTCGGCGGCGCGATCGGCGCGTTTATCGCCGCGCGCGTCGAGATGACGAAGATGCCGGAACTCGTCGCGGCGATGCACTCGCTGATCGGTCTTGCGGCGGTGTGCATCGCTTATGCGGTGGTATCGGAGCCGTCCGCGTTCGGTCTCACGGCCGAGGACGCACCGTATCCGAACTTCCTGCCGTACGGCAACCGCATCGAGCTCTTTATCGGCACGTTCGTCGGCGCGATTACGTTCTCGGGTTCGGTCATCGCGTTCGGGAAGCTGTCGGGCAAGTACAAGTTCCGCCTGTTCCAGGGCGCGCCGGTGGTCTACGCAGGCCAGCACACGATCAACCTGCTGCTCGCGCTCGCGATGATCGGCTTCGGCATCATCTTCTTCCTGACGCAGTCGTGGCTGCCGTTCGTCATCATGACGCTGATCGCGTTCGTGCTCGGCGTGCTGATCATCATCCCGATCGGCGGCGCGGACATGCCGGTCGTCGTGTCGATGCTGAACTCGTATTCAGGCTGGGCGGCGGCGGGCATCGGCTTTTCGCTGAACAACGCGATGCTGATCATCGCGGGCTCGCTCGTCGGTTCGTCCGGTGCGATTCTGTCGTACATCATGTGCCGCGCGATGAACCGCTCGTTCTTCAACGTGATTCTCGGCGGCTTCGGTGCGGAGCCGGGCGCGGCCGCCGCGGGCGGCGCGCAGGAGCAGCGGCCGGTGAAGTCGGGCTCGGCGGAGGACGCGTCGTTCATGCTCGGCAATGCGGAGACGGTGGTGATCGTGCCCGGCTACGGGCTTGCCGTGGCGCGCGCGCAGCATGCGCTGAAGGAGCTGACCGACAAGCTCGTCGAGAAGGGCATCGACGTGCGCTATGCGATCCATCCGGTCGCGGGCCGCATGCCGGGGCATATGAACGTGCTGCTCGCGGAGGCGGAAGTGCCGTACGACCTCGTCTTCGAGATGGACGACATCAATAACGAGTTTGGCCAGACCGATGTCGTGCTCGTGCTCGGCGCGAACGATGTCGTGAACCCGGCGGCCAAGAACGATCCGAAGTCGCCGATCGCGGGCATGCCGATTATCGAGGCGTATAAGGCGCGCACCGTGATCGTCAACAAGCGGTCGATGGCAGCCGGCTACGCGGGCCTCGACAACGATCTCTTCTACATGGACAAGACGATGATGGTCTTTGGCGATGCGAAGAAGGTGATCGAGGATATGGTGAAGTCGGTCGAGTGAGCGATGCGGTTCGGCGCGCGGCCACCGCCGGTTGCCGCAACCCGAACCCTCGTTATTACTCTGCGGCAGCGGCCGGCTTCTGCTTGACGCTGCCGGCCACGAGATCGAAGCGGAACAACCGGCATTCGAGCGCGCCGTTGTAAAGCGGCGTTTTCGCCGATTCGCGCAGACGAAGCTGACCCGGCAGCTTGCGATCGGACGTCAGAATGAACGCATGCCAGCCAGTAAAGCGCTGCTTCAACGCGTCGCCGAGCGATTGAAAAAATTCGCTGTCCGGCGTATCCGAATGCGTGCGATGAAACCGTTCGTCACGATCGTCGCGAGGCTCGCGATCGCGGCTCGGCGCCCGGACCTCGCCGCGCGGTCCGCGGCCGCGCACTTCGATACGTTCGCCGTACGGCGGGTTCGCGACGAGAACGCCCGCTGTGTCCGTCGGTGGCGTCATGCCGCGCGCGTCGACCTGCTTGAGCGGCAGCCCTGAAAAGCCGGCGCGGTCGAAGTTGGCGCGCGCCTTGTCGAGCATGTCGCCGGAAATGTCGCTGCCGAAAATCTGCAGATCAGCGCGCTGCGCATCGGCGCGCGCGGCGCGCTTCGCGTCCTGCGCCGCGACCTTCATTGCCTGCCACATGCTGACATCGTATTGCTTGAGCTTCTCGAAGCCGAAGCGCCGGTCGGCGCCCGGCGCGATGTTCAATGCGACCTGCGCCGCTTCGGCGAGGAACGTGCCGCTGCCGCACATCGGGTCGTAAAGGGGCGTGCCTGGCGTCCAGCCCGTCAGCCGCAGAATGCCGGCGGCGAGATTTTCGCGCAGCGGCGCCGCACCCTTGTCGAGGCGCCAGCCGCGCTTGAAGAGCGGCTCGCCCGATGTGTCGAGATACAGCGTGCACTCGGTGGCGGTAAGAAACGCGAACACGCGCACGTCGGGCGCGCCGGTGTCGATGCTCGGCCGCGCGCCGCTGACGTCGCGCAGGCGATCGCAGATCGCATCCTTGACGCGCAGCGTCGCGAATTCGAGGCTGCGCAGCGGCGACTTGATGGCGGTTACATCGACGCGCAGCGTTTCATTCGCCGAGAACCATTGCTCCCAGCGTTGCTCGAGTGCAAGCGCGTAGACGTCCTGTTCGTTGCGGTAGGGGCGTTGCGCGATTTTCAGCAGCACGCGGCTCGCGAGGCGCGAATGCAGATTCGCGGCCATGCCGGCCGCCCAGCCGCCGCGAAAGTGCACGCCGCCGGGCACCTGCGCGCCCGCGGTGAACGGCGCGCCGTTCAGATGCCTCGCGGCAATCTCGGTGAGTTCGGCGGCAAGCGCGGCTTCAAGACCGCGGGGACAGGGAACGAAAAAATCGAAAGACATGGAGCGGGCCGCAGGGCGTTGGACGCGCTTCGGAACGCGTCGGGCTGGAGTAAGCCGCCATTGTACGCGGTCGCTCGTTCGCCTCAGCTGCCGGCACCCGCCTTCGGCGCCGCTGCCGCAGGCACCGCCTGCACCGACGCCGTCGGACACGCGGGCGTCGAGCCGCGCGCCGGGTTCGCGGCAAGCGTGCGCACGGCATTCGCGATCTCGTCCGAAATCTGCTGGACCGCGCGCTGATGCCCGACCGCAAGCGCATCGTAGCCACCGGCGACCGGCACGCTCGCCACGGTGCGGCAGGTCAGCAGCGCTTGCGTGCGCACCGCGCGCACGCTCCACACCGCATCGATGAGCGCGTGCGAGCCGGGCCACGACTCGAAGCGCTGCACGTTCACCTTGACCCGATAGACCGGCACGCGGTCCGGATACGGCGTGCCGAACACGTCGATCGTGCCCAGTTGCCGCGTCAGCGCATTCGACAGCGCGCGGCGGATTTCATCGCCCGGCAGCGATGCCCAGCGCTCCTGCTCGAGCACGCTCACCTGGTTGTTGCTGCTCTGTACGACGAACTGGTTCTTCGCGACTTGCGGCGGCACATCGACCGGCGTCACTTCGATCAGAAACGCCGGGTTCGCGACAGCAGCAGCGGCGCCTGCCGGGGACGCATCGCCGGTGGAGAGCGTATAAAACCGGCTCGACGGCGACGAGCACGCGGCCAGCGCCAGCGCACACAGCACGCCTGCCGTCGCCGCAACGGCCGCCTTGCCGCCGGAACCGGATCGCGCCGCCGTGCCGCGCGGCGCACGCAACGAACGGGTGAGCCACGCAAACGTCATTTGTTATCTCCTGGTTTTCCGCGGACGAGCGATTCGGGATGGCGCTCCAGATAGTCGGACAGCGCGTTCAGCGACTGCAGCGTGCGCGTCAGTTCCTGCAGCGCCTGATGGACATCGGACTGCAGCGGCGAATCCTGCTGCAGCGTCTGCTCGGCCGAACCGAACGTCTGTTTCGCGGCCGCGAGCGTGTCGCGCGCCTGCGGCAGCAGTTCCGAGTCGAGCTGCGAGAACAGCTTGTCCGCGTGCATGAGCGACGTGTTCAGATTCGTGCCGATCTGGTCGAACGGGATCTTGTCGAGCTTCTTCGCGATGTCCGCGATCTGCAGCTGCAGTTCGTCGAGCGAATTCGGCATGGTCGGCAGCTCGAGCGGATCGTGCGCTACGTCCACGGTTGCCTTCGGCGCATTCGGGAACATGTCGAGCGCGATATACAGCTGGCCCGTGATCAGGTTGCCGGTGCGCAACTGGCCGCGCAGCCCGTGCCGCACGAGGGCCTGCAGCAGATCGTTGCTCGGCGGCGTGCCCGGCGCCGGCAACGCCTCGTGCGTGCGCCGGCGTAGCCGGTCCGGATACAGGTTCATCGTGACCGGCATCGTGAAGTTGCGTATTTTCGGATCGTATTCGACGCCGATGCTCGTCACCTGACCGAGCACGATGCCGCGGAAATCCACCTGCGCGCCGACCGATAGCCCGCGCAGCGACTGGTTGAAGTTCATCACGACGCGCACCGGTTCGCCGTCGGGTTCGCGCATCGCATCGCTTTCGTCGTCGCCGAGGCGGAACGTCATGTTGTTCGGCGCCTGCACGCCGACCGCCTGGCCGGGCGGCGACTGGAACGCGAGGCCGCCGACGATCACCGTCGCAAGCGACTGCGTATTGAGCTTGAAGCCGCTCGAGTCGAGCCGCAAGTCGACGCCGCTCGCATGCCACCAGCGCGAATTCGTGCCGACGTACTGGTCGAACGGCGCGCTGACGAACACCTGCACCGTGACGCCGGTGCCGTCCTTGTCGAGCGAAAAGCCCGTGACCTGGCCGACCTGCACGCGCCGGTAGTAGACGGGCGAGCCGATATCGATCGAGCCGAGCGACTCGCCGCGCAACGTGAACTGCCGCCCTTTCTGGTCGACCGTGACCGCCGGCGGTGCTTCGAGGCCGACGAATTCGGTCTGCGTTTCGGTCGACCGTCCGCCATCGACGCCGATATACGAGCCCGACAGCAGCGTGCTCAGGCCCGTCACGCCGCTTGCGCCGATGCGCGGCCTGACGACCCAGAAGCGGCTGTCCTTCACCGCGAAGTCGTCGGCTTCTTTCGACAGCTGCACGTAGACGAGCACGCGCGAATGATTGTTCGACAGCTTGATCTGCTTCACGTAGCCGATGTCGACGTCCTTGTACTTGACCTTCGTCTTGCCCGGCTCGAGCCCTTCCGCGGAGCTGAAGCTGATCGTGATGGTCGGGCCTTTCTGGTAGATCGACTGGATCACGAGCGCGACGCCGATCAGCGCGGCGATCAGCGGAATCACCCACACGAGCGACGGCAGCCAGCGGCGGCGCGCGTCGATGTCGGGCTCGGGTACGTCCGGTCCGGGCGGATCGTGGCGCGGCGCGTCGGGCGTCGGGTCTTGTGGACTATTCATGGGGCGTGTCCTGGGATTTCCGGGAATCTTTCGGGGAAGGGGGCGTGCTTTCGTTGTTGTTCGTGCTGCTCGGGCGGCGGCGCGGCGGCGGGCCCGCTTCGATGTTGTCCCAGATCAGGCGCGGATCGAATTGCATCGACGCGAGCATCGTCAGAATCACGACCGAACCGAATGCGATCGCACCGGGCCCCGCGGTAATTTCGGCGAGCGACTTGAAGCGCACGAGCGCGACGGTCAGCGTGATGACGAAGATGTCGAGCATCGACCAGCGTCCGATCCGCTCGACGATGCGGTACAGCGCCGTGCGCTCGTGCGGCCGCCAGTGCGAACGGCGCTGCGTGGTGATGCTGAGCAGCGCGAGCACGGTGAGCTTCATCATCGGCACAAGAATGCTCGCGACGAACACGATGATCGCAAGCGGCCAGTCGCCCGACGTCCAGAAGTAGACGACGCCGCTCATGATCGTGTCGTCCTCGGTGCCGACCAGCGAGGTGGTGTGCAGCACGGGCAGCAGGTTCGCCGGAATATAGAGCACGGCCGCGGCGATCAGCAGCGCCCACGTGCGCATCAGGCTGTCGGGATTGCGCCGGTGCATCGGCGCGCCGCACCGTTCGCAACGCTGCGCCGGGTGATCGGCGCTTGTATAACGAACGCGTTTCTGCACGCGCCCGCATGCGTGGCACGAGATCAGACCGGCGCGCGAGGCCGTCAGGTATTTCATTGGGCGCTCATCCCCCGCGCGGCGCCGTGCCCGCTGCGTCGTGACCCGGCCGCGGCGCGGCGGGCTCGCCGGGATTCTTCGTGCGGCGGCGCGTCTGCCGCGTTTTGTGCCGCGTCAGCGTGTCGGCGATGTCCCACAGCGTGCGCGGCTCGAATGTCACGACCACCGCGAACATCAGTGTCAGCGCGCCGAAAGCAAACAGCGCCGCCTCGGGGATGACGCGCGCCACGCTCGTCATTTTGACGATCGTGACGAGCGTGCCGAGCATGAACACCTCGATCATGCCCCACGGCCGCACGAACTGGATCGCGCGCATAACCTGATGGAAGGCCAGCGGCACGAAGCCCGCCCGCACCGACAGCAGCACGTACAGCAGCGCGAGCAGTTCGGTCAGAGGAAAGAGGATCGTCGAGCAGAACACCATCACGGCGACGATCTGCATGTTCTGGGTCCACAGCACTTCGATCGCGCCGAACAGGCTCGCTTGCGACGTGATGCCGTTGGCTTCGAGTTCGATAATCGGAAAGGTCTGCGCGATCAGGAAGGTGATGAGCGCGGCCATCGTCATCGCGCAGATCGGGTCGAGGCGTCCCGTCGAACTGCCGTACAGCACGGACCCGCAGCGCGGGCAACGCGCGAGGCGCCGCCGGCCCAGGCGCGGCTTCTGAAATAGCGCATCGCAATCGTGGCATGCAATCAGGCGGTCTTGTTCCATGCAGGCTAGAGCAAAGCGTTAAGTGTTCAGCGGTCGGCAGCGCTCGCATTCGCGTGCGCGCCGCTCTCCACGGGCGGGCCATAAAAACCTGGCCACATAGTATCAAAGGCGCTTCGCCGTCACCGCATAGGGTGGCCGGACCCGCAGGCGGCGCGCTCGCGTGCTTGCGTGCCTCGCCATCGCGTCGCCGTCGTGTCGCCTCCGTATGCCTCCGTATGGCCGCATGGTGCGGAGGTGCGGCGTTTCCCATTGAGCCCGAGGCGTAATAGCAAATTCCGGACCGCACGATGCGATCCGTTCCGGACGCTTGCATCGAAGCGTGCAGGGTGGAGTAGCATGGCGCGAGGGCGCGTCCAGGATAAAAGTTGCGAGGCCGCAGTCGATGCGACACGCATCGACGGGAATAACGGGCGCGGCCATGCCGTTTAATTTGAATCTCGCGATTCCTTGCACGGGAGGCCTGTCGTGGCACATCTCTCGTCGTTTGCCGGGCACACAACGGGCCTGCGCTATACGCGCACGGCCATCGCCTTTCACTGGCTGATCGCAGTGCTGATTGTTTGCGGCTTTTCGCTCGGCTGGGTCATGACCGATATCCCAGGCTTCACGCCGACCAAGCTGCGTTATTTCTCATGGCACAAGTGGATCGGCGTCACGGTGTTTGCGCTTGTCGTGCTGCGCATTGTGTGGCGCACGACCCACGCGGCGCCGCCGCTGCCCGCGGGCATGCCCGCCTGGCAACGCATGGCCGCGCAGGCTATGCACATCGCGCTGTACGTGCTGATGGTGATCATCCCGGTGTCCGGGTATCTGTACAGTTCGGCGGCCAACGTGCAGGTCGTGTACCTCGGGCTCGTGCCGTTGCCGCGGCTCATCGCGCCCGATCCGGTGCTCAAGGAGGTGCTGAAGAACCTGCATATCGCGCTCAACTACACGTTGCTTGTGCTGGTGGTGCTGCATGTGGCGGCGGCGCTCAAGCATCAATGGCTCGATCGCGATGGCTTGCTCTCGCGCATGCTCCCTTTCCTCAAATAAGGACAGCCCTTGAAAGCCTCATTCACCCGGATCAGGGCCGCCGCATCGGCGAGGTGCTTCAGCATCGCGATTGCGGCGGCGGCCACCTTGCCGTTTGGACTGACGCCGCGCGACGCGCACGCGCAGATCGACGCCGCGAAGAGCACGATCACGGCGACTTCGAAGCAGATGAATGTGCCCGTCGAAGGCAAGTTCACGAAGTTTGCCGCGCAGCTTGCGTTCGATCCGGCGCAGCCGGCCGCGGGCAGCGCGAAGGTCGAGGTCGATATGGCGAGCTACGACCTCGGCGACGAAACCTATAACGACGAAGTGCGCGGCAAGGACTGGTTCGACGCAAAGACTTACCCAAGCGCGACTTTCGTCTCGAGCGCGATTGCGCCGGCCGGCGCGGACCGATTCAACGTGACGGGCAAGCTGACGATCAAAGGCAAGTCGCAGACGGCGGTCGTGCCGGTGACGGTGACAACGCAGGGCGCGGCCCCTGTGTTCGACGGGGCGCTCACGATCAAACGCTCGCAATACGACGTCGGGCTCGGCGAATGGAAGGACACCTCGGTGGTCGCCGATGATGTCGTCATCAAGTTTCACTTTGTCGGGGCGGGGAAGTGAAACCGTAGGAGGGCCAGCAACTGCAGGACGAGCAGCAACGGTAAAAGAGGCGTTCGGCATCGGCGCGCGCTTTCGCGCATCGAGCCTGAAAACGGGAGAATAAATGTGAGGAAGACACGCTTGGTCAGCGCCGTCGCGGCGCTCACGGCTTGGGGTTCGCTACACGCAACGGCGGCTGCCGACACGTATCAGCTCGATCCCAACCACACGTTTCCGAGCTTCGAGTCCGACCATATGGGCGGCTTGTCCGTATGGCGCGGAAAATTCACGAAGTCGACGGGAACCGTGACGCTCGATCGCGCGGCGAAAACAGGCACGGTCGACGTGACGATCGATATGTCGTCGATTCAGACCGGCAATCCGAAGCTCGACGAACATGTCCGTTCCGACGATCTGCTCGACGTCGCGAAGTATCCGACGGCGGTCTACAAGGGCACCCAGATCCGCTTCGACGGCGACAAGCCGGTCGAGGTGATCGGCGATCTCACGCTGCATGGCGTGACGAAGCCGCTGAACCTGAAGGTCGTATCGTTCAAGTGCATGCAGCATCCGATGCTCAAGCGCGAAGTCTGCGGCGTCGATGCGACCGCGAAGTTCGATCGCGCGGACTACGGCATCAGTCTCGGGCAGCAGCAGGGCTTTAACATGGCGACCGTACTGCATATCCAGGCCGAGGGAATCAAGCAGTAGGCCGCGGCGCCGGGTGACCGACAACGATCAATCACCAACCTGGGTCACCCAGAGAAAAAGGCCGGTTCGACATGAACCGGCCTTTGTGCCGAACAGAAGCGTGGCGCGAGCGCGCCGCGCTCAGACTTGTGCGCCCGCGTTCGGATCGTTCGGGTCGTGGCGTTCCTTCTTTTCCTTCACGAGGTCTTCACGCTTCACGCCGAGCCACATCGCGAGCGCTGCCGCGACGAATACCGACGAGTAGATACCGAACAGAATACCGACGGTCAGCGCGAGCGCGAAGTAGTGCAGCGTCGGGCCGCCGAACAGGAACATCGACAGCACCATCATCTGCGTACAGCCGTGCGTGATGATGGTTCGCGACATCGTGCTCGTGATGGCGTGGTTGATCACTTCGATGACGGACATCTTGCGTTCGCGCCGGAACGTCTCGCGAATCCGGTCGAAGATAACGACCGATTCGTTGACCGAGTAGCCGAGCACCGCGAGCACGGCGGCGAGCACCGACAGCGAAAACTCCCATCGGAAGAACGCGAAAAAGCCGAGAATGATCACGACGTCGTGCAGGTTCGCGATCACGCCGGCGATCGCGTACTTCCATTCGAAGCGGAACGACAGGTAGATCACGATGCCGGCCACCACGCACGCGAGCGCGAGCAGACCGTCGGTGGCGAGCTCCTTGCCGACCTGCGGCCCGACGAACTCGACGCGCTGTAACTGCACCTGCGCGTTGTCGGCCTTCAGCGCGCCCATCACCTGGTCGCTTTGCTGCGCCGAGCTCAAGCCCTGCTTCACCGGCAGGCGAATCAGCACATCGCGCGACGTGCCGAAATTCTGCACCTGCGCGTCGGCGTAGCCGATCTTCGTCAGCGTGTCGCGCACCGGTTCGAGCTGCGCGGCCTGCGGATACTGCACTTCGATCACCGTACCGCCCGTGAATTCGATCGACAGGTGCAGGCCGCGGTGCACGAGGAAAAACACGGCGGCGATAAAGGTGAGCAGCGAGATCGCGTTGAAGATCAACGCGCGCTGCATGAACGGGATGTCTTTATGGATGCGGAAGAATTCCATGGTCTCGTTCTCCGGGTATTAGCGGGTTGAACCCGGTTTCTTCGACGCGTTGCCGGCGGTTGGCGTGCCGGGTGCGCCCGGTGCATTGCGGCGGCGTACCGTCGGCTTGCCCGCGTTGGCCTGTGCGCTGGCGGCCGCCTTCGCCGCTTTGCGTTTGCCCGCGGAAGCGGGCGCCGGCACGTTCGCGCTACGCGCAGTGCCCGTTACCGCGTCGTCGCCGGCCGTATCGTCCTCGAGGTAAGCGGCAGCGCCGCCGGCCGTGGCTGTGGCCGTCGCCGGCCGCCATACCTGGCCGACCGCGAGCGACTTCAGCTTCTTCTTGCCGCCGTACCACAGGTTCACGAGGCCGCGCGAGAAGAACACCGCGGAGAACATCGACGTCAGAATGCCGATACAGTGCACGACCGCGAAGCCGCGCACCGGCCCCGAACCGAACGCGAGCAGCGCGAGGCCGGCGATCAGCGTCGTGACGTTCGAGTCGAGAATGGTCGCCCATGCATGTGCGTAGCCGTTCTGGATCGCGAGCTGCGGCGGCGCGCCGTTGCGCAGCTCTTCGCGCACGCGCTCGTTGATCAGCACGTTCGCGTCGATTGCCATACCGAGCGCGAGCGCGATAGCGGCGATACCCGGCAGGGTCAGCGTGGCCTGCAGCAGCGACAGGATTGCGACCAGCAGCAGCAGGTTCACCGACAGCGCGATCATCGAAATCAGGCCGAACAGCATGTAATACGCGATCATGAACGCGGCGATCGCGATAAAGCCGTAGACGACCGAATCGAAGCCCTTCTTGATGTTGTCGGCGCCGAGGCTCGGGCCGATCGTGCGTTCCTCGATGATGTCCATCGGCGCGGCGAGCGAGCCGGCGCGCAGCAGCAGCGCGAGGTCGGCTGCGGCTTGCGGCGTCGGCTGGCCGGTAATCTGGAAGCGGTCGCCCAGTTCGGACTGGATTGTCGCGACCGTCAGCACCTGGCCCTTGCCCTTTTCGAACAGCACCATCGCCATCGGCTTGCCGATGTTGTCGCGCGACACCGCGCGCACCGCGCGGCCGCCCGCCGAGTCGAGGCGGATATTGACCGAAGGACGCTGATGCTCGTCGAAGCCCGCCGACGCGTCGATGATGCGGTCGCCGGTGAAGATCACCTGTTTGCGCAGCAGCACCGGCACCTGGTTGCCTTGCGTGAAGAGTTCGTCGCCCGGCGGCACCGGGTCGTTCGGATTCGGATGCGTGTTGACCGGGTCCGCGAGGCGCGCTTCGAGCGTCGCCGTGCGGCCGATGATGTCCTTCGCCTTCGCCGTGTCCTGCACGCCCGGCAGTTCGACGACGATGCGGTCGTTGCCTTGCTGCTGGATCACCGGTTCCGCGACGCCCAGTTCGTTGACGCGGTTATGCAAGGTCGTGATGTTCTGCTTGAGCGCGGCCTCCTGCACGGCTTTTTCGACGGCCGGCGTGAATGTGCCGACCACCTGCCAGCCGCCGGTCGGAGCCGGTTGCGTGGCCCACTGCAGTTCGCTCACAGCCGTCGTCAGTTCCTTGCGCGCCGCTTCGGCGACGTTCTGGTCCGCGAAGCTCGCGACCACCGACTGGCCGACGCGGTTCACGCCGCCGTCGCGGATGCGATTGTCACGCAGCAGCGTGCGCGCATCGGACGCGTCGGAGTCGAGTTTCTTGTTCAGCGCGCCCGCCATGTCGACCTGCAGCAGGAAGTGCACGCCGCCGCGCAAATCGAGGCCGAGGTACATGGGCAGCGCGTGCAGTGCGGTGAGCCAGTGCGGCGACGCGCTTTGCAGGTTCAGCGCGACAACGTACGTCGGATCCGACGGGTCGCTGTTCAGCGACTTCTGCAGCAGATCCTTCACGCGCAGTTGCGTGTCCGTGTCGGCCACGCGCACGCGGATGTTCGCGTTCAGCGTCGAATTGTCGAACGTGACATCGTCGGTCTTGATATGGCTCTCCGCCAGCGCCGCTTCGACCTGCGACAGCGTGGCCGAATCGAGCTTGACCGTCGCCTTGCCGCTCGACACCTGCACCGCCGGCGCTTCGCCGAAGAAATTGGGCAGCGTGTACAGGAGACCGATGGCAAGCGCCACCAGCATCACGGCATATTTCCAGAGGGGGTAACGATTCATGGGATGGTCCAACGGACGGTTGGCGGCAAGGTGCCAGTTGCTTGCAAGGCCACGCCGCGTTCAGCTGGAGCGGCGTAGTCTTTGATCTTTGGGCTTCGGGACAGGGCCTTGCGGGTCTTGCTCTGGTTGCGCACGTAATCGCAAAAAGCGCGCAGAAGCGCGCTAAAAATACGTTACAGCGATTTGATCGTGCCTTTCGGGAGAATCGTCGTGACCGAAGCCTTCTGCACGGTGATTTCCGTTCCTTCCGAGATTTCGACGCCGACATAGGCGTCGCCGACTTTCGTGATCTTGCCGACAATGCCGCCGTTCGTCACCACTTCGTCGCCTTTGGCCATCGCCGCGAGCATGTTGCGATGCTCTTTCTGGCGCTTCATTTGCGGGCGAATCATGATGAAGTAGAGCACTGCGAACATGAGGATGAGCGGCAGGAAGCTCATCAGGCTCGATTCGGCGCCCCCGGCGGCACTGCCTTGCGCGAATGCATTGGAAATGAACGACGGCACGTTGGTCTCTCCGTTTATACCAGTCAAAAAAAGTCAGCCGATTATTCTACCACCGGCACTTTGCGCGACGGCGCGCCACAATTGCATCTGAACCAGCGTGCGCGCGTGCGATACGGCTTCGACACGTTGCGCGGCACGCCGTCGCGAAAGTGAATTGTAATATTTCGCGCGGCATTCGATGCACCGATGTGCCCGCGTCCCGCTAATCGGTGCCGCGCGCGCGATTCTCGTGGAACTGCTTGCGAAACGCGGTGAAGTTGCCGCCGTCGATCGCGTCGCGCATCTCCTGCATCAGTTCGAGGTAGTAATGCAGGTTGTGGATCGTATTCAACTGCGCGCCGAGAATTTCGCCGACGCGATGCAGGTGGTGCAGATACCCGCGCGTGAAGTGGCGGCATGTGTAGCAGCCGCATTGATCGTCGAGCGGGCGCAGCGAGCTCTTGTGCGTCGCATTGCGGATCTTGATGTCGCCGAAACGCGTGAACAGCCAGCCGTTGCGCGCGTTGCGTGTGGGCATGACGCAGTCGAACATGTCGACACCCGCCGCGACGCCGGCCACGAGATCTTCCGGCGTGCCGACGCCCATCAAATAGTGCGGCTTGTGCGCGGGCAGCCGCGGCGCGACGTGCTCGAGCACGCGCATCATGTCCTCTTTTGGCTCGCCGACCGAGAGTCCGCCGATCGCGAGGCCGTGGAAGTCCATCTCGGCGAGGCCCGCTACCGATTCGTCGCGCAGATCCTCGAACATGCCGCCCTGAACGATGCCGAACAGCGCATTCGGGTTCGACAGGCGGTTGAATTCGTCGATCGAGCGCCTGGCCCAGCGCATCGACATGCGCATCGACGCGGCCGCTTCGTCGCGCGTCGTCGGCACGCCGTTGGTCGCGTACGGCGTGCATTCGTCGAACTGCATCACGATGTCCGAATTCAGCACTTTCTGGATTTGCATCGAGACTTCCGGCGACAGGAACAGCTTGTCGCCGTTGATCGGCGACGCGAACGTGACGCCGTCTTCGGTGATCTTGCGCAGATCGCCGAGCGAGAAGACCTGGAAGCCGCCCGAGTCGGTCAGGATCGGCCGCTTCCAGCCCATGAAGCCGTGCAGACCGCCATGCGCCGCGATCGTTTCGAGGCCCGGGCGCAGCCACAGATGGAACGTGTTGCCGAGAATGATTTGCGCGCGGATTTCTTCGAGCTCGCGCGGCTGGATCGCTTTGACCGTGCCGTAGGTGCCGACCGGCATGAAGATCGGTGTTTCGACGACGCCGTGGTTCAGCGTGAGGCGGCCGCGGCGCGCGAGGCCGTCGGTTGTCAGCAGATCGAATTTGAGGCCGCCGGCGGGCAGCGTGTGGCTTGCCGCCGGGTGTTCGGCACGATCGGCACGATCGGCGCGATCCGCGTGATTGTTGTGATGATGACCGTCGGTCATTGAGAGGCTCCTGAGCAACTGGAGAACAGTCCAGCGCAAGTCATGAAAACGCCGGCCGGAGCTTACCGGGCAGCGGTGAAACCGGCTTTACTTTTTTGCGTTCGCATCGGGTCGGGCATGACCTTCCATCACACATCGCTGCGCGTCAGCAACATCGCGTCGCCATAGCTGAAGAAGCGGTAACGCGCGTCGATCGCATGCGTGTACGCGGCACGAATCGTATCGATACCGGCGAATGCGGAGACGAGCATCAGGAGCGTCGATTTCGGCAAGTGGAAGTTCGTCACGAGCCGGTCGACGACACGAAAACGATAGCCTGGCGTGATGAAAATATCCGTTTCCGCGCTAGTTGCCGCGAGCGGCCGGCCCGCGCTTTCCGCGTCGCGCGCGGCCGCTTCGAGCGCGCGCATCGACGTCGTGCCCACCGCGATCACGCGGCCGCCGCGCGCACGCGTCGCGGCGATTTTATCGACGAGCGACTGCGGCAGCTGATACCACTCGCTGTGCATCTTGTGCTCCGCGATGTTTTCGACGCGCACCGGCTGGAACGTGCCCGCGCCGACATGCAGCGTGAGCGTGGCGCGCTCGACGCCGTGCGCATCGAGCCGCGCAAAGAGGGCTTCGTCGAAATGCAGGCCGGCGGTCGGCGCGGCAACCGCGCCGGGATGTTGCGCGTAGACGGTCTGGTAGCGCGTCTCGTCGGTCGCATCGGGATCGTGCTCGATGTACGGCGGCAGCGGCAGCCGGCCGTATTGCTCGATCAGCATCAGGCAATCGGCCGGGAAATGCAGCGTGTAGAACGGTTCGACACGCTCGCCGACCGTCACGTCGAACGCGTCGGCAAGACGTATTTGCGTGCCGGCGGCCGGGCTCTTGCTCGCGCGGATTTGTGCCAGTGCGGTGCGTTCGCCGGTCAGCCGCTCGATCAGTACCTCGACCTTGCCGCCGCTCGACTTATGGCCGAGAAAGCGCGCCTTCAGCACCTTGGTGTCGTTGAATACGAGCAGGTCGCCTGGCGCGACGCAGTCGGGCAACTCGGCGAAGCGGCGGTCAATGAGCGTGGCCGGCCGGGTCCGGTTGTCCACCTCGAGCAGGCGGCTTGCGCTGCGCTCGGGCAATGCGACTTGTGCAATCAGTTCGGGCGGCAGTGCGAAATCGAAATCGGAGAGCGTGAACATGCGGACGTGCTGGATACGGGACGGCTAAAAAAGGGCGTGCCAATGACGCAGGCGCCTGGGGTCGGCTTTTGCAGCAAAGCGGCGACGGATACGGCGGCAATGCGACGGCGACGATGCGGCGACCGGCCGCACATTGCGGCAAACGACGCGTGCCGGGCACGAGCGGCAGGATGCGGCCATGAACCAATCCGCGCCGGACTCAAGCGAAACTTCAAACGAAACTTCACGCGAAACAGATCGGATGGAATCGCCGCCGCGCGCCGAGCGGCTATGATTGCGGGACATTGCCGAGCCCGCGCCTGCCGTCCTGATGCTGCGCCGAACGGCCACGAAAACGTGGAAAGCCGATATTGTACTTGCGAAGCGACTCATGCCCTTGTCCGAACGCCGTCCGCCGATAAATCCCGATGACGCCGACGCGGCGCCGCCGCGCCGCGCTTCGCGAGGCAAGGCGGCGCAGGTGAGCGACGCTGCCGCGGCCGCACGCGCGCAGCAGGAGCCGGCGTTCGCATCGGAGGGCTCAACCGCGCAAGCGGCAAAGAAGCCGTCCGTGAAGCGCGCGGGAAAGCCGGCTATCGACCCCGCGTCGGAGAAGACCGCGGAAAAGGCCGCTGGAAAGGCCGCCGATAAGGTTGCAGACAAGGTTGCCGATAAGCCCGCGCTCCCGCGTACCGCCGACAAGCTTGCCAAGCTCGGCCTCTCGCGCGACATCGATCTCGTGCTGCATCTGCCGATGCGCTACGAAGACGAAACGTCGCTGACGCCGATCGGCGAACTGCTGCCCGGCGGCATCGCGCAGACGGAAGGCGTCGTGTTCGACAACGAAATCGCCTACCGGCCGCGCCGTCAGCTGCTCGTGAAGCTGCGCGACGATGCCGGCGACGAGCTCGTGCTGCGCTTTCTGAACTTCTACGGCTCGCAGGTCAAGCAGATGTCGGTCGGTGTGCGGCTGCGCGTGCGCGGCGATGTACGCGGCGGCTTCTTCGGCATGGAGATGGTTCATCCGGCCGTGCGCGTCGTCGACGAAGACACGCCGCTGCCGCAGGCGCTGACGCCCGTTTATCCGAGCACGGCGGGCGTGACGCAGGCGTACTTGCGCAAGGCCATCGACAACGCGCTGTCGCGCACGGCGCTGCCGGAATTGCTGCCGGAACCGATCGCGCACGCGTACCTGAAGCCGCTCGAATTACCGCCGCTGATGCAGGCGGTGCGCACGCTGCACCACCCGCATGCCGACGCCGACGAAACCGCGCTGATCGACGGCACGCATCCGGCGTGGTCGCGCATCAAGTTCGAGGAACTGCTCGCGCAACAGATGTCGCTCAAACGCGCGCACGAGGAACGCCGCACGCGCTCAGCCCCGGCGATGCCGCGCCGCGCGGCCGGCGATGCGGCTTCGCTGGTCGCGCGTCTGCTTGCCGCGCTGCCGTTCTCGTTAACGGACGCGCAACAGCGCGTCGGCGCCGAAATCGCGCACGATCTGACGCAGCCGCACCCGATGCAGCGTCTGCTGCAGGGCGACGTCGGCAGCGGCAAGACGATCGTCGCCGCGCTCGCCGCCGCGCAGGCGATCGACGCCGGCTACCAGGCCGCGCTGATGGCGCCGACCGAAATCCTCGCCGAGCAGCACGCGCGCAAGCTGCGTGGCTGGCTCGAACCGCTTGGCGTGACGGTCGCGTGGCTCGCGGGCAGTCTCAAAGCGAAGGAAAAACGCGCGGCGCTCGAGGCGGCCTCGCTCGGTACCGCGCGGCTCGTGATCGGCACGCACGCGATCATCCAGGACACCGTCGAATTCGCGCGCCTCGGGCTCGTGATCGTCGACGAACAGCATCGCTTCGGTGTCGAACAGCGTCTCGCGTTGCGCGCCAAGGCGAAAAATGCGGCGGACGGCGCGCGCGCGTTCCAGCCGCACCAGTTGATGATGTCGGCGACACCGATTCCGCGCACGCTGGCGATGACGTACTACGCAGACCTCGACGTGTCGACGATCGACGAATTGCCGCCGGGCCGCACGCCAATCCTGACCAAGCTGATCTCCGACGCGCGCCGCGAAGAGGTGATCGGGCGCGTGCGCGAAGCGGCGCTGACGGGGCGCCAGGTCTACTGGGTCTGCCCGCTGATCGAGGAGAGCGAGACGCTGCAGCTCCAGACGGCGGTCGAGACCTACGAAACGCTCGTAGCCGCGCTGCCCGAGCTGAAAGTCGGGCTCGTGCACGGCCGCCTCGCGCCCGCGGAAAAAGCGGCGGTGATGGACGCGTTCACGCGCAACGAGGTTCAACTGCTGGTCGCGACGACGGTGATCGAAGTCGGCGTCGACGTGCCGAACGCGTCGTTAATGGTGATCGAGCACGCGGAGCGCTTCGGGCTCGCGCAACTGCATCAGTTGCGCGGCCGGGTGGGGCGCGGCAGCGTCGCGTCGGTGTGCGTGCTGCTGTATTCGGGGCCGCTCTCGATTGCCGGTCGCGCGCGCCTGCAAACGATGCGCGAAACCACCGACGGCTTCGAAATCGCCCGCCGCGACCTCGATATTCGCGGTCCCGGCGAGTTTCTCGGCGCGCGCCAGTCCGGCGCGGCGATGCTGCGCTTTGCGGACCTGCAGCAGGACGGCTGGCTGATCGAGCCGGCGCGCGAAGCGGCGGCGCAGTTACTGGCGCAGTACCCGGATGTCGTCACCCAGCACCTCGCGCGCTGGCTCGGCGCGCGTGAGCACTATCTGAAGGCGTAGGTCATAAACGGCACCAATGAGGCACCCGACGAGGCGGACGGCGACTGGCGATTCGCCGCGCGCCACGCTGCCGGAGCATGCGGGGTGGTTGGCGAATTGGCCCCATAGGTGTATAACTGAAACCTATTGATTCTATTGCACTGATTGGTCCCTCAATGACGCTCACAGAACTGAAGTACATCGTCGCGGTGGCGCGCGAGCGGCATTTTGGCCGCGCGGCGGAGGCGTGTTTCGTCAGCCAGCCGACGCTGTCCGTAGCGATCAAAAAGCTCGAAGACGAACTGAACGTGCAGATTTTCGAGCGCGGCACGAGCGAAGTCAGCGTAACGCCGATCGGCGAGCAGATCGTGACGCAGGCGCAGCGTGTGCTCGAGCAGACGCTCGCGATCAAGGAGATCGCGAAACAGGGGAAAGATCCGTTGGTCGGGCCGTTGCGCCTGGGCGTGATTTACACGATCGGGCCGTATCTGCTGCCGACGCTCGTCAAGCAGATGATCAAGCGCGTCCCGCAGATGCCGCTGATGCTGCAGGAAAACTACACGCTGAAACTGATCGAACTGCTGAAGCAGGGCGAAATCGACGTGGCGATCATGGCGCTGCCGTTTCCGGAAACGGGCCTGATGCTGCGGCCGCTCTACGACGAGCCGTTCGTCGTCGCGCTGCCGTCGGGCCACGCCTGGGAGACGCGCGACAAGATTGACGCGAGCGACCTGAAGCAGGAAACGATGCTGCTGCTAGGCAGCGGCCACTGCTTTCGCGACCATGTGCTCGGCGTGTGCCCGGAATTGATGCGTTTCTCGCAGAACGCGGACGGCATTCAGAAGACCTTCGAAGGCTCGTCGCTCGAGACGATTCGTCATATGGTGGCGAGCGGCGTCGGCATTACCGTGTTGCCGCGCATGTCGGTACACGAGGTGAAGCCGCATGCGGGTGGCGTCGATTCGGGGCTGCTCAGCTATGTGGCCTTCGACGAGCCGGTGCCCGATCGCCGCGTCGTGCTCGCGTGGCGCAAGAGCTTCACGCGCATGCCGGCAATCGACGCGATCTGCGACGCAGTGGCCGCCTGCGAATTGCCGGGCGTGAAGAAGCTCGATTTGCCGGCGGCGGTGAATTGAGGTGGGGCGCCCGGTTGGCGGGCGCCCGCGCTGTCTCGGCAATTCCATCTACATAACGCGCCGCCACGCGCGGTGAAGAGACATCCGCGAGATATCGCTCGAGATCGGTTAGGTGCTCCAGCGCTTCGGGAGCGAATCTGACTTCGGATGTCGTCATAGGCAAATCACGCTCTCTCTTTTCGTTTGGCGGCGAGTGCGGCGCGAACGTCGCTTGCACTGATCGCCCGCGACGGGTCGGCCTTCAGTGCGCCGTAAGTGGGCGCCACTCTTCGCGCAGCCACGATTCGATCACGCGATCTCTATCGGATAGATAAATTTAATTAAATTATATAAATCGATAGCTTTGTTATAGTGCCTCTCATGGATCACTGATCCCCAACAACGAGAACCCGGAGGTACCCATGCAACGCGTGCCGTCTTTTGACATTCAGTCCCGTATTCAGTCTGTTCCCGCGTCGTTCCAGCCGCAGAGCGCATCGTCGGCAGCGGTCAACGCTACGCTCGCGCAGACGCTGCGCACCGTTGCCATTTCTCTGCTGGTCGATCGCGCGCTGTCCGCGTGATCCCGAAGCATCGACCGCCTTGCCCGAAGAACGAATCGTCTCCTGATAAACGAAGGAACAGAGCAATGACCGAACGTACCCTCACCAACGCCGCCGGCGCCCCCGTCGCCGACAACCAGAACTCGATGACCGCGGGCGTGCGCGGCCCGGTCGCCTTGCAGGACATGTGGCTCATCGAGAAGCTCGCGCATTTCGATCGCGAAGTGATTCCCGAGCGCCGCGTGCACGCGAAGGGTTCGGGCGCCTTCGGCACGCTGAAAGTGACGCACGACATCTCGCGCTACACAAAGGCGAAGGTATTTGCGCAAGTCGGCAAGGAAACGCCGCTTTTCATGCGGTTCTCGACGGTGGCCGGCGAGCGCGGTGCTGCCGATGCCGAGCGCGATGTGCGCGGCTTCTCGATCAAGTTCTATACCGAGGAGGGCAACTGGGATGTCGTCGGCAATAACACACCGGTGTTCTTCATTCGCGATCCGCTCAAGTTTCCGGATTTCATCCACACGCAAAAGCGCGATCCGTACACGAACCTGCGCAGCAATGTTGCGGCGTGGGACTTCTGGTCGCGTCATCCGGAATCGCTGCATCAGGTGACCATCCTGATGAGCGACCGCGGCATTCCGCAGAACTATCGGCAGATGCACGGTTTCGGCTCGCATACGTTCTCGTTTGTCAACGCGAACAACGAGCGCTTCTGGGTGAAGTTCCACTTCAAGTCGATGCAGGGCATCGCGAACTACACCGACGCCGAAGCGGCGCAAGTGATCGCGCAAGACCGCGAAAGCGCGCAGCGCGACCTCGTCGACAATATCGACAAGGGCAATTTCCCGCGCTGGCGCTTCTGCATCCAGGTGATGCCGGAAGCCGACGCGGCGAACTATCGCTACAACGCGTTCGACATCACGAAGGTGTGGCCGTACAAGGACTATCCGTTGATCGACGTCGGCGTGATCGAGCTGAATCGCAATGCGGACAACTATTTCGCTGACGTCGAACAGTCGGCCTTCACGCCGGCGAACGTGGTGCCGGGTATTGGCGTCTCGCCGGACCGTTTGCTGCAAGGGCGCCTGTTCTCGTACGGCGACACGCAGCGCTATCGCCTTGGAATCAACCATCACCAGATTCCGGTGAACGCGTCGCGTGCGCCCGCGCAGCGCTCGTTCCATCGCGATGGCGCGATGCGCGCCGACGGCAATCTCGGCCGCGCGGCGAATTACGAGCCGAACCGGTTCGGCGATTTCGCGCAGGATCCGAACGCGGCGGAGCCGCCGCTCGCGGCCGGCGCGGTCGATCGCTACGACCATCGCGACGACGACGATTACTACAGCCAGCCGGCTGCGTTGTTCCGCCTGTTCGATGCCGCGCAGCGCGAACGCTTCTTCGGCAACATTGCGCGTCATATCAATGGCGTGCCGGAGGACATCGTCGCGCGTCAGATCGAGCATTTCCGCCGCATCGACCCCGCGTACGCGGAAGGCGTGATTGCGGCGATCGCGAAGATTGCCGCGGCGTCGGGGAAGGCGAAGTAGCCCCAGGTGGCAAGTTAGTCAGGCCGTTCGGCGGCGGCGCGACGCGAAGCCAATGCGCAGCGCTCGCGCCGCCGTCCTGAAGTGAAAGGAGAAGGATCATGGTCCAGATGGTATTGGCGAGTATCAACGGCAGCGCGCATGCACAGCAGTTGCAGCGCATGCAGAGCGCGGCGCTCGCGCGCAAAATGCTCGGCTTCGCGGTGGTCAGCAGCGGCTACGCGGTCATCGTCGCGCACGGCATCGCGCACATGTTCGGCGCCTGAGCGCAAGCGCTCCCGGCTATTGCGCACAACGCGACACATCAAACGATGTGGCGCGACGCACGCAATGCAGTGATGGCCGCGAAGCACGCCGGCTCGCGCGCGAAGGGTTGGCGTTCTACGCTAAACTGTCGGGCGTTCGAGCGTTCAAGGATTGCGAACAGACAATCCCGGGCAAGCGACCGGTACGAATCACTCTTGAAAGGAGTCATCATGGCCAAAAAAGAAGCCGTTTCGCACGTCAACATCGGTATCAGCGACAAGGATCGCAAGAAGATCGCGGAGGGTCTGTCGCGCCTCCTGGCCGATACCTACACGCTTTATCTGAAGACCCATAACTTCCACTGGAACGTGACGGGTCCGATGTTCAACACGCTGCATCTGATGTTCGAAGGCCAATACAACGAACTCGCGTTGGCCGTCGATTCGATCGCCGAGCGGATCCGCGCGCTGGGCGTGTTCGCGCCGGGCAGCTACAAGGACTTCGCGAAACTGTCGTCGATCGCGGAAGCGGACGGCGTGCCGTCGGCGGAAGACATGATTCGCCAGCTCGTCGAAGGCCAGGAAGCGGTCGTGCGCACCGCGCGCGAGATTTTCCCGATCACGGAATCGGCAAACGACGAGCCGACCGCCGACCTGCTGACGCAACGCATGCAGACGCACGAAAAAACCGCGTGGATGCTGCGCTCGATGCTCGCCTGAGCAAGCGAACGCGAAACGTCGCACTGACGTGGAAAAGCCCGACAGGTACAGAACCTGTCGGGCTTTTTTCATGCTGAACTAAAATAGCGGGATCGTTCCCGACGCACTTCCCATGTTCGCCAGACTCCCGCTTTATCTGCGGCTCGTCCGCATGGACAAGCCGATCGGCAGCCTGCTGCTGCTATGGCCGACGCTCAACGCGCTGTGGATCGCATCCGATGGCCGGCCTTCGTTGTCCCTGCTCGTTATTTTTGGGCTCGGCACGCTGCTGATGCGCTCGGCCGGTTGTGCGATCAACGACTACGCGGACCGCGATTTCGACCGCTTCGTGAAGCGCACCGAAGGCCGGCCGATCACGTCGGGCAAGATCAAGGCGTGGGAAGCCGTCGCGCTCGCCGCGGCGCTCGCGCTCATCGCGTTTCTGCTGATCTGGCCGCTCAATACGCTTACCAAGGAACTGTCGGTGTTCGCGCTTTTCGTCGCCGGCACCTATCCGTTCACGAAGCGCTTTTTCGCGATTCCGCAGGCGTATCTCGGCATTGCGTTCGGCTTTGGCATTCCGATGGCGTTTGCGGCCATTCAGGACCGCGTGCCGATGCTCGCATGGGTCATGCTTATCGCCAACGTGTTCTGGTCCGTTGCGTACGACACCGAGTACGCGATGGTCGATCGCGACGACGACATCAAGATCGGCATTCGCACGTCCGCGCTGACGTTCGGCCGCTACGACGTACTGGCGATCATGCTCTGCTACGCGGCGACGCTCGGCATCTACGCGGGCATCGGCGTCGCGCTGCACTATGGCGTGCTTTACTGGGTCGGGCTTGCAGCGGCCGTGGGCTGCGCAATCTATCACTACACGCTGATCCGCGGCCGCGAACGGATGCCGTGCTTCGCGGCGTTTCGCCATAACAACTGGCTGGGCGGCGTGCTGTTCGCCGGCATCGCGGCGCATTACATCGCGCACCAGGCGGCGCAGAACCTCTGATCGATAACCGGGCCGCGTCGCATCACGCGGCCCGGGCAGCGCATCGGGCGATGCGCGCGAGCGGCAGGCGCTACTGCTTGCCGAACTCCTCACCCATCTGTTTCGCGCGCGCATCGGCGGCCAGCGCGCCGCGCACGATCGAATCCTTCACATGCTCGGCGTCGAATGCGGCGAGTGCCGCCGCGGTCGTCCCGCCTTTGGACGTCACGCGTTCGCGCAATACCGACGGCGGCTCGTCCGACTGTGCCGCGAGCTGCGCCGCGCCGGTGAACGTCGCCACCGCGAGCGCACGGCCTTGCGCTTCGTCCATGCCGAGCTGACGGGCGGCTTCCTGCAGCGCTTCGATAAAATAGAAGACATACGCCGGGCCGCTGCCCGAGATCGCGGTCACCGCATCGATCTTCGATTCGTTGTCGAACCAGACGGTTTGCCCGACCGCGCCGAGCACTTGCGATGCGAGCGCGCGTCCGGCTTCGTCGACGCCGCCTCGCGCCACGAGACCCGTGACGCCCATGCCGATCAGCGCAGGCGTATTCGGCATCGTGCGCACGATGCGCGCATGGCCGTTCAGCCAGCGCGACAGGTCGGCGGTGCGAATGCCCGCGACGATGCTGATCACCAGCTGCCGGGCCGACAGATGCGCCGCCAGCGTGCCGGCGACGTCTTGCGCCACTTGCGGCTTGACCGCGATCACGATCGCATCGAACGACGCGAGCGTTGCATCCGCGGCCGCGCCGGTGGCGATCCCGAACTGCTGCTGGTTGCGCTTGCGCGCGTCTTCGTTGGGATCGATCGCATAGAGGTCGGATGCCGCGACGCCGCGCTTGATCAGACCGCCGATCAGCGCGGCAGCCATGTTGCCGCCGCCGATAAACGCTATTTTCATGGTGTGTCCGGAAAGTTCAGTGGGAATAGTCGCGAGCGCCGAAGATCGCGGTGCCGATGCGCACCATCGTCGCGCCTTCGAGCACGGCCGCTTCGAGGTCGTCCGACATGCCTATCGACAAGGTATCGAGCTCGAGCCCGCCGGCGCGCAGCCTGTCGAACAGTTCGCGCAACGCGCGATGCGGCACGCGTTGCTGTTCGATGCTGCCGGCGGGCTCCGGAATCGCCATGAGGCCGCGCAAGCGCAGCTTCGGCAGCGCCGCGATCGCATGCGCGACGTCGGCGGCTTCATCGGGCGGCACGCCGGATTTCGACGCTTCGCCGCTCACGTTCACCTGCACGCATACGTTGAGCGGCGGCAAGCCGTCGGGCCGCTGTTCGGCGAGCCGCTGCGCGATCTTCAGACGATCGATCGAATGAACCCAGTCGAATCGCTCGGCGACCGGGCGCGTCTTGTTCGATTGCAGCGGCCCGATGAAATGCCACTCGATCGACTCGCGCAGATCGGCGAGCGCGTCGAGCTTCGTCAGCGCTTCCTGCACGTAGTTTTCGCCGAATGCGCGCTGTCCCGCGGCATGCGCGGCACGGACGTCTTCGGCGGGAAAGGTCTTGGATACCGCGAGCAAGGCGACCGAACGCGGGTCGCGGCCCGCGACTTGCGCGGCGAGCGCGATGCGCTGGCGTACCGCGTCGAGATTGTGGATCAGGTCAGGCATGACAACGTCTGCAAGGGTCGGTGGCGTCCAATTATACGGATGCGACGGCGGCGCACTGCGTAACCGCAGCGCTGTGCCGCCGCGCCGTCGTGCGCGGCCTGGTCCGCATTCGCGTATGCGGCTTCCGTGCGTTCGGGCGACGCGCCGCTCACCCGGCCAGCATGTGCTCGACGAGTTCGATCCAGTGGACCACGGGCATCGACGTGCCGCTTTGCAGATGCGCAATGCACCCGACATTCGCCGACACGATGATTTGCGGCTCCTGCGCGTGCAGGCGCTCGAGTTTCTGGTTGCGCAGCGCGTACGACAGCGCCGGCTGCGTCAGCGAATAGGTGCCGGCCGAGCCGCAGCACAGGTGGCTGTCGGTGGGCAGCCGCACGTCGATGCCGAGTTCGCCGAGCAGATGCTCGACCTTGCCGCGAATCTGCTGCCCATGCTGCAGCGTGCACGGCGGATGGAACGCGACGGTGTGCACCGCGCGCCGCCGCGTGAGGGCCGTCAGCGGCTCCTCGAACTCGGGCAGGATCTCGGCGATATCGCGTGTCAGTTCGACGATGCGGCGTGCCTTCTCCGCATAGACCGGGTCGTCCCGCAACAGGTGCGCATATTCCTTGACCGTCGCGCCGCAGCCCGACGCGTTCATCACGATCGCCTCGACGCCCGCTTCGACGTAGGGCCACCACGCGTCGATGTTGGCGCGCATGTCGTCGAGCGCTTCGTCGTGGTAGCCGAGGTGCAGACGGATCGCGCCGCAGCATCCGGCATCCGGCGCGACGATCGTTTCGATGCCGAGCGCGTCGAGCACGCGCGCGGTGGCGGTGTTCACATTCGGCATCATCGAAGGCTGCACGCAGCCGGAGAGCATCAGCATCTTGCGTGCGTGCTTCGATGCGGGCCATTCGAGCTGGCGCTGACGCGCCGGCACCTTGTCGCGCAGCGTCTTCGGCAGCAATGGGCGGACGTGCTGGCCGAGGCGCATCACCGGCGTGAACAGCGCTTCGTTCGGCACGAAGCTCGCCAGTACGCGCCGCAGCACGCGCTGGCCGAGCGGACGCGACACTTTTGCTTCGGTTAGCTTGCGGCCGATCTCGACGAGCCGGCCATATTGCACGCCCGAAGGGCAGGTCGATTCGCAATTGCGGCACGTGAGGCAGCGATCGAGGTGCGTCTGCGTGCTGCGCGTGACAGGCGTGCCTTCGACCATCTGCTTGATCAGATAGATGCGGCCGCGCGGCCCGTCGAGCTCGTCGCCGAGCAGCTGGTAGGTCGGGCACGTTGCCGTGCAGAAACCGCAATGCACGCATTTGCGCAGGATCGCGTCGGCTTCCGCTCCGTCCGGCGTATTGCGAATGAAGTCCGCGAGGTTCGTTTGCATCGCGCGCTCAGAAGTCGGGGTACAGCCGGCCGCGATTGAAGATGCGAGCCGGATCGAAAGCGGCCTTCAGACCGCGGTGGATCTTCATCAACGGCGCCGGCAGCGGCGTGAACACGCCGGCGCTGCGATCGTAGCCGTGACCGGTGCGGAAAATCGTTGCGTGACCGCCGGCCTGTTTGGCGCTGATGCGCACCGTTTGCGCGTCCGCGTCGGTGATCCACCAGCGCTGTGCGCCGCCCCATTCCATCATCTGCGCGCCGGGCAGTTGCAGCGGTTCGGTGATGGTCGGCAGTGCGAGCCGCCACAGCGCCGCCTTCGGCGCGATCGCCGCAAAAAACGGGTCGGTCTGCTCGCGCAAGCCGGACCAGAAGCGTTCCGCCTCAACCGCGTCGACCACTTCGCCGCCGAGCGACGCACGCGCCGATTTCACGGCCGCTTCCGCGCCGCCCAGACGCAGCACGAGCGTGCCGTTGCGCCACGCGCTCGCGCTGACGGGCAGCGGCCGGCCGCCCCATTCATTGAGCTTGCGGACCGCATCGGTGCCGTTCATATCGAATTTGAGCGTGATTTCTGCCTTCGGGCGCGGCAGCACCTTGACCGACACTTCGAGAATCAATGCAAGCGTGCCGAGCGAGCCGGCCATGAGCCGCGAGACGTCGTAGCCGGCGACATTCTTGACGACCTGTCCACCGAAGTGCAGTACCTGGCCGTGGCCGTTCATCACCACCGCGCCGAGTACGAAGTCGCGCGGCGCGCCTGCGGACTGCCGGCGCGGTCCCGCGATACCTGCGGCGATGCAGCCGCCGAGCGTCGCTTGCGGGCCGAAGTGCGGCGGTTCGAAGGCGAGCATCTGGTCGTGTTCGGCGAGCGTCGCTTCGATTTCCGCAAGAGGAGTGCCTGCACGCGCGGTGATGACCAGCTCCGCGGGATCGTAGGCGATGATGCCGCGGTGGGCGCGCGTATCGAGGACTTCTCCCTGCAGCGACTGGCCGTACCAGTCTTTCGTACCGCCGCCGCGAATCCGCACTGGGCGTCTTTCGGCGGTGGCCGAACGGATTCGTTCGGACCATTCGGCGACGATGTCGTCCTCTTCCATGGCGTCGTGTTTCGTTGTAGTGGATTCGATTGTACCGGGCAGCGCCTGGCTGGCAACCCGGAGCGGACCCGTACGGACACCCCAAAGGGGCGCTATGGAGGACGCTGTTCGGGATCGGTAAGAACCCGGATGGGCGACGCCTGTGCGAGGGATGCGGGCGAGGCAACGCGCGCGCCTGCGCGTTGCATGAGCGCAGGGTCCAGGCCACAGGCATCCGTGCAAGATTCCGGTTGCCGCGGGCGTCGACTAGAACCGCGGCAGTTCCGGGTGCGGCAGCAGACCCGCGCGAATATGCATTTTGCCGTACTCGGCACAGCGCGCGCGGGTCGGGATGCCCTTGTCGGGATTCAGCAGACCGGGCGGATCGAACGCGCGCTTCACCGCGTGAAACGCATCGCGCTCCTCCGGCGAAAACTGCACGCACATCGAGTTGATTTTCTCGATGCCTACGCCGTGTTCGCCCGTGACGGTGCCGCCCAGTTCGACGCAACTCTCGAGAATATCCGAGCCGAATGCCTCGGCTCGATGCCACTCGTCGAGGTCGTTGCCGTTGAAGAGAATCAGCGGATGCATATTGCCGTCGCCCGCATGGAACACGTTGATGCAGCGCAGGTTGTACTTCTGCTCCATCGCTTCGATGCGCGCAAGCAAGGGGCCGATGCTGCGGCGCGGCACCGTGCCGTCCATGCAGTAGTAATCGGGCGAGATGCGGCCCGCCGCGGGGAACGCGTTCTTGCGTCCGGACCAGAAGCGCAGCCGTTCGCTTTCCGAGCGCGAGATCTGGATGCGCGTCGCGCCGTGCTCGCGCAGCACCGCGGTCATCCGGACGATTTCTTCGCTGACTTCTTCAGGTGTGCCGTCGGATTCGCACAGCAGAATCGCTGCCGCGTCGAGGTCGTATCCCGCGCGGACGAATTCTTCGACCGCGCGCGTGGCCGGCTTATCCATCATCTCGAGGCCGGCCGGAATGATGCCGGCGGCGATGATGCCGGCGACCGCGTCTCCGCCTTTCACGACGTCGTCGAAACTCGCCATGATCACTTGCGCGGTCTGTGGCTTCGGTATCAGCCTGACCGTGACTTCCGTGACAATCGCGAACATGCCTTCGCTGCCGACCACCACCGCAAGCAGATCGAAGCCTGGCGCATCGGGACTCAGCGAACCGAACTCCACGACTTCGCCTTCCATCGTGATGGCCCGCACGCGCATGACGTTGTGCACGGTCAGGCCGTACTTCAGGCAGTGCACGCCGCCCGAGTTTTCCGCGACGTTGCCGCCGATCGTGCAGGCGATCTGCGACGACGGATCCGGTGCGTAGTAGAGCCCGTACGGTGCGGCGGCTTCGGAAATCGACAGGTTGCGCACCCCCGGTTGCACGGTTGCGGTTCGCGCGTACGGGTCGACTTCGATGATCTTGCGAAAGCGTGCGAGCGATACGACCACGCCGTGCCGGATCGGCATCGCGCCGCCCGACAGGCTCGTGCCCGCGCCGCGCGGTACGATCGGCACATCGAGCCGATGGCAGATCTGCACGATGCGCTGCACTTGCGATTCGGTTTCGGGCAACACGACGGCCAACGGCAGACGCCGGTATGCGGCGAGGCCGTCGCATTCGTAGGCGACCGTATCTTCCTCGCGGTATAGCAGACAGTGAGTTGGCAGCACGGCCATCAAGGCTTGCACGACTTCGCGTTGCCGTTGCGCGAGCACTTCAGCGGACAGTTCGGCGGGCGCATTCATGGTCTGTCTCCTCGTATTGGCTTGTGGGGGGGGCGCCGGGCCGGGCACGCGCGGATCGTCTTCGTTGTGTGGATGCGCGTGCGCGATGGTTTTCGGCCCGGCCGGTCAGTGCATGCTATGCGGCCCACGAAAATATCTTGCCTGGGTTCATCAGATTGCGCGGATCGAGTGCGTGCTTGATGGCGCGCATCGTGTCGATCGCGACCGGGCCTGCTTCTTCGACGAGAAAATCGATCTTGTGCAGGCCCACGCCATGCTCGCCGGTGCAGGTGCCGTTCATTCGCAATGCGCGTTGGACGATGCGATGGTTCAGGCGCTCGGCTTCGGCGAACTCCTCGGGCCGCTGCGGATCGATCAGCATCGCGACGTGGAAATTGCCGTCGCCGACATGTCCGACGATCGGGCACGGCAGCGGCGACGCCTTCAGGTCCTGCTCGGTTTCGACGACGCATTCGGCGAGTCGTGAAATCGGTACGCATACATCGGTGGTCACCGCGCGGCAGCCGGGCTTTAATTGCAGCATCGCGAAGTATGCGTTGTGCCGTGCGTTCCACAGGCGGCTGCGGTCTTCGGGATGCGTCGCCCATTCGAAGCCTTCGCCTGCGTTTTGCGCGGCGATTTCCTGCACGAGTTCCGCCTGTTCCTTCACGCCGGCCTGCGTGCCGTGAAATTCGAAGAACAGCGTCGATGCTTCGCGCAGCGTCAGGTTTGAATGGCGGTTGATCGCACGGATCGCGAGCGCATCGACAAACTCGGCGCGCGCAACCGGCACGCCCATCTGAATCGTTTCGATGACCGTGCGCACGGCCGTTTCCATCGATGGAAATACGCATACCGCGGCGGACACGGCTTCCGGTAGCGGATAGAGCCGCAGCGTGATTTCAGTGACGACGCCAAGCGTGCCTTCCGAGCCGACGAACAGGCGCGTCAGATCGTAGCCCGCTGAAGACTTACGCGCGCGCGTGCCGGTGCGGATCACGCGGCCATCGGCCAGCACCGCGCACAGGCCGAGCACGTTTTCGCGCATCGTGCCGTAGCGCACCGCGTTCGTGCCGGATGCGCGCGTTGCGGTCATGCCGCCGATGCTTGCATCGGCGCCGGGATCGATCGGAAAGAAGAGGCCGGTGTCGCGTAATGCTTCATTGAGCTGCTTGCGTGAAATGCCGGGCTCGACGGTCACCGTCAGGTCTTCCGCATTGATCGACAGCACGCGGTTCATTTCGGCAAGATCGATCGACACGCCGCCTTGCACCGCGAGCAGATGGCCCTCCAGCGACGAGCCGTTGCCGTAAGGAATGACCGGTACATCGTACTGACCGCAAAGCCGGATGACGGTCTGTACGTCTGCCGCATTGCGCGCAAAGACGACGGCATCCGGAAGCTGCGGATCGAACGGCGATTCGTCGCGGCCGTGATTCGTGCGGACTGCCTCGGCGGTCGATATGCGTTCGCCGAATGCGGATTGCAGCGCGCCGAGCAGCTCGGCGGGGAAGGGGCGGCGCACGGCAGTGGGCGGCGCGGGATGGTTCACGCTGGTCTCCTGTAAGGCATATTTGTTGCAGCGGATTTGATTCATTCTACGCCGAACATTCGGCGGCAAACACGGGGTGGCGGTGGCCGGTCATGCGCTTGCAAAACCTATAATGGCTTCGACTGATGCGCATTGCCACTATTGAGGAACGACATCATGGGTAACCGCCTGAGCAAGATTGCGACGCGCACCGGCGACGACGGCACGACGGGCCTCGGCGACGGCCGCCGCGTGCGCAAGGACGATACGCGGATTGTGGCGATCGGTGAAGTCGACGAGCTCAACTCGCATATTGGCTTGCTGCTATGCGAAGGCTTGCCCGACGACGTGCGCGCCGCGCTCACAGCGATTCAGCATGACCTGTTCGATCTCGGTGGCGAATTGAGCGTGCCCGGTCACACGATGATTGCCGATGCGCATCTGCGCCGGCTGGATGGGTGGCTTGCAGATTACAACGCGACGCTGCCGCCGCTAAAGGAGTTCATCCTGCCGGCAGGTTCGCGGGCCGCTTCTCAGGCGCACGTCTGTCGAACCGTGTGCCGCCGCGCGGAGCGCGCGATCGTTGCGCTCGGCACGATGGAGGGTGTGAGCACGGCGCTGCGTGGTTACGTCAACCGGTTGTCGGATCTGCTGTTTGTGCTTGCGCGCGTGCTCAATAGAGTGAACGGCGGCAGCGATGTGCTATGGCAGCATGATCGCACCGCGAAGCGGTAGCGGCTGCGCAGATCCGGTCCGCATTCGGTACGCGGGTTCAACCGGTTTCACGCGGCTTTCGCGGCTTTGACGCGGCTTTAATGCGAGCTGCAACCCGTGACGTTATCCGACAGCCAGCGTCACCGGCTTGCCGATGCGGCTCAACATTTCGACAAGCGTATCGATGGTGAACTTCGACGTTTTCCGGTTCACAACATCGGACACACGCGGCCTGGACACCATCAGGATCTCAGCCGCTTCCGCCTGCTTCAGATGATGCTGTTCGATCCAGCTCGAGAGTTCGGTCATGAGCTGTTCTTTCAGCACACGCGTGTCGTTGATCTGCTTCTGCGAAGCAGCATGCAGACGCTTGGCTTCGGCCGCGGAGAACCCGAGTTCGAGGAACAGGTTCGCGCCCGGCTTCGTAACGTGACGGATTTTGGTATCGATCGTCATTGCTCTGCCTTCCTAACGTTTGATAAAGCGCGATAACGCGCTTCGGCTATTTCCCTGTCTTGTTTGCTTGTTGCTTGCGACTGCTTCTGGAAACAATGCAGCACGTAAATGGCTTCGACAAACTTTGCGACATACATCACGCGAAATACACCTTCTGCTTCGTGAATGCGAATTTCGCGCGTCCCTGCACCGACCCGTTCAAAGGGCTTCCAGTTGTCCGGGTCGAGCCCGGCCTGTACTTTGGAAAGCTGAAAGCCCGCTTGCCGCCGTGCTTCCTCTGGAAACGCCAGAAGGTCGTCATAGCTGGAGCCAACCCAGCGAATCTCTTTTTCCCGACTCATACACTCCCTTCATGTATAAAATTTTGTACCTATTGCCTCTTCGCGTCAAGCGCTTTTTTTGATCTGCTCGCGAAGAATGCTTACGGTACCCGTGTCGTACATGAATGAACATTCGTCCGGATGGCTAACGATAAAAAAGCCCGGCACGGTGGCCGGGCTTTTCAAGATGGGTGAAGCGCGCTATCGCATTTTTCAGTTGCCGCTACCGCGCGCGATACGGCGTTGTTTGACGGCGTCAGCGAGTCCGTCGAGCACGCCGATGCTTTCGTCCCAACCGATGCACGCGTCGGTGATGCTCTGGCCGTACGTCAGCGCGCAGCCTTCCTGCAGATCCTGGCGTCCGGCGACCAGATGCGATTCGACCATCACGCCGACGATGCGCTCATCGCCGCCCGCGATCTGGCGGCCGATATCGGCGCACACCGGAATCTGGTTCTCGTGCTTCTTCGAGCTGTTCGCATGGCTCGCGTCGATCATCAGCCGCGCGGCGAGACCGGCCTTGCCGATGTCCGCACACGCGACATCGACACTCTGCGCGTCGTAGTTCGGCGCTTTGCCGCCGCGCAGAATGATGTGGCAGTCTTCGTTGCCCGCGGTCGACACGATCGCCGAATGGCCGCCCTTCGTCACGGAAAGGAAATGGTGCGGCTGCGATGCTGCCTTGATCGCGTCGACGGCGATCTTCACATTGCCGTCAGTGCCGTTCTTGAAGCCCACCGGGCACGAGAGTCCCGAAGCGAGTTCGCGATGCACCTGCGATTCCGTTGTGCGCGCGCCGATTGCGCCCCACGAGACCAGATCGGCGATGTACTGCGGGCTGATCATGTCGAGAAATTCGCTGCCGGCCGGCAGGCCGAGTTCGTTGATATGCAGCAGCAGCTCGCGCGCGGCGCGCAAGCCGTCGTTGATCTTGAAGCTGTTGTCGAGATGCGGATCGTTGATGAGGCCCTTCCAGCCGACGGTCGTGCGCGGCTTTTCGAAGTACACGCGCATGACGATTTCGAGTTCGCCCGCGAGGCGCTTGCGCTGTTCGATGAGCCGCTCCGCATACTCGAGCGCGGCCTTCGGGTCGTGAATCGAACACGGACCAATGATGACGATCAAGCGGTCGTCCATGCCGTGCAGAATTCGATGCAATGCCTGCCGCGTGTTGAAGATCAGGTCCGATTCCTTTTCGCTGCACGGGAATTCGCGGATCAGGTGCGCGGGCGGAGTGAGTTCCTTCAGTTCGCGAATTCGGACATCGTCGGTATTGTGCGGGGGCATGTTGTTCTCCAGGTGCGGTTCGTAGCGTCGGTTCGTTAGGGTTCGTTGGGGTTCGTTGCCGTTCGTTGCATGAGAGCGGGCGGGCTGGGCTCCGCGCATCGGTGAATGGAACAGCAGCGGCAAAAAAAAACCGTCAGACTCGCTGACGGTTTTTCGGGAATTTCGGGTTTGCCTTTATGTGCTAACACCCCTCTCGATCCGCCAGCGGTCTGAGATGCCAAAAGAAATAAAAATAAAACTTGGCGGACATAATGGAAAAGAGTGGGTTCTGCAAAAAAGGTTGAGTGGCTTTATACCTTGGGCAAGCGCGATTGGCAAGCGTGGAGGCAGGAAAATGCGGAAAATCCGCACGCTTTCGGCAATTTCTGCGGAAAGCGTGCGAATAAGCGGCGATCAGACCGTTCCGCCGACCGTCATCCGGTCGATGCGCAGCGTCGGCTGGCCGACGCCCACGGGCACGCTCTGGCCTTCCTTGCCGCACACGCCGACGCCCGTATCGAGCGACATGTCGTTGCCGATCATGCTGACGTATTTGAGCGACTCCGGCCCGCTACCGATCAGCGTCGCGCCCTTCACCGGATAGCTGATCTTGCCGTTCTCGATCATGTATGCCTCGGATGCCGAGAACACGAACTTGCCGTTCGTGATGTCGACCTGGCCGCCGCCGAAGTTCACCGCATAGAGGCCGTTCTTCACCGACGCGATGATTTCCTGCGGATCCTTGTCGCCGTTCAGCATGTATGTGTTGGTCATGCGCGGCATCGGCAGCGCCGCATACGATTCGCGGCGCGCGTTGCCCGTGACCGGCATCTTCATCAGGCGCGCGTTCAGCGTGTCCTGGATGTAACCCTTCAGGATGCCGTCTTCGATCAGCGTCGTGCACTGCGTCGCGTTGCCTTCGTCGTCGATATTGAGCGAGCCGCGACGGTTCGGCAGCGTGCCGTCGTCGACGACGGTCACGCCCTTGGCCGCGACCTGTTCGCCGATGCGGCCCGCGAACGCCGATGAGCCCTTGCGGTTGAAGTCGCCCTCGAGCCCGTGGCCGATCGCTTCGTGCAGCAGCACACCGGGCCAGCCCGGGCCGAGCACGACGGTCATCGCGCCGGCCGGCGCCGGACGCGCGTCGAGGTTCACGAGCGCCGCATGCACGGCATCGTCGACGTAGCGCGACAGGATGTCGTCGGTGAAATAGCCGTAGTCGAAGCGGCCGCCGCCGCCGCCGGTGCCGATTTCGCGGCGGCCGTTCTGTTCCGCGATCACCGTCACCGACACGCGCACGAGCGGCCGGATGTCGGCCGCGAGCGCACCGTCGCTGCGCGCGACGAGCACGACGTCGTATTCGCCGGCGAGGCCCGCCATCACCTGCGTGATGCGCGGGTCGCGGCCGCGCGCCATCTGTTCGATGCGTTCGAGCAGCTTGACCTTGGCCGTTGCGTCGAGCGAATGCAGCGGATCGGACGGCAGATACAGATCGCGGCCCGCAACGCCCGTCAGCGACGAAGCTGCCTTGATCTTCTGCTTGCCTCCGCCGGCCTTCGCGATTGCGCGCGTCGCAATGGCCGCCTGGCGGATTGCGTCGGGCGACAGATCGTCCGAATACGCGAATGCGGTGCGGTCGCCGGACACGGCACGCACGCCGACACCCTGGTCGATGCTGAAGCTGCCGGATTTGACGATGCCTTCTTCGAGACTCCACGCTTCGCTGCGTGTCACCTGGAAGTAGAGGTCCGCGTAATCGACGCGATGCGTGAAGATGTCGGCGAGCGTGCGGGTCAGCAGGGCTTCGTCGAGGCCGTAGGGCGTAAGGAGGACGTCCTTGGCGGTCGCGAGATTACGGATGCTGGGTTCGATGATGTTCATGCGAAGTAGGTTCGGCTCGATTCAAGGGATTCGGACGGTGCGCGTGGCTTCATATATGGGTGATAGCCGATGCGCTTTCAATGTGTGGCGGTTCTCTTGTGCGTGCATGCGATTACGCGGACGGCGCCGGACGGCGCTAGCCGAGCACGCGATGCCGGTACGCCGGCAGGCTTTGCCGCACTTCATCGATGCGGGCCCGCTCGATCGCGCCGGCGACGACGCCCGCGCCTTCGTCGCGCACGTCGATAATTTCGCCCCAGGGGTCGATCAGCATGCTATGTCCCCACGTGCGTCGGCCATTTTCGTGCTTGCCGCCTTGTGCCGCTGCGAGCACGTAGCACTGATTTTCGACAGCACGCGCGCGCAGCAGCGTTTCCCAGTGCGCGCGGCCGGTCGTATACGTAAACGCGGACGGCACCACGATCATCGCGCAGTCGCCGAGGCGCCGGTATAGCTCCGGAAAGCGCAAATCGTAGCAGACCGACAGGCCGACCCGCCCGAACGGCGCGTCGAACGCGCGCACGGCTTCACCGGGACGGATCGTGCGCGCTTCGTCGAACGATTCGTCGCCTTTTTCGAAGTTGAACAGGTGAATCTTGTCGTAGCGCGCGACTTCGCGGCCCGCGGGGTCGAACACGAGCGTCGTGTTCAGCACGCGCGACGGTTCCGGCGCGGTGAGCGGCAAGGTGCCGCCGATGATCCACACGCCGTGCCTGCGCGCGGCATCGGCCAGAAAACGCTGGATCGGGCCATCGCCGTACGGCTCGCGCACGGTGAGCTTGTCGGTGTCCTTGAAGCCCATGAAGCAGAAGTACTCGGGCAGCAGCACGAGTTGCGCGCCGTCGGCGGCCGCTTGCGCGATGAGCTTTGCCGCGTCGGCGAGGTTGCGGTCGCGATCGGGCGTGCTGACCATCTGCAGCGCCGCGACGCGGTACGGAGTGGCCAGTGGTGGCGATGATGCCTGGCTGGCCGGGGATTGCGCGTGTTGATCGCTCATGAGCGTATCGAAAGATTCCTTTCGGGGCGGCGTCGTGCGCCAGAGGGCACGACGCCGCGCGTGGACGAAACCTGCGCGGGATGCACGGAACCGCGGCACAGAACTGCGGCACGGCAGTGCGGCATGCAGCGAGCGACGGAAGTTGTGCAGTGCGGCGAGCGTTTTGCCGCCACTCGCGCAGCAACTCGCTTGATGTGGCCTTAGTGCGCCCTTAGTGTGCCGTTCGTGCGCCCTTCGTGCGCCGTTACTGTGCCGCTGCCGCCTGCGCCGCAGGTCCTTCGTCCATCTTACCGCGATCGCCGTGGACCCGCTCGACGTGAGGTTTCGCCCACGATCCGGTGATCGCATAGTCGAGTACGAACGCATGCTCGAGCGACTGCGACAGCACGATGTCGCCGACCAGCGCGCCAAGCCCGATTAGCGGATTGATGATCGTCGCGGCGACGACGCCCGCGCCGACGCTGACGGTCGGAAACACGCGCACGTTCAGGTCCTGCGTTTCGTGCGCAAGGTCGACGCTGCCTTTCATTTCGGCGCGCGCCGGTGCGGTAACCAGCTTGAAGTTGTCGGTGCGGCCGATGCCGTCGGTGATTTCGCTGGTGCCCGTGACGCTCGAAAACGGCAATCCTTCGCCGATCACGTCGCGGAAATCGAGCGTCGCGAAACGCGCAAGGCTTTGCAGGCTCACCACGCCGAGCAGCTTCGCGACGCCGGGGTCGACCTTCAGGATCTGCCCATGCTGCAAATCGACGGCCAGATTGCCATCGAGCGTCTTGTAGTCGATCCGCGCCGGGCCGCCTTGCCACGCCAACTTGCCTGACAGCGTGCCTTCGCCGTCTTTCAGCGTGCGCGGCAGGCCGGCGCGTTCGAGCAGATCGCCCGCGTTTTTCACCTCGAGCTTGAAATCGACCGCCGTGCGGCGCGGCGTATTCTGGTCGGTCACCGCGCCGTATTCGCGCAGCGTGCGCCAGTTCGCGGTGGCCGTAAACGTGGCCGCCGGGTTGCTGATGTCGAGCTTGTCGAGCTGCCAGACCGGCACGCCGTCTTCCTCGAAATTGCGCGCATCGACCTCGAGCCGGCCGACGTCGCGGCCGCGCACGATCAGTTCGTTGACGACAAGGTCGATGGTCGGCATGTTCTGCGCGGGTTGCTGCATTGCCGGCCCGAGCAGATCGCTGTCGGTGGCGGCTGGAATCACGAGACGCGCGAGGCGCGCCTGCAGCGTGCCCGGCGAATCGCGCGTCGTGCCCGGCAGCCACGATACGTGGCCCGACACCTGGTTCGACGCGATGTTCGCCTGCCACGTCCGGTCGTAATGCGACGCGCCGACCACCACGCTTTCCCAGTGGCGCTTGAGCAGCGTCAGCGTGCCGATATGCAGCGCGAAGCGGTTCGGTATGAACTGCGCGGTCGTTTCGCTCGGCGGAACCGGCGCGACACCCTGGTTCGCATTGCGCATCTGGATGAAGAGTGCGCGCCAGGCGTCGGCGTCGAGCGTGTCGAGATCGACCGTGGCGGCGACGCCTTCGGAAGGCAGGTCCGCGGGCCGGTTGACGCCGATCGCGCCGCGCACGACTTTCGGCATTTGATGCGGCTCGCTGCGCAACAGATAGGTTGCCGCGATCGGGCCGAAGTTGAGATCGGCGCGTTCGAGGCCGCTGTTTCCACTGCTGTCCGCGCCGCTGTTTCCGGTGCCGCTCGCCTTTGCCTCGCCGTTTTGTCCATTCGCCGGCGGCTTGAACGAGAAGCTGAGCGGCATTGGCGTACCGGCCGGCTTGTTGAACGGCGCGGGGAAGTCGAGGGCAAGGCCGGTCAGATCCGAACGCCCGGACACTTCGGGCAGGCGTCCCTTCGCGCCGCGCACGCTGAGCGCGTACGGCGCGCCGCCCTGGACGTGGCTCAACATCTGCGGCGCGAGTCCGCGCAGATCGAGCTCGCGCGCCGCTTCGAGTGCGACGTGTCCGTTCAGATCGAGCGCGTAGGTGCCGTTTTCCCGCAGCCCGCCGTTCGCATGAATATCGCCGCCGAAAAAGCGCCCGGCGAGGTTGTCGACCTCGGCCGTGTGCTCGGTGAAGCGCACCTTGCCCGTGAGTTGCGACAGCGGCGGCACCCTTTCCATCGCCAGCCGGTTGTTCTCGAAGGTGATCGAGCCCGCGACGCCGACCCGCGGTTTCGGCGCGTGCGGATCGAGCGGCGCGCGCGGCACGGTCAGCTTCAGCGCGAGCGCGGCGGAGCCGTCGGCCTTCACCTTGCGCGTGAGGTGCTTCGTCATGATGCCAAGCGAGCTGTCGTCGACATAGTCGAGCATGTCCGACAGCGGCCCGTGGCCGGTGCCGTCGATGACGAGGCTTTTCGCGCGGTTACCGAGGTCGTCGATCTTGCCCGTCACCTTGTTGACGCTCACCCGCTTGTAATGCGCGTGGTCGACGTCGAAGCGCAGCACGTTCTCCTTCAGCGAGAACACGCCGTCGATGCCCTCGAAGCCGGGCCAGACGCTGGGCGTGCCGTTTTTCAACGTGCGCGGCGGATACGGCGTCGGGTCGAAGCGCCCCCCCGTAAACGGCGCGACGATACGGAACACACCGGCGTCCGGATCGCGCGCATACGGGAATTTTTCGAGGTTGCCGTGGATCTGGATCGTCGCGCCGCGCGAGATGCCCGCCTGCAAGCCGTGGCCCAGATACTGACGCAGCTTTTCGCTGATGCTGGTCGGCAGATAGCGGACGATTCTCGATACCTGCGCGTGCTCGAAGGTTGCGTCGAGGTCGAGCGAGCCGCGCCCGTGCCCGACATTCGAATAGCTTGCGCTCGCCTTCGCGACGGTGTCCTCGTTCGCTACCGTAAGCTCGGACACGTCGACCCTGAACGCCCTGTGCTTGTCGCCCGCCGCGATGGTCGGCGCGACCGTCCACGTGCCCTTGCCTTGCAGCCGGTCGAAGGTCAGGCGCGGGTCGTCGAACACGCCCGGCAACGTGATCGCGGCCTTTTGCGTGTCGAGCGTGATCGAACCTTGCTTTTCGTTCGCGTCGATCGACCCCCACAGATTTTCGAAGCCCGGAATGCCGGCACGCGGATGGCCGCGCGCGGTCAGCCCCGGCGGCGGCTCCTGGGCTGCCACGCTGATGCCTTGCAGATCGCCCTTGAACGTGTAATGGATGATCGGCTCGGCGCCGGTCTCGGGGCGTTCGGTTGCCGCCTCGCCGGACTCCGGCTTGTCGCGCTCGACTTCGATCGTGTAGTTCGACACGATGCCGCGCGGATTGAAGCGCACGAGGTTGTTGAGAAGCCGCCGCGGCAGCGGCAGCGCGCGGCTGAATTCGGCGAGGATGCCGAGGTCGACGCGATCGCCTGAAAAGCTGATCAGCTGACCGTGCTGGATGTTCTGTTTGCGCAGGCGGCCGTTCAAGGTGCTGAGTGCGAGCGCGCGCGTCACCGGCGTGCCGTCGGGCAGCGGCGGCTGGCCGAGCTCCGCGCGCAGGTTATGCAACTGCAGCGTGTATTCGTCGGCTTCGTGCGCGAAGGTCCACGCGAATCGCGCGACCGGCAGGTCGAGCTTCGGCTGGGTGGGACGCACACGCAGCGCGATGTCGCTGCCCGACAGCTCGCCGGTCGCGGACAGGATGCGCCCTTCCGAAAACTCGACCCAGATCGCGTTATCGATGCGGCCCGCGTACGTCGCGATCGGGAATTCGATGTAGCGCGCGAGCATCGGCAGATCGACGGGCCCCGTCGACAGATAGGCGCTGCCGCTCCAGTTGATCGGCTTGCCCATCGCGCCGGTCCGTGCGTTTCTGAAATGGGCGCGAAAATCGAGCGGCCCCATCAGCACCTTGCCGTCCGCCGGCGCCTGTAGCGCAAAGCGATGTTCGTCGCCATCGTTAAGGATCGCAAGGCGGATGTTCTGCAATGCGATTTCGGGCACGTTCTTCTGCGCGTCGCGCCAGCGCAGCGTGCCGCCGCGCAAGACCATGGCCTGCTGGCGCAAAAGCCAGGTGGAGAACGTGTCGTTGCCCGTATGGCCCGTTGGCAGCGGCACGCCGGCGACCGACAGCGTGCCGTCGTCGTTGCGCTCGACGAGCACATCGGGCTGATCGACGATGAGGCTCGAGAGGATCGGCTGCAGCTTCCACAAGGTACTCCACGACACGGTCGCGGTAGCGTGCGGAATGGACAGCGCGACATGGCCGTCGCGATCGCGAATCGTGAGGTCGGAGACTTCGACGCCGGGTTGAAAGCTGATCCAGTGCGGCGTTAGCTTGCCAATCGATAACTGCGCGTGGATTTTTTCGGAGATCGCGGCTTCAATGCGCGGACGAAACGATTCGACTTGCGGCAGCACGACATAGCGTAGACCGAGCACAAGCAGCAACGTGAGGAAGTACGCGACGAGCGCGACGCCCAGCACGAAGTGAAGTGTGTGCCGCAGCACCACATGGTCGCCTCCGCTGTCGTGCCGGACGCGTCCTACGTCGTGCCGGTCAGCGGGTAGGTTTCGCTCGGACATGCTTAAGGCAGGTGGGCGTATGGTAGTTTTGCGGACTAACAATGAAATGTATCACACGAGCCGTCGCGAGGTACTTCCGGCAAACCCTGTGCCGGTGGGGCCTGGCGGCGCGCCGGCCGCATTTTTTGCAACGCTTTTGCAAACCTGCTTTCTTGATGCGGGCAGGAGCGGCAAGCGGGAATCAAAGCAGATCATAAAAGCCAGTTGAAGCAACGAGCGAGCCAGATACCGATGACCGATACGATGTTGTTGAGTTCCAGCTATTCGAATTACGCATGCCGGGCGTATGACGCGCGCCCCGAACTGGCCCGGCGCGTCGCGGCACTGGCGGCGGCGCCCGTTACCCGCGAGCGGATCGACGCGCGGCTGGACGAACTGTGTGGACTGGGAGACGAACAGCGCGCGGCCGCGGCCGCGTCGCTGACCGAAGATGCATTGAAACAGGCGCTGCGCCAGTTGCGCACCGAAGTGTTCTGCGCCGCAATGGAGCGCGATCTTGCCGGTCACGCGGACGTCGCCGAAGTCACCGGCACGATGACCGACCTCGCCGAAGCGACGATCCAGCGCGCGCTCGTCGTGCTGTCCGCGGAACTCGAAGCGCAGTTCGGCGAGCCGCGGGGCCCGGACGGCGAGCGGCTGACGCTCGGCGTGGTCGGCATGGGCAAGCTCGGCGGGCGCGAACTGAACGTGTCGTCGGACATCGATCTGATCTTCGTCTACGAAGACGATGGCGAGACGGCCGGCGGCCAGCGCGCCGCGATCGCGACACAGGAATACTTCACGCGGCTCGGCAAGCGGCTGATCGGCGCGCTTGCCGAAGTGACGAGCGATGGCTACGTGTTTCGCGTCGACATGCGGCTGCGGCCGAACGGCGATTCGGGGCCGCTCGTCTGCAGCCTCGGTATGCTCGAAGAGTATTTCTACGTGCAGGGGCGCGAATGGGAGCGCTACGCATGGATCAAAGGGCGGCTCGTGTCCGAGCAGCGCAGCGCCGAGGCGCGGCGCCTGGCGAAACTGCTCGATGCGATCGTGATGCCGTTCGTCTATCGCCGCTATCTGGACTTTGGCGTGATCGGCGCGATTCGCGCCCTGCATCTGCAGATTCGTCAGGAGGCGCAGCGCCGCGCGTCGATGCGGCCGGACAAGGCCGACGACATCAAGCTCGGGCGCGGCGGCATACGCGAGATCGAATTCAGCGCACAGGTGTTTCAGCTGATCCGCGGCGGCCAGGACGCGGGCTTCCGGATCCGGCCGACGCTGGCGGTGCTGCGTCACGCGACGGCGCGCGGGCTGATCGCGACGCCGGTCTGCGAGGCGCTCGCCGGTGCTTACCGCTTTCTGCGCGAACTCGAACATCGGCTGCAATACCGCAACGATGCGCAGACGCATGCCATGCCCGTCGATGACGGCGAACGTGCGCGTCTCGCCCAGTCGATGGGCTTTGCCGACTACGCCGCGTTGATGGCGACGCTCGATGCGCACCGCGAGCGCGTCGAGCATCAGTTCGATCAGATCTTCGCCGACAAGGTGAACGGCGAGGGCGGCCGCGCGGCGCACGACGACGGTGCGGCTGCCTGGGTGTGGAGCACCGCGCTTGCCGACGACAGCGCCAGCGATGCGCTGGCCGCGCGGCTCGTCGAACTGGGCATTGCGGAGCCCGACGAACTGCTGGCCCGGATGCGCGCGGTGTGGCACTCGTCGCGCTACACGGGGCTGCCCGAGCGAAGCCGCGAGCGCTTCGACCGCGTCGCGCAGCGCACGCTCGAAGCGGCGCGCACGCTCGAACCGCCCGAGCGGCGCGGCGACACCGTCGCGCGCGTGTTCGATCTGCTCGAAGCCATCAGCCGGCGCGGCGCGTATCTCGCGCTGCTGACCGAGTATCCGCAGGCGTTGCATCGTGTGCTGTCGGTGCTCGGCGCATCGCGCTGGGCAGCCGGCTATCTGATTCGCCATCCGCAGCTGCTCGACGAACTGCTCGACGACGAAGCGATCGCGAGCCCGTTCGACTGGGCCGAGTTCAAGCGCACATTGCGCCTGCGCCTCGCGGCGGCGGACGGCGTCGAGCATCAGATGGACCTGTTGCGGCATGCGCACCAGGCCGAGGTGTTCCGCATTCTGCTGATCGATCTGGCCGGCAAGCTCAGTGTCGAGCATGTGAGCGACCGTCTCTCCGAACTCGCCGACGCGGTGCTCGACGTCACCACCGAAGCGGTCTGGAATCAGCTTGCGAAGCGCCATCGCGATGTGCCGCGCTTTGCGATCATCGCGTACGGCAAGCTCGGCGGCAAAGAGCTCGGGTACGCATCGGACCTCGATCTGATCTTTTTGTACGACGATCCGGCCGAGGTGGCGCCCGATGTCTATGCGACCTTCACGCGCCGGCTGATCTCGTGGCTCACGACCGCGACCGGCGCCGGCACGCTATTCGACGTCGATCTGCGCTTGCGGCCGAACGGCGAATCAGGGCTGCTCGTGACGGATCTCGATGCATTTCGCCGCTATCAGCTGCGCGAAGGCGACGCGGCGAATACCGCGTGGGTCTGGGAGCATCAGGCGCTGACGCGCGCGCGCTATTGCGCCGGCGACACGCAGATCGGCGCGCGCTTCGAGGCGATTCGCGAACAGGTGCTGACGATGCCGCGCGAGGCAGCGCCCCTCATGAAGGAAATCGTCGAGATGCGCGAGCGCGTGGAGGCCGGGCATCCGAACCGCACGCCGCTGTTCGATCTGAAGCACGACCGCGGCGGGATGGTCGATATCGAGTTCACGGTTCAGTACTGGGTGCTGCTGCATGCGGCGCGCGATCCCGAGCTGATCCGCAATACCGGCAATATCGCGCTGCTGCGCGAGGTGTCGCGGTTTGGGCTCATGAGCGGCGACGAAGCGGAAACGGTCGGCGCGGCGTACCGGCGGTACCGGAAGCTGCAGCACCAGTTGCGGCTCGATGGGATGGAGAAGGCGCGGGTCGACCCGGTAACCGTGACGGCGGAGCGCGACGCGGTATTGCAGCTTTGGAAGCGGGTGTTCGGCTGACTCGCGATGCTCGGGGCACCGGGAAGCGGTAGTGAAGGGCTGAAGGGCAGGGGCGCCGTTGCATTGGGCGGCCCCCGCTGCTTCGTTAGCGGGTGAAGGTCATGCCGTCAGCATTTCCTTCGCGTGCTTGCGGGTTGTCGCGGTGATTTCGAGGCCGCCGAGCATCCGCGCGACCTCTTCGATCCGGCTCGCCTTGTCGAGCGGCGTGACGGTGCTGAGCGTTGCGCCCTTGCTACCCTTGCCGTTTTTGCCGTTCGTGCTCTTCGCGACCTGGAAATGATGGTCGCCGCGCGCGGCGACTTGCGGCAAGTGCGTCACGCACAATACCTGACGGTCGCGGCCCAACTGATGCAGCAGCCGCCCGACCACTTCCGCGACGCCACCGCCGATGCCGGTGTCGACTTCGTCGAAGATCAGCGTCGGGGTCGGGCTCGCCGTGCTCGCGATTACCGCGAGCGCGAGACTGATACGCGCGAGCTCGCCGCCCGATGCGACTTTGGCGAGCGGCCGCAGCGGCACGCCCGCATGGCCGGCCACGCGGAACTCGATCTGCTCGAGCCCATGCGCGCCGCCTTCCGGCAACGCGACAAGCGCCACTTCGAAGCTGCCGCCCGCCATCGACAGTTCCTGCATGCCGGTGGTCACCGCCGAGCCGAGTGCCTTCGCCGCTTTTCCGCGCGCCTTCGACAGCTGTTTCGCTTCGGCGAGGTAGGCGTCTCTCGCCTTGCTCTCGGCGGCGCGCAGGCTGTCGAGGTCGGCCGCGGCATCGAGCGCGTCGAGCTGCGCGCGGCGCGCCTGATGTTCTTCGGGCAACGATTCGGGCTGCAGCCGGAATTTGCGCGCCGCCGAATGCAATGCGTCGAGGCGTTTTTCGACTTCCGCGAGCCGGTCGGGATCGAGTTCGAGCCGCTGCGCATAGTGCGATAGCGAGTACGACGCTTCCTGCAACTGGATCTCGGCCGGTTCGAGCGCCGCGAGCGCGTCGTTGAGCGCAGGGTCGATTTCCGCGAGATCGCGCAGCTTCGAGATGATCGCGCCGAGCTGCGTGATCATCGCGTCGTCCGATTCGGACAGTGCGCCCAGCGCGCCCTGCACGCCGTCGATCAGGTTCGCGGAATGCGACAGACGCCGGTGTTCGCTATTCACCTCTTCCCATTCGCCGGGCTGCGGCGCGAGCTTGTCGAGTTCGGCGAGCTGCCAGGCGAGCCGTTCGCGTTCGAGCTGCAGTTCGCGGTCGCGCGACTGCGCGTGCTCGACCGCCTGCGCCGCGTCGCGCCAGCCGCGCCACGCGCGCGATACCGCGGCGGCCACATCGGCGAGCCCCGCATGCGTATCGAACAGCTCGCGCTGCGCGTCGGGGCGCATCAGCAATTGATGCGCATGCTGGCCGTGGATGTCGACGAGCATTTCGCCGAGCTCGCGCAACTGCGCGAGCGTCGCGACCGTGCCGTTGATGAACGCCCGCGAGCGGCCGTTTGCATCGATCACGCGGCGCAGCAGGACGGTGCCGTCCTGCGCTTCGCCGTCTTCGGGTTGCGCGGCGAGCGCCTGGTCGTCGAGCCACTGGTCGACGAGCGTGTGCGTGTCGAATTCCGCGGTGATGTCTGCGCGTGTTTCGCCGGCGCGCACGACGCTCGCGTCGCCGCGCGCGCCGAGCGCCAGTGCAAGCGCGTCGATCAGAATCGACTTGCCGGCGCCGGTTTCACCGGAGAAGACCGTAAAGCCGCTGTCGAATTCGAGGTCGAGCGCGGCGACGATGACGAAATCGCGAATCGAGAGGTGGCGAAGCATGGAGTCGGCTGGTTCGTGTGTCCGGCAGCGTGCGGGTTGGATAGGGGGATGATGCGGCGGGTGGGTCCGGTTCGTGCGGTCCGGCGGGTCTGCCATGTCCGGATTGTTCGCGGTTGTCCTCGATGCTTGCCGGATCAGTTGTCGTCTTCTTCATCGCTTTCGTGCGACGGGTATTCGTTCCAGTGCAGCTTCTTGCGCAGTGTGGCGTAGTAGCTGTAGCCGACCGGATGCAGGAACGGCACCGTATGGCGCGAGCGGCGCACCTCGATCGTATCGTTCAGTTCGAGCGACGTGAACGACTGCATGTCGAAATTCACATTGACGTCGCGGCCCGAGATGATCTGGATGCTCACATTCGAATGGTCCGGCAGCACGATCGGCCGGTTCGACAGCGCATGCGGCGCGATCGGCACGAGCACGATGCCATCGAGTTGCGGATGGAGGATCGGCCCGTTCGTCGAAAGCGCATAGGCGGTCGAGCCGGTCGGCGTGGCGACGATCAGTCCGTCCGAGCGCTGGTTGTACATGAAGCGGCCGTCCACCGACACGCGCAATTCCACCATGCCGGACACGCCGCTGCGGTTCACGACCACGTCGTTGAACGCGAGCGCGTGGTAGAGCGGTTCGCCGGCGCGCATGATGCGCGCCTCGAGCAGCGTGCGCTCCTCGCGCTCGAAGCTGCCGCCGAGCATCTGCACGACGATCGTCTGCATATCCGAGATCGGGATGTCGGTGATGAAGCCGAGGCGCCCGTGGTTGATGCCGATCAGCGGTGTCTTGTAGGGCGCGAGCTGGCGGCCGATGCCGAGCATCGTGCCATCGCCCCCTAGCACGACCGCGACATCGGCGCGCGCGCCGATCTCCGCGGGCCGCAGCGCCGGATAGCCAGTGACGCCGATCTCCTGTGCGATCTGCGCCTCGAATACGATATCGAACCCGCGCCTGGCGATGCAGGACGCGAGTTGCATCAGCGGCTCGCCGATGCCGGGCGTCTGGGGGCGCCCGACGAGCGCAACGGTCTTGAACTGGCTGGTAACTTGCATGCCGGCATTACACCATAGCTGCGGGCCGAAAAGAACCGTCGCCCCGCGTCGGAAGAACCGTCGTAGCGGGCCGAAGGAGCCGTCGATGCTGGCGCCGGCGCGGGTAAGCGCCGCTCTCTTGCGTATAGCCGATTATCGTTAGAATGGTGAAGCGCTGATGACAACGGCCGGCGCTTGCCCTCGTCAGCGCGCGAGCGAGGGCCTTCGCGGTGCGCTTCGCATGGCGCGGCGCCGCAATGTCTTGCGGGGTGCGTGCCGCAGGTACGCTTAACGCTCGCGGCGGCGTCGTCATTGAGCTAAAATTTTTCGCCATGTTAGATCCTCGCGCACAAACCCTCCTCAAAACGCTGATCGAGCGGTATATCGCCGAAGGTCAGCCGGTCGGCTCGCGCACGTTGTCGCGGTTTTCCGGGCTCGAGCTGAGCCCGGCCACCATCCGCAACGTGATGTCCGACCTCGAGGAGCTCGGTCTCGTGATCAGCCCGCACACGTCGGCTGGGCGCATTCCGACGCCGCGCGGTTACCGGCTTTTCGTCGACACGATGCTGACCGTCGAATCGGTCGCCGACGAAGAGGCTGTCACACGGGCTGTCAAGAAAACGCTGCAGCCCGACGTGCTGCAGACGGGCGAGCCGCAAAAAATCGTCGCGGCCGCGGCGAGCGTGCTGTCCAATCTGTCCCAGTTCGCCGGCGTCGTGCTGACGCCGCGGCGCAGCCATGTATTCAAGCAGATCGAATTCATGCGCTTGTCCGACAAGCGTATTCTGCTCATCATCGTGACGCCCGAAGGCGATGTGCAGAACCGGATGATGGCGACGCAGCGCGACTATTCGCCGGCCGAACTCATCGAAGCGTCGAACTACATCAACGCGCATTTCGCCGGCCTGTCGTTCGACGAAGTGCGCCGCCGGCTGCGCGAAGAGATCGACCAGCTGCGCGGCGACATGACGACGCTGATGCATGCCGCCGTTACCGCGAGCACCGACGAAACCGATACGGGCGAAACCGTATTGATTTCGGGCGAACGCAAACTGCTCGAAGTGGCCGATCTTTCGTCGGACATGGCGCGGCTGCGCAAGCTGTTCGATGTGTTCGACCAAAAGACGAGCCTCCTTCAATTGCTCGACGTATCGAGCCACGCGCAAGGCGTGCAGATTTTCATCGGCGGCGAATCGAATCTCGTGCCGATCGAGGAAATGAGCGTCGTGACCGCGCCGTACGAAGTGAACGGCACGATTGTCGGTACGCTCGGCGTAATCGGCCCGACACGCATGGCTTATAACCGCGTGATTCCGATTGTCGATATCACGGCGCGCCTGCTTTCGTTGACGCTAAGCCAGCAGTAGATGCCTCCCTGTGCGGCGTGCCGCACGTTTTCATGCATGTACCTGCCTTCATGATGCTGCGTTGTGCGGTGTTTGCCAATCTGCCGAATGGCCAGGTTTCGGCCGCGAACCGCGCCGCTATAATGGCCTTCACCTGATACGTTGCTGCCTTCGGTCGCATGGAGCGACTTGCGGTGGTCTCGAGCGGCCGTACACGGCGCGCTTCCTTTGCCTCATAGCCCTTTGCCTTTTGCCCGTAATCTATGCGCTTTGATCTCGAGCGGCCTCTGCAGTCCGCTGTCGCACACCGCGTCGCGGTCCTGCTGATCAATCTCGGTACGCCCGATGCACCGACGACGGGCGCTGTGCGGCGCTATCTCGCGCAATTTCTGTCGGATCCGCGCGTCGTCGAAATTCCCGCGGTGCTGTGGCAAGTCATTCTGCGCACGGCCATTCTGCCGTTTCGCAGCCCGGCGTCGGCGAAAAAGTACGCGGCGGTGTGGATGCCCGAAGGGTCGCCGCTCAGGGTCTACACCGAAAAGCAGGTGGAAGGCCTGCGCCAGTTGCTGCACGCGAACGACTACGCAGTGATCGTCGACTACGCGATGCGCTACGGCACGCCCGACATCCCGGCAATGCTGAACCAGCTGAAGCTGGCGGGCGCCGAGCGCGTGCTGCTGATGCCCATGTACCCGCAGTACTCGTCGTCCACCACCGCCACTGCGTTCGATGCGGCGTTCGGCGCGCTCAAGCGGATGCGCAATCAGCTCGAGATCCGCACCGTGCGTCACTATGCGGATCATCCCGCTTATATCGCTGCGCTCGCCGCGCAGGTGAATCACTACTGGCATGTGCACGGCCGCCCGGATTTTGCAGCCGGGGACAAGCTGGTATTGAGTTTTCATGGCGTGCCCAAACGTACGCTCGATCTCGGCGACCCCTATCACGAGCAGTGTCAGCAAACGGCGTCACTGCTTATGCATGCGCTGGAACTGACGCCGGTCGAGTGCCGTGTCACGTTTCAGTCCCGCTTCGGCAAGGCGGAATGGCTGCAGCCCTATACCGCGCCGACGGCCAAAGAACTCGGTGCGGCCGGTGTGCGTCGTATCGATGTGTTTTGCCCCGGCTTTACCGCCGACTGTCTCGAGACGATCGAGGAAATCGGCATGGAAGTGCGCGATGAGTTCGTGCACGCGGGCGGCAAGGAGTTTCACCGTATCGCCTGCCTGAATGCGTCGCCGGTCTGGATTGCCGCGCTTGGCGAAATCGTCGCGCAGCATCTGCAAGGGTGGCCGGTGCAGGAGAGTGCGCGGCAGGCAGCGGTGGCGTCGTAAGCGAAGTGTGCGGGCATGCCACCTGCGTCGGTTATCCGGTAACCCGGTTCGTGTGCCGCGGAAGGCCATGGCGCGCGAGGCGTTTGAATGACAGATAGATGAACTACAAGATTTCGACTGAACCCGACGCCCGGTTGCGCATCGATAAATGGTTGTGGGCGGCGCGTTTCTTCAAGACGCGGTCGCTTGCGGCAGATGCGGTCGAGAAGGGGCGGGTGCGCATTGGCGGTGCGAGCGTCAAACCCGCGAAGGACGTGCGGGTGGGCGACCTCGTCGCAATCGAAATCGAGCGGATTGTCTGGCAGGTGCAGGTGCTGGGCGTGTGCGATGTGCGAGGGCCCGCCTCGGTCGCGCAGACGCTTTATGCCGAAACGGACGAAGGCCGGACGAAGCGGCTGGCGGAACTCGAGCGGCGCAAGCACTTCCGGGAGCCGACAGCCACGCTGCACGGCCGGCCGACGAAACGCGACCGGCGCATTATCGACAAACTTTCAGGTGGGGATTGAACAGCGACTCCATCGTCGCGTGCACACCGCCATATTCGGTGGTGTGGTCGTTGACGGCGCCGGACATGCAGATGGTCGTGGTTCCCGCGATGAGCACCAAGGCGACCACCGATATTGCGAAGGTCAGTTTCACGGTACTCCCCTTGGAGATGCAAAACGGGAAACGGGCGGTTCACGGTGGTAAGCGACACGTCAGATTAGGGTAAACATGCCTTTTCCGACGTTCTCAATGAGTTTAGGCCACTCGCGGACCGCGCTCAATCTCAATATGATGACGGGCGAGTCATGGATGTAACGGCGAATTTCTCCCATCATTTTTTGCCCCGTTGCGGTGCAAAAAGGGCTGGCGAGCCGCTTGAAACCGGTTGCGCGCAACCTCATCTGCACTGCTGTTGAGCGGCCAATGGTGTTGTGAATTTGCAACGCCATTGCGCGCCCATGCGCTGGCCGGTTAAAACGGCCGGTTCATGCGAAGCGCCGGGCGACATGCGGGCCGCTTTGATAGTTTTAATTCTTTATCGACTTTCAGCGACATGGAAAACACGCAAGAGAAACCGACGAGCCAGAATCCCACGCCCGCCGACGATGCCGCGCGCCAGGCCGCCGATGCCGCGGCGCAACAGCCCGCGGGCGCAGCCAACGCCGCAGACCCGCAGGCGTCAAGCGCGGAAGCCGCACTCGCTGACGCGCAGGCCAAGATCACCGAGTTGCAGGAGAGCTTCCTGCGCGCGAAGGCCGAAACCGAAAACGTGCGGCGCCGCGCGCAAGAGGACATCTCGAAGGCGCACAAATTCGCGATCGAGAATTTCGCCGAGCACCTGCTGCCGGTTATCGATAGTCTCGAAGCGGCCGTCGCGCACTCGTCGGACGACCTCGCGAAGGTGCGCGAAGGCGTCGAACTGACGTTGCGCCAACTGACCGGTGCGCTGGAAAAAGGGCGCGTCGTTGCAATCAATCCGGTCGGCGAGAAGTTCGACCCGCACCGCCATCAGGCCATTTCGATGGTGCCGGCCGAGCAGGAGGCGAACACGGTCGTCGCTGTGCTGCAGAAGGGCTATGTCATCAGCGACCGGGTGCTGCGCCCGGCGCTGGTCACGGTGGCGGCGCCGAAGTAAGCGGGACGCATCCGTCCCGCATGCAACGCGACGTCCGATGCGACGTTGCGCGCTTAACGCACTCCAGATTTTTCGCATTCTTGCTTTATGGCCAGCATCCCTGTAGACCCATCCGCCTTTGCCGCTTTCGATATGCAGGAACTGAGCGCCGATACGTTCGACGACGGTCTCCAGTCGGCCGGCGACGAACTGGCGGTGGTGTTTTTCTGGGGCTTTGACTGCTTCAACTGCGAGATCGCGAAGAAAGCGATGCTCGCGAAGCCCGACGAGATCCGCGCGCTCGGTCTGCGCTGGTTTCACAGCAACGTGTACGAGCATCGTGAACTGGGCCGCCGCTTCCTGTTGCATGGGGTGCCCACGTGGTTCTTCTTCCACCGGGGCAAGCGGCTTGGCCGCGCGACCGGCTGGCACGGCATCGCTCAGTTCGAAGCCGCTGTGGCGGCGGCCCGCGAGAAAATTCACGCCGCCGGACGGAGCAATAGTGCGGTCACCGGCGAGCGCGCCGGCGATTGAAAAAAATTAAAGACCGCATCGTATTCAAGGTCTTGAAAACGCTGCCAACGCACTTATGTTGAGTGCAGGTATGAATTGAGGGGCGGGGCGACCGGCAGACAACGGCGTTTCCGCAGCGATCAAAGTCAGGAGATTAGTAAAAATGGGCAAGATTATCGGTATCGACCTCGGCACCACGAACTCGTGCGTGGCGCTGATGGAAGGCAATCAGGTCAAGGTGATCGAGAACTCGGAAGGCGCTCGCACGACGCCGTCGATCATCGCGTACATGGACGACAACGAAGTGCTCGTCGGCGCGCCTGCGAAACGCCAGTCGGTTACCAACCCGAAGAACACGCTGTTCGCGGTCAAGCGCCTGATCGGTCGCCGCTTCGAAGAGAAGGAAGTCCAGAAGGACATCGGCCTGATGCCGTACAAGATCGTCAAGGCTGAAAACGGCGATGCGTGGGTCGAAGCGCACGGCCAGAAGCTCGCGCCGCCGCAAATTTCGGCGGAAGTGCTGCGCAAGATGAAAAAGACCGCCGAAGACTACCTCGGCGAGCCGGTTACGGAAGCGGTGATTACCGTTCCGGCGTACTTCAACGACAGCCAGCGCCAGGCCACCAAGGACGCAGGCCGCATCGCCGGCCTCGAGGTGAAGCGGATCATCAACGAGCCGACCGCTGCCGCGCTCGCGTTCGGTCTCGACAAGGCCGAAAAGGGCGACCGCAAGATCGCGGTGTTCGACCTGGGCGGCGGTACATTCGATATTTCGATCATCGAAATTGCGGATGTGGACGGCGAGATGCAGTTCGAAGTGCTGTCGACGAACGGCGATACGTTCCTCGGCGGCGAAGACTTCGACCAGCGCATCATCGATTACATCATCGGCGAGTTCAAGAAAGAGCAAGGCGTCGACCTGTCGAAGGACGTGCTCGCGCTGCAGCGCCTGAAGGAAGCGGCCGAAAAGGCGAAGATCGAACTGTCGTCGACGCAGCAGACCGACATCAACCTGCCGTACATCACGGCGGACGCGTCGGGTCCAAAGCACCTGAATCTCAAGTTCACCCGTGCGAAGCTCGAAGCGCTCGTCGAAGAACTGATCGAACGCACGATCGAACCGTGCCGCACCGCGATCAAGGATGCAGGCGTGAAGGTCGGCGAAATCGACGACGTGATTCTCGTCGGCGGTATGACGCGTATGCCGAAGGTGCAGGAAAAGGTGAAGGAGTTCTTCGGCAAGGACCCGCGCCGTGACGTGAACCCGGACGAAGCGGTGGCAGTCGGCGCCGCGATCCAGGGCCAGGTGCTCTCGGGCGACCGCAAGGACGTGCTGCTGCTCGACGTGACGCCACTGTCGCTCGGTATCGAGACGCTCGGTGGCGTGATGACGAAGATGATCAACAAGAACACCACGATCCCGACGAAGCACGCGCAAGTGTATTCGACGGCCGACGACAACCAGTCGGCGGTGACGATCAAGGTGTTCCAGGGCGAGCGCGAAATGGCGGCGGGCAACAAGCTGCTTGGCGAGTTCAACCTGGAAGGCATTCCGCCGGCACCGCGCGGCGTGCCGCAGATCGAGGTGAGCTTCGACATCGACGCGAACGGCATCCTGCACGTCGGCGCGAAGGACAAGGCGACCGGCAAGGAAAACCGCATCACGATCAAGGCGAACTCGGGTCTGTCCGAGGCCGAGATCGAGAAGATGGTGAAGGACGCGGAAGCGAACGCCGAGGAAGATCACAAGCTGCGTGAACTGGCCGATGCCCGCAACCAGGGCGACGCGCTGGTCCACAGCACGAAGAAGGCGCTCACCGAGTACGGCGACAAGCTCGACGCCGGTGAGAAGGAAAAGATCGAAGCGGCGTTGAAGGACCTCGAGGACACGCTGAAGAGCGGCTCGGCCGACAAGGCGGAGATCGACGCGAAGATCGAGACTGTCGCGACCGCATCGCAGAAGCTCGGCGAGAAGATGTACGCCGATATGCAGGCGGCGCAGGGCGCGGCCGGCGCGGCGGCGGGTGCCGCGGCTGCCGACGCTGCGTCGGGTGCCGAGAAGGCCGACGACGTCGTCGATGCGGACTTCAAGGAAGTGAAGAAGGACTAAGCCGGGGGTGCTGTCCGACCCAGGCCGCGCATGACTCGACCATGCGCGGCCCGGCTGGAAGACCTGCGGTCACCCCTGGATCGAAACCCTTGGATCGAAACCTTCGGGCCAGATCCTTTGTTTGGTTTAATCCCAGGCTAAAAGCTGGGTTGAAGCCCTCCGGGTTAAAACCCTATGGGTTAAACCCCGATCGGAAGCCGCACGGAAAACGCGCCTGGCGAGCCTTTACGGCTCTCCGGGCACATTTGTTTTATGGCGGGCATGGCTTCGCACCGGTAGACAGCCGCGAAGCCAGCGCCGGACGAGTCGCTAGACTCCAGCATTCATGAGGAGCCGCCGCGTTGCAGTGCGCGGAGGGCGTTGAACCGATATGGCGAAACGGGATTACTACGAGGTTCTGGGCGTCGCGAAGAACGCGAGCGACGACGAGATCAAGAAGTCTTATCGCAAGCTCGCGATGAAGTATCACCCTGACCGCAATCCGGGCAACAAGGACGCGGAAGAGCATTTCAAGGAAGCCAAAGAGGCCTATGAAATGCTGTCGGATTCGCAGAAGCGCGCCGCGTACGACCAGTACGGCCACGCGGGCGTCGATCCGAACATGGGGGCGGCGGGCGCGCAGGGCTTCGGCGGTTTCGCCGACGCGTTCGGCGATATCTTCGGCGACATCTTCGGCCAGGCGGCCGGCGGCGGGCGCAGCGGACGTGCCGGTCCGCAGGTGTACCGCGGCGCGGACCTGCGCTACAGCATGGAAATCACGCTCGAGCAGGCGGCGCACGGCTACGACACGCAAATCCGCGTGCCGAGCTGGGTGTCGTGCGAGGTCTGCCACGGCTCGGGCGCGAAGCCCGGTACCAAGCCGGAAACCTGCCCGACCTGTAGCGGCACGGGCACCGTGCGCATGTCGCAAGGCTTCTTCAGCATCCAGCAGACGTGCCCGAAGTGCCACGGCACCGGCACGTATATTCCCGAGCCTTGCACGCACTGTCACGGCGCAGGCAAGACGAAGGAAACCAAAACGCTCGAAGTGAAGATTCCGGCCGGCATCGACGACGGCATGCGCATCCGCTCGGCCGGCAACGGCGAGCCAGGTATCAACGGCGGTCCGTCGGGCGATCTGTACGTCGAGATCCACATCAAGCCGCATTCGGTCTTCGAGCGCGACGGCGACGACCTGCATTGCCAGATGCCGATCCCGTTCACGACGGCGGCATTGGGCGGCGAGATCGAAGTGCCGACGCTCGCCGGCCGCGCGAGCTTCACGGTGCCGGAAGGCACGCAGTCGGGTAAAACGTTCCGCCTGCGCGGCAAGGGTATCAAGGGCTTGCGTTCGAGCATCGCGGGCGACCTGTACGTGCACGTACAGGTCGAGACGCCGGTCAAGCTTACCGACACGCAGCGCGATTTGCTGCAGCAATTCGAGAAGTCGCTCGTCGAAGGCGGTGCGCGACATAGTCCGCAAAGCAAGAGCTGGTTTGATCGGGTCAAGAGCTTTTTCGACTAAATTTCGAATTAGTGCAACTTGATGCCGGCGGTACCCATGGCGGTTGATGACCCGCACGCCGTATTCGCGCTTCTAGACGATTGCAACTCGACTGCGGTGCGCCGATCGAGTCGCCTGTACACGGGCTTTCGCCATGAGCGCGTCTGTACCGACCGCGCACAGCTCGATGCCGTCTGCGAGGCGGCCGCCGACGATGCCCGCCGCGGCCTCCATGCGATCGTGATCGCGGACTACGAATTCGGCCGCAACCTCGTCCTCACCAAACCGACGCAGCGCGCCAGGGTCGATTCAGAGACACCTGGCGCGTTGCGTTTTTTGTTGTTCGATCAGTGCGCGAAGCTCTCGCGCGACGAAGTCGATACATGGCTCGTGCAGCGCGACAGCGGCGCGGTCGAGCCGTCGGTCGCGGGCACGGGCGGCGTGCGCGCGAGCGTCGACTATCCCGAGTTCGAGCGCGCGATCGGCGCGATTCACGACGCGCTGCGCGCCGGCGATTCCTACCAGGTCAACTACACGTACCGGCTCGCGTTCGACGTCTTCGGCCCGCCCGCCGCGCTGTTCCGGCGGCTGCGCGCGCGGCAGACCGTGCAGTACGGCGCGCTCGTCGCCTTGCCGGACGGCCGCTGGGTAGTGTCGTGTTCGCCGGAGCTCTTTATCGAAAAGAAGAGCGGCGCGCTGCGCGCCCGCCCGATGAAGGGCACCGCGCCGCGCTCGCGCGACCCCGAGGCGGACCGCGCGGCCGCCGACTTTCTCGCTCACGATCCGAAGAACCGCGCCGAGAACGTGATGATCGTCGACCTGCTGCGCAACGATCTGTCGCGCGTCGCGGAGACCGGCTCGGTCAAGGTGCCGGCGCTGTTCTCGGTCGAGCCCTACGAATCGGTCCTGCAGATGACCTCGACGGTCACCGCGCTGCTGCGGCCTCGCACCTCGTTTGCCGATATCCTGCGCGCGCTCTTTCCCTGCGGATCGATCACCGGCGCGCCGAAGCACCAGACGATGCAGCTGATCGACGTGCTCGAAAGCACGCCGCGCGGCCTGTACACGGGCGCGATCGGCTGGCTCGATGCGCCGGCCCAGCCGATGGCGCCGGCCACGCAGCGCTGCGGCGATTTTTGCCTGTCGGTCGCGATCCGCACGCTGACGCTCGACCCGGCGCCCGGGCGTGTCAGCATCTACCACGGCACGCTAGGCATCGGCGCGGGCATCGTGCTCGACAGCGTTGCGGACGACGAATACGCGGAGTGTCAATTGAAAGCGCGTTTCCTGACCGAAGCCGATCCGGGCTTCCAGCTGTTCGAAACGATGTACGCGACCCGCGAGACGGGCGTGCGCCATCTCGACCGCCATCTCGCGCGCATCGGCGCAAGCGCCGCGTGGCTCGGCTTCCGGTTCGACGAAACCGCCGTTCGCGCGCGACTTGCCACGCACTGTGACGCGCTGCAGGCCGGCCAGCCGCACCGGATGCGGCTCGTGCTCGACAAGGGCGGCACGGTCGAGCTGACAGTGGCGCCGCTGATGCCGCTCGCCGACCAAAGCGTCGGTGTGCTGCTCGGTCCCGCACATGGGTTCGCGAATGTCCAGTCAGACGATCCGCTGCTGCATCACAAGACCACGCGACGCGCCGAATACGATCGCGGCTGGCGCGAGGCCGAAGCGATGGATGCGTTCGATACGCTGTTCTTCAACGAACGCGGCGAACTGACCGAGGGCGGCCGGTCGAACGTATTCGTGAAGCTCGAAGGGAAGTGGTGGACACCGCCGTTAGCGTGCGGCGTGCTGCCGGGCGTGATGCGCGCGGTGCTGCTCGATGACCTGAACATGGCAGCGGCCGAGCGCGTGCTGACGCGCGACGATGTGATCAAGGCCGACGCGCTTCTGATCTGCAACGCACTGCGCGGCGCATTGCCGGCGCGAATCGTCGGCTCGGATGAAGTGAGCCCGGCTGGTCAGGCTAAGTCGGATTAACGACGAAGTTCGCAACCCGGCGCGCGCAAGGCTCGCGGCAAGTCAGCTAACTCATGCGGATCAGTGCTCGCGCGCCTGCACAAGACGCGCGATCCATGCGGTGAAGCGTGCGTGCCACCTCGCATCGTGTACGTCATGCGGTGTGGCATCGTGATCGCGAATGCTTGCGACGTCGATCAGGCAGAAGGGGCTCATGTTCATCTCCTTGCGTGCGCGGCGCGCGGCCGCGGCAAAAAGAGAACGAAGATAGACGCCCGCAATTGCAGGGTGAATCGGAGCGCTCCGAATCGAGGCAAACCCGGACACCACCAACCCGGGCACGAGCCGGACACCAACCCGGGCACCAGCGCGTAGGCAAACCCGGACGCTACATCAGAACGTATGCTCCGCGGCCGGGAACAACCCATCCTTCACTTCGCGCACGTACGCTTCGATTGCCGCGAGAATGCTCGAACTGCCCTGCATGAAATCCTTGACGAAGCGCGGCCGCTTGCCGGGAAAAATCCCGAGCATGTCGTGCAGCACGAGCACCTGACCTGAACAGTCGACGCCCGCGCCGATGCCGATCGTCGGAATCTTCAACTGTTTCGTCACTTCGGCGGCGAGCCGCGACGGGACCGCCTCGATCACCATCAACTGCGCGCCGGCGTCCTGCAACGCCCGCGCATCGCGCAGCAGCTGGCTCGCGCCCGCTTCGGTCTTGCCTTGCACCTTGAAGCCGCCGAAGGCATGCACCGATTGCGGCGTGAGCCCGATATGCGCACACACGGGCACCGCGCGATCGACGAGAAACCGCACGATGTCCGCCGCCCATTCGCCGCCCTCGAGCTTCACCATCTGCGCGCCCGCGCGCATCAGCGTGACGGCGTTCGCAAACGCGTCGGCAGCCGTGCCGTAGGTGCCGAACGGCAGGTCCGCGACGATCAGCGCCGACGGACGCGCGCGCGCGACACAAGCCGTGTGGTACGCGATCTCTTCGAGCGTGACGGGCAGCGTGGTGGCCTGGCCTTGCAGTACGTTGCCGAGCGAGTCGCCGATCAGCAGCGAATCGACACCCGCATGATCGAGCAGCGATGCGAAGCTCGCGTCATAGCAGGTCAGCATCGCGATCTTTTCGCCCGCCTCGCGCATCGCCTGAAGTTTCGGCACGGTGATCGCGTTGCGGCTCGTTTCCTGCAGGTAGGTCATGGGGCAATCCGTTCGTTGAAAAGGGAAACGCAAGAAGCCAGGACCCGCGCGCTTATAGCGACGTGCCCTTGACGAAGAACTCCTTGCGGCCGCGCATCGTCTCGATACGTTCGACCAGAAGCGCAAGGTCGGCGTTCGATTCGATCGGGTTCAGATGTTCGGCATTGACGGTCAGCACCGGCGTGCGGTCGTAGTGGTAGAAGAACTCGTTGTACGCGTCGCACAGTGCCCGCAGATAGGCGTCCGAGATCTGCAGCTCCATCGGCACCGCGCGTTTCTGGATGCGCGAAAACAGCACCTCGGGGCTCGCCTGCAGATACACGACCAGATCGGGCGCCGGGCCATCGGCTTCGAGCCGCGCGGCGAGCGCGCGATACAGCTGCCACTCGTCGTCCTTCAGCGTGAGGCGCGCGAAAATGCCGTTCTTCTGCGTGATGAAATCGCTGATGAGCGGCGTGCCGGCCGCCTGCAGCGCGGCGATTTCCTGAACCTGCTGCGTGCGCTGCAGCGCAAAGCTCAACTGCGCGGGCAGCGCATAGCGCGCGGTGTCGCGGTAGAAGCGTTCGAGAAACGGGTTGTCCTGCGGCCGTTCGAACAGCATCTGCATCGACCATCGTTCGGCGAGGCGCGTGGCGAGCGATGTCTTGCCGACGCCGATCGGCCCTTCGATCGCGAGATACGCATACGGCGCTCGCGTGGCCGGCGCGGTGACCGTGAGTGGCGAGAGCGCGGTGAGCGGCGATGCGGTCATGAGCAACCGCCCTTGCCGGATTCGCCCGCCTCCTGATTGCCGCTTTTATTGCCGCTCAGCGCGGCAAGCGTGGGACACAAGCACGCGGCCTTCACCTTCTCGATGCGCTGCGCCGCAACCGCTTCGAGGAAGTCTTGCGCGCGGCCGCGTTGCGGAATGATCAGCGACGGCTCGATTTCGACGAGCGGCACGAGCGCGAACGCGCGCTCGGTCAGCCGCGGATGCGGCACGGTCAGGTCCGGTTCGTCGATGCAATGCTCGCCAAACAGCAGGATGTCGAGATCGAGCGTGCGCGGCGCATTGCGATACGGCCGTTCGCGGCCGAAGTGAGTTTCGATCTTGTGGCAAAGCGCGAGCAGATGCCGCACCGGCAACGCCGTCTCGAGCTTCACGGCGAGGTTGAAATAGTCATCGCCGCCCGCGTCGATGGGGGCAGTGCGATACAGGCTGGACTTCGCGAGCACGGTGATCGCGTGCTGCTGTGCGAGGCACACCACCGCGTCTTTCAGGGTCTGGCGCGCATCCCCGAGGTTTGCGCCGAGGCCCAGATAGGCAACCGTCATGGCATCACTTCCTACGACTTTCGTTCGACGGCTTCCGCCGGAACCGCGTCAGTCTTCGTGCGTGCCGTTCGGGCTCACATCCTTGACTTCGCTGTTTCCTGCGGGCGTGCCGCCCTCCATACCGTCGCCCGCCTTGCGGTTTCTGGCGCCACCTCCGCGCCGCCGTCGTTTTCTGGGCGTCCGGTCCTTCCCGCCTTGCGTGAGCAATGCTTCGCGCGCGGCAGCGTCTCCGTTGATGAATTCCGTCCACCACGTAGCGACCGATTCGTCCAGTTCACCGGATTCGCTGCGCAGCAGGAGGAAATCATACCCCGCTCTAAATCTTTGGTGTTCGATCAGCTTCAGCGCGCTGCGGCCGGAGCGCCGTTCGAGACGCATCTGCAGCCCCCAGATCTCGCGCATATCGGACGAGAAGCGCTTGTGAATGGCGAGCTTCTCGGTTTGCATATCGAGCACGTCGTCCATCGCGCGATGCAGCGCCGGCACAGGATACTCGCCCTTCGCTTCGTATTGCTGCCAGCGTTGCTGCACGTCGTGCCACAACAGCGTGGCGAACAGGAAGCCCGGCGACACCGGCTTGCCCGCCATCACGCGCGCATCGGTCTTGTTGAGCGCAAGCGTAATGAAGCGCTCGCCGTGCGGCTGCTCGAGCACGACATCGAGCAGCGGCAACAGCCCATGATGCAGGCCTTCCTTGCGCAGCCGCTGCAGGCAGGCGAGCGCATGGCCCGACAGCAGCAGCTTCAGCATCTCGTCGAAGAGACGCGCCGCAGGCACATTGTTGATCAGATCCGCAAGCGACGTGATCGGCGCGCGCGTCGCATCGTCGATCTCGAAGCCGAGCTTCGCCGCGAAGCGCACGACGCGCAGCATCCGCACCGGGTCTTCGCGATAACGCGTCGCCGGATCGCCGATCATGCGCAACAGGCGCGCGCGAATGTCGGCCATCCCGTTGTGATAATCGAGCACCGTCTGCGTCGCGGGGTCGTAATACATTGCGTTGATCGTGAAGTCGCGGCGCGTCGCGTCTTCGTGCTGCTCGCCCCACACATTGTCGCGCAGCACGCGTCCGCTTGCATCGACCGCATGCGTACGGCGATCGAGTTCGTCCCGCTTCAAGCGCCGCGGCGGTGCGGCAGCGGGCGCAGGCGCATCGGCCTCGGGCCCGGCCGCATCGGCAGGCGCAGCCGCGGCGGCCGCCGGGGGATCGACCAAGGCGCGGAACGTCGATGTCTCGATGATTTCCTGGCCAAACTGCACATGCACGATCTGGAAACGCCGCCCGATGATGCGCGCGCGGCGAAACAGCCGTTGCACCTGCTCGGGTGTCGCGTCGGTCGCGACGTCGAAGTCCTTCGGCGCGATGCCGAGCAGCAGGTCGCGCACCGCGCCGCCGACGATAAACGCGCGAAAGCCCGCCTGCTGCAGGCCTTCGGTAACGCGGACCGCATTTCGGGAGATCAGTGTGGGGTCGATGCCGTGAATGTCCGACGCGATGATCACGGGCAGGTTCGGGTCTCGTGCGCCTTCCCTGGCGGCGGTGCCGGCGTTGCCGGACCGCGCGGGCTTGCGGCGCGAGCGGGTTGCGGAGGAAGCGGAAGGAGAAGCCGGCGCGCCGCGCGGCGACCGATTCTCGACGCGTTCGGCCGCAGCGCTGTCTTCTTCGTGCAGAGGCTCGGACGGGTCTTCGTCGGCGAGGTTGTCGGCGTCGGCCCGGTCTTGCCCGAACAGCTTGCGAATGAGTTTTTTGATCACGTCGTCTGGAATAGTTCGAGGATGCGCCAGCCGTGCGTCTGCGCATACTCGCGCAGCGTGTCGTCCGGATTGGTCGCGATCGGGTCGGTGACCTTTTCGAGCAGCGGGATGTCGTTATGCGAATCGCTGTAGAAGTAGCTGCGCTCGAAATCCGACCATGTTTTGCCGAGCGAAGCGAGCCATGCTTCGGTGCGCACGATCTTGCCTTCGCGGTAGCTCGGCGTGCCGGTCGGGCGGCCCGTATAGGCCGATGCCGGATGACCGTCGATGGTTTCCACCTCGCACGCGATGAGCTTGTCGACGCCGAACACTTCGGCGATCGGCGCGGTGATGAACTCGTTCGTGGCGGTGACCATGCAGCAGAGGTCGCCCGCATCGCGGTGCTCGCGCACGAGTTCCATCGCGGCCGGCACGATGGCCGGTTTGATCACCTCATGCATGTACTGGTCGTGCCATGCCTTCAGCTGTTCGCGCGAATGCTTCGCAAGCGGGGTGAGCATGGCGACGAGATACGCGTGAATATCGAGCTTGCCGGCTTTATAGTCGGCATAGAAGCGGTCGTTTTCACGCGCGAAATTGTCAGCGTCGACGATGCCGAGTTTCACCATGAAGCGGCCCCATTCGTGGTCGCTGTCGGTGGGAATGAGCGTGTGATCGAGATCGAAAAGTGCGAGATTAGCCATGGGGGCCTATTTTACTTGAAGCGGCCTGATCGGATAGCCGAAACGGCGCGTCCGGGTCGTGTAGGCCTGATGGGCCCGTGTCCGCGCCGCCGGCCTTGCCGCCGCTTTCGCTGGCCGGGTCGCCGCCGGTCGGGCTGCTGTCGGTTGGGCTGACGCGTGCAACGTCCGGCGCGGTGGGAACGGAAGCAGGCGCGAGCGTCGAGTCGGGCGAGGCCAGCATCGTGCGCAACAGCGGCAGCGTCACCGCGCGCTTCTGCTCGAGCGAAAAGCGGTCGAGCGCGTCGAAGAGCGCCATCAGGCTCGGCATATCGCGGCGAAAATGCGTGAGCAGATAGGCGGGCACGTCGTCGGCGAGCGCGATGCCGCGCTCGTGCGCCGCGTGCTTCAGCACCGCGGCCTTGCCTTCGTCGGAAAGCGGCGCGAGATGGAACACGAGGCCCCAGCCGAGGCGCGTGCGCAGGTCTTCGCGTACCGCGAGCCCGAGCGGCGCCGCGTTGCCGGTCGCGACCAGCGCGCTGGACGGATGCGCGCGCACTTCGTTGAACAGATTGAAGAGCGCGATCTGCTGCGCGTCCGACAGCGCGTCGCAATCGTCGATCGCATAGAGCGTGACACGCGCATCGAAGGCGAACGCGTCGAGGCCGCTGGGCGGGCCCGCGTAGCGCACGTGGCCCGGCGCCGCTTCATGCGCGAGCGCCTGCAGCAGATGGGTGCGGCCGCTGCCCGTTTCGCCCCACACATAGAACGTGCGGTCCGCGACGGGGCCGGCCGCCAGCGCGGCATCGAGCCCGCGCAGGCGCGTGACCAGCTCGTCATTCGCGCCGGCGAAGAAGTTGTCGAAGGTCGATGGCGGCGGCGTGCCGAGATCGAGCGTAAGTTGGCGCAGCACAGTAGTCGATAAAGAGAAGGCCAGTCGGTTCCGCGGCAAGCCGCATGCGCCTGTCGCGAGGCGGGAGGTGAATGCGCAAGCGACGCGAACGCGGCGCCGCGGCGCGCTTTGTCCGTCGGCGTCAGTTCTTGTAAAGCGTGCTCGACAGATAGCTTTGCCGCAGTTCGCGCCACGCGACGGACAGAATCGCGCTTACCGGCAGCGCGAGCAGCACGCCGAAAAAGCCGAACAATTGACCGAACGCGAGCAACGCGAAAATCACGGCGAGCGGATGCAGGCCGATGCGTTCGCCGACCAGACGCGGCGTCAGGATAAAACTCTCGAGAATCTGGCCGACGCCGTACACCACGGCCACCGCGCCGATCCCATACCAGCTGCCGAACTGCAGCAGCGCGGCGACGAGCGCGAGGATCAGGCCCGTTGCAAAACCGATGTAGGGAATAAATACCGCAAGACCGGTAAATATGCCGACCGGCAGCGCGATCTCGAACCCGGCGGCCCATAGCGCGACCGAATAATAGACTGCGAGCACGCCCATCACGAGCAACTGGCCGCGCAGGTATTGCGACAGCATCTGGTCCATGTCGTGCGACATCTGCACCGTCTTCACGAGCCAGCGGCGCGGAATGAAGTGCGTGATGCGGCGGGTCATCGCGTTCCAGTCGTACAGCAGGTAGAACAGCACGAGCGGCACCATCACGAGATTGCCGACCACGTCGAGCATCAGGTTGCTGCTCGTGCGGATCGACGTCCACGCGTAGATCACAACGGTCTGCGCGCTGCCTTCGAGCTGGTTCGTGACGAGATCGCGAATGCTCGCGAAATCGAGCGAATCGGCGAGGCCGAGGACATCGAGCTTCGGCTGCAGCCACTGGTGCAGGTGCGAGATCATCACGGGCACCTGCTGGCGCAATTGCGGCACTTCCTTCTGCACGACGACGAGTACCAGCAGCACGAGGCCGGTCACCATCAGCGTGAAGAAGAGCATCATCAGCAACGCGGCGAGGCCCTTCGGCACGCGATGGCGTCTGAGCCACGAGACGCCCGGATGCAGGATGTAAGCGAGGATCGCGCCGAGCAGAAACGGGGTGAGCACCGGGCTCAACAGCCACAGAAGAATGCCGGTGACGAGCGCGATGGCGAACCAGATCATCGCGCGCCGCTGATACGGCGTAAAAATCGGAGCGTTCTGCTGCAAGATAAACTTTTCCTCGTCTTCCTGGGTGGGCTTTACCCGCCGGTCCCGCAGCGTAAATGGCGCGTATACCGGGGGAAGAATTCCAGCCCGCGGGCCGGCATCAGGTAAAATCGCATTTTACCGACCTTCTCGCGCTTTCCTTATGAATCAACCGAAATCCGCTCCTGACGCTCAAGGTTTGTCGTATCGTGACGCCGGCGTGGACATCGAAGCAGGCGATGCCCTTGTCGATGCGATCAAGCCCTTTGCCAAGAGAACGCTGCGTGACGGCGTGCTGGCCGGCATCGGCGGTTTCGGTGCGCTGTTCGAGGTGCCGAAGAAATATCGCGAGCCCGTGCTCGTGTCGGGCACCGACGGCGTCGGCACGAAGCTCAAGCTTGCCTTCCACCTGAACCGGCACGACACGGTCGGCCAGGATCTCGTCGCGATGAGCGTCAACGATATCCTCGTGCAAGGCGCCGAGCCGCTCTTCTTCCTCGACTATTTCGCGTGCGGCAAGCTCGAAGTCGGCACGGCCGCAACGGTCGTCAAGGGCATTGCGTATGGCTGCGAGCTTGCGGGCTGCGCGCTGATCGGCGGCGAAACGGCTGAAATGCCGGGCATGTACCCCGATGGCGAATACGATCTCGCGGGCTTTGCGGTCGGCGCGGTCGAAAAGAGCAAGATCATCGACGGCAGCACGATCGCCGTGGGCGATGTCGTGCTGGGCCTCGCGTCGAGCGGCATTCATTCGAACGGCTACTCGCTCGTGCGCAAGATCATCGAGCGCGCGAATCCCGATCTCACCGCCGATTTCGACGGCCGCCCGCTCGCGGATGCGCTGATGGCGCCCACGCGCATCTACGTGAAGTCGATGCTCGCGCTGATGCAACAGGTCACGGTGAAGGGCATGGCGCACATCACCGGCGGCGGCCTTGTCGAAAACATTCCGCGCGTGCTGAGAGCAGGGTTCACCGCCGAGCTCGATCATCGCGCATGGCCGCTGCCGCCGCTCTTCGCGTGGCTGCAGAAGCACGGCGGCGTCGCCGACGCCGAGATGCATCGCGTGTTCAACTGCGGCATCGGCATGGCCGTGATCGTTTCCGCGCAGGATGCGAAGCAGGCTATTGGCCTGCTGTCCGCCGCGGGCGAGCAGGTGTGGCAGATCGGCACCGTGCGGCAAAGCAAGGAAGGCGAGGCGCAGACGGTTGTCGTTTAACGGCGATCGGCGCGGTAGCTAAGGCAACCGAGGCAACCGGGGCAACTGCCTCAGCATTGCATTCGACAAAAAACGGCACGCAAGCGCGTGCCGTTTTTTATTTCAATCCCTCGCTTCGACTTCAATCGTCGGACTCGGGCCGCAGAATGAGGAGATTCTGCACCGAAGTCACGCCCGCCACCTTGCCGGCGATCTCAGTTGCGGACGCAATCATGCTCTGGTCGGGCACTGCCCCGATCAGCGCGACCTTGCTGCCTTTCGCGCGAATCAGGATATCGGTCGTATCGATCTTCGCATGGGTGAGCGCGACGCGGACGTCGCGCTCGAGCTTGTGGTTGGCGTGACGCAGGCTCGCTCGCGTCGGGTGCGACGCGGGCGGCGGCGCTTCGGCGGCCGGCGCGGTCTGCGTTTCCGATGCTGCCTGCGCGTCTTGCGCGAACGCGGCATTGCTCCATATCGATGTCGCCGCAACGGCGGCGGCGCACGCGATCGTCATGCAGGTTGCGACGCGCTTTCGGCTTGACTTCGTCTGGCTCACGGTTGACTCCTTGCATATGGCAAATGCGGCTAAAGATGCGATTGCGGCAATGGCGATGCTGACAATGTGCATCCGCAACGAAACCGGCGTTTGTGCCGGGCAACCGGAAATGACGAGTTCGCACGGAGACCGCTCGCGCCGCGAGAACCGCCCTGTGCGCCGCTGCAGCGGTGTCGAAGACGCGCTGCAGCGTGGCCGAAAGGCATCTGCAATCCATGCACCGCCGGCACCAGAAACCGTGCGAATCTGAAATAGCAGTGCGTGGCGGGAAACGCGTTGTTTCGCGACAGGACAGACTTGCGTGACCCGTCGGGCTCGGCGCCTATGCGCCTCTCACGCCGACTCCGATAAACCAAGAACGACACGACGCGCAAACCCTCATGACCAACCCGTCCGCTCGCGACTGGCTGTTTTCGGTCAAGACTTTCGTGGCCGGGATGCTCGCGTTATATATCGCGCTCGCCGTGCCGCTGCCACGGCCGTCGTGGGCGCTGGCGTCGGTCTATATCGTGTCGAACCCGTTCGTCGGCGCCACGCGCTCGAAGGCGATGTTCCGCGCGATCGGCACCGTGATCGGCGCGGCGATGTCGGTCGCGCTGGTGCCGCCGTTCGTCGAGTCGCCGTACCTGTTCAGCGTGCTCGTCGCACTGTGGACCGCGACCATGCTCTACCTGTCGCTGTCGGATCGCAGCGCGCGCTCGTACGTATTCGTGCTCGCGGGCTTTACGTTGCCGCTCGTCGCGTTTCCGACCGTGACGAATCCGACGACCATCTTCGATGTCGCGATCGCGCGCACCGAGGAAATCCTGCTCGGCATCATCTGCGCGAGCGTGGTCGGTTCGATCCTGTTTCCGAGCCGCCTTGCGCCGACGCTGATCGCGCGCACCGACTCCTGGTTTGCCGACGCCGCGCAGTTTGCCCGTGCCGCGCTGTCGGCGCGCTCCCACGACGTCGTGCAACTGCCGGTGCAGCAACGGCTGGCCTCGACCGTCAAGGCGCTCGACGTGCTGCTCTCGCAACTGACTTACGATCATGCGAGCCCGGAAGTCGTCTCGCGCGCGTACACGTTGCGCGAGCGCATGCAGCTGTTCCTGCCGGTGCTGGCGGCGGTGGCCGACCCGCTTGCCGCGTTCCGGCGCTCGGCGGCCATCGCGCGCGTGCCGGAGTTCGAGCCCCTGCTTGCCGACGTGGGCGCGTGGATCAATGCGCCATTGCGCCGCGAAGAGAGCGTGTCGGTGATCGGCGATCCCGAAGCGACGAGCTTGCGCGCGCGGATCGCCGCGCTGCGCGTGAGCGTGCCGCGCACGCTTGCGCCATGGGACGGCGCGCTGCTGTCGAACGCGCTGTGGCGCGTGCAGATGGCCATCGACATCTGGCAGGACTGCCGCGAACTGCGCGCGCTGTTCGATCAGCCCGACGGCAGCTGGCATCCGCGCTTCCGGCATTGGCGCGTGAACGGCGAGCAAACCTTTGTGGACCACGGCTTCATGCTGTTTTCGTCGGCCACCGTGGCCTGCTTCGTGGTCGTCGCCTGCAGCCTGTGGATTGCCTCCGGCTGGCACGACGGCGCGAACGCGGTGTTTATCGCGACGGTCGCATGCTGCTTCTTCGCGGGCCTCGACGAACCCGCGCCGGCGATCTTCCGGTTCTTCGTCGCCAACATCGTGTCGGTGATTCTGTCGGGCATCTATCTGTTCGTCGTGCTGCCCGACGTCCATAACTTCGAAACGCTGGTGCTCGTCTTCGCGGTGCCGTTCCTCGCGATCGGCACACTGATCGCGCATCCGAAATTCAATGCGGTTGCTGCGGTGATCGCGCTCTTCACCGCGACCTTCATCAGCCTCGCCGGCTCGTACGACGGAGACTTCCTGGTCTTTACGAATACCACGTCCGCGTCGCTTGCGGGCATCGTGTTCGCGTTTGTCTGGACCCAGGTGACGCGGCCGTTCGGCGTCGAGTTCTTCGCGCAGCGGCTGATCCGCGCGACCTGGGCCGACGTCGCGCGCTCCGCGTCCGGGCAGCCGATCTCCGATGAGCGCACGTTTTTCTCGCGCATGCTCGACCGCCTGATGCAGGTGCTGCCGCGGGTCTCGACGTCGGGCCCGCATCATCATCCTTCGGTCGAAACGTTTCGCGACTTGCGTGTCGCGTCGAACTCGCTCGATTTGCGTCACTACCGCGAGGGCGTCGCCGCCGACATGAGCGAGCAGCTCGACCGCGTGCTGACCAACGTGCGCACCTACTACGAGCTCTGCGTCGCGCGGCGCACACGCCAGCCGGTGCCGCGCGGGCTCATCGAAGCGATCGACGCCGCGCTGGCGCGCATCTCGCAGCGGGCGGCGGGGACAACTGCGGGGACAACTGCGGGGACAACTGGAGGCACAACGGCGGGGACCGCCGCAGGCGAGAGCACGCCGTCCTCGTTCTCGACCGAGATCCGTCTGCGCGATGCGGTGCACGCGCTGGTCGGTCTGCGCCTGTCGCTTGCGCCGCTCGCGGCGGGCGTGCCGGCCGCGCCGGGCGGCCTCGCGGGCGCGGGCCCGGCGCCCACCGCATGAACGCCACACCTTGAACCCAAAGAGAAAGTCATGATCGGGGAAGTCAATATCGTCGGCGTGTTCGTACCCGCCGTGCTGGTGCTGATGCTGGTCGCGTATCTGATCAAGCGCGGCGTCGTCGCGCTGCTCGCGCTGACCGGCTTCTATCGCTTCGTCTGGCACCGGGCGGCGTTCGATTTCTGCATCTACGTGTTCATCTTCGGCGCGGTCGTCGTCCTAACGAAGCGGTTCGTCGCGTGAAACAGATCTCGGTGTTCTCCGTCATCCTGACGCTGATCGCGACCGTCGCCGCCGCGCTGGTGCTATGGAAGGTGATCGACTACTACATGTTCTCGCCGTGGACGCGCGACGGCCGCGTGCGCGCCGATATCGTGCAGATCTCGCCGGACATCTCCGGCTGGATTACCGATATCCGCGTGGTCGATAACCAGCCGGTGCGAAAAGGCCAGGTGCTGTTCGTGATCGACGAGGCGCGCTACGGGCTCGCGTATCGCGAGGCGGTCGCGACGCTCGCGCAGCGCAAGGCGACCTACGACGAAGCGCGCCGCGAGGACGTGCGCAACCAGCAACTGGGCAACCTCGTTGCGCTCGAGGTTCTGCAACAAAGCCACGCGCGCGCGATCGAGGCGCGCGCGCAGATGGATCTCGCGCAGGTCGCGCTCGATACCGCGCGCCTGAACCTGCAGCGCACGACGATCGTCAGCCCCGTCGACGGCTACGTGAACGACCGCGCGCCGCGGCCGAACGAATACGCGACCGCGGGCCACGCCGTGCTGTCGGTTGTCGATGCGCATTCGTTCCGCGTCGACGGCTACTTCGAAGAGACGAAGATGCGGCATATCCGCATCGGACAGGAAGTCGATATCGCGGTGATGGGCGAGCCGAAGCTGTTGCGCGGCCACGTGGTCAGCATCGTCGCCGCGATCGAGGACCGCGACCGCACGAACAGCACGCCGAACCTGCTGCCGAACGTCGACCCGGCGTTCAGCTGGGTCCGGCTTGCGCAGCGCATTCCGGTGCGCGTCGCGCTCGACGAAGTGCCGCAGGACTTCCAGATGATCGCCGGACGGACCGCGACGGTGCTGGTCCGCGGGCCGGAGCTGCGGGCGGTCGGCAAGGGCGCGGTATCGGCGCCCGATGCCGCGTCGGGGCCGCAGTCGCGCTTCGAATTGTGGTTCGAGCGCCTGATCGGAGCGCTCAGATGAACGCGCATGCGCGCTGTGCGGAGCGGGCGGCCGTGCGCCATCGCGCATCCGTTATCGCGCGTACCGTGCCGCGCGGCGCGGCACGCATGGCGTTGTCCGCGCTTGGGTTCGCCTTCGCCGCATTGCTCGCCGGCTGCACGGTCGGACCGAACTATTCGCTGCCGAAGGACGCGCTCGTCAACTCGAACTTCGCGAATGCGCCGATCGAAGGCTCGAACGACCCGCTCGTCACACAGCAGCCGGTGCCGCCGAACTGGTGGCGGCTCTACGACGACCCGGTGCTGAACGGTCTGGTCGAAGACGCGCTGGCCGAGAACCGCGACTTGCGCGTCGCGGTCGCGAATCTCGCGGCCTCGCGCGCCGAAGTGCAGTTTGCGCGCGAGCAGGACGGATTCTCCGGCGACGCATCGGGGACCGTTCAATATTCGCAGCTTTCGCCCGAACAGTTCCTGACCGACAAGATTCCACCGCAGACCTTGGCTGTGCTCGGCTTTAACGTGTCGTACGAACTCGATCTCTTCGGCAAGCTGCGGCGCGGCGTCGAAGCCGCGAAGGCCGACGACGATGCCGTCGAAGCGGCGCGCGATCTCGTGCGCATCACGGTCGTCGCGGACGTCGTGCGTTCGTACGTGGAGAACTGCGCGGCGGCGGAAGAGCTCGCGATCGCGCAGCATTCGCTTGCGCTCGAACGCGAGCGCGTCGACGTCTCGCAGCGGCTTTTCCAGGCGGGCCGCGGCAACGAACCGGACGTCACGCGCGGCATCACGCAGCGTGACACGATTGCCGCCGAGATTCCGCGCTTCATGTTGCGCCAGCGCGTCGCGCAATATCGGCTCGCGATGCTGCTCGCGCGCTCGCCGCAGGACCTGCCGCCCGCCGCGAAGAACTGCGCGAAGCTGCCGCAGATGGGCGAGCTGCCGGTCGGCGATGGCGCCGCGCTGCTCAAGCGGCGGCCCGACGTACGCGAGGCGGAGCGCAAGCTCGCGGCATCGACCGCGCGCATCGGCGTCGCGACGGCGGCGCTGTACCCGACAATCAGCCTTGGCGCGAGCGCGGGCTTCAACGGGCTCGCATCCGATATCGGCACCGCGCCGACCGCGTACTATTCGGTCGGTCCGCTGATCAGCTGGGTATTTCCGGTGAACGGGCAGCGCGCGAAGGTGCACGAAGCCGAGGCATCGACGGCCGCATCGCTCGCGCATTTCGATTCGGTCGTGCTCAATGCGCTGCGCGAAACCGAGTCCGCGCTTGCCACCTACAGCTTCGATACCGAGCGCGCGCAGGTTCTCGAAACGGCCTTGCAGTCGGCGCGCAAGTCGGCCGATCAGACCCATCAGTTGTACACGAGCGGCCGCGAGTCGTTTATTTCGGACCTCGATGCGACGCGCACGCTCACATCAGTCGACGCGCAGGTCGCCGCGGCGCGCTCGACGGTCGCCGTCGACCGGGTCAATCTGTTTCTCGCGCTCGGCGGCGGGTGGGAAGAAGAGGAGCAGGGCGGGACGAAGGAAGGGGCGCAAGGCGGTGCGAACAAAGGGGTGCAGCAGGCTGCGCACGAATAGTGGCGCGTATCCCATCGGCGATTGATCTGCGCGGCTCGCGCGTCGTCAGCGGCGCTTCGACGGGTCCTGCGCGAGCAACTGCTCCTTTAAACGCCTGAATCGTTTGCTCTCGTCGTTGATACGTTGCCACACCTCCTCAGGGACATGATAGTTGGATGTCAGTGGACTGAACGTGGAAGCAATTTGCTTCTTCCTCGCTGGATCGACGGTGACCGACCACACCGGTCTGCCGTCGATCTGCGAGACGAGCAGCCGATTGGAGCCGGAAGCAGTCGCAATGAATCCGTCGTTGAACAGCCATGCCGCATTGGCGCTGCTCAGGGAGTCGATGATTTTTCCAACGGTGGCCGGACTCTTCTTTTCAGGCCCCCATGCACCCGGGTAGAGGAGAAACGGGCCCGAAGGAAACCCCGGCAGTTCGGTAACGAAATGTGTCGTGCCAGGCGGCAACGCGGCACGCGGATTCTCGTAAAACCGGGACAATTCTTCCGGGCCGCCTGCCCGATATCCGGTGAAGCTCGAACGCGGCAGCGGAACCGTAACCGGGTGGTTCGAAGAGTCGTACAGGATCCAGCGTTGGCGTGCGTCCACACTGCCGATCCGATCGGCGGCCAGCCATTGAAAGAGGGGGCGCTCCACATAGGGTGTGTAGGCATACCGCGGCTCAGTCAGCAGTTTTCGGTCTTGCGTGTGCATCAGAACGCCATAGAACGCGTGCCTCCTATACCCGAATACACCGTTCGGATTATTCTTGTCGCCGGGTTGAGCGCCTATATAGGCGTTACCGCCGCTGTCGATGCGAATCACCTTCGTATAGTCGCTCGACGAATGGAAGCGACCGTCGGATCCATAAACGAATCGGGTCGTGCCGTTGTCGTTCCAGCCGTTGACCGACACGTAGCCATTTCTGAATGCGAGCTTCACGGAGCCTTGTCCATTTGCGTTCTGCCATACCGGCTTGACCGTGACGGGCCCTCTGTAGTCTTCATGGCGCTGTTGAAGAAGTTCGAGGTGCTCGACCTGCGCGCGCGCCTGATCGAGGAAGCGGGCCGCGGTCAGTTCGGGAGATTCGTTGGGGCGATATATCGTCTTCCCGTTGACCGCTATCGGGCTGACGAACGGTGAGTGTTTGACATCGCTCCACGCCGGGTTGTCCGCGGCGAAACGGGCCAGTTGCGGTTGATCGCGCGAGGTCGCCGTGTAGTCGAAGATATCCCATCGATAATCGGGATTGGTCTTGTACTCGGCGAGCTTGCCATTCGTGACCTGTTGCCAGCCGCGGATTTGTGTCCACCCTATGTATCCCATTGCTGCGGCTTCGTGACTGTCGTGGCTGATGGTCATTCCGGTGGATGAACGGTCGGACCTCGTATGCTCATCGCCAAGGCTGGCCCTCACGTCCACCATATTCGGCGTTGGAGCAGCGTAGTAAATGTAGCCGTTGGGTCCGATGGCGGCCATGTGGGCTTGAGCAGTCGTCCGATCATGGAACGTTGCCAGGTATCCGCCACCGTCGATGTTTGCCGGGTCGGACGACATCATCTGGTTATGCAGATCCAGATTGACGTTTCCCAGCGGGGTATGGGTAGCGTATACGCCGCCGTCATGCTTCAACTGATCGGGCGACACGGTTGACGGTCGGAAAACGGTTTTCAGAGACGGTTTGAGCGGCTGATCCGTCGATCGCGCGGCCAATTCGCGAAAGCCGCTATTCCAACCCGATGGTCCCGGCTGGTCATAGTCGGGCAGCGGCGCCAGATGAGGAACGTCCGTTGGAATCGTCCACTGTCGGGCGTCCTGACCGAGCACGTCCCGAATGGTGCGAGTGGGCGCCGGGCGAGCGCCCGGCGCGATCCCGGCAATGCCGATACGGCTACGCGCGTCCGCATAGTAATAGGTGGTGACGGACCGCACTCCGCCGAACCCCGGATACCCCTCTTCAAACAGGCCGTTAATCCCCTGAGTCAGGGCATGGAAGCCGCGGTACTGAAATACGCCGGCAGTCGGGTCGTAGATCTGATAGATGTCGTTTTCGTCACTGGAAGATGGGTTCAAACGCGGGCTCAGATGCTGAATCGCGATGGTATGCAGTCTGTTCGCGTTTCCGAAGTTCAGGCTGGCCATCATCATGGGTTGCGTCTCCAGTGTGGTGCCATCGCTCGACACGCGCCTCTGCGAGAAGTGTTCGCGAAGCTCCGCCAGGAACTGATCGCGGTCTATCCTGACTCCCCCGGGTTGAGTCTCGTAGCCTGCGATGTCCTGTGGGATGTAGTTGATTGCCCCGCCTCTTCCGCCGTTCGCATACAACATCGATTCCATCGGTGGCCGGCGCCCGGGGTCGCTCAAATAACCACCGATATCGTTCACAGCGCCGAGCAGGTCGGCGGTGGCGCCGGAAGCCACCTGGCGGACGGCCGTGGACGTGAGTCCTAACGCGTAAGGGGTCGTAGGACCGAAGCCGGGGCCGGACCCGAGAATTTCGGAACTGTTGAACGTCGCGGTGGAACTGGATCGTGACACGCCCCGCGAATACGCGTGGTGGGTGGTATCGAAATTCAACCAGGTATCCGCGGCATTCGGCGGTAAGTTCGATGTGGCCTGAGAACAACCGGCAAACGGAGATCCCGACGCTTTGACAAGTGGGCCGGATGAAGCGCCCGAAGAAGGCTCTGTCGGATAGCCAGGAGGATTGAGCGCAGATGTGCCTCGAGGTTGATAGGTGTAGAAGACCGTCCGCGTCAGGCCGATTGCCGCGCGGTCTTCTCCGTATGGATTGCGATAGATATTTCTTAGGCCTATCTGCATCGCGTTGAGATCCGGATAACTGAATACTCCGAAAGCCGGGTCATACACCTCGAACTGGTTCGACGCGAGGCGCTGAATCAGGATCATATGTGCGTCATGAAGCCTGGGTGGGTCTTGAGGTTTTTCTCCCTTGAGATACAGCTTCATGCCGAGGACCGCAAACTGGTTCTGGGCAAATCCACGCCCGTCGTTGCGCACCACCGGGTCGCTGAAGCCTCGTAAGAGATACTCGAAGAACTCCTCGTTCGGCAGGAAGGAGCGCTCTGAGGCTTGCGGCTGATTGCCCGCGACGTTCGTCTGAAAGTCTCCGACAGGCGGTCTCGCGATACCGAAGTTTCCATAGACGTCGGAGCAGTTCTGCACTTCGCGCAACCATGCCGGACGCGTGGCAGGGTTTTGGAGTCCGGGAACCATGCCGTTTGTAACGGCGCTCACGATGTCAGGGTATTGACCGTTCAGTATCGATTCGAGAAGAACGGTTGTGGTCCCGGCGCAAGTATTTTCAAACGGATTAGGAGACGAAGATCGATCAAACCCGATTGCCCGTTCCAACGTGTCGATAGACAACGGAAGAAAATTACTGGCTGTTTGCGCGTACGCGTATCCGGTGACATTCCGGGCGGGCCAGAAGTCGGCACGGTCGGGGTTACCGTTGCCACCGGCGGTGGGAGGCTGCGTGCATTGTCTGACGGGCCGCGAACCGGCCGGTGTGGACACGGTGCCAGGCTGTTGCGGCCCCGACGAGGAATGGATCGCTGTGCGCGCTTGAGATGGACTCGACAGATCGAATCGGAGCCGGCTTTGCGATTGTCGCGATTTGCGTGTTGGTACAGACTGATCCGCAAGCCGTGGATGCTCGACTGGCGAGTCGTAGGCATGCGCTGTACTTACGCTGGTTTCAGAACAACGCATCGATCCCTCCGCCGGAAAAAATCGTCTGTGTCCTTTTTCGCGTGGCAGCGGAGCGGAACACATATGACCATGAAACCGCGAACGGCCGGTCAGGCGGTAGTGGGGGAGTAATGAAGTCAGCCGGCGTTCGGCCCGCGAGCGTCTACGACCGAGCGTCGACGATCGGCTCCAGCGCGTGCAGCGCCTGTTCGGTCGCATCGGGCGCGCAGCAGTCGATCACGATCCGTTCCGGCATCGCGCGCAGCCAGGTCAATTGCCGCTTGCACAACTGCCGCGTCGCGAAGACGCCTTTGTCGCGCATCGTCGCGTAGTCGGTGGCGCCGTCGAGATACGCCCACGCCTGCCGGTAGCCGACACAGCGCATCGACGGCAGACCCGCATGCAGATCGCCGCGCGCGCGCAGCCGTTGCACTTCATCGATAAAGCCGGCCGCGAGCATCGCATCGAAACGCTGTGCGATACGCGCATGCAGCACGCCGCGATCCGACGGCTCGAGCGCGACCGGCACGAAGCGATAACGCGCCGCGGCGGGATCGTCGCGCGCAGGCGCCGCGAGCAGCGCGGACATCGGCTGGCCGGTCAGCATGAATACTTCGAGCGCGCGCTGGATGCGTTGCGAGTCGTTCGGTGCAAGCCGCGCGGCCGTTTGCGGATCGACGGCGGCGAGGCGCGCGTGCAGCGCGGGCCAGCCGTCGCGCGCGGCATCGGCTTCGAGTTCGGCGCGCAGCGCGGCATCGGCGGCGGGCAAGTCGTTGAGCCCTTGCGTCAACGCCTTGAAGTACAGCATCGTGCCGCCGACGAGCAGCGGCACCCGGCCTCGTGCGACGATCGCATCGATGGCGCGCAATGCATCGGCGCGGAAGTCGGAGGCCGAATACGCGTCGGCCGGATCGACGATGTCGATCAGATGATGCGGCACCTGCGCGCGCTCTTCCGCGCTGGGCTTCGCAGTGCCGATATCCATGCCGCGATAGACGAGCGCCGAATCGACGCTGACGATTTCCGCCGGCCGCCGCGCCGCGAAGGCGAGCGCCGCCGCGGTCTTGCCCGATGCGGTGGGGCCGAGCAGGCAGGCGATGGCAAGCGGGGCGGCGACGCGTGTCATAGCGGAGCGCTCATGGCGTCATTGCATACAACCGTTGCGCGCGCATCGATCTGCGACGCGCTCACTGGCCACGCATGAAAAGGCGATCGAGGTCGGACAGCGTCAGCTGATACCACGTCGGCCGCCCGTGATTGCATTGATCCGCGCGTTCGGTGGCTTCCATCTGCCGCAGCAGCGCATTCATTTCGTCGAGCGAGAGGCGCCGGTTCGCGCGCACCGCGTGATGGCATGCAAGCGTGCCGAGCAGCTCATGCTGACGCTCGGTCAGCACGCGCGAGCCGCCAAACGCATGCAAGTCGGACAGCACGGCGCGCGCGAGCGCGGGCAGGTCCGCATCTTTCAGCAGCGCGGGGACGGCGCGGATCGCGAGGGTGGTCGGCGACAGCACGGCGAGGTCGAAGCCGAGTGCATCGAGCGTTTCGCGCTCTTCCTCGACGATGCCGATTTCGACCGGATCGGCCGGCATCGACTGCGGAATCAGCAGCGGCTGCACGGCGATGGTCCGATCGGCGAGTGCGTTCTTGAATTGCTCGTAGAGGATGCGTTCGTGCGCCGCATGCATATCGACGATCACGAGCCCGCGCGCATTCTGCGCGAGCACGTAGATGCCGTGGATCTGGCCGAGCGCGAAACCGAGCGGCTGATCGTCGGAGGCATCGAATGTGCCGAATGTGTCGAATCGGGCGGCGGCGCCGGGCGGCAGCGCGGCGAACGGCGATCTCGTGTCGTCGGTATCGCGCGCGATGGGCGCTGTCGATGCATCGAACGCCGTCGCACCGTACGGCGAACCGGACGAAGCCGCGGCGCCGGTGTCCTTGCGGCCGAACAGCGCGTCGTAGAGCGCCAGCGGCTGCGCGACCGGCAACGTGCCCTGGCGCATCCGCGCATCGCGCATCCATGTCGTCCCCGACGGCGGCGCCTGGCTGCCGAAGCGGCTGCCGCCGCCCGACGACGCTGCGCCGCCGCCGGCGAAGCCACCACCGCCCCCGCCTTCGGTTGCGCCACCGAGCGGCGTCGACCCAAACGACCCCGGCCGCCCAAGCGGTTCGAGATGCGCGGCATGGCCGCCTGCGGTCGTCTCCGGCGACGCGCCCGCATGGCGCGCGAGCGCGCGCTGCACCGCGTGGAACACGAACTGGTGAATCGAGCGCGAATCGCGAAAGCGTACTTCGATCTTCGACGGATGCACGTTGACGTCGACCGCCTCGGGTGGCAGATCGAGAAACAGCACATACGACGGGTAACGGTCGCCGTGCAGCACGTCTTCATACGCGGCGCGCACGGCGTGCGTGAGCAGCTTGTCGCGCACGAAGCGGCCGTTCACGAAAAAGTACTGCTGGTCGGCGCGGCCGCGGCTCGCGGTCGGCAGGCCGGCGCAGCCGTATACGGCGAGCGGCCCGGCCGCTTCGTCGAGCGGCAGGTGCGCGGTGGCGAACGCCTCGCCGAGAATCTTCGCAACGCGCGCCGCCGGATCGCTCGCGTTCCAGTGTTCGACCGCGCGGCCGTTGTGCAGCACCGAAATCGCGACGTCGGGCCGCGCAAGCGCGACACGGCGGACCATTTCGATGCAATGGCCAAGTTCGGTCTGTTCGCTCTTCAGGAATTTGCGGCGCGCCGGCGTGTTGAAGTACAGCTCGCGCACTTCGATCGTTGTGCCTTGCGTGCCGGCCGCGGGCGTGAGCGCGCCCGTGCTCGCGTCGATGCGCGTCGCGTGCGGCGCGTCGCCGATGCGGCTGGTAATGGCCATGTCCGACACCGATGCGATCGACGCCAGCGCCTCGCCGCGAAACCCGAGCGTCGCGACCGCTTCGAGCTCCGCGAGCGAGCGGATCTTGCTCGTCGCGTGGCGCGTCAGCGCGAGCGCCAGTTCGGCTTCGGGGATGCCGCAGCCGTCGTCGGTAATCGAAATGCGTTTGACGCCGCCTTCGTCGAGCAGGATGCGCAGCGTGGTCGCGCCGGCGTCGAGCGCATTCTCGAGCAGCTCCTTGACGACCGATGCGGGACGCTCGACCACTTCGCCGGCGGCGATCTGGCTGATCAACTGATCGGGCAGGGGCTGGATCGGGCGCGGCGCGCGTGCCGCGCGCACATCGCGGGAGGGGGCGGCGGCGACCGGAGCTTGCGCGGGCGCGGTAGAGGCGCCTGCGGCCGTGTCGTCTGACGGTTCGCGGAATTCGGACATGGCGGAATTATAGCGATTCGCCGCGCGACGACCGTCAGCCGATCGCCGTCCGCTCGCCGCTTTCTCATCGCCGCGCTTTCTCACGGGTTCTCGCGCCAGGGGCCGCCCATAATTTCTTAATATTGAAGGCGGCACTTTCGGTATCATGGCGCGGTCGCAACTCCGGCCCGGGCGGGTTTTGCCGTTTTGTGCTAAGCGCCGCGATGCATATGGCAGTGTCACATTGAGCGCCGGCAATGAGCGGGCAATGAGCACCGTACCGGGCACCGTGTCGGGTGCATCAGGTGCCTCCAGGTGCATCGGATGCTGCTGCGACCGATGGTGCATGTGCGCCCCTTCGCGTGCGCTTTTCGTCGGACTACAAGCGTGCTGGGCGGCACGCGCCTGGCTATTCACGCTCTTAAGAGGATGTCTTTTTGGATACGCTGCTGCATTTCGTCAACCTCGTCCTGCACATCGACGCCTTCCTCGGCGATTTCATTCGCCAGTACGGCGCATGGGTGTATGCGGTCCTCTTTCTGATCGTGTTTTGCGAAACGGGTCTGGTCGTCCTGCCGTTTCTGCCCGGCGATTCGCTGCTTTTTATCGGCGGCGCGTTCGCGGCGAGCGGCGCGATGAATATCGGCGTCCTGACCGTGCTGCTCGTCGTCGCGGCCGTGACCGGCAACACGGTCAACTACATGATCGGGCGCGCGATCGGCGTGCGGGTGTTCGATTCGCACATCCCTGTGCTCGAGCGGTTCCTCGATCGCGAGGCGCTGCGCAAGACGCACAACTTCTACGAAAAACACGGCGGCAAGACCATCGTGCTGGCGCGTTTCATCCCGGTCGTGCGGACCTTCGCGCCGTTTGTCGCGGGCGCATCGCAAATGACCGTGCGGCGCTTCCAGCTGTTCAACATCGCCGGCGCGTTGTTCTGGGTGTTGCTGCTCGTGCTGCTCGGCTATTTCTTCGGCAACATTCCGTTTATCCGCCAGTACCTGAACGTGATCGTGCTGGTCGGCATCGGCGCGGCGATCGTGCCGGTTGCATTGGGCGCGCTGTGGAAGGTGTTGCGACGACGCGCGCCGCAGACTTCCGCGCGCAAGACGGGCGGGCAGTGAAGGCTGTGAGCGCCTCGTCGGTCTGACGGGCAAGCATCGCGCGGTGAACCGCGCCGCAGCGGACTACGCATCAGGCAAGACAAAGGGCATCGCTTCGATTGCGATGCCCTTTTTGTTTGCGTGGCCGCCCGCGGTTTCGCTAGGAACTGGCCGTGCGCCGCACGAACGGCGTTTCCGGCGTCGGATAGCCGGCTTCCCTGAAGGTCTCGACGATGGCGCGGTTCGTGTCGAAATAGACCTGCCAGTAGTGGTCGGTATGCGTGTAAGGCCGCACGCACAGCATCGGCCCTTCGGGCGTGAACGACAGCACTTCGATATCGGGCGCGGGGTTCTCGGCCACATTCGGAATGCGCACCACGGCCGCGCGCAGCCGGTTCGTGGCATCGACCGGATCGACGCCGTTGGCGATTTTCGCGGTCAGTTCGACGCGGCGCACGGGCAGTGCGCTGTAGTTCGAGATCGTGTCGGAGAAGATCTTGTTGTTGCCGACGATGGTCGTGACGTTGTCGGGCGTGACGATCGTCGTGCCGAACAGCCCGAGTTCGCGCACCGTGCCGGTCACGCCACCCGCCGTGACATAATCGCCGACCTTGAACGGCCGCAGCACCTGCATGAACACGCCGGCCGCAAAATGCGCGAGCAGGCCGCCCCATGCGGTGCCGATGGCGAGACCGAGACCTGCGAGCAGCGCGGCAAACGAGGTGGTCTGCACGCCGAACACCTGCAGAATCGCGAGAATCAGCAGCAGATTCAGCAGCGCGCCGAGAATCGAACTGAGGTAATGCGCGAGTGTCGGGTCGACGCGGCTATTGCGTTCGAGAACCGCGCGCAGCAAGCGCGTGACGAGTCCGATGACCCAGCGCCCGATGATCCACAGGACGATCGCGGCCAGTACTTTGGTTCCGAAGTCGATGCCCCGGGTCATCAGGAAAACGCGTACGGTTTCAAGGTCCACGATGTCCTCGCGCGAGTCGGTTATGTTGTGCTTCGTTCGATCGACTGCAGCGTATGCGCGGTGCTGCGTGGCGCCAGCGTACGTTTGCGCCGCTGTTGCTCCGCGACCGCGTGGTTCCGCTGCACACGCTTCTGCCCGGGAAGGGAGGTACAGGGCATTGAGCGTGACGACTAGCGGGGCTCGTCCGCCCCGTAGTTCTCGGGAGTTATAGCCGAGCGCGCGGGCGTTAGCAAGCCGTATTCCCGCATTGCTGCGCATTGTTCATGCATAAGTCACGAATGGCGCTCGCCTATCGCGCCGCATTGATGCGCAATGCTTGAAAACGGCGTGAGCGCCGCTGCCGACGCAGCCGTGCGAAACAGAAACCGGCCGTGGCGGCGAGCCCGTACGCGCACGCGCGTCCGGCAAACGCGAGGGCGGTGCTGTACATGCCATAACGCGGCTGCGAATCGGAGAACACGAGGAAGGTCAGCGCGGCATCGAAGATCAGCGCGAAGATCGCGACGGTCACGAAGACGCGCACGCGGTCGAGCGACTCGTCCGGCCATAACCAGTTGACGGCGCAACAAACGGCCAGCACGAGCGCGAGCAGCACGACAATCCACAGCAGGTGAAAGAGAAGAAGCTCGAGCATCGATATCGGAGAGAAAAGCGCAAAGGAAAACGCAAAAAGCAAGTACGCAAAAACAGGCACGCAAAACATGCACGCAAAGCCCAACGCGTTGTCGAGCTTCGCTCCGTGTGTTGCACAGCTGTTGCAACTGCACGGAGCGAGGCGGCGCGCGATCATTGCATGCCTTTCTCTCTCAATAAATAGCGACGTGCGGGCATCCACGGGAAAAGCTTTGGAATGCAAAAAAGGCTCACCGGTTACCCGATGAGCCTTCTTCGTTACAGACAGTCTTCAGTGGTGATCGCGTCGTGTCAGCGTGCTGTCGATGTCGCTGCCGTTGTGCCCGTTGCGCCTGTCACGCCCGTCGCGAAATCTTCCGCATCGACGTCGTAGCCTGACGGTTCCCAGCGAATCGCAAGCAGGGCGACGAGCCCGCAAAGCGGCGCGGCCGCGATGATCCAGAACACGCGTGTGCCGAGTGCGGCGGCGAGTACCGGGAACAGGAACAGCGATACCGTCGAGCTTGCGCGCATCAAGGTCTGGTTGAAGCCGACGCCCACGCCGCGCAGCGACGTCGGATAGCTGAGCGAGGCGAAGGTCATGCTGTGCGAGCCGGGGCCGAAGCCCTGACCGAGCAGGAACGCGCCGAGCAGCGCGACCGCGATCGCCACCTGCACGCCGGCCGCCGGCTTGCCGACGATCGCGAGACCGACCAGCGCGGCGAGCTGGAACGTGTAACCGAGCACGGTGGGCTTCCACGCGCCGGTCTTCGGCACCGTTCGCACGGCGATCAGGCCGCCGACGAACGCGAAGGCGAGATTGAGCGCGAGCGAGGCGAGGATCGTCGTCAGCATCGATTGAGCGAGGAAGCTCGAGATAATCACCGGCAGACCGAATGCGACCGCGTTATACGCGAACGACGACGCCACGGCGATGACCGTCGCGAGCACGGTGCGCCTCAGATAGACGCCGCGCAGCAGCGTGCCGTAGTTGGCCCACGATGCGCGCCGCGGCGCGCTCCTCGATGCAGCGGGTGTCTGCATGGCATCTGGCGCGACCGCTGCGTCGATGCCGTACGAGCGCTTGAGGATTTTCGCCGCACCCGCAAGGTCGCCCTGATTGGCGGCCCACACCGGCGACTCGCTGATATAGCGGCTGCGGATCGCGATGATGATCAGCGCGGGCACGGCACCGAAGCCGAGAATCAGCCGCCATAGCAGAGGCTGGTGGCCGGCCGGCAGCATCGCGTAGAACGCGAGCACGAGCAGATACGACACGCTGATCGCCGCATACCAGACGGGGCACCACATCGCGACGCGCGCCGCCTTGTTGCCGCGCCCGCGCAGTCGCGAGAACTCGGCGAGAAACGCCATCGCGACCGGCAGATCGATGCCGACGCCCAGACCCATGACGAAACGCGCGCCGCCGAGCACCCATGCATTCGGCGCGAACGCGCAGGCGAGCGCGGCGACCACGAAGAAGAACATGTCCGCCATAAACACGCGGTAGCGGCCGATGCGGTCGGTGAGAAAGCCGCCGAGGCAGGCGCCGACAATCGCGCCGAACGTGATCGCCGAGGCGACGAAACCGGTGCCGGCCGGCGTCAGCGAGAATTCGCGCGCGACGTCCTTGAGGCCGAACGCGAGCGCACCGAGATCGTAGGCGTCGAGAAACACACCGCCGAGCGCGATCGCGACGACAATGCGCGCGTCGCTGCCGACGGCTGCGCCCTGGTTGACGAGACGGGAGACATCCGCGGCGGAGCGGATCAGCGCATGCGCAGGGGCGGCCGCCTGGGATTGGGCCGGCGCCGCGGCGCGTTCTGGAGCGAGGGAGGTAGACATGCGGCGAGCGCGCAAAAACGCGCAAAGCCGTGATGGTACGGGTGCCTTACAAAGCCCGGCAACGTTATTTTCGTTATTAGCTCATGCGCGACACCGTAATGGCGTTTGCCGCGAGGCCGCGTTCATCGCCGCGCAATCACCGCCGTCGACTCGACCCATTCGTCGAGCCAGCCGTCGCGCGCATGCGCGTCGAGCAGTTGCTTCAGGCGTTCCATCAGTTCATCGAGACGTTCGCCCAGATGCTTGCGCGATAAGCTCGACATCGAGAGCGGCCGCATCATCAGCGCGTCGACATGCACGCGGCGCCGCTCGATGACCGACACGCGCTCGATCGACGCAAACGCCGATTGCATGAGCACCGCTTCATGGCCGACCCAGTCGTCGGATTTGCGCCGCGCACGCGCGGGGTCGGCTTGTGCATACTGGTCGAGCAGGTTTCGGAAGTCGGCCATCCACGGCTCGCTTGCGTCTTCGGGCTGCGATGTGCCGAACAGCGCGACCGCGCCGCCCGGCCCGATCAGCGTCTCGAGGCGCCGCAACGTATCGGCGCGGTCCATCCAGTGAAACGCACGGCCGATCACGGCGAGCCGGAACTGCCCGATGTGGTCGGCCAGATCGTATGAGCTGCCGCGACGAAACACGATGTTCGGCGCGAGGCCCGCGCCCAGTTCCGACGCGATGCGCAGCATTTCGGGTTCCGGGTCGAGCGCGAGTCCATCGGCGACCCACGACGCGAATGCGATCGACAACTGACCCGGTCCGCAGCCGATATCGAGCAGGCGCTGCGTGCCGTCGAGCTCCGCGGCAAGCGCCACGCGCCGGATCAAACGCGGCGAATAGGCCGCGCGGCCGGTCAGATAGTGCGCGGCCGCCTGGCTGAAACGGTCGGGGACGAACGGAATCGGATCGGTCATGGGCCTGTCGCCTGTCGCCTGTTGCGTTGGCACGGCGGCTTAAGCCGCGTCCTTCAGCCGCTCCGCGGCGCCGCCCTTGCGATACAGAATGAGCGTGGCGATCAGTCCGCACACGGCCGCGAAGCTGAGCCAGTAACCGGGCGCGGCCTTGTCGTGCAGCGCCTGGATCAGGAACGTCGACACAGCCGGCGTGAAGCCGCCGAACAGCGCAGTGGCAAGACTGAATGCAAGCGAGAAGCCCGCGACGCGCACTTCGACCGGCATCACTTCCGTCAGCGCGGCGACCATCGCGCCGTTGTACGCGCCGAAGAAGAACGAGAACCACATCAGCACGATAAACATGCGGCCAAAGCTCGGCGCCGAAGCGAGCCACGATAGCGCCGGATACGCGGTGAAAATCGCGAGCACCGTGATCAGCAGCAGCAGCGGCTTGCGGCCGATACGGTCCGACACCGCGCCGCCGATCGGCAGCCAGATAAAGTTGCCGATGCCGACGCACAGCGTGACGATCAGGCTATCGGCCGTCGACAGCTTCAGCACGGTCTTGCCGAAGGTCGGCGTATAGACGGTGATCAGATAGAACGTCGTCGTCGTCATGGCGGTGAGCAGCATGCCGGCAATTACCGTCGTCCAGTTCGCGAGCATCGAGCGGAAGACTTCGCGTGCGCTCGGATGGTGTTTGCGTGCGGCGAACGCTTCGGTTTCCTGCAGCGAGCGGCGCAGCAAAAACAGGAACGGCACGATGATGCAGCCGATAAAGAACGGAATGCGCCAGCCCCATGCATGCAGCGTGTCGATGGGCATCCATGCGTTCAATGCGTAGCCGAGCAGCGCGGCGACGATAATCGCGACCTGCTGGCTGGCCGACTGCCAGCTCGTGTAAAAGCCTTTGCGGCCCGGCGTCGCCATTTCGGCGAGGTATACCGACACGCCGCCCAGTTCCGCGCCCGCCGAAAAGCCTTGCAGCAGGCGGCCGATCAGCACGAGCGCCGGTGCGAGCAGGCCGATCGTTTCATAGCCGGGCACGCACGCAATCAGAATCGTGCCGCTCGCCATCAGCGAGAGCGTGACGATCAGCCCTTTGCGGCGGCCCACTTCGTCGATATACGCGCCGAGCACGATCGCGCCCAGCGGACGCATCAGGAAGCCGGCGCCGAACACCGCGAAAGTCAGCATCAGCGACGCGAACTCGCTGCCGGTCGGGAAGAACACCTTCGAAATATAGGTGGCGTAGAAGCCGAACAGGAAGAAGTCGAACTGCTCGAGAAAGTTGCCGCTCGTGACGCGTAGCACGGCGGCCGCCTTCGACCGGGTAGTGTGCGCCGCGAGAGGCGTGGTGGTCGAGGACACGATGTTTGTCTCCATGGGTATTTCCGCAATGCGTAGTTTGAACCTTTGTTGCTTTGGTTTTCTTTCATTTCGAAAGGAATGTGGCCGGATTGAGGCCTTTTTGGGGGCCTCGAATCGGCGCGCCTCGTACGCTAACTCATTCCGAACCGAGCTTCAAACTATTCGCCTGTCTTTTTTCGATTGACGACTTGAGCAGTGCGGCACTGCGGAAAATGCCGTGCGCGAACTTGCCGTAAGGCAGCGTCGCGAAGAGCGCGAGCACGACCCCGAGGTGCACGGCGAGCAGCCACGCGAGCGCCGCCGTATCGCGCCACGCGAGCAAGGCGAGACCCGTCGCGCTCGTGAGCAGCAGCAGCGCGATAAAGCCGCGATCCATCGGCTTTTGTGCGGCGTCGCCGCGTGCCGGATCGCGCTGCACGTTGAGCCACAGCAAGCCGGCCGGTCCGATCAGAAGACCGATGCCGCCGAGCGTGCCGAGCAGCACCGGCACGCTCAGGAACGGATACGGCGCATGCAGATCGAGGAAATAGTGATAAAAGGTTGCGACGACCGTGGCGGCGAAACACAGCATGAAGCCGTAGAACGTGAAGTGGTGAAAGCGCCGCCGTGCGAGCGTGAAGCGGTCGTCGGCTTCGTTGCAGCCGTCGCCGTGGCCGCCGTCGAGATACTTGAGCGTCAGCGCGTGCTTCGTTGCTTCCGCAACTGCCCCGCTTGCGGTCGCACCCGATGCGGTTCCCGCCGCCACGTCTTTCCAGAAGCGCATCACGCCGATGCCAAGCGAGACGACGGCCAGCACGAACACGATGCCGAACAGCAACGCGAGCAGATTGTGCGGGAAGATCGCGTAGAAGTTGCCCGCGAGCGGCGCGCCGAAGAGCGGTCCTTTCATTACCACGCCGAGCACGAGGAAAAGCGCCAGGCCGAATGCCAGCGCGAGCGACAGCGTCAGGCCATTGCGTTTATACAGCGCGCCCATGAACGACGGCACGGCGTATTCGCTGTATGTGTCGAGACGCACCTTCGCCATCGCCCGCGGCACGTTGACCGCGAATTCATGCGGCGGCGCGTACTGGCATGCGTGATAGCACGCGCCGCAGTTATGGCACAGGTTCGCCAGGTAATTGATATCGGCCTTGCCGAACTCGAGGCGGCGCGTCATCGCGGGGAAGACCGCGCAAAACCCCTCGCAATAGCGGCACGCATTGCAGATCTGCATCTGCCGCGCGACCTCGGTTTCGTTTTCGGTGAGCGGCAGCACGCGGATGGTTCGCTGCGTCTGCCCGCCGCCCGCGCCGCGGTTCGTTTCCTCGCGGCCGGACGCCAGTTGCTGCGCATCGTGCGCGAGTGCTTCAAGCTTCTGCACGTTCTACTCCGGTTGATTCGCTTGCGGCGTCGGCCGTCCAGGCGGTGAGCGCGTGTCCCTGCGCGGCATGGGCCGCCTGTTTGCCCGCGATGCGGCCGAACGCGGTGCCGATCGACATGCCGACGCCCGCCGTATAGCCCTTGCCGAGAACATTGCCGGCCATCATCTCGCCGGCCACGAACAGGTTCTCGCTCGGCGTGCCGCCGAAATGCACCTGCGCGCGGTCGTTGACCTTGAGCCCGAGGTACGTGAACGTAATGCCCGGGCGCAGCGCGTAACCGTAGAACGGCGGCTTATCGAGAGGCAGCGCCCAGTGTGTCTTCGACGGCGTGAGGCCTTCGGTATGGCAGTCGTCAAGCTTCGTGTGGTCGAACGTGCCGGGCCGGCATGCCGCGTTGTACGCGTTGACGGTATCCATGAACGTGTCGACGGGCAGGCCCAGCGCGCGCGCGAGGTCAGCCAGCGTGTCGGCCTTGACACCCGGAAACACGGGCGGCATGAAGCGGCCAATTGCTTTCGAATCGATGATCGAATAGCCGATCTGTCCGGGCTGCTGCGCGACGAGCCGGCCCCAGATCGCGTAACGCTTCGGCCAGAAGTCTTCGCCTTCGTCGTAGAAGCGCTCGGCCTCGCGATTCACGACCACACCGAGCGACACGCAATCGATGCGTGTGCAGATGCCGCCGTCGTACAGCGGCGCGCGCGCGTCGATCGCCACGCAGTGAGACTGCGACGGATCGCCGATCGCGTCGGCGCGCGCTTCCTCGATCATGTGCTTGAGGAGCACGCCCATGTTGAAGCGCGTGCCGCGAATCAGGAAGTTATCGGCCGGCCATTCGCCGCGCTCGTTTTGCCCCCACGCTTCGCGCAGCCATTCGCGGTTCGATTCGAAGCCGCCGGCGGCCAGCACGCACGCGCGCGCTTCGAAACGCTGCTGGCCGCTTTTTGCGGCGACGAAGCGGCCGTTGTCGAGTTCGATCGAATCGACCGGCGTTTCGTAGCGGATCTGCACGCCGAGCGCTTCGGCGCTGCGGTAGTACGCGTTGACGAGCGCCTTGCCGCCGCCCATGAAAAATGCGTTGGTACGCGCGACATGCAGCGCGCCCGACAGCGGCGGCTGGAAGCGCACACCATGCCTGCGCATCCAGGGACGGCACGTCGACGACGCGCGAATCGTCAGGCGCGCCAGGTGTTCGTTCGTGATGCCGCCCGTCACCTTGAGCAGGTCCTGCCAGTACTCTTCTTCCGGGTACGCATCGACGAGCACGTCTTGCGGCGCGTCGTGCATGCAGCGCAGATTGCGCGTGTGCTGGGAATTGCCGCCGCGCCATTCGCGCGGCGCGGACTCGAGGAGCAGCACCGATGCGCCGGCTTCGCGCGCCATCAGCGCGGCGCACAACGCGGCATTGCCGCCCCCGATGACTAATACGTCGATCATGTGGGGAGTCTCCAGATATCGCCGCAATGTAGTCGGCGCGGTAAATTGCCGCAAGGCGCGCGCGCGCAATGGGTCTTCAGTTTTCGTGAAGACTTCCTGGACGATCGCTTCGGCGCCGTTCGCAGGAACCCGCTCAGTTACTGCTCAGTTACCGCTCAGCGCAGCCGCGCCCCCAGCCAGCGGCCTTCGCTGACCAGCGCACGCGCCGTGTCCGCCAGCACGACGCGCGCGGCAAGTCCGGCCGGCGACAGTTCGTCGTCCGAGACGCTGACCAGCAGATTCGGCCGCACCGCATCGGCGTCCGCGATCTGCACGCTTGCGAGCCCCGCGTATTCGGCGCGTGCCAGTGCCGCGCCCGGCTGGATGGTTGCGCCGAGGCCGCCGCGCACCGCATCCATCAGCATCGCCAGGCCATCCACTTCGGCGACGATGCGCGGCTCGTATTTCGCACGCTTGAACGATGCGGCGAGCGTCGTGCGCAAGCCGTGCGGGCCGCTCGGCAGGATCAGCGGCAGCGCGCCGAGCTTCGCCAGCCGCACGCGCTTCGTGGCCGGCATGCCGGGCAGGCCGCGCGCGCCGATCACGAACAGCCGCTCGTCGAGCAACGGCATCACGCTCCAGCGTTGCGCAGGTTCTTCGTGAAAGAGAATTGCAAGGTCGATCTGCCGCGCGCCGAGCATCGAGGCGAGATAGCCCGACAAGGTCTCGACGATGCGCAGTCGCACATCGGGGTAGCGCTCGCGCATGGCACGCATGAACGCGAGGCCGAGCACGCCGCTCGTGCTGGTCGCGAGGCCCACCGTGACGTGGCCCGACAGGCGTGCCTGGCGCGCGGCCAGCGCGGCGTCGTCGACGTGGCGCAGCGCAAGTTGCGCCTGGCGCCAGAACGCGAGCCCCGCGTCGGTCGGCACGGCGCCGCCGGACGTGCGCTGCAGCAGGCGCGTCGCGAGTTCGCTTTCGAGGCGGCTGATCTGCTGGCTCAGCGCGGACGTGACGATGCCGAGTTCGAGCGCCGCCTTGCCCATGCTGCCGTGCTCGACGACGCTGACGAAATACCGCAACTGACGCAATTCCATTTCTTTCCCCGCCTGGGTAGCCGTTGAGCGGCATTGTCCGGAGTGGGGTCGGAAAACGCAAATTTGAGCAAATGCGGGGCCGATGCGGGCAAACCCGGCCACAGTTGGAACGTGCGTCTATCTGCTTGACTGATTGTATGACAGGAATATAATCATCTCGAAACGAGATTCATCCGGTTTCAGCGGCCATCCACAGCAGAGCAGAGCGGAGACACTCAGCATGCGTGATTCATCGACGATCGGCTTACGCCTCGACGGGTTGCCGCTGTCCGGTTTTCATTGGCGTCTGCTGGGCCTGATCGCGGCCGGCATGTACTTCGATTCGTTCGACATCTATATTGCGGGCACCGTGCTCGCCGCGCTGATCCATAGCGGCGAATCGACGTTGAAGCTCAATGCCACCTTCGTATCCGTCACCTTCATCGGGATGATGGCGGGCGCATGGCTGTCGGGTGTGCTCGGCGACCGTTTCGGCCGCCGCTTCTCGTATCAGATCAATCTCGGCATTTACGGCTTTGCGTCGATTGCCGCGGCGCTCACACCGTCGATTGACTGGCTCATTTTCTTCCGGCTTGTCATGGGGCTCGGCATGGGGGCGGAAATCGTCGTCGGTTACGCGACGCTTTCCGAATTCATTCCGGCCGTGTGGCGCGGCCGCTTTGGCACGATCCTGAACCTGATCATCAATACCTCGCTGTTTCTGTCGACGTTCCTCGGCTGGCTGATCGTTCCGCACTACGGCTGGCGCTGGATGTTTGCGATTGCCGGCTGCGGCGCGCTCGTCGTGTGGTTGCTGCGCAAGTCGATGCCCGAGTCGCCGCGCTGGCTTGCCGCGCGCGGCAGAAGCGACGAAGCGGAAGCGATCGTGGCGCGCATCGAGACCGCCTGCGGCGTCGACCCGGTGGCGTCGAGAGAATCGGCGCGAGCGGCTGTGCGGCGGGCAGCAGTTCAGGTAGCACGACAGGCGGCGCAGGGCACGACGAATGTCGCAGCGGCGAGCGCGGCGCGCCTTTCCGAACTCTTCTCCCGCCGGCTGCTGACGCGCACGATCACCGCCATCACGGTGCTTGTCGCGCTGTTTATCGTGAACTATGCGTTTGTCAGCTGGATTCCGACTTTCCTCGTCAAACAGGGGCACAGCATTTCGAACTCGCTCGGCCTCACCGCGGCGATGTTCGCGGGCGGCCCGGTCGGCTCATTGATCGCGTTTGCGCTGGCCGAGCGCGTGGGACGCAAATGGGGCATCGTCGTGTTCTCGCTGGTCTGCGTGGCGTTCGGCGTCGCGTATCCGTTCGCGCAAACGGCGGCGGCGATCACGCTGCTCGGCTTTGCGATTACCGCATGCATTTATGTGCTGTCTTCGTTCAGCGTCGCGAGCTATGTCCCCGAGCTGTTTCCCACCGAATTGCGTTTGCGCGGCTCGGGTCTGGCGAACACGGTCGGACGCGCGGTCAGCATCGTCGTGCCGTATGGCGTTGCGGCGGCATTCGCGGGTTTTGGCATTAGCGGTGTGATCGGGTTGATTGTCGGCACATTGTTATTGCAGGCGCTGATTGTCGGCGTGCTTGGCGCGGAGACGAAAAACCGTTCGCTCGAAGCGATTGCCGCCGAAACCGGCGATGGCGCGCATGCAGCGGACGAACGCGCGGCGGCCGCGATCAGCAGCCGCTAGCCGATTCATCCTGCTCTCGCCACGCAAGCGAAACCAACCCTGGTGTTCTTCGAAGGAACGATAGCCGATGCAGCCACGCACGACCTCCGCGCAAGAACCGCTTACGCCGACGCGGCAGCTCGCGCAATTCGTCGAGCGCACGCGCTGGGACGATATCCCCGAAGCGGTGCGGCACGAGGCGAAGCGCTCGCTCGTCAATTATTTCGCCGTCGCCTTCGCCGGCTGTGCCGATCCGTCGATCGAGAAAGCCGTGAGCGTCTATCGCCGCTTTCGCGCCGGTGACCACGCGAGCCTGATCGGCCGCGCCGAGCGCACCGATGTGCTGAATGCGGCCGCGCTCAATGCGATGACCGCCAACGTGCACGATTTCGACGATACGCATCTGCCGACCATCATCCACCCAACCGCGCCGGTTGCCGCGCCGCTGTTCGCGCTTGGCGAAAGCTCGAACAGCGGCACGAGCATGAGCGGGCAGGCGCTGCTGCTCGCTTTCGTGCTCGGCGTCGAGATCGAATGCCGGATCGGCAACGCGGGGTCGCCGTCACACTATCAGCGCGGCTGGCACATTACGTCGACGTGCGGCGTATTCGGCGCGGCAGCAGCGGCGGCAAAGGTACTGAACCTCGATGCCGGTCAGACCGCGCACGCATTGGGCCACGCGTCCGCACAGGCGGGCGGACTCGTCGAAACGCTCGGCACGATGGCGAAAAGCGTCAGTGTCGGCAATGCGGCGCGCAACGGCATGTTGTCGGCGCTGCTCGCTGGCGAGGGCTTGAGCGGACCGGCGCGGCCGATCGAAGGCGAGCGCGGCTTTCTGCGCGTGTGCTCCGATCGACCCGATTTCACGGCGCTTACCGCGGGGCTCGGCCGCGACTGGGCCTTGCAGGCCAACACGTATAAGCCGTACCCATGCGGCGTCGTGCTGAATCCCGTCATCGAAGCCTGCCTCGAGCTGGCGCGCAACCGGCACTGGTCGCTTGCCGATATCGAACGCGTCGAACTGCTCGGTCATCCGCTGCTGCGCGAACGCACCGACCGGCCCGGCATTCGCAGCGGCCGCGAAGCACAGGTCAGCGCGCAGCATAGCGTGGCGGTGGTGCTGTCGACAGGCCGCGCGGGTCTTGCCGAATTCAGCGACGAAAGCGCGGCGGACCCGGCCGTGCGCGCGTTCGCGGGTCGCGTCGCATTCGTCGACGATCAGCGCTTTCCGGTCGAAGCCGCGCGCGTCACGGTGCTGCTGCGCTCGGGCGAGAGCGTGTCGCGCACGGTGAGCGCCGCACGCGGCAGCCTCGCCGTGCCGCTTTCCGACGCCGAGCTCGACACCAAGCTGAGCGAGCTCGCCGCGTATGGCGCGCCGCATGTCGACACGCGACGCTTGCTCGATACCTTGTGGACCCTCGATACCGCCCCCGACGCCGCGGCGCCGATGTATATCGCGCGTGCCGAACCGGGTTAGAAAAAGAGACCGGTTGCCTTGTACGGTTTTTGTAGCGCTTTTGCGTAGCTGGCCGCTTCGTTGAGATAGCATCCGCTTCGCATTTCCCTTGAACCCCCATACGGAGAACTTTTAATGATTGTCGAGATGCGCGTCTATCACTGTGCGCCGACACGCCTGCCGGCGCTGCTGGATCGCTTCGTCAACATCACGCTCGGTTTCTTCGAGAAATACGGCATCGAGCAGATCGGCTTCTTTACGACGCTGGTCGGGCCGAGCAATCACACGTTGACGTACATGATCAAGTGGGAAAGCCTCGCTGAGCGCGAAACCAAATGGAACGCGTTTCAGTCGGATCAGGAGTGGCTCACGAAACGCGCGGCGACCGAAGCGGATAAACCGATCGTCGAGCGTATCGAGAACTGCTTTCTGACGCCGACCGCTTTCTCCGCGCTTCGATAGAACGCATGAAGCGCTGCCCGCTAGCCGGTCGCGCCGCGGCCCGGCTGGCTGGCGGGCCTTGGCTTCGAAGGCTTGCGAGCAGCTTAGCCGGCGATTTCTCACTCTGGAGCCTGGAATGTCTCGCGTTGGACAGTTTTATATCGATGGAAAATGGGTCGCGCCGCTCGCGCCGGTCTGGTTCGATCTGATCGATCCGGCCACCGAGGTGCGTTTCGATCAGCTTGCGCTCGGCAATGCGGCCGATGTCGACCGTGCGGTGGCGGCCGCGCGCCGCGCGTTCCCCTCGTATTCGACGAGCACGGTCGCCGATCGCGTCGCGTTGCTCAAGCGCATCGTGCAGATTTACGAGCGCCGTATCGACGAATTCGCGGAAGCAATGCGCGCCGAAATGGGCGTGCCGATTACTTTCGCGCGCAACAATCAGGCCGCGCGCGGGCCGACGCATCTGAATGCGCTGATCGATGTGCTCGATTACTTCGCTTTCGAAACGCAGCACGGCACGACGCGGCTGCGCCATGAAGCGGCCGGCGTGTGCGGGCTCATCACGCCGTGGAACTGGCCGGTCAACCAGATCGTCGTGAAGATCGCGCCCGCGCTCGCGGCCGGTTGCACGATGGTGCTCAAGCCCAGCGAATATTCGGCGCTCAGCGCGCTGCTCTTTGCCGAAGTGCTCGACGAAGCGGGTGTGCCGCCGGGCGTGTTCAATCTCGTCAACGGCGACGGCCCGGGCGTCGGTGCGGCGATCGCATCGCATCCGGATATCGACATGGTCTCGTTCACGGGCTCGACGCGCGCGGGCATTCAGGTCGCGAAGCTGGCGGCCGATACCGTGAAGCGCGTGGCGCAGGAACTCGGCGGCAAGTCGGCCAACATCCTGCTCGACGACGTGAACCTCAACGATGCGGTCACGCGCGGCGTGAACACCTGTTTCGCCAACTCGGGCCAGTCGTGCTCGAGCCCGACCCGCATGCTCGTGCCGCGGCGCATGATGGATGAAGCCGCGCAAATCGCGGCCCGCGCGGCGCAGGCGTTCAGGGTCGGCGCCACCGACAAGGTGACCACGCAGTTGGGCCCGGTGGTGAACCGCAATCAGTTCGTGCGCATCCAGGCAATGATTCAATCGGGCATCGACGAAGGCGCGCGGCTCGTCGCGGGTGGCACGGGTCTGCCGGAGGGCCTGTCGAAAGGCTGGTTTATCAAGCCGACGGTGTTCGCCGACGTCAAGCCCGACATGACCATCGCGCGTGAAGAGATCTTCGGCCCGGTGCTTTCGATGATCCCCTACGACGACGATGACGACGCAATCGAGATCGCCAACAACACCGTCTATGGATTGGCCGCGTACGTGCAGTCGGGAAGTGTCGAACGTGCGCGCACGGTGGCGCGCGCGTTGCGCGCGGGTGGCGTGCATCTGAACTACCCGGCACCCGACTTCAGCGCGCCGTTTGGCGGCTACAAACGCTCGGGTAACGGGCGCGAGTGGGGCGAGGCGGGCCTGCGCGAGTATCTGGAAACCAAGGCGATGGTCGGTTACGGCGAAGCGTGATGCGTGGTGAAGCGTCGATAGGGGGAGTATCGACGCTCATTGATGGACCGACGCGAAGCAACCGCAGCGAAGCGCACGCAGAGGCGCGAGCGGGGCATGTCAAAAAATTTTTGCCCGGTTGGTTTGTATGACAATCTGGCGGTAAGACGATCAGTGAGGATGTAGCACACGATGTCGAGGCGGTAGCGGCATTGCAAACAACCGAGGGAAACGAAGATGGCAAGCAACGACTGGTTTGAAAAGGGCTTCGCGAATCGCAAGAAGGTGCTTGGCGCGGGGCATGTCGAGAAATCGTGGGAAAACGCCGACGAGTTCAATCGTCCGATGCAAAAGCTCGTCACCGAATACTGCTGGGGCGAGATCTGGGGTGACGAGACGCTGCCGTTCAAGACGCGCAGTATGCTCAACATCGGCATGCTGACTGCGCTGAGCCAGCACCACGAACTGGCCGTGCATGTGAAGGGCGCGCTAAAGAACGGCGTGACGAAAGACGAGATCCGCTCGGTGCTGATGCAGGCCGCGATCTATTGCGGCGTGCCGCTTGCGCTTGCCGCTTTTCGCGTCGCGACTGAAGCGATCAAGGCCTACGAGGCTGAAGCGAAAGCGTCGTAGGCGGGTTGCCTGATCGGGCCGCTTGAGCAGGCTGCTTGAGCGGGTTGCCCGATGACGCCGCGGCACCGCGAGCGTGCCGAATAATTAGACCGGAGACATGAATGAAAGCGCTGACCGCAGAGCACGTCTCACCGACCGCCGACGAACGGTCGATCGATGCGAGGAGAAGGAACGCCATTAAGGGCGCGTTTTTCTCCGAATTCATCGACATGTTCGATATTTATCTGCCGGTGGTCGTCCTGTCGCCGGTGCTGTTCTTCTTCCAGCCGCCGCATCTGTCGAGCGGCATGGAGACGATCCTCGCGTCGCTCGTGTTTATTACGACGCTGCTCGGCAGGCCGATCGGCGCGCTGCTGTTCGGTATGGTTGCGGACCGTGTCGGCCGCCGCAAGGCGTCGATTTATTCGGTGTCCGGTTTTGGCGTCGTTACGTTGCTGATCGCGCTGTTGCCGGGGTATCAGAGCATCGGCATCGCGTCGTACGGGCTGCTCGTGCTGCTGCGCTTCGTCGACGGGATTTTTCTGGGCGGCGGTTATACCGGCGCGATGCCGCTTGCCATCGAGTATTCGAAGAAGCACCAGCGCGGTTTCGTCGGAGGCCTGATTATCGCGGGCTTTCCGGCCGCGTATGTGACGATCAACCTCGTTGCGATGGTGATGTTCGTGGCCTTTCCGTTAAACGGTGTCCAGTCGCCGTATGCGCAGTGGGGCTGGCGCATTCCGTTCGTGATCGGCGCGGCGCTTGCCGGCGTGCTTGCGCTGTATTACGTGCACAAGGTTGCCGAATCGGAGATCTGGAAAAGCGAGGCCGGCGAAAAGATTGCAAAGAACGACACGCCGCTGCTGTCCGAACTGATGAGCGGCAAGAGCGCGCGCAGCCTGGTGCAAGTGCTGCTGCTGATGACGGGCTTCTGGCTCACGCAAAACATCATCACGATTTTTCTTCCGACCGGCCTGCTCGTGCACACGCTGCATTTGAGCGGCTTCCAGCTGACCTCGACGCTGCTGCTGTCGTATTTCGTGCTGTTTTTCAGCTATATCGGCTCGGGCATGCTTGGCCAGAAAATCGGCCGGCGGCGCTTCTTCGCGATCGTCGGTCCGCTGATCGCGACCATCGGCTCCGCGCTGCTCTATGTGCTCGGCAACGTGAGCGGCCTGTCGCTGCCGGCGATCATGCTGACCGTTTGCGTGCTTGCGGTGCTCGTCACATCGCCGTGGGGCGTGATCGTCACCTACATCAACGAGCGTTTCGCGACCGAGGTGCGCGCGACCGGTTTCGGTGTCGGCTTCAGCCTCTCCGTGATCGTGCCGTCGTTCTACGCGTTTTATATGAACTGGCTCAGCGCGTGGATGCCGCTTTCGGTCACGCCGGTCGTGCTGCTCAGCCTGGGCGGCCTGATCGGCATGACCGGCGCGCTGCTGGGACCGGAAACGAAGGACGTCGATTTCTAGCCTGCTTCACTGACACAGGACATCATGAACAAGGAACGAATCGGATTTATCGGGCTCGGCAATATGGGCGGGCGTATGACACGCCGCATCGTCGATGCCGGTATCACGGTGCTCGGCTACGACACGGTGGCCGCGCGCGCGAAGGACGCGGGCGCGCAAGCGGCCGCATCGATACGCGAGGTGGTCGAATACGCGGACCTCGTGCTGCTGTCGCTGCCCGATAGCAAGATAGTCGAAGCAGTGGTCGAAGGCGAAGGCGGCGTGCTTGCGCACTGCCGTGCAGGGCAAACCGTGATCGATCTCAGCACGGCCGCCGCGAGTTCGACGATGCGGCTGAACGGCCTGCTGAAAGCGCGCGGCGTGCAGTACATCGATGCGGGCATTTCGGGCGGCGCCGCGGCTGCGGAAAAAGGCACGTTGACGCTCATGGTGGGCGGCGACGCCGCCGCGATCGAAGCCGCGCAATGGATCTTCAGGCCGATTGCCGGCAAGGTGCAGGTGATGGGCGAAAGCGGCGCCGGCCATACGACGAAGCTGCTCAACAATTTCCTCAACGCCGTGAGCCTCGCCGCGACCGCGGAGGTGATGGTTGCGGGCAAAAAGGCAGGGCTCGATCTGCATCAACTGCTCGATGTGCTCAATAGCAGCACGGGCGTCAACTTTGCGACGCAAAGCCGCTTTCCGAAGATCGTCGATGGCGATTATCTGGAAGGCGGGCTGACGTCGAAGCTGATGACGAAGGACGTCGTGCTGTATGTCGACCGCGTGCGCGAACTCGGCGTCGCATCGGTCAATGCGGCCGGGCCGCTCGCGAGCTTCGGTCTGGCGACGTCGCTCGGCTATGGCGATCTGATCAGCAATCGCGTCGTCGATGCGATCGGCGACGTATCGGGCGGCGTCAGGCTTCACGACAACGCACAACGCAAAGGAGCCAAACAATGAAGGTGTTTCACGGCAGAAAGACAGGCGCCGCATCGGAGCGGCGTGGCAATGGCGACACGTTTACCGGCGTGGTGTGGGCGGATCCCGTCATGCCGTCGACCGACGGCGTAACGATCAACACCGTCTGTTTCGAACCGGGTGCGCGTACGTACTGGCATTCGCACGAGCGCGGACAGATCTTGCAGGTGACGGCGGGGCAGGGCTGGATTTGCGTCGAGGGCGGCAAGCCGGAAGTGATCCGGCAGGGCGACGTCGTGTGGATCGGGCCGAACGAACGTCACTGGCATGGCGGCAGCGCGGACAGTTTCATGGTGCATATCGCGACGTCGCTCGGCACGTCGAACTGGCAGGAAGCGGTCAGCGAGCACGACTATCCGCCATCCACCGTACGCTGAGGAACAGGACCGACCGCTATGCAATCGACCGAGGAACTGACGGAAAAGCAGCAGCGCGTGAAGGACGAATTCATACGCGTGCGAAAAACGTGGGGGCCATCGTGGGAAAGCCTGTTGCGTCTCGACGCGGGTTTTCTCGAGGCGTACCTGAATTTCTCCGCGGTGCCGTGGCGCAAGAATCACCTTGAAGACAAGGTGAAGGAATTTATTTACATCACGGCGGATGCCGCCGCGACGCATCTGTATGCGCCCGGTATCCAGCAGCATCTGCGGATGGCGCTCCAGTTCGGCGCGACGCGCGAAGAGCTTGTCGAAGTGCTCGAATTGATCAGCACGATCGGTATTCATGCGTGCAATGTCGGCGTGCCGCTCTTGCTCGAGGTGCTCGAAGAAGAGGGCAAACGCGCGGGGCGCGCGCCGCTCGACGCGCGGCAGCAGGCGCTCAAGGCCGGCTTCGAAAAGAATCGCGGCTATTGGCATCCGTCGTGGGACGGGCTGCTCGAACTCGATCCCGACCTCTTCGACGCGTATCTCGAGTTTTCATCGGTGCCGTGGCGCACCGGCGTGCTGGGCCCGAAGGTGAAGGAACTGATCTATTGCGCGTTCGATGCGTCGGCTACGCACCTCTATCAGCCGGGGCTCAAGCTGCATATGCGCAATGCGATTCGCTACGGCGCGACGGCCGGCGAGATCATGGAAGTGCTTGAAATTGTCAGCGTGATCGGCATTCACGGCGCGGCCGTCGCGGCGCCCATGCTCGAAGAGGCGCTTGCTGCTCACGCAGACCATGCGAGCAAAACGGCGGGCAATACCGCTTCGTCATCGGGCAAGGCGCGCGGCGAACGACCGGGCTTGCAGGCATAGCGCGCGGCGGCCGCACCCGGTTTCGCACCCGGTTTCGCATCCGGTATGATGTGCACAAAATCTATTGTCGGACAGGCATACAACGGACGGGATACGCGATGTCAGCAGAAATTGGGGTGATACGGCCGGAAACACTGCGCCATCAGGTCGAAAACGTGCTGCGGCAGGCGATCATGACGGGGCGGTTTGCGCCTGGCGCGCGTCTCGTCGAACGCGAACTGTGCGAAACGCTCGGCGTGAGCCGCACCTCGGTGCGCGAGGCGCTGCGCAAGCTCGAAGCCGAGAAGCTCGTGCGCAGCGTGCCGCACAAGGGGCCGGTGGTCGCGGTGATGTCGAAGCAGGAAGCGAGCGAGCTATATGCGCTGCGTGCGCTGCTCGAAGGCTTTGCCGCGCACGAATTCGCACGGCTTGCCGACGACCGGGCGATTGCGCGCTTCGGCGAAGTCGCGAAAGAACTGCGCGCCGAAGCGACCGCACGCAACCAGGCCGGCGTGTTGCGTGCGAAAACGGCGCTCTACGACGTGCTGCTCGACAATTGCGGCAATTCGCTAATCAAGGAATTTCTCACGAGCCTTTATTCGCGCGTCAATCTGCTGCGCGCGACCTCGCTCATGCATCCGGACCGCCTGCCCGCGAGTTTGCGCGAAATCGACAAGCTCTATAAGGCGTTGAAAGCGCGCGACGGCGAAGCGGCGCAAGAGGCCGCGCGCGTGCATGTGCAAAACGCGGAGAAGGCCGCGATGCGGATGCTCGACGAGCAGCAACCGGGCGAGGCATAAGACCACAACGCTATCGCGCACTATCGCGGCGCCGCATCGAGCCGCACGATCCAGCCCTGCGTGTCCTTGCTATGCGACGGATAGCGCCGCAGCACATCCGGATCGTGCCCGGGCACGACATGCTGCGGCGAATCGGCCAGTTCATGCACGATCCGGTATCCCTCGAGCATGTCGCCGATGTTGTAGACGGCTGGAAACGGCCGTTGCTGCTCCATATTCGCGTAGAGGTGCGACGCGTCGGATGCGAGCACGACCCAGCCGCGTTCCGTATGCACGCGCGCGACCTGCAGCCCGTTCGTATGGCCACCAATCAGATGTAGCGAAAGACCCGGCGCAAGCTGCGAGGTGCCGTCGTGAAACCGCACACGGCCGTCGAATACGCGGCCGACCATCGTTTTCACGTCGTCGGGGTTGAATGGATGCTTGAGTTCGCGGTGGCACATGCAGCGGCCCGTGCAATACGCCATTTCGCGGTCCTGCACGTGGTAGCGCGCTTTGGGAAACAGCTCGCGATTCCCCGCATGGTCGTAGTGCATATGCGTGACGATCACGTCCTCGACGTGATCGGCGCGGATTCCGATGGCCTGCAAACCTTCCTCGACGCGATGCGTGGTCGTGCGGCCGCGCCCGTTGCCGACTTCCGGGTCGAACCCGGTATCGACGAGCCACGTGCGGCTTTCGCCGACGATGGCCCAGACGAAATAGTCGAGCGGCATCGATACGTCATGCGGATCTCCGCCGATAAAGTTGTCGCGGGCCGGCCGGTCGTGGTGCGCATATTTGATTGCGTAGATCTTGTAGTTTTCGAGCGGTGAAGTCATCGAGCGTCTCCTTTCCCGAATACACTTTTCGTGAAAATTTCACGATAGCTGATAGCGCTATCATAGCAAACGCACGGCAATCCGCCGCGAGCCGATGCGCGATACCGGTGGGATACAATTCGCCATCGTTTCGAAAGGCCGGATGCAGAACAGTGAAAAAGCGCGCAGGCACCGCTGCTGGCGGGAACTCACGGTTGGGCGAGAACAGAACACGCAGCGGCGGGGGCGCGGTGCGGATGGCCGACGTCGCAAAGGCGGCGAATGTGTCGTTGATGACGGTCTCGCGTGCCTTGAACGAGCCGGCCAAGCTGTCGGAGGAAACGCGCAAGCACGTGCTCGATACGATTCGCAAGATCGGCTACGTGCCGAATTCGATCGCCTCGAACCTTGCGTCGAACCGGTCGAACGTGGTGGGGCAGATCGTGCCCAGCATCCAGAATTCGCTCTATTCGCACACCATGAAAGGCGCCGCCGACGTCCTGCGCGCGGCCGGCATGCATCTGCTGATCGCCGATAGCGGTTATTCGCTCGACGAGGAGGAAGCGCTGATCGGCGCCTTCGTCGCGCAACGCGTGTGCGGCCTGCTGCTGCACAACACCGCGCATACGGCGCGCGCCGCGCAACTTGCGCGCCAGGCCGGCATTCCGATCATCGAAACCGGCGATCTCGTGCGCCATCCGCTCGATGTCGTGATCAGCTACTCGAACTTCAATGCGGCGAAGGAGATGACGCTGTATCTCGCCGGCCGCGGCTACCGGTCGATCGGCTTCGTCAGCGTGCCGATGCGCAACAACCCGCGCTCGAAGGAGCGTCTGAAGGGCTACTACGCGGCGCTTGCGGCGCTCGGCCGCGAACGCATCCCGGCCCTCGTATGCGAGGCGGAACCGGGTTTGACGGCCGGCGCGCACGCGATGATCGACATGATGCAGCGCGTGCCGGAAGTCGATGCGATTTTCTTCGCCGGCGACGTGCTCGCTGTGGGCGCGCTGTTCGAAGCGCAACGACGCGGCTGGAAAGTGCCCGCACGGATCGCGATTGCGGGCTTCGACGATCTCGACATACTGCGGCACACGGTGCCGAAACTGACCTGCCTGAACCTGCCGCGCCTCGAAATCGGCCGGCGCAGCGCCGAATGCCTGCTGCAGCGCTTGCGCGGCGACGCGGATGCGGCGCCGACGCGGCTCGATCTCGGCTTCGAGATCATTCAACGCGAAAGCACCTGAGAAGGCGGCGTTCAGGTTTTCACGTTTCTCGTTTCACGGTCTCCCGCTTCAAATTTCTCGCATCGAGTTTCACGTCTCTCATTTGGCATCGCGCTAAGTTAGCGCTATCATAAAACGGACCCTTCCACGCAGTGGAGGGCATCGCCGACAGGAACTGCCGAATGAAAGGGAAAACTGCGCTCGTGACCGGCTCGTCGCATGGTCTGGGCTTCGCGATGGCGGATGCGCTGGCCGCCGCGGGGTGCAACGTCGTGCTGCACGGGGTCGAATCGCCGGCCGATGTGCAGCCTGCGCGGGCCGCGTTCGAAGCGCGCCATCACGTGGCGCCGCACTACGTCCAGGCTGATCTCTCGCGTCCGGAAGCGGTCGAACGGCTTGTCAGCGAGACGATCGAGCGGACCGGCTCGCTCGATATTCTCGTCAACAATGCGGTGGTGCGGCACTTCGCGCCGATCGAAGCGTTCCCGGTCGATAGATGGGACAAGGCGCTTGCAGTCAATCTGAGCGCGGCGTTTCACGCAGTGCGCCGCGCATTGCCGCGCATGCGCGAACGCGGGTGGGGGCGTATTTTCAACATGACGTCCGTATACGGAATGCGCGGCACGGCCAATCGCGTCGATTACGTGACGACCAAATCGGCGCTGCTGGGTCTCACGCGCGCGGTGGCCGCCGAAACCGTCGGTGCCGGCATCACCTGTAACGCGATCTGTCCGGGCGCGGTTCATACGCCGACCAGCGAACAGCGCATCGTCGCGTTGATGAACGAAACAGGGCTGGCGCGCGAGCCCGCGATTCGCGAATTCCTGCGCGGCAAACAGCCGGGCGGCGAGTTCGTCGATGCGGCGCACGTCGCGCAACTCGTGGTCTTTTTATGCAGCGATGCGGCGCGCGATATCACCGGCGCGATGTTACCCGTCGAAGGCGGCTGGCTGGCCATGTGAGCGACAGCACACTTTCCATTCAAATCTGAGGAGCAGGAGATGCTTGAGAATAAGCTGATCGGTTTTATCGGCGTCGGCGTGATGGGCAGACCGATGGCGCGGCGTCTGATCGAGCAGGGTCACTCGCTGGTGATTTACGACAGGGACGCGAATGCGCTCGACGAATTACAGAAGATCGGCGCCCATGTCGCCGATAGCGTGCGCGAGGTGGCGGACAGCGCAGGCGTGATCTTCACGAGCCTGCCGACGCCCGCGGTCTTTCGCGACGTCGCAATCGGCGCGCAAGGTCTGGTGCACGGCAAGGCGGTCAGGATACTCGTCGACCTGTCGACGGTCGGTTCGACCACCGGGAAAGAAGTCGCGGCGGCGCTCCTCGCCAAAGGCATCGAAACGATCGACGCACCGGTCAGCGGCGGCGCGGCCGGCGCGCAGAAGGGCACGCTCGCGGTGATGATTGCCGGCAAGCCCGAGGTGGTCGCCCAGGTGCGCGAGCTGTTCGATGTGTTCGGCAAGACATTCCATGTCGGCAGCGAGCCGGGGCAAGGGCAGTTGATGAAGCTGCTGAACAATATGCTCTCGTCGACCGCATTTGCGATCACGTCGGAAGCGTTTGTCGCCGGTGTCAAAGGCGGGCTCGATCCGGAAACGATGATGGCCGTCATCAATGCGGGCAGCGGCAAGAACGGTGCGACGCTGGACAAGTTTCCGAAGCAGGTGCTGCCGCGCACATTCGATTTCGGCTTTCCGATCGGCAGCGTGTGCAAGGATATTGGTCTTGCGATCGACGAATGCCAGGCGCTTGGCGTGCCGATGTGGGTGGGCAGCACGGTGCGCCAACTATGGAATTTCGCCGCGCTGCAGGATGGCACCAAGCGCGATATGACGGAGCTAGTCCGGTATATCGAAGGCTGGTCGGGCGACTCGAACGCACGCGCGGGCACTCAAGACGCTAAAAAATAAGCGGATTCACGCTTTACGCCCGCAACGAATGCAACCAGCGCTCCATCGAAAAACGCGCCGTCTCTGACGCCGCGTGCGGCAGTTCGCGGCGTGCGCCCGATGTCAGCTCGCTCGGGCTATAGCCGAATTGCTGGCGAAACGCGCGGCTGAAATGCGCGGACGTCTTGAATCCATATTGCTCCGCCAGACGGTTCAGATGCGGTCTGCCTTGCGCGGTGGCGAGCGCCGTGTGGATTCTGAAAAGCCGTCTTTCCTTCACAAACCTGGCGACGCCGCCCATCGGTTCGAACAGGCGATACAGCGTCGCGCGCGAAATGCGGAAGCGCGCGCAAATACCTTCGACCGACAGTTCGGGCTCCGCGATATTGTCTTCGATATGACGGCGAATCTGGCTCGATAGCGTCGCTTCGATCGCGGGCCGCGCGAGCGCGAGCTTGTCCATCGACGGCGCGATGCTCGCGGCAAGCAGGTGAAGCGTTGCGAGCGCGACATCGGGCGCCTGCTCGAGCGTCAGTTGGCCGACCGAGCGCGTCAGCGAGCGCAGATGATCGGCGAGCAGCACGGTGCAGCCGCCGCGCAGCACGACGCCGTGCAGATCGACGGCACGCGGCAGCAGCGCATCGAGCCGGTCGCGCGGAATGATCACCGTCACCGTCGTGCCACCATCGACCTGCACGCGCTCGGGCCGCGCCATATCGGTGAGCACGCAACCACCCGCGTCGACATGCACCGATTGCCGGCCTGCCTCGAGATCCGTATCCGCCGAACCGCCGACGCGAAAATGAATCTTGTAGTGATCGAGCTGATCGAGGCGAATCGAGCGCGGCGAGCGATGCAGAATATGCGGGCTACACTCGCGGCGGCTGAACATCATGTCGCCGAGAATCCACATTTCGTTGCGTGCGACAAATGACTCGGCCGAATGGTTGTGCGGGAAACTTAACTGGCACACGCTCGACAGGCTCGTTTGCCAGTAATCGTAGCGATCCGCTGGCGTCACGTCGCGCGAATCGAAGCGTACATAGGGCAATTGCAGAAGCGAGGGTGTCGACATGTTTGGCCCTTTCATGTCTGTGCTGCGACGCTGAGACGTGCAGATACCGATTGCGACGGCCAGACAACAAATGGTATGTAAGTGGACTTAGAATAGTGCCACCTGTCCCCAACGGCAAATACGTCAATTGAGGAAGGGCCGCCGCCGATAAGCACCCGGTGCGGCGTCTTTCCATCGCCCGGCTATGCATGGCGGCGATCGGTCTTGTCTAACGCGGGGTCTCGTCAAACGCGGTCTGTTCAAACGCGGTTTCGTCAAACACGGACTTGCGGATGGCCCATCCGCCTGATGCGCGCGACTGGACATCGCTGCGCTTTCAGGACGAAAGCTGCGCTTGGCGCCACAGCATTTGCGCTATACCGGCTCGTTGCCCCATCGAATTTTCAAAAAAGGAGGAAATGCTGAACCAGGCTTGAAAAGCACGGTAAGCGGGGAACTAGCGACGAATGCGAAAGAAAAAAGCGAGGCAAATGCGGGAACCGAAAAATGAAAATTGGATATGCAAGGGTGTCGACCGACGACCAGAACCTCGATTTGCAGATCACTGCGCTCGAGAGAGCGCAATGCGATCGCATCTATTCGGACCACGGCATCTCGGGCGTGCAGTTCAAGCGGCCAGGTCTCGAGCGGGCGATGCGCGTGATGAAAGCCGGCGATACGCTCGTCGTCTGGCGCCTCGACAGACTGGGCCGCTCGCTGCCGAAGCTGATCGAGCTCGTCGACCGGCTCGGCAGAAAAGGCATGCACTTCGCGTCCTTGAACGAGCACATCGATACGACGACATCGGGCGGCGCATTGATGTTCCATATGCTCGCGGCGCTGGCCGAATTCGAGCGCAAGCTGATTGCCGAGCGCACGCGTGCCGGCATGAGCGCGGCGCGTGCGCGCGGTCAGACGCTAGGGCGCAAACGCGCGCTCGATCGCGAGCAATGTCGCGAAGCGCTGCAATTGCTTGCCGAGCAGCCGGCCGCGCTGGTTGCCGCGCGCTATCGGATTCATCCACGCACGCTGTTGCGCAGCCTGCGTAGAGAAGGTTTCGCCGCCTGCTGAGCGGCGCGTGACCACGCCGCGTGCTTCGTCATATCACGGGTATCGGATGCACGACGGTATCGAGCGCGTCGTATAGCGCATCGCGTTCCTTGCGCACCCGCCTGATGGTCCGATGCGATACGCCGAATCGCGCGGCCACATCTTCGATCGAATAGTCGTTTAGCAGCCTTAACGCTTCTTCGCGCTGCTCGGGCGCAAGCGCGGGACGGCGTCCGATGCGCTTGCCCTTGAGCCGCGCAACCTGCATCCCCGCTTTGGTGCGCTCGCCGATCAGCGATCGCTCGAATTGCGCGAGCGCGGCCATCATATGAAAGACCAGCATGCCGCCGGACGTCGTCGTGTCGATCGATTCGGTGAGCGATTGAAAATGAATCGTGCGTCGCTTGAGCTCTTCGATCAGATTCACGAGATGGCTAAGCGAGCGTCCTAACCGGTCGAGCCGCCAAACAACGAGCGTATCGCCCTCCTCGAGATTGCCGAACGCCTGGTCCAGCCCAGGCCGCGTCATGCTTGCGCCCGACACACCATGATCCTGAAACAGAATCTCGCATTGCGCGGCCTGCAGGGCGGCGATCTGCAGATCGAGATTCTGGTCTTCTGTCGAAACGCGTGCATATCCGATCTTTTTCATTGCTGTCACCGTTAGGCCGGATAGGGTAACCCCGGCCGCGGAGCGATACGCGATTAACTTGGGTCGCGTGTCGAATTGCCGACGGCGAGGCTTTTCGGATTGACACATAGGTTCCTTTTTGTCCGATCGCCTTTCTCTGTTTGCGCGCGCACGAAGGCCATGATTTCCCCGTAGTTTTTGAGTGGTCCGACGACTAGACTGGATGCTGACACAAACGAACCTTTTTGCACCACGCACGAATGCGCGCGTGGATCGTTTCTGCGCGCAACGTTCGTGTGTCGATCCGTGCCGCGCTGCGTGCGGCGCATGAACACGCCGGATTCGTTTGCGCCTTCGCCCGAGCTGAAGGCGCTCTTCAGGCGACTCGGCGTGAATCCCACGGCCACCGCAAACGGCGGCGATGAAGCGCCCGCGCTTTGCATCGTCGCCTCCATCGCGAATCTCGCGCAAATCGAGCATGCGCATGGCGCCGCATTTGCGCGCCTCGTGCGCTATATCGTCAATGAACGCGCGCGCACGGTGTTCGGCGAGTATCCGGGCTTTGTCGGGCATAGCGGCAATCACATCCTGTTCGTGTTCGACACCGTTGTCGCGCATCGGCCGCCGACACGGCTTTTTGCGCCGCAAGCGAGCTTCCTGATGGAGCGCATTCAAGCCGTGCTCGCCAATGATCCCGTTGTGAGCCTGGGCAAGAAGGCGTATCCGGTCGTGTCGATTTCGGTGCCCGAATTCAGCGATGCGCCGTTCGATATCGAAGCGTATGGCGCCGCGCCGCTGCTGCCGTTGTCATGGGGCGACGGCGGACGACGCAGCCGCGAACAGTTCGATGCCGATACGCGCCTGGCCGATCGCCTTTTTTCCGCGCTCGTCGAGCGCCGCTTGCGTTTCGAATGGCAGCCCGTGTGCGATGCGCGCGACACCGGCGCCGTGCTCTATTACGAAGCGCTGTTGTGCGAGCGATGCAGCGCGGGACTCGAGCATGTCGGCTTCGCGGTGCAAGCGCTCGAACGTCTCGGACTGACGCGGCGGCTCGATCAGTGGGTCGTCGAATCGGTGATCGAAGCATTGCGCGTCAATCCGGGTATTCGTCTCGCCTGCAACGTGTCTGCCCAAAGTGCGCGGCTCGACGCGTGGTGGTCGTTCGTCGTCGATGTGCTGAGCGAGGAGCCCGACCTTGCGTCGCGGCTCGTTATCGAGATCACCGAGACCGCGCCGCTCTTCGATCTGGAGACGGCACAACAGTTTGTCGGCGGGCTGCAGGGGCTCGGCTGCCAGGTCGCGCTCGATGACGTCGGCGACGGCTACAGCAGCTTGCGTTGTCTCGCAGGTCTCGCACCGGACATCGCGAAGATCTCGCGCGGCAATCTGGTTCGAGCGACGCGCGACGCGCAGGGCGCCGATTTTCTGCGTCAACTGGTTGCGTTTGCAAAGACTTGCGCGGCGGCGGTCGTGATCGAAGGCATCGAGAGCGACAGCGATGTGGAAGCCGCCCGCCTTGCGGGCGCGACGGGTTTGCAAGGCTACCTCTTTGTTAAATCCGATCCGCGCACAGCCACATGCCTGTCTCTATTCAAGGCGCCGGCTTGCGAACGGCGTTTGCGTCCTCCCGGCTGAGCGTCACTCCCGTCGTGGCGATCCGGATGCGGCGACCGGGCGACAGCAGACCACTTCGTTTTCAACGGAAGGCCAGCGTGCTGTTGTCCGCGCACGCCATGGCACGTCAACCCACGCTATAACAAAGGAATGTGATGAAGATCAGTCATCGTTATGCCATCACAAGGAGACAGGCGTCCCGCAAGCTCAGGTTATCCGCGCTATCGCTGGCCGTGACGGCCGCGTTTGCGCCGGTCTGGTCGCATGCCGATCCGCTGTCCGGCGTCATTGTCGATGGGTCGAAGGATCAACCGCAGACGTTCGGTTCGGACGTCGTGATCAACGAGCCCGCATCGATACCGGAAGGGCAACCCGCGCGTGCGGTTAGCGCGGTCAACGGCGGCCAGATTCAACTGAACGGCACGCAGGTGCAGGTGAATTCCCCATTCGAGAAGACGTGGGGCTTGTATGCGACCGGCGCGGGCTCGTCGATCACCGCGAGCGGCGCCGCGATCGCCGTGGACGGCGCCGGCACGAATGGCGGCAATGCGCCGCTGGGCACCGATGCGGAACGCGGCGCGACGATCACGCTGCAAAGCGGCTCGGTGACCATGACCGGCGCGAATCGAACCATCGCCGTGCGCAGCATGTCCGGCGGCACGACGATGGTGGACGGCACAACGATCTCGACGGCCGGCGCCAATTCGCATGCGGTCATGGCCTTTGCGGACGATGTATCGGCGGGTCTGGCGCACATCGATATCACGGGCGGCAGCGTCACCACGGCCGGTTCGAACTCGTATGCGCTGTATGCGCAAAATGCGGGCGCGCAGGTCGATGCACATGGCGTCACCGTGAGCACGACCGGCAGCAATTCGCGCGGCGTGCATGCGGTCAACGGCGGCGCCGTCAACGTGGACGGCACGACGCAGGTGACGACGAACGGTGCTTCCGCGCAAGGCATGCTGGCCAGCGGCACCGATGCGGCGTCGGGCGCACAGTCGAAGATCGTGTCGACCGATGCGACCGTCGTCACGAACGGTGCCGGTGCGGTGGGCGTCGCGGCGGGCGCATTCGACGGCGCGTCGGGCACGCTGAGCTTCACGGGCGGCAGCGTCACGACAAACGGCGCGCTGGCTTATGGCGCATCGGCGACGTATGGCGGCACGGTCGCGCTGGCCGATACGTCGGTGACGGTCAACGACGCGGGCCACGACAACATCGGTCTTTTCGCATCGGGGGCGGGTTCGTCGATTACCGCGAGCGCGACGAACGTATCGGTTGTGGGGACCGGCAACGGCAGCGGCGAGCCGACGGTTGGCGTCGAAGCAAAAGGCGGCGGCACGATCGCATTGACCGGCGGCAAGATCGCGATGACGGGCGCCGACCGCACGATCGGTGTACTCGGCAATCCGGGCTCGACGATTACGACGAGCAACACCGATATTTCGACGGCCGGCTCGAATTCACACGCCGTGCTCGCATGGTCGAACGATCCGACGCAGGCGAACGTGATCGATGTGAACGGCGGCCATGTGACGACGAGCGGCACGAATTCGTACGGGCTCTATGGCGAATACGCGGGGTCGACCGTCAACGGCGATAACGTTGCGGTGACAACGACTGGGGATATTGGCCGCGGTGTCTATGCATGGGATGGCGGCGTTGTTAACGTGAACGGCGGCACGATCGAAACGGCGGGTACCGCGGCCGAGGGCATGATGTCCGCGTCCGACCAAAGCGGCCAGTTGCCTCGGATCGTTGCAAACAATGTGCTCGTGAATACGACGGGCGCAATGTCGTCGGGTATCGCGGCAGGCGCGCAGGATGGACACGAAGAGAGCAGCATTGACTTTACCGCGGGCAGTATCAATACCAGCGGCGAAGGATCGGCTGGCGTGACCGCGCAGTATGCGGGCGCGGTGGGCCTGCACAACACGGCGGTGACGGCGGCCGGCGCCAATGCGCCGGCGGCGGCCGTGATTGACGGCGGATCGCTGAATGTCGACGCGAGCACGCTGAGCTCCGCGCATTCGGACGGCATCGTCATCACCGGTAACGGCAACGTCACGTTGACGGGTACGACGGTCAATGCGGCCGGCGCTTCGCTGGTGTCGAATCTCAACAGCCCGGCCGTGCAGCAGAACATCACGGTCGGCAACGGTTCGGTGCTCACGCAGAACAACGGCACGCTGCTGCAGGTGAACCGCACCGCGGATGGGATGGACGGCGTCGTCAATCTGACGCTGCAGGCGGGATCGACGTCGAGCGGGCAGATCGTCGATAGCGATGGACTCGGTGCGGACGGCACACGCGCGGGCGGCGGCACGACGAACTTTATCGTCGAGCAGGGCGCGACGTGGTCGGGTACGGCGCAGGGACTCAACAATGCGAGCGTCGGCGATGGCGGCACGTTTACGCATAACGGCGGCGGTGCGATCGCCGGGGATGTCACGGCGGGCAACAGCGCGACGGTCACGTTCAACGATGCCGCGACGGTCGGCGGCTCCGTGCAGTCCGGCGCGAATTCGGATGTGAGCTTCAACAATGCGGCGACGATCGGCAAGGACGTCGTCAGCAACGGCGCGAACTTCACGTTTGCCGGCAATGCGACAATCGGCCAGAATGTTCAGGCCAATGCGGGCGGGTCGGTTTCGTTCGCGGGCGCCGCGACGATTGCGAGCAACGTCAGCGCGTCGAATGCGACGGTGACGTTCAGCAAGACAGCGGCGACGCAGATCGGCGGCAATCTGTCGCTCGACGACGGCTCGAGCACACACGGCGGCACGACGGGCAATCCGGTTCGGATCGCGGGCAACGCGGCGGTGAATGACGGCTCGGTGCTGGGCGGCAACCTCGTCGTGGCGGGTAGCGTGAGCGGCACGAACGGCACGCTGGCGCCGGGCAATTCGGTCGGCACGCAGACTTACGGCAGTCTTGCCGGATTTACGGGAACCTATGTCTCCGAAGTGAACGCGGCAGGGCAGTCGGATCGCATCGTCGTGCAAAGCAACGCGGATCTGGCAGGTCTTGCGCTGCGCGTTTCGCAGGAAAACGGCAACGGTGGTTTCAGGCTCAATACGCCGTACACCGTGCTGCAAACCACGAATGGCGGTGTCGTGCAAAACCGCTTTTCGAGTGCGGCGCTCGATGCGTCGTTCGACAACACGCTTGTCGAGCTCGCACCGGTTCAATACGATCCGACCGACGTGAAAGTAAGTCTCGCGGTGGATCGTCAGAAAGTCGCGGCAGCAGCGAGCGGTTTCACGAAGAACCAGAATGCGGCGCTGTTCGGCGCTTTGTCGGTTAGCACGCCGAATGCGGTGGTCGATGCGTTGTTCACGAGCGCGGTGAACGGCGGCAATTTCGATCAGGTGTCGGGCGAAAGCTATGCATCGACGAAGACCGCATTGATCGAGGACAGCCGCTATGTGCGGGACGCCGCGATCGATCGCCTGCGTTCGTCATTCTCGAGTGCCGCTGCGCCCGATGTGCAGGCGCTCAGCTTCGATGCGAACGGCAAGTCCGTTGCATCCACGCTGGCGAGCCAGCGTGTCGCGGTCTGGACGAAAGGCTTCGGCGCGTGGGGGCATACGAGCGGCAGCGACGGTTCGTCGAGCCTGTCGGATTCGACGGGTGGTGTGCTGGTCGGCGCGGACGGACTTGTCGGCGATAGATGGCGTGTCGGCGGCCTGTTCGGATACAGCCATTCGAACTTCGATGTCGACGGCGTTTCGTCGTCGGCAGGCAGCGACAACTATCACGTCGGCCTGTACGGCGGCACGCAGTTCGGCAATGTCGGCGTGCGTGCCGGTGCCGCGTATTCGTGGCAAAACATCGACAGTTCGCGGTCGATCGCGTTTGCGAATTTTACCGACCACACGAATGCAAGCTACGACGCGGGCACCGCACAAGCGTTCGGCGAAGTCGCCTATACACTGAACGTCGGCCGCGCGGCGCTCGAGCCGTTTGCGAATCTTGCGTACGTGAGCCTGCATACCGATGCGTTCGACGAAAGCGGCGGCGACGCGGCGTTGCACAGCGATGGCGATACGACGAACACCGCATTTTCGACGCTGGGCGTTCGCGCATCGTCCGACTTCGCGATCGGTTCGGCCGCGATGACCGTGCGCGGCACGCTTGGCTGGCAGCATGCGTTCGGTCCGCATAGTCCGACGGCGTCGGTGGCGTTCGCGGGCGGACAGGCATTCGATGTCGCCGGTGTGTCGATTGCACGCGATGCGGCGTTGGTGGGTGTCGGGGTCAACGCAGCGGTGACGGCGAAGCTGAGTCTTGGGGTTTCGTACTCCGGGCAGATTGGCGGAGGCACCGAGGATCATTCGTTTATCGCGAATCTGGATTATCGGTTTTGAGCAGGCGGGCGGTGGGTGGTTGAAGGGAAGGGAAAGGGGCGCACGGTTTAGACCGTAGCGCCCTTTTAACGCGTGGGCGGCGAAAAACGGAAGGTTTAGTCCGCATGCCTGTCCGTTACTGATGATGCGATCGTCGTTTCAAGGTATCGCGTCAGATAGCGCATTGGAGAGTCGCCGAGTAATTGCCGGAACGCTAGCGAAAATGCGCTTGCGCTGCTGTATCCGAGATCGATTGCGACGTCTTTGACAGCTGCCCCAGCGCCAAGACGGGACAGTGCCACCAAAACGCAAACTTGCTGTTTCCATGTGGCGAAGCTTACGCCGAGCGCATCGCGAAACTGGCGCGTGAATGTCCGACGACTCATATTTGCCGTTTTCGCCATCTGATCAATCAGGATTGCTTGACTCGGGCAATCGAGAAATTGGCGGCATGCGCGCGCGAGCCGCGGCTCCTGCGGCAGCGGGATGCTAAGTGGAAGCCTTGGCATACAGCTCAGTTCGTCCAGCAATAGCGCCTCGATTCGTTGCCGACGACAGTGCGCCTGGGGTGATGCCGAAACCATCGCATCGAACAGATGATGCAGTAACGTAGAAACGCCAAAAGCCTGACAATGCGGCGGCAGTGCCGCGACACGCGTTGCGTCCGGCCCAATGTAAGTGTTGAAGATCGTTACGGTGCCATGCATATGCATTTCATGGCCGACGTTTGCCGGCACCCAGATCGCCGTTTGTGCAGGAACGATCCAGTTCCCGTTGTCGGTAAACATCGAAATTCCACCCGTCACCGCAAATGCGAACTGACCATCCGTATGCGTGTGACGTGCGAATACTTCACCCGTGCCGAAGTGCCTGCTCGTTACGCGTACACCGTCGGGTAGCTGCTGTTTTTCATCAACCACTTTCTGCTTTGTATGTGGAAAGCTTGTAGGAAATTCGGAGTGCCGGATACGGAGATGTTCCGTACGGAAGTACGACACCTATACACGCACGACTGTGTTTCTGTCAGAACATCGCGGTAATGCGAATACCACGGTCGACGTGGCCCAATCTTGGCACAAGACCGCCTGAATTCGCAATCTGGCCTGAGGGGAGGCGCGCTAGCATCGGTGTTTCTCGTAAGCGCGCTGAGCACGACAATGGAACAGGCCTTCGTCAAGGTTTCCCGGCAGGAAAACGTATTGCTGGTTGGATTGAATCGGCCGGCAAAGCGAAATGCTATGCCTGAAGCAATGCTGCTGGAACTGAGCGATATTTTCTCGAACATTCCCCAAGACATCGGAGCCGCGGTACTTCACAGCACGACAGAGCATTTCTGTTCCGGACTTGACCTAACCGAGGTCGGCGGACAATCGGTGATCGACTGTTTCGAATTTCTCCGGGAATGGCAAACAGTCTTCAATCTCATTCAATTTGGCCGTGTCCCCGTGGTTGCGGCAATCTCTGGCGCGGCGATCGGTGCTGGACTTGAAATGGCAATGGCTTGCCATATTCGCGTCGTCGATGAGACTGCATGGTTTTCCTTACCGGAGGGCGCGCGCGGCCTCTACGTCGGAGTAGGAGGGTCGGTCCGCTTTCCGCGAATTGCGGGCACTGCACTCATGATGGACATGATGCTCACCGGGCGAAAGCTATATGCCCATGAAAGCCTGGCAAGAGGTGTCGCGCAATACGTGGTGCCTGCCGGAGCGGCAATCGACAAGGCGGCCGAACTCGCAGCGACCGCTGCGCAAAACATGGCCATGACTAATCACGCAATCATTCATGCACTGCCTCGCATTGTGGAGCAGGGGCGCGACGAGGGGCTCTATACAGAAGCGTTGATCGCTTCCATTGTTCAATCAAGTCCGGAAACAGCCAAACGAATGAACACATTCTTGCATCGGAAAAAATAGCGCGTCGCTTGGTATAGGTTTGGTTAGTTTAAGGGAACATATTATTTTAGATTCGGATTACTGATATGTGTGGCTACGTCGCAATATTTTCCAGACATGCGAGGCAGTTTGCTCAAGGGCAGTTCGATGCTGCATTGGCCGCGATTCATCATCGGGGGCCGGATAGCCGCAGCATCTGGCTCGATCCAGAAGGTAGAGTCGCATTCGGATATGTCCGACTCGGACTCGTCGGGTTAAGCAACGGCACTCAGCCGATTGTGGCGGACGAGGCGGATGTCGTGATGATGGTCAATGGTGAGTTCTATGACTTTGCACGGATCCGGACCGAGCTCGAGTTGGAAGGATGTCGGTTCAAGACGTCATCGGACAGCGAGATCGCCTTGCATCTTTATCGCCGGCATGGCTTGAGGGGTCTTAAGCAACTGCGCGGAGAATTTTCGATTCTCATCTATGACCGTTTGCTCGAGACGATCGTCGCTGTGAGGGACCGCATCGGGGTGAAGCCTCTGTACTACGCCGAATTTGAAGGGGCGTACTACTTCGGTTCTGAAATCAAGGCCCTACTGGCTGCAGGTCTACCAGCCAAGTGGGATCAGGACGCGTACGCGAATCGTGGGTTCGTACTACGGGATCGGACGCTGTTTGATGGCGTGCGCAGCCTGAGGCCCGGCACGCTACTGCTCGCGGATCGAAGCGGTTTGCAGGAGAAGGTGTGGTGGGACTGGCAATTTCCGCCGCGTGATCAAATGGACCATGATCGCTCTGAAGCGGCAATGATTGCAGACGTGCGTGCGGTGATCGAGGAAGCCGTCCGCCTGCGGCTGCACGCGGACGTGCCGGTAGGCGTCTGCTTGAGCGGCGGGATTGATTCCTCAGCGGTGCTGGGCGTAGCGACGGCACTTTCGACACGTCCGTTGCTGGCGTTCCACCTATCGTTCGAAGGCGCACACGGATACGACGAGCGCCGTTACGCGGAAGCGGCGGCAGCCCACAACGCAGCCGAATTACATGTTCTTTCGGTCAGTCAGGACGACCTTGCCGATCATTTCGAAAATGCGCTTTGGCACACCGAAACTCCGTTCTCGAATGCGCACAGCATCGCCAAATATCTCCTTTGCAAGTTCATTCAAGGCAAAGGGATGCGCGCGGTATTGACGGGTGAGGGTGCCGACGAGGTGTTTGCCGGCTATCCGCATTATCGTCGCGACATGGTGCGCTTTAACGCGGAACACCAGCATCCGGATGAGATCGGCCGCATGCTTGAACGTATTAATGCCGATGACAATCGCTATCTCGGGAAGCCGACTGACGACGTGGGTTGGGTCAACGCGAATCTCGGGCGCAGCATTGCGTGGATTGAAGCGCAATCGGCGCTCTTCAAGCCGATTGCGACGCTGTTTTCCGATGAGTATCGCCGGGCGTCTGCTTGTGCGGCACCTTATCGTCAGTTCTTCGATCGACTTGGGCCACCCGATTTCGACGACTGGGACCCCGTGAATCAGTCGCTCTATGCCGTTGCGAAATCTAGCCTGCCAAATCTCGTACTCGCAACACTCGGCGATCGACTGGAAATGGCCGGTAGTCTTGAAGGTCGCCCGCCGCTGCTCGACCATCATGTCGTGGAGGCGGTATCGCAGTTGCCGGTCTGGATGAAGATTCGCGGCAGTGTGGAAAAGTACGTGCTGCGCGAGGCGATGCGTCCGTATCTTCCGAAAGTGATCCTGGATCGAAAGAAGCAGTATTTTCGCGCACCTCCGTCGCTGCTCAACCCGAATTCCAGGCTTTTCCAGCTTGTCTCAGACACGCTGGCCAGTCCGCTGTTGCACGAATTGCCGTTCTTCGAGCCCTCGCGCGTGAGGGATTTCGTCGCCCTTGCCCGTTCATTGCCTGATGCGCAGCGCCCCGCGGCCGACCACGTTTTGATGGAAATCGCGGGCCTCTGCCTGCTGCAAAAGCGCTTTGCATTGCGTTGAGGAATGATGTGGACCGGGTGCATTTGTGTCATCAGGCCAGGCATTCACGCAGGGCACAGAGCGCTTGCAGCATAAGCGTGGCTGTTCCTCCTCCCCTTTCTAGAGAACATATGGAAAAAAAGCATCTTGCTCTTGCATTGGTCGTTACGTTCGTATGGGGCATCAATTTCCCCGTCACGAAGGTGGGACTGGATTCACTGGACCCGTTTGTTTTGACAGGCGTACGATTCGCGCTGGCTGCCATTCCACTCGTATTTCTCGTGCGTCGGCCGTCAGTACACTTTGGATATGTGGCCACTTACGGTCTGATCTTCGGTATTGGCATGTGGGGGGCGATCAATTACGGCATCGCGGAAGGCGTAGCCCCTGGCATTGCATCCTTGATTATCCAACTGAGTGCGTTCTTCACGATGTTCTGGGGGGCGCTGTTGTTCCGCGAAGCGTTGCGTGGCGCACAAATTGTCGGTGCAGTGATCGTGCTAATCGGCTTACTGGGGATTCTCTTTGCTCAGAAGGGGGTGCATCAGGTCGCCGGCATTCTGCTGATTGTCTTGAGTGCATTGGCCTGGAGTGTTGGGAACGTCATCATCAAGAAGTCAGGCGTCAAAGAGATATTTTCGTTTATGGTTTGGGCCAGCCTCTTTCCGCCTGTACCGTTGTTGCTCGGAGTTTGGATCACGGACGGAAGCCGACCGTTCATCGTCTCCTGGCAAAATCTGCATGACATAGCGCTCTTTTCGCTGGCATTCCAGGTCTACCTCGCTACGCACTTTGCGTACTGGGGCTGGAACTCGCTCATGAAGCTATATCCAGTTTCCGTCGTTGCACCGCTATCGCTGATGATCCCCATCTTTGGCATCGTGACATCGGTTTTCCTCATCGACGAACAGGTGAGCTTGCCTGAATTAGCTTCGATGGTCGTGATTGTTTTCGGACTGGTCATCGGGATATTCAGAAGAACTATTGCGCGCGATACATGTGCGACTGGTGTGAAGTCGCCGCCGGCTCGAGCAATTCATCGCCAGTAATCGTGGTTGCGGCGCTTCGCGATAACTCCTTTTAAATTTCCGGCTTCCGGTCGACTTGTACGCGACCGGAACACCATCGTTTTGCGGAGAGACGATATGCTCACCGATGAAGCTGTTTCATCAAGTCACGTGAAAGAGACGCTCAACAAGCTCTCAGCATTATGGCGAGAACGCGCTACGGTCAACCATGGGCTGGTCGATCACAGTTCTCTGAGCTTTCAACCACAGCGAGCGGATTTCCCGGAGGCACTTTTGCCGTTCCGGAATCATCCACGCTGGAAGGAGGCTCCTGATGACATCAAGGCGGCCGCACTATCCTATGCGTGGGCTATCTATAACCTGAAGACAGTCTACGTGGAGTGTGACATCGTGATGCCGGCATGCGAAGACCTCATCAAGCGACCGTTCGGAGGCGCTGCTGCGCGATACGAGTTGCAGCAGGTCATGAGTGAAGCATTGCTGGACGAAGCCTTGCACACGAAGATGTCGATTACGGCATGCAATTATATTTATCGTCATCGCAAGCTCGTCCCGCTCGACTACACAAAATTCAATCTTGTGATGTGGCGAGAGCGGCTTCTTGCTGATTGCGAGGCAGAGGGAAAGCGTCGATTGGCGAAATTCGCAATCGCTGCGGCAAGTGAGACGCTGATCACGGACTATCTCAACACGCTGGCCGCTGACACGGACATTCAGCCGATCTGCCGGGAGGTCACGCGATCGCACGCGATGGACGAATGGGGGCATTCACGTGTGTTCAGTGTTGCTGCTGAACATGTCGTCGCATCGCTATCGGAAAGCGAGCGCCGCTGGTTCGCGGGTATCGTCCAGCGAACCGTAGAAATGTTCGCGGACAACGAGCTGGGTGCATGGGCGGCGGCTTTGGGGATGTTGTCATTTCCTCATCGCGAGGAAATGATTAGCGACTCCATGGAATCGGACAAGATCAATGTCTATACGAACTCTGTGGCAAATCTGCTCGAGAAATTGGGGCTGGACGTATTACATGGCTAGATCGTGCCAAACAACGTGATGCGCCGAACTTCAGAATTAAAATGAAACAGCCACTCCATCTCAGGTGCGAAGATGTCATCAGAATGTCGCGGTCGGTCAACGCATACTGGCTCCGGTTGCTCGATCGTCAGCGCTATGGTGAATGCAACCTTGGCAAGCACCTTTTGATAAGCTTTCCGGATTCCACTAACCGCTTGCAGCGACGACGCTATTCGATAACAGGCAAGCCGGAAGCCGGCGTCATTGAGATTGCCGTGAAGCGTCAATCGGATCGGGGAGTTTCCGCGGCTATCCACGAGCTCCTTACGGAAAACTCGATGTTGATTGCGGAAGACATATCGGGGGTGTTGACGAGTCAATCGCTCCTAAGCTACGGCAATGTCCTTATGATTTGCGGAGGCATTGGCATTACGCTTCCCCTTGGTCTTGCACGCGGTCTTGCAAGGCTCCACCAACGGGGGCGGGCCGTGCCGAACATACGTTTGATCGCGTGTGTACCGCGTTTCGACGATCTCATCTATTTTGCCGAATTGCTTTCAATGCAAGCGCGATATTCGTGGTTTTCGGTTTCGACATTTGTCACACGCGAGCAAGTTCGCGCAGGTATCTCATATCTCGCATCCGGACGTCCCGATTTGCGCACGCTGGTGAACGAAATCGATTCGCCTGATGCGGTCGTCATCTGCGGCAGCGGTCAGTTCGTGAGGGCCTGGGAGCAGAAAATTGGCCACGCCTTCCCAGATGCCGTCGTTCTCGACCAGCATGAGCAACGTGTTCAGTTCGCCGACGACGTAATGTCGCATGCGGCTCAGGGAGACATGTCTTCCACGATCTGTCTTGCAAACCGTGAGGTTGAACTGCACGCGGCGCGAGATAATACGTTGCTTGAAACGCTCGAAGCGAATGGCGTACAGATTCCAAATCAATGCCGGGTCGGTATATGCGGTCGGTGCAAGATTCGGATTGTTGACGGCGAAGTCGAATCGACATCCGATGTAGGGCTTTCAGCCCGCGAGCGGGAGAGCGGTTATCGGCTCAGCTGTTGTACGCGGCCTTGCAGTGAACGGGTGATATTAAAGCTTTGACCAACCGCCTCGACTGGCTACTCACACACCCGCTCCCGCATCCACTTCGTCATAATCCACTTCTCGCCGCTCGTCACGGGCGCGCCGCCATGCAGCGTCATCGGATCGAGCTGGCCGCGCCCGTTCATATATCTGAAGTACACGGCGCCGCCGCGGCGCGCGGTGACAGCGATGCTTGCTTCCGGAAAGATCGTTGCGCCGCCGCCTTCGACGTCGTTCAGATAGACGATCAGCGTCGCGATGCGCTGCCCGCCGCGCGACGTGTGGACCGCGCTGCCTTCCTGATCGGGCGGAAAGTAGTCGAAGTGCGGCTGGTACTCGCCGCCCGCCGCGTAGTGCAGGATCTGCAAACCTTCGCCGTGGTCGATGGGCCAGTTCATCAGCGCGGCAATGCGCCGGTCGATCCGTTCGATCAGCGCATCTTCGCATCGCGGAAACCAGCAGCCTTCGCTCGTGCGCGTCTCGATCACGTCTTCACTGCCGTTGTCGGGATTCACCGTCGTCGATCGCTTCAGGCGGTGCCTTGAACGCTCGATCAGGTCCGCGCACTCGTCGCCCGACAGCACGTCGTCGAACACGATGATCTGCGGACACGCGACGCGGATCAGCACCGATATGTCACGATCGTACGCACGGATGCAATTGCCCTCGGTGACGGGGCATGCGTCGTATTCGTACGGGCTGGCATCGTTGACAGCCGCGTCGACGACTGTTGCAAGCTCACCGTTGCCCGCCGTAACCGCGCTTCGCACGACATCGCGCGCCATCGACACATCGATGCCCGCCCGCACCATCGCTTCGACGATCGATGCGTGCGTGCATCCGCGGTTCAGGTTGGTCGTCAGCCATTCCGTCCATACGGCATCCATCACTCCCATTGACGCCTCCGTCGATTGCCGGTCGGATTTGCGGAAATAAATGATAGTAGATTTGCGATGTTATTTTCTGGATGAATAGAAAAATTACTTTATTGGACATTAATTAACGCGCGACTAATGAACGACGCTTTAATGAAATTAATGTCACCAATCAAGTGGCCGGATGTCGCGCTGGTGGTTTGCCCGGCGCAGCACGGCGTGGCGCGGTTTTTCTGGATCCGGAGGCTAGTCAACGTCGTAGTGGAATGTTTGATATTTTATTTATCTTTTCAAACTTGAATAAATAGAAGGGGAGGTTGTGGATTTATTGGTTAACTCTTGATTGATCGATTTGAATGACCTATCTATTAGCAAAGGCGTGTCGTGGGGAATAAAAGGTTGGGTCAGCAGTTGCGTCGCATGTCTTGTTTTGCATCGTGGCTGTCGGTCGCAGTGCCGGAATGCGTCAGGAGATCTTATGAAGATCAAGAAGAACGGGGCTTGTGTGTCAGCACTCGTTGCGTTGTTGCTCGCAACCCGTTCGATTGGCGCGCTGGCTGATGAGTGGAAAGAAGGTTCGACCTACACCGCCGGCGCCACGGTCACCTATAACGGCCACACTTATCAGGCGCTGCAAACGCATACCGCGTATGCGGGCGCGGGCTGGAACCCTTCGAGTTCTCCGACGTTGTGGCGAGATATGGGGGCGACAGGTGGTTCGCCTTCGCCTTCGCCGGCGCCGACACCAGCACCAGCACCAGCACCAGCACCTTCGCCAGCACCTTCGCCAGCACCAGCACCTTCGCCCGCGCCGGCACCCACACCCGCGCCGACGCCTGCTCCTTCACCGACGCCCTCGGGCGCGGGATGCTATACCGCATGGTCGGCGACTCAAGCGTATGCCAATGCGGGTTCATTGGTGACTTATAACGGACGCAACTACAAGAACAAGTGGTGGACGCAAGGGGACAATCCCGCGCAGTCTGGCAGTTGGGGCGTATGGCAGGATCTGGGCGCATGTGCTGGTGGCCCGTCGCCCTCACCCGCGCCGGCTCCGACGCCAGCACCAACACCAACACCAGCGCCAGCGCCAGCGCCGACGCCAGCACCAACGCCGACACCAACGCCGACACCAACGCCGACGCCAACGCCGACGCCAACGCCAACGCCAACGCCAACGCCGACGCCGACGCCGACGCCAACGCCAACGCCAACGCCAACGCCAACGCCAACGCCAACGCCAACGCCGACGCCGACGCCGACGCCGACGCCAACGCCAACGCCAACGCCAACGCCGACGCCAGCACCAACGCCAGCACCAACGCCAACGCCTGCCCCATCACCGGCACCGTCGCCCTCCTCAAGCGCGCACGAGGTAGGCGGATACTTCGCGCAATGGGGCATCTATGACCGCAACTTCAAGGTGAAGGACATCGACACCTCGGGTCAGGCAAAGCAGTTGACTTTCATTAACTACGCATTCGGCAACATCTATGCGAAGAACGGCGGCTACGAATGCGACATCATCACCAAGGCCGAGCCTGGCGCAACCAATCCGGATGCGCCCGATGCGGGCACCGGCGGCGACGGATGGGCCGACTATCAGAAAGGATTTTCGGCCAGCGAATCCGTGAATGGGGCCTCGGACCCGTGGCAATACGCGTGGGACGATCCGCGCAACGGCAAGGCTGGACCGCTCAAGGGTAACTTCAATCAGTTAAAGCAACTTAAAGCGAAGTACCCGAACCTGAAGGTCATGCTGTCGATCGGCGGCTGGACCTGGTCGAAATGGTTCGGACGTGCCGCGTCGACCGACGCCGGGCGCAAGCAACTGGTGTCGTCGTGCATCGACGTCTACATCAAAGGCAATCTGCCGTTCGATGCGGGTTCGAATGCCGGCGGCGAAGGCGTCGCAGACGGCGTGTTCGACGGCATCGATATCGATTGGGAGTTTCCGGGTGGGGGCGGCCAACCTTATAACGTCATTGACCAGAACGATAAGCAAAACTATACGCTGCTACTGGCGGAGTTCCGCAAGCAGCTCGATGCGATCGGTGCGCAAAAGGGCAAGCGATATCTGTTGACCGTTGCCATCGGCTCGGGGGGAGACAAGATCGCGAATACGGATCCCGCCCAATACAGCAAATCGCTCGACTGGATCAACGTCATGTCCTACGACTTCCATGGCGGATGGGAGTCGGCCGGCCCCACCGATTTTCAATCGAATCTCTACAAGGATCCCGACAGTCCGAATGCGAAGACCGAGACCGGCGCGTCCTATAACGTCGATGCCGCCGTCAGGAGCCTGCTTGAAAAGGGCGTGCCGCCGTCGAAGATCGTCGTCGGCATTCCGTTCTACGGCCGCGGCTGGACCGGCGTGACCGCCGGACCGAAGGGCGACGGTCTCTACCAGAAGGCCACGAAGCCGGCACCCGGCAAGTACGAAGAAGGCATACAGGATTACAGACTATTGAAGAGCGCGCCCGGTACCGTGTATGAGCACCCAGTGGCGAAGCAATCGTGGAAGTTCGACGGCACCACGTTCTGGTCCTACGACACGCCTACGACGGTCCGCATGAAAGTCGACTACGCGAAGCAGCAGAACCTTAGGGGCGTGTTCTCGTGGGAGCTCGACGGCGACACGCCGGATGCGGAGCTGACCAGAATCCTCGGTGAAGCGAACAAGTGATATGCGCCTACCTTTGAAAAGAGATCCGGCCGCCTGCGTTGCGCCGGCCCACGACACCGCGTCGTTGCATCCGCAACGGCGCGTGGACCGCTGGCGTGGCTTCACCTTGCTCGAACTGCTCGTGGTGTTGCTCATCATCGCGCTGCTGGCCGGCTATGTCGGTCCGAAGCTGTTCGGCGAAGTCGGCAAGGCACGCAGCAAGACCGCGGCGTCGCAGATGAAGGGCATCGAAAGCGCCCTCGATCGCTACCGGCTCGATACGGGTCACTATCCGCCAGGCGACGTCGGCCTGTCGGCGTTGATGACGAATCAGGGCAATACGCCGGGGTGGGAAGGTCCGTATATGAGCAGCGCGATTCCGAACGATCCATGGGGAAAACCGTATAACTACCGGATCCCCGGAGAAAACGGAAAGGACTACGACCTCTTCACTTATGGCGCGGACGGCAAGCCGGGCGGAACGGGCGAGGACGCTGACATCTTTTCGAAGTAGAACGATCCTGATCGGCGGTCGTCATGCGCTACCGGGTGATAGTCAAAAGCGAAAACGGCGAACAGGAATTCGAATTGCCGGGCGATGACGAAGCGCAGGTACGGCGGACCGTGGCGGAGATGGGCATGTCGGTCGTCGGCGTTGCGCCGATGGAATCGCGCAGCTTCGCGTGGTCGTTTCGCAAGCCGGTATTCGAGCGCTCGCTCTTTACGCAGGAACTGATCGCACTACTTGAAGCGGGACTGAGCCTCGTGGAAACCGTCGAAACGCTACGCGACAAGAGCAAGGAAGGCATCAACCGAACGGTGCTGCAGACCATCGTCGACGCGCTGTACGAAGGCTTGCCGCTCTCGAAGGCGCTCGAGCGGCAGGCCGGGGAATTTCCGGCCCTGTATGTTGCAACCGTTGCATCGGCGGAGCGCACCGGGCATCTTGCCGAGGCGCTCAAGCGCTATCACCACTACGATGCGCGGCTCGATGGCGTACGCAAGAAGGTGGTGTCGGCAATGGTGTATCCGTCGATCGTCATTGCCACCGGGACGTTGATCATCGTTTTCCTGGCGTTTTATGTCATTCCGAAGTTCAGCCAGGTGTTTGCGTCGATGAAGGACATTCCGTTGTCCGCAAAAGTCATGTTGTGGTGGGGAGACCTCGTTCATGAACACGGCGCCGTATTGCTCATATGTCTTGCGCTGGGCATCGCGGCGATCGGCTGGTCGCTCGGTAACGGCAAGGTCAGGGCGAGGATCATGAGTGTGCTGTTCCGCTTCCGGCGGCTTGCGGCCTATCAGCGGCTTTTCGCACTGACGCGCTTTTACCGCACGCTTGGCTTATTGCTGTCGGGCGGCATGTCGGTGGTCGCGTCGATGGAGCTCGCGGCGCAGCTGCTGCCGCGTCAGATGCAGGGAGCGCTTGCGCAGGCCGTCGAATCGATTCGCGCGGGCCAGGCGCTGTCGGCCGCGTTGCCGTCCGCCGATCTGACGACGCCGGTCGCGGAGCGGCTCATTCGGGTCGGCGAGCAGAGCGGCGAGTTGCCGGCGATGATCACGCGCTCGGCCGAGTTCTGCGACGAAGAACTCGATCGTGCGATCGATACGCTGATGCGCGTGGTCGAGCCGGTGCTGATGCTCGTCGTGGGTGGAATCGTCGGAGCGGTGATTTTCCTGCTGTACATGCCGATCTTTCAGCTTGCGGGCAGCGTGGGGTGACATCATGGCGCAACTGCTCCACGCTCGAACGGCCCAGGCACTCACGGCTAAAGACGATGCCCCGGATTCGCGCACCATGCAGGTCCGGCTATGGGATGACGCGGAGCACGATCCTTCGGTTTATCTTCAGCGCGTCGCGGGGCTAACCGGGTTGCGCGGCCTCGATGCCGAAGAACTCGAAGCGATGGAGCCGTGCTTCGATCGGCTGCCTTTCGCGGAGGCGATCTCGCGCAATTGCGTGCTGGCGCGCGACCGGGACGGACAGCGGCTTTTCGTGCTGCCCGATCCGTTCGACCGCTATCTGCGTGCATGGGCAATGCAGCGCGTGAAGGCAAGCTTCGCATTCGCGTTTTGCGTGCCCGCGGATCTGCTGGCGTATCTCGCCGTCCATGAGTCCGCGCATCAGGCGCTCACGCAGATCAATGTTGGCGACGCCGCGAGTGCGACGGCGGACGCCGGCATGGAGATATCGCTCGCGACGCTTGCGGCCGATGTGCATCCGGTCATCCGTCTCGTGAACTCTTCGTTATACGACGCATTGAAAGCGCGGGCGTCGGACATCCATATCGAAAGCACGGCGACGGGGCTCGTCATCAAATACCGCATTGACGGCGTGTTGCAGACGACGGCGTCGACGGCCGGTGTCGAGGTCGCCGAACAGGTGCTGTCGCGCCTGAAGGTGATGGCGGACCTCGATATCGGCGAGCGCAGAATTCCTCAGGACGGACGCTTCCGCGCAATCATCAATCAGCGCGAGATCGATTTCCGCGTGTCGATCATGCCGTCGATTCACGGCGAAGACGCCGTGTTGCGCGTGCTCGACAAGCAGCGCGGAGAGTCGGGCAACACCTCGTTGCGCCTCGACGCGATCGGCCACGAACCCGATATCGTCGAAGCGCTCCGTGCGGTCGCGCATGAACCGTATGGCCTCATTCTTGTGACCGGACCGACGGGGTCGGGCAAATCCACGACGCTGTACGCGACGCTGACGGAAATCAACACGGGCGAAGAAAAGATCATCACGATCGAAGACCCGGTCGAATACGAATTGCCGGGCGTACTGCAGATACCGATCAACGACAAGAAGGGCCTCACATTCGCACGCGGACTCCGGTCGATCTTGCGGCACGACCCGGACAAGATTCTGGTCGGCGAAATACGTGACGGTGAAACCGCGGGCATTGCGGTGCAGGCTGCGTTGACGGGGCACCTCGTGCTCACGTCCGTTCACGCCAATAACGTCTTCTCGGTGCTCGATCGTTTTCTGCATATGGGCGTCGATATGCACAGCTTTGTCGACGCGCTGCTGGGCGCGATGGCGCAGCGGCTCATGCGCAAGAACTGCCCGCATTGCGTTCGCGACGATGCCGCACCCGACGACGCCTTGCTGCATGCATCGGCATTGACGCGCGAACAGGTACGCGATTGGCGCTTCCGCAGGGGCGCCGGTTGCGAAGCATGCCGGCGCACCGGCTATCTCGGCAGGCAGCCCATCGGGGAAGTGCTGCGGCTCAATGATCGGATCAAGCAATGCTTTGTCGAGCGGCGGCCGATGGTCGAATTGAAAGAGGCTGCGCAGCAAAGCGGGTTTATCCCGATCAGGCAGGTCGCGCTGCGCGCGGTAGCCGACGGGCGCACGACGCTCGCGGAAGTCAATCGCGTGACGATGATCGAATAGCGCGTGAGCGACGGAGATCCCAATGGCCCTGTCATGGAGTCGCATCACATCCGGCGTGCGGGCGGCGCATCTGACCCGATGGTTGCCCTCGCGGCCGCGCGAGCTGAAGTGGTGGAGTCAATCGACAGTATGGCTCGATGGCTATCGCGCGTGCCGCTTCAGTGCCTCGGGCCAGGTCGAAGCCGTTTTTTCTCTGGCGAATCCCTATGAAATTTCAGCCGCGCTGCCTGCGCTCGACGCATTGCTACCGAAGCCCGAGACGCTCGGCGTGCATCGCCTGCGCCTGCTCGTCGGCGCACCGTTCGTCTGCTATTACGCATTGCCGTGGCGCGCGTTGCCGCGGCCCGTCGACTGGCTTCCGCTGGCACGCATGCAGTTCGTGCAGGGCGGCGGCGGTGGCGCCGAGGCATGGCGCTTCAATGTGCAGGACCGCGGATGGGGAAGCGCGCGCCTTGCCGCGGCGGTGCCCGAGCTGCTGTGCGAGTATCTTGCGCGCCAGTGCAAGCAGCGCAGGATCAGCATGCATACGGTCGAACCCGCGTACACCTATGCGGTGTCGCGGCACCGCCGGCAAATCGCCGACGGTGAAATTGCGGTGGTCGAACTCGAGGAGATGGAATCGAAGGGCGTCTACATCGCAAACATAGGATTTCGAAGCAAGGGACATTGGAGCGGATTTGTCACGCTGCCCGCGCTGGAGCCGTTCGACCGGGTGTTTCGCGATGCCGCGAGTTTATGCGATGCGCCGTTCCCCGAGCGGATCTACGTGATTGCACCCGATACCGTGGACCGCAACGCAGCCGACGCGTCGCGCACGCACTGGCTGACCGTGCCATGGAGCGTCCCGGTATGAAGACGTTCGGCCTCGACATGGCAAGGGCGAATCGTCCCGGCGCGGCGCCGGGCATGGTTGCGCTGCTGCTTGCCGTGGGTCTGCTGCTGGTCGCGATGCAGTATCTCGACCATCTGAAGCGCAACGGCGAGGCGCTCGGCGAGCGCGAGACGTCGATTGCACGGCAGGAGCAGAAATACCAGGTGATCGGCAAGGCGCATCGGAATCCCGGCAACCCCCATTCCGAAGCACTGATGGCGCAGCAGCGCTATGCGGCGGAGCCGGCGCGCGACCTCATCGAACGGGGATGGAACCCGAACATTGCGTTCCTCTCGCTCGAGGTGGTCACGACTTCACGGCAGATCAACATGACTTTCGAAACGCGAACGGCACAGGAGGCGCTGTCGTACGCGGACTGGATCGAGGCACAGCCGGCTACCGAGCGTGTGAATGTGACGCGGCAGACGCAGAAACCGGGGCCGCCCGTCAAATCGGTCGAAACGACGCTGCAAATCACGTGGCGCGCGAATGCCGGTGAAGTCGCGACAAGCGCGGCGTCTGTGCCGTCCACTGCCGCGGCCGGCGCACCGGCGGAGGTGCATCGATGAACCGGCTGATCTGGGAGGCGAGGCGAATGCAGTGGCGTCTGGGTACGACGGGCTTGCTCGCGGCAATCCTCGTCGGCGCGGTGATCGCGATCGCTCTGTTCGAGATCGTCCCGACGGCGCGCGATATCGCCACGCGTGAACATGAACTCGAGACGCGCGCAGCGAAACTGACTGAACCGCCTCCGCCGGTACCCGATGAAGCTGCCGGTCCGGCAAGCGCGGACCAGCGCTTCTTCGTATTCCTGCACAGCTTCCATGCGATCGCGTTGAAGAACGGCGTTTCATTACCGCAGGTCAGCTATGAACCGGCCAAAGAAGAAGGGGCGCTCAGGCGTTATGCGGTCAGTGCGTCGTTTACGAGCACTTACCTGCAACTGCGCGGCTTCTTTGCCGACCTTCGACGCCTGCCCGGCGCGCGGTGCCAGCGCATCGCGGTCTCCCGCCCGGACATCGGCGCGACACAGCTCGAAGTACGCATCCAGTGCTCGTTTCTCGTCGAGGGTGCGTAATGAAGGGCGTCGATGTCCGGTCGATGAATATCTCGAGGCCGGTGCAGGGCCTGCTCGTCGTGGCCGCGGGGCTGGCCACGTTCGCATACTGGAAGGGACATGAAGCACCTACATCGACATCACACGAGCGCAACACGCCAGCGATTACTGCTTCAGCCACGCGGCCCGCGCGCGCGGCATCAGGAAGCGGGGCGGCCGTGCCCCCTTCTTCGGACGCTGCGCGCGCTGCAAACGCAGGAACTGCCGCTGCGGCAATGCCGGTGCCGCCGGCACCCGCGATGGCGATGGTCGACGTGTTTCCGCGTCAGAACTGGCTGCCACCGCCTCCTCCGCCATCACCCGTATCCGCTGCGCCGCCACCGCCGCCTGAACCGCCGCCGTTGCCGTTTGTCGTTCGCTCGTTATGGCTCGATCAGCACGGCGCCTTCTATGTCGTGCTGAATGCGGCCGGCAAGGATTTCATGTTGTGCGCGCAGTGCAACAAGAAAGGATTTTTGCGCGTGGGCGATGTGCTGCTGAACGAGTACCGGATAGAGAGCGTCAGCGAGCGCGAGGTCAGGTTTCTTTATTTGCCGTTGAAGCGCAAGCAGCAGTTGACGTTTGGAGGAGGCCGATGATGCGGCTTGCCCGGTTGTGCGTGGCGCTGTTGCTGATCGTGCTCGCGGCATGTGCGGCAGACATGCGCCGGCAGCAGCTCGAGACGCAATTGAGTACGTTGCCGCCGGATCAGGCGCTCGAGCTGCTTGCGCAGCAATCCGCTCAGTATCCCGATGACTTGCAGGTTCGCAGCGACTATCTGCAAATGCGCCGCCGTGTAATGGAAGACTACCTGACGCGCGCGACGACCGCCTATTACGCGAACGATCTCGCGCAGGCGCGCGTGTGGGCGCAAAAGGCGCAGCAGGCGTCGCCGGGCGACGACAATCCTCCGCAGATGCTCCAGTGGATCGATACGCAAGGGCCGATCGATTCGGCTGTGCGGTATGCCGAATCGATCCGTGCGGAACGGCCGGACGAAGCGCTTGCGATAGCCAGCGACGTGCTCAGGCGGCAACCGGGCAATCTTCGCGCCGCCCGTTTGCGCGACGACCTGCTTATGCCGCGGGGCCGCGAGTTGACACCTACGTTGACGCGCGACCTCAGTCAGCCGATCACGGTGCAGTTTCGCGATCAGCCGCTGATCAGCATTTTCGAGCTCGTTTCGAATATCACCGGCTTGAACTTCACGTTCGATCACGACGTCGCGGCCACGGCGCCGACGACAATCTTCGCGACCAATACGCCCGTCAAACAGGTCATGGCAATGGTGCTTCAGGCCAATCAGCTCGCGAGCAAGGTGGTGAACGGCACGTCGCTGCTCATCTATCCGAAGCGGCAGGACAAGGAAACCGAATACCGCGATCTCGCGGTGCGCACGTTCTATTTGCAGAATGCGCAGGCGCCGCAGGTGCTGGCCGTGCTCAAGCAGATGGTGAAGACGCGCGACGCGGTAATCGACGAGCGCACCAATGCGATCATCATGCGCGATGCGCCGGAGACGATCGCGGTGGCCGAACGCCTGATCGCGGCAATGGATGTGACGCCAGCGGAGGTTGTGATCGAAGCGCAGATCATCGAGGTATCGTCGACGGACCTTTTGCAGCTCGGCGTGCGGTATCCGGACCGGATCGAGTTCGGCATACGGCCGACACCCGACGAGACCGATACGACGACGCTTCCGTCGGGCTTCGTGTCACTCGACGAGCTGCATCATCTGAACAGCAGCGATGTGATCGTGCGACTCGGAACCGTCGGCATCGACTTGCTGCAAAGCATGGGCAAGACCAAGACGCTCGCCAATCCGCGAATCCGCGTGAGGAACCGCGAGAAGGCGAAAGTGCTGATCGGCGACCGCTTGCCCGTTGTGACCACCACCTTGTCCGGCAATTTCAGCTCCGAGAGCGTCAACTATCAGGACGTCGGTCTGACGCTCGACGTGCAGCCGTCGATCGTCAATTCACGCGAAGTACAGGTCAAGCTGAAACTCGAGGTGTCGAATGTCACCGATACGATCACGACGAGCAGCGGCCTCGTCGCATATCAGATCGGCACGCGAACGGCCGAAACGGTGATGAGCGTCAACAACAATGAAACGCAGATACTCGCCGGGCTGTTACAGCGCAACGAGCGAAGCGGCGGACAGGGCCTGCCGGGCCTGAGCCGGATTCCGATACTCGACCGGATCTTCGGCACGAAGGTCGACGACGAAAAGCAGACCGAACTGATTCTGCTTTTGACGCCGCGCATCGTGCGCAATCAATCGATCCCTGCGGGAAATGCGGTCGCGTTCGATTCGGGCACGGAAACCCGGATCACAACCGAAGGCAATGATCTGAGCGGTGGAACGGCGATCAAGGTGCCGCCGAAGGGAATGAACACGCCGCCGCCGGCGCTCGAGCCGCCGGGCGGAAAAGACCGGTAGCCCCTGGAAACGGCCATGCAGCGCGGCTTCACGTTGATCGAGATGCTCGTCACGCTGGCAATCATGGCGGCGCTTGCGATGGTCGCGCTGCCGCTCACGCAGATCGCTGCGCAACGCGACAAGGAGGAGGAGTTGAGGCGTGATCTGTGGCGGATTCGCGATGCGATCGATGCATACAAGGCGGCAGCGGAAGCAGGAAAGATCGACCGGACGGTGGGCGACAGCGGATATCCGCCGACGCTCAGCGTGCTGGTGGACGGTGTGCCGGACAAAACGAGTCCGACGCACGCGCGCCTGTACTTTCTGCGCCGGATTCCTCGCGATCCGATGTGCGATTGCCCGAGCAAGGCCGATGCGCAGACGTGGGGCAAGCGCAGTTACGCAAGCCCGCCGGATTCGCCCGGCGAAGGCACGGACGTGTACGACGTGTATTCGCTGTCGGACGAGCAGGGGATCAACGGGATTCCTTACCGGAGGTGGTGATCGACATGGGTAAGCGTGCTTTCCGGGCATTTACGCTGATAGAACTGTTAGTCGTGCTGGCCATCATCGCGACGCTTTTAACGATCGTCGTGCCGCAGTTTTTCGGGCAAACGGATAAGGCGAGGGAAACGGTGCTGCGCGAGAACCTCAGCATGATGCGCGATTCGATCGACCGCTTCCGTGCGGACCAGGGACGATATCCGGAAACGCTCGATGAACTCGTCACGCGGCGTTATCTGCGGGAAGTGCCGATGGACACGATCACGCAGAGCCGGAGCACGTGGCAGGTGGCGCCGCCGCCTGACGGGAAGCCCGGCGTGTACGACGTGCATAGCGGTGCGAAAGGCAAGGCGAAAGATGGGACGGATTACGCGAACTGGTGACGAGGCTTTTGGCTGCTTGACGCTTGGGCGTGGGCCGGGGCGTGGACGCGGCTGTGGCTGCGGTCGCGGTTCCGTCCTCGGCTACCGGCGGCGTGAGCGGGGTGTCGTCATGTTATGGGCGCTGATGTGCGTCGCGCTGATATCAATCTATCTGATGAGGGTCGGCGAAATGTGGGCAACGAATATCACGCGGGCCAACGAAGACGAGTTGCTGAGAAGGGGCGACGCGATTCGCCGTGCGATCGACAGTTATGTGCGCGCGGAGAGCAATGGCGCTTTTCCTCGGAGCGTCGACGATCTTTTGCACGACCCGCGTGTTTCATATCCGCGCCGGCATTTGCGCGCGGCGTATGGGGATCCGCTCACGCATGGTGACTGGAAGCTTGTGACAGGCCCCAACGGTGAGCTTTATGGCGTCTATAGCGATGCGGATGGTGTGCCGCTGAAACGGGATGGTTTTTCGGACGCGGACGCGAGCTTCGCGCTGCAGACGAGCTACCGGGAATGGAAGTTCGTGATGTACCCGAGCAACGGGATGGTCAGGCGGTGAGGTGTGCGGGTTGAAGCGTGTGGACGGCTTGTCGGATCGGTAGGGTGGATTGAGCGCGCGGATGGATCGCGATTGAGCGGAGGCGATATGAGGTCACATGTCTATAAGAGGTTTGCCTTGTTGCCGGCTGTGACGGTGCTCTATGCTGGCGCCGGCTATGCACAGCAGGCGTGGCAGGAAGGGACGACCTACACGGCGGGCACCACCGTGACCTATAACGGTCGCCTGTATCAGGCGCTGCAAACGCATACGGCCTATCCGGGCGCGGGGTGGACGCCGTCCGGTTCGCCGACGTTGTGGCGCGATGTGGGGGCGGCGGGAGGAGCGCCGACGCCGACGCCGACGCCGACGCCGACGCCGACGCCGACGCCGACGCCGACGCCAACGCCAACGCCAACGCCAACGCCGGCACCAGTACCAGCACCATCTCCGGCATCGGGGTGCTACGCAACATGGTCAGCAACCGAAGCATACGAAACGCCGGGGACTAAGGTGACCTATAACGGACATAACTATAAGAACAAGTGGTGGACTCAAGGCGACAATCCCGCCCAGTCGGGTGCATGGGGCGTTTGGGAGGACCTGGGCGCATGCTCTGGTGGATCGGCACCGACACCGGCACCGGCACC